>NZ_BPQQ01000011.1 GCF_022179325.1 Methylobacterium isbiliense | reverse complement strand
GCTTAGGTTCTTGTTTCTTCGCAGATTTTTATCGCAAAACCGGCAACCACTTTTCCGAAATCTGCTTAGCCGCCCGGCGCGGCACCCGCGAGGGCGTCGAGATCCTCGGCCGTGATGACGCCGGGACGGCCGGCGGTCTCCGCGTTCTTGCGCTGCTGCAATTGCGAGAGGGCTCCCTCCCGGAAGCCGGTCGCGCGCAGCGCGGCCTTCGCGCTGTCGTAGATGCCCGGCCACCAGAGACCGTCCTCCACGATGGCGAATGTCCCGGTTTCGATCCTGAGCACCTCTGGCATCGACGTCTCCTTGTGCGCGGGTGGCCGGCGAAGGCCGGCCGGACGACCCGAGGCCGCCGGGATGGGCCGCGGGACGCCGGCACGCCTTGCGGTGGATCAAGTCCAGCAGCCCGTCGGCGCGAGATCAAAGGCGACTGCGGGGGAGGCGCCCCGCTCTCCCGGGCGAGGACCGGCCCGGTGCGCCGTCGCGCGACACAGGACCGGGAGGATCGCGCTTGCGGGGACGAGCCGGGAGCGGCGGCGCCGCCGCTCCCGGCTCAGCGCTCCAGGGACTTCAGGTAGGCGATGAGGGCCTGCACCTGATCCGGATCGAACCGGAATTCGGGCATGGTGGGATGACCGGTCTGGATGCCTTCGGCCAGGGCCTCGCCCAGGTCTTCGACCGGATAGCGCGTGTGAAGCTCGCGGAAGGGCGGCGCCTCGCGCAGGGGGCTCGCCCCATGGCGCCCGACCGCATGGCAGCGGGCGCAGTTCGTCCGGGCCAGGGTCTCGCCCTGCTGCACCCTGCGGTCCCAGGCGCCGGCCGGACCGGCGAGGAGCGGCGGGAGCGCGAGCGCGCCGACGAGGATCGCGGTGAGGAGGCGCATCAGTGGCTCATCAGGCAGCAGAGGGGCGTCGTCCGGAGCATGTCGCGGGTGGCGCCGCCGAAGATCCACTCCCGCAGCCGGGTATGGCCGTAGGCCCCCATGACGATCAGGTCGGCCTCTTCGCGCCGGGCGAACGCGACGAGTTCGTCCGCAATGCCCGCCGAGGGCGTCGGCAGCAGGTGCGCGGTGGCGGTGAGGCCGTAGCCGGAGAGGTACTGGGCCACATCCTCGATCCCGTCATGGTGCGCGCCCGGCCCCACCGCCACGACCTTCGCCTCCGCGGCGCCGGCGAGGAACGGCAGGGCGTCGTGAACCGCCCGGCGCGCCTCGCGCGTGTCCCTCCAGGCCACGACGACCCGCCGGGCCGAGAGGCGCTCGATTCCGGGCGGCGCGACGAGCACCGGCCGGCCGGACTCCATCAGCACCGCACCCGCCATCACGCCCATGAGGCCCGGATCCCCGTCCGCGGGGCCGTACCGGCCGACCACGACGAGATCGGCGGACCGGGCCTGCTCGGCGAGGTAGGCCAACGGGGGGGCGAGCGCGGCACGCCAGGATGTGCCGACCGCCGTCCCGGCCTCGCGCTCGAACAGGGCGCGGGCCTCCGCGAGCTGCTCGTACGCCCGGCGGTCCTCGATCTCGTAGAGGCGTTCCGCCTCGCGCGCATCGCCAACGGACAGCAGGGCGGGAACCGGCCGGGCGGCGACGCCGATCAGCCGGGCCTCGAACCGCGCGGCGATGCCGGCCGCGAGCTGCACGCGATCCGCGGCCGCGGCCCCGAGATCGAGCGAGACCATGATGGTCGAGATCCTCATGACGCCCCCCGTGCCCGGATCGTCCGGCGCGTGCAGGCACTCTCGCGCGCGCCGGCGCGGCCGGCCTTGATCCAGCTCAAGGGCGGCCGCGCCGGCGTCAGGGCACGAGCACGGCCGCGCCCTCCAGCCGTCCGGACCGGTGCGACAGGATCGCCGCGTTGGCCCGGGTCAGCGGATAGGCGCGCGTATGGGTCACGATCCCGGCGCGGGGCACGACCTCGAAGAAGGTGCGGGCGTCCTCGCGGGTCAGGTTCGCCACGGACAGCACCGCACGCTCACCCCAGAGCAGATCGTAGGGGAAGCGCGGGATGTCGCTCATGTGGATGCCGCCGCAGACCACCCGGCCCCCTTTCCGGACGGCCCCGAGCGCGGCCGGCACGAGGCGTCCGTCCGGGGCGAACAGGAGGGCGGCGTCCAGGGGCTCGGGCGGAGCCTCGTCCGAGCCGCCCGCCCAGACGGCGCCGAGAGACCGGGCGAAATCCTGCGCGCGCCGATCGTCGGGCCGCGTGACGGCGAGGACGCGCCGGCCCTGCCAGCGGCAGATCTGGGCGACGATGTGGGCGGCCGCGCCGAAGCCGTAGAGGCCGATGGTCTCGGCTGTGCCGGCCATGCGCAGGCTGCGCCAGCCGATCAGGCCGGCGCACAGGAGGGGCGCGGTGGCGACCGGATCGAGCGACGGGTCGAGCGGGATCGTGAAGGCGGCCTCGGCCACGAGGTGGGTCGCGAACCCGCCGTCGCGGGTGCAGCCGGTGAAATCCGGCCGGTCGCAGAGATTCTCGCGGCCGCTCTCGCAATAGGCGCAGCGGCCGCAGGTGTGCGCGAGCCACGGCACGCCGACCCGCAGCCCCGGGCGCGGCCCCGTCACGCCCGGGCCGAGCGCCTCGACGCGGCCGACCACCTCATGTCCCGGGACGATCGGGTAGACGGCCTGGGGCAGGTCGCCGTCGATGACGTGAAGGTCCGTGCGGCAGACCGCACAGGCCTCGACCCGGATGCGGATCTCCCCCGGACCGGGTTCGGGGTCCGGCCGGGACTCGGCCACGAGGCGGCCGCCCGGCTCCCGGAGAACCATCGCCAGCATCGGTCTCACCCTCGCCCTGCGCGCGTCGGGCGATCCCGGCCGCCGCGCGCACCGGGGCAGGGCGGCCGGCCCGCGCTCCCCGAGACGTCAATTCCGGGACGTCGACGCGGCGGCGGCGGATCGGCCTCGCCGCCCGGCCGGTGCGGACGGTCCGGTCTCGGGACCTTCACGCCGCGTCCGGGCGGTGCGGATCCATGCCTCGGCCGCGGCGGACGACCTTGAACGTGTGGAAGGCCTCGTCGCCGGCGTCGCGGATCGAGACGTACTCGCCCTCGACGAAGGCGTGCGTGCCCAGGCGGTAGCCCGGCTCGTCGTCCTCGGTGGTGCGGTCGTCGTAGTCGATCAGCCACGTCGCACCGCCCGCGCCGCCCGCGCGGTGCACGAGGCGGCCGTGGCAGTCGGGCTCACCGGTCCAGAAGCGGCGCACGCGGCACCGGTCGCGGACCTCGCGCCACAGGGCGGCATCGAGCTGACCGTCCGGCCCGAGGGGCGCGATGATCTCGTAGCCGCGTCCGGCGCTGCCTTCCGGATGCTGCGGGCAGCGCGCCAGCGTCAGCGTCACGCGGTGCAGCATCGCCTGGGACCCCGTCCGGCCAGCCCCCTCGGGCTGCGCCTCGGCCGCGGCGGGCTCGGTGGTGGCAGGGGACATGGGATGGGACACGGCGAGCCTCCTCACGGCGGAGCGATGGACCGGGCAGCTGGGAACCGGGCATTTGGCGGGCGAGCGTTCCGGTCCCTCACGAGCGCGACGCGCGCAGGCCCTCGCTCGGCAGAATCCCGCCGCGCCGGTCCGCGCTCACTCAATCCTCGATGCAGCGGCGGATCTGGCGGCGGCGCAGCGCGACGTCGCGGCTGCCCGTCCGCAGCAGGGCGCCTTCGCTCTCCAGTTGCGACAGGGTGCGCGACACGGTCTCGATGGTGAGCCCGAGATAGTCGGCGATGTCGCGGCGGGTCATCGGCAGGGCGAAGCGGCCGGTGCCGCCGAGGCGCGCGTCCACGTCCAGCAGGAAGGCGGCGACGCGCTCGACGGCGGAACGGCGGCCGAGCAGCAGCATGTGGTCCTGGGCGTGCCCCAGGCCGCGCGCCGCGAGGCTCCAGAGCCGGCAGGCGACATCGGCCCGGCCGGTCGCGACGCGCTCGATCTGCGCCCGCGAGAAGACCAGCACCCTGGTGTCCGCCAGCGCCTCGGTCGTGTGCCGGTGGGCCGGGCCGTGCTCGAACCCGAACAGGTCGCCGGCGAGGTGGAAGCCGGTGATCTGGCGGCGGCCGTCGCTCAGCACCTTGTAGGTGCACACGGCGCCGCTAACCACCTTGTAGACGAACTCGGCCTCCTCGCCCTCGCCGTAGACCTCCTCGTCGCGGGCATACGTGAAGGGCGTGCCGATGAGCTCCGGGCAATCGGCGAACAGGCCGCCCTCGTAAACGGCCGCCGGGACAGGCCGGACGCCCGCACGCGCCAGCGAGGATGTCGGCGGGGTCATCTCGGCGGTCATCGGCTTGGTCCTCATTCGTATTGAACGCGGGGCAGAGTGGCCGAGACAGGCCCGGGACGACATTCCGGGCGGTCGCTTAAGCGAGCCCCCGTAAGGGCATCTACGTAGGTGCGGCGGCCCCGGACGGCCGTTTGCGCTGGATCAAGGCGGAGGAGGTGCGGCCTGTCAGGCTCCGGGTTCAGCCGGACCGGGGAAAGCGCGCGCCGTGCTCCGTGACGCTGCGCCTTGGGCCGTTCCGCGCAAGCCGCCGCGCCCGCGAACTCCCGTGGTGGGCTGCCCGACCGCGACGGGCCGTCAAGGCCGCGCCGCCGTCCCCGTGCGGGCGCCGTCGGCGGAGAGCAGGCCGAGGAGGATCTCCAGCGCGAGCGGCTTCTCGATCACCGGCACGCCGGCCTCCCGGGCGCGCGTGCGGATGGTCGGCGACGGATGTCCGGTGATCAGGACGACCGGCGCGTGCCGGTCGACTTCGCGCAGCCGCCTGAAGACTTCGAGGCCATCCAGGTCCGGCATGACGTGGTCGAGGATGATGCAGCCCGGGCTCGGGCCGGGAAACGCCGCCAGGAGGTCGTGGCCGCTGGCGAATCCCTCGACCCGGTAGCCCTCGCTCTCCAGCAGGAAGCGGGTCGAGTGCAGAACGGCCGGGTCGTCGTCCACGACGTAGATGATGGTCTGGTTCACCGACATGATGATCGCCGCGGCAGCGAGGTCAGCGCCTCCATGAGCCCACCGTGAGGGGTGGCGCCCGCCATCGCCTTGACCTGGCTCAACCCGGCTCAGGCGAGGCCGGCCAGGACCGCCCAGCGCACCAGCTCCTGCAGGCTCCCCGCCTGCGTCTTGGCCATGAGCTTCGCCCGGTAGATCTCGACCGTGCGCGGACTGATCGCCAGCGCCCGGCCGATCTCCTTGCTGGTGCCGCCGCCGACGAGGTGGTGCAGCACCTGCCGCTCGCGCTCGCTCAAGGTGGCGACCCGGCGCAGGAAGGCCTGCAGCGCCGGATCGGCCGGTTCGGCCGGATCCGCCCGCCGCAGCGCGGAATGCAACGCCTGCAGGAGAACCTCGTCGTCGAACGGCTTCTCGATGAAGTCGCACGCGCCGAGCTTCATCGCTTCCACGGCGAGCGGGACGTCCCCGTGTCCCGTCATCATCACCACCGGCAGCGTGTGGCCGGCCGCGCGCAGCCGGCGCAGGAGTTCGAGCCCGTCGATCTCCGGCATGCGGATGTCGGTCAGGATGCAGCCCGTCCCGGCTCCCGCGAGCGCGTCGAGAAGGCGCGTGCCGTCCTCGTAGAGCACGACCTGGAAGCCCGCGGTGTCGAGCAGGAAGGCGAGCGAATCCCGCATCGCCGCATCGTCGTCCACCACGTGCACGACATCAGCCGCCATCGATCGGGCCTCCCTCCCTGGTCGCCGGCAAGGTCAGCCGGAAGGTCGCGCCCCCGTCGCCGTTGCGCTCCACCGTCAGCCGGCCGCCATGCGCCTCGATGATGGTACGGCAGATCGACAGGCCGACCCCCATCCCGCTCCGCTTGGTGGTGATGAAGGGCTGAAACAGCCGGTCGGCGATGTCGTCCGCGATGCCGGGCCCGGTATCCGACACCGCGATCTCCACCATGCGCACGCCGTGGGGCCGCGCCTCGACGCAGAGGTCGCGCCGCTCGCTCTGCTGCATCGCCTCGCGGGCGTTGCGCATCAGGTTGACCAGCACCTGCTGGACCTGCACCCGGTCGGCCAGGACCGCGCCCACGCGAGGGTCCAGCGCGACGCGCGCCGCGATCCCCTGCTCGCGGGCGCCGATCAGGGCCAGCGCGCTCGCCTCCTCGATCAGCCGCGCCACCGGTTCGGGCCGCCGGTCGGTCTCGCCGCGGGTGACGAATTCGCGCAGGCGCCGGATGATCTGCCCCGCCCGCAGCGCCTGCTCGGCGGTCTTGTCGAGCACCTCCAGGGTCTTGGCGACGGCCTCGGCATCGGGCCGGGCCAGGAGGCGGCGGCAGCCCTTGGTGTAGTTGCTGATGGCGCCGAGGGGCTGGTTCAGCTCATGGGCCAGGGTGGAGGCCATCTCGCCCATCGCACTCAGGCGGGAGATGTGGACGAGTTCGGCCTGGAGTTCCTGCAGCCTGGCCTGGGTCTGCTGGCGCTCGGTGAGATCGTTGATGAAGCCGGTGAAGAAGACCTGCTCGCCCGAGCGCATCTCGCCGATGGCGAGTTCCATCGGGAAGGTCGAACCGTCCCGCCGCTGGCCCGACACGACCCGCGTGGTCCCGATGATCCGGCGCTCGCCCGTGCGCCGGTAGCGGTCGAGGTAGCCGTCGTGCTCGCCCCGCATCGGCTCCGGCATCAGGATCCGGACGTTCCGGCCGACCACCTCGCCGGCCGCGTAGCCGAACAGGCGCTCGGCCGCCGCGCTGAAGGAGTGGATGAGGCCCGTCGCGTCGATGACCACCATGGCGTCCGGCACGGTGTCGAGGATCGAGCGCAGGTGGGCCTCGCGGGCACGCAGATCCGCCTCGGCTCGCTTCTGCTCGTCGATGCTCAGCACGACCCCGCGGTGCCGGGCCGGGCGACCGGCCGGGTCGAGCTCCACCCGCCCGCGCGAGCGCAGCCAGGTGACGGAGCCGTCGGGGCGCGGAACACGGTAATCGACCTGGTAGCTTCCACCGCGCTCCAGAGCTCCCCGGATGGCGTCCGCCCGGGCCTCCCGGTCGTCCGGGTGCACCAGGGCCTGGATCGCCGCGAAGGTGGTGAGCTGCTCGGGCGGGGCGCCGAAGAGCCGGGCGCCGGTCGGCGAGACCGAGACGCGGCCGGTCGGAATGTCCAGCGACCAAATGCAGAGGCCCGCCTCGTCAAGGGCCTGCCGGAGTTCATCCGCGGTCAGCCTGTCGCCGCCCTGCTCCGCGCCGGAGGAATCGACTGGGCTCGTCATCGCCTGCACCGCCCTGCGGGACCCGCCCCGCGGTCGCTGTCTCCGTGCGCCCCCACGTGGCCCCCGACTCCGCACCGCTCCGACGCCGGCCGATCGCTCGCCACCCCGGACCGCATCCATCCCTTGTGCACGACGCTACTCTCGGACGGGAGCCGAGGACAACTGCGGGTCGAGCCGAGCCCGCTTCACGACATTGCGGCTCGCCGCATCCGGGCGCACCGTCTTGATCCACCTCAACGCGAGGCGCGGCCCTGCAGCGAGACTGCTCTCCGTACACGGGAACGGCCATGATCGACACTCTCAGAACCATCCTGATCGCCGTAACGGAGCAGATGCAGGACGAGGCGCCGTCGAGCGCGCTCGCCTACGGCCTCTCGCTGGCCGGACAGGCCGGCGCGCGCGCCACCGTCCAGGCGGTCTCGGTCAAGCTCGTCCTGCCGCACAGCTGGATCAGCCGCTTCGTCAGGATGCTGGTCGCCGCCGAGAACCGCCGGCTGCGGAGCTTGGCGGAGGAGGTGGCCGAGCGGGCGCGCGGCGACGCCGCCGCCGCAGGCGTCCTGTGCACCACGGAGACGGACCATCTTCCCTACGACCGCGTCCTGGCGAGCTTCTCCCGCCAGTCCCGGATCCACGATCTCAGCGTGATCGACGCCGAGCCGCGCATGCTGACGGGCGACCGCGGGCTGATCGAGACCCTGCTGTTCGAGAGCGGGCGCCCCCTGATCGTCGTGCCGCGCGGCGTCGAGACCTTCGCGGGCCAGCGCATCCTCGTCGCCTGGGACGGCAGCGCCCAGGCCGCCCGCGCCCTGCACGACGCCCTCCCGCTCCTCAAGCGGGCGAACCACGTCGAGATCGTGTCGGTGGCGGGCGAGAAGGACCTCGCGCACAGCGTGCCGGGCGCCGAGGTGGCGCCGTGCCTGGCGCACCACGACGTGCCGGTGACGGTCACGACGCTCGCGGCCGAGCATCGGGACGTCGCCGGCAGCTTGCGCCGGCACGCCTCGACCGAGGGGGCCGACCTCATCGTCATGGGCGCCTTCGCGCACTCGGTGCTGCGCGAGATGGTTCTGGGCGGCGTGACGCAGGAGCTGCTCCGCTCCTGTCCGGTCCCCCTCTTCATGGCGCACTGAGCGGTGGGGCCCCCGCCCGCCGCAGCCGCCTTGCGGATCACCTGCCGGATCGCCCGGCGGCCCCGGATCGCCGCGCCGAGGATCGGCCCCTCTCGTTGGTTAAGGCGGAACGGCATGCGGGATTCCTCCAGCCTCGCGGCGCCGCCGCTCCCGGCGGGAGCCGGGCGGCGCCCGGCCGACGGGCGCGGCGGCCTGCGCCGCGGCTTCGTCGCGCTGCCGCTGCTCGGGCTGGCCGCGGGCCTCGCCGCGCAGGCCCTGGGTGCCCCGGCCTGGGCGGGCTGGATCTGGGCCGCCGCGACGCTGGTCGTGCTCGCCGCCCTCGTGGCCCAGGTCGTCGCGAGCCTCGCCCGCGGCGATGTCGGCCTCGACCTCGTCGCCGTGCTGTCGATGGGCGGCGCTCTCGCCCTGTGGCAGCCGCTCGCCGGAATCGTCATCGCCGTGATGGTGTCGGGCGGGCAGGCCCTCGAAGCCTATGCGGCGGCCCGCGCCGCGCGCGACATGACGGCGCTCCTCGCCCGCCAGCCGCGGACCGCCCTGCGCGAGGAGGCGGACGGGGCGCGGGAGGTGCCGGTGGGGGCGCTGGTCCCGGGCGACCGCATCCTCGTGCGCGTCGGCGACGTCCTGCCGGTGGACGGCCGGGTCGCGGCGGGCCGCGCGGTCCTCGATCAGGCGACGCTCACCGGCGAGGCGCTGCCCGTCCGGCACGAGGCCGGGGCCGCGGTGATGAGCGGCACCGTCAATGTCGGCACGCCCTTCACGCTCAGGGCGGAGCGGCCGGCGGCCGAGAGCACCTATGCGGGCATCGTGCGCCTCGTCGAGGCGGCGAGGGCGCAGAAGGCGCCGATGAGCCGCTTGGCGGACCGCTACGCCCTGGCCTTCCTGACCGTCACGCTGGTCCTCGCAGGGGGCGCGTGGCTGGCCAGCGGCGATCCGCTGCGCGCGCTCGCCGTGCTGGTGGTCGCGACCCCGTGCCCGCTGATCCTGGCGGTTCCGGTCGCGCTCGTGGCGGGCCTGTCGCGCGCGGCCGGGATCGGCGTGCTGATCAAGGGCAGCGGCGCCCTCGAGACCCTGGCCAAGGTGCGGGTCCTGGTCCTCGACAAGACCGGCACGCTCACGCACGGCCGCGTGCGGCTCGCGGGCATCGCGGCGATGCCGGCCTTCGCGCCGCCGGAGGTCCTGCGGCTCGCCGCCTCCCTCGACCAGGCCTCCGGCCATCCGGTGGCGCGCGCGCTCGTCGCGGAGGCGCAGGAGCGGGGGCTCGGCCTCGCGACGCCGACCGAGGCGGTCGAGTCTCCGGGCGAGGGCATCGCCGGCCGGGTCGAGGACCGCCGCGTCCTGGTCGGCGGCGCGGGGCTGATGCGCAGGCACGGCGTGGCGGTCCCGGCCGGCGAGGAGCCGCCCGGCTCGGGCACGATCCTGGTCGCGGTCGACGGGTTCTTGGCCGGGCGGCTCACCGTGGTGGATCCGCTGCGCCGCGACGGGGCCGACACGCTCGCGGCGCTGCGGGCGCGCGGCATCGCCCGGATCGTGCTGGCCACGGGGGATCGTCTGCCGGTCGCCGAGCGGGTCGCGGCCGGCCTGCCCATCGACGCCGTGGCGGCCGATCTGGACCCGGCCGGCAAGGCCGGCATCGTCGCGCAGGCGCGGCGGCACGGGGTCGTGATGATGGTCGGCGACGGCGTCAACGACGCGCCCGCCCTCGCGGCCGCCGACCTCGGTGCGGCGTTGGGCGCCCGCGGCGCGGCCGCCGCCGCGGAGGCCGCCGACGTGGTGCTGCTGGTCGACAGCCTCACCCCCCTGCCGCAGGCCATCGACATCGCCCGGCGCGCCCGCGCCATCGCCCTGCAGAGCGTCTGGGCGGGCCTGGGCCTGTCGGTCTGCGGCATGGTCGCGGGCGCCCTCGGCCTGCTGTCCCCCGTGCGGGGGGCGCTCCTCCAGGAGGCGATCGACGTGGCCGTGATCCTGAACGCGTTGCGGGTCCTGCGCGATGGGCAGGCCGGGCCCCGCTCCTCCGCTCGGCGCGAGGGCGCGGCGGATCGAAGCCCGCGCGGATCGGTCCCGTAGCATCCGGCGGCGTGCGATCGGGGGTAACGGCCCACGCGCGCAGGGTTGCTCTGGATCAAGGCCGGGCCGGGGCCGCCCGCGCAGAGTGTCCTCGCCGGCCGGACCCCGCCGGCCGGGAGCCGAGGCGATGCCGGGCAAGGTGCGGACGAGTCCTCCGACCGGGAAGGGCGACCCCGCCGCGCCCTCCGCTGCAGGCCCGGCCTTCTGGACCGTCGGGCCGGAGGCGTTGTGCGCCCGGCTCGGCTGCGGGCGCGACGGGCTGACCAGGGCGGAGGCCGCGCGCCGGCTCGCCCGCCATGGTCCCAACAGCGACGCCCCGGCCCGGCCCGACGGCGCCCTGAGGGCGATCCTGCGCCGGATGGTCGAACCCTTCGCCCTCATCCTGCTCGCCGCCGGTGGCGTCGCGATCCTCACCGGCGACTGGGGCGGGGGCGCCATCATCATCGCCATCCTGACGCTCTCGATCGGCCTCGACACGGTGCAGGAGGGGCACGCCGTCCGCGCGGCGGAGGCCCTGCGGCGCTCCGTGGCGCTGAAGGCGGAAGCCAAGCGCGACGGCGTCTTCCGGACCATCCCGGTCGATCAGGTGGTCCCCGGGGACGTGATCCGCGTGCGGGCGGGCGACATCGTGCCCGCCGATGCCCTGGTGCTCCAGAGCGCGGCCTTCGCGGCGTCGGAGGCGGCACTGACCGGCGAGCCCTATCCGGTCGAGAAGCGTCCCGGCCCGGTCGCCGCGTCGAGCCCGGCCGAGGCCGCGAATGCCCTGTTCCGCGGCGCGGTGGCGCAGAGCGGGGAGGCGGTTGCCCTCGTGGTCGCCACCGGCCGCGCGACGCTGTTCGGCGCGGCTGCCTCGTCCCTCGCGGAGGCGGCCGCGCCGTCGCCGTTCCAGCGCGACCTCAGGGATTTCGGGCTGGTGATCGCGCGGCTGACCCTCCTCCTGGTGGTCGGCGTCCTCGCGATCCGCGTCGCCCTGGGACGGCCGGTGCTCGACTCGCTCCTTTTCGCGGTGGCCTTGGCGGTCGGCCTCACGCCCGAGTTGCTGCCGATGATCACCACCGTGACGCTCTCGCGCGGGGCGCTGCGCATGGCGCGGCGCAAGGTCATCGTAAAGCGCCTCGCCGCCATCCACGATCTCGGGGCGATGACGGTGCTGTGCACCGACAAGACCGGCACCCTGACCTCGGCGCAGATCGCGCTCGCGGGCAGCCTCGATCCGTCGGGCGCGCCCGATCCGCGTCCGGCCCGCCTCGGCGCCGTCGCGGCCGCGCTCGGCGGCGACCGCTCGCCCCTCGATGCCGCGCTGGTCCGCGGCGGCGATGCGTCCCCCGGGGCGTGGCGGCGCCTCGGCCAGCGCGCCTTCGACTACGCGCGCCGCACCGGCTCGGTCCTGGCGGAGGGACCGGAGGGGCGGCTCCTGATCGTCAAGGGCGCGCCGGAGGCGGTGCTCGCCCTCTGCACGGCCCGGCGCGCCGGGACCGGCACGGCGCCCCTGGGCGGGCCCGAGCGCGAGGCGGTCCTCGCGCAGCAGGTCCGCCGGCTGGCCGAGGCGGGTCAGCGCAGCATCGCGGTGGCGACGCGGCCGGTCTCAGGGCCGGCCGACACCGCGGAGGCAGACCTCCTCCTCGAGGGGTTCTGCGCCTTCGCGGACCCGCCGAAACCCACCGCCGCGGCGGCCGTGGCCGATCTCTTCGCGGCCGGCGTCAAGGTCAAGATCCTGTCGGGGGACGATCCCGTGGTGGTACGGCGCCTCGCCGGGCTCGTCGGGCTCGGTGCGCACGCCGTGCTGTCGGGGCCGGAGGTGGCGGCCCTCGGCGACGAGGCCCTCGCCGTCCGGGTGCGCCGTGTGGACGCCTTCGGGCGGCTCGCGCCCGACCAGAAGGCGCGCATCGTCAAGGCGCTCCAGGCCGACGGGGAGGTGGTCGGCTTCCTGGGCGACGGCATCAACGACGCCCCCGGCCTGCGGCAGGCGGATATCGGCCTCTCCGTCGACGGGGCGAGCGGCGTGGCGCAGGCCGCCGCCGACATGATCCTGCTTGCCCCCGACCTGGAGGTGGCGGCGGCGGGCGTCGCGGAGGGACGGCGGACCTTCGCCAACATCCTCAAGTACATACGTATGGGGGCGAGTTCGAACTTCGGCAACATGCTGTCGATGGCCGTCGCCGCAGCGGCGCTGCCGTTCCTCCCCATGCTGCCGATGCAGATCCTGCTCAACAACCTGCTCTACGACCTCTCGGAGGTCGGCATTCCGTTCGACCGGGTGCAGCCTGAGGCGGTGGCGCGGCCGCAAGCCTGGGACATGGGGGCGCTGCTGCGCTTCGCGGCCGTGATGGGGCCGCTCTCGTCGCTGTTCGACCTCGCCACCTTCGGGGTTCTGCTGCTCGCCTTCCAGGCGAGCCCGGAGGTGTTTCGCACCGCTTGGTTCCTCGAATCCATGGCGACGCAGATCCTGGTCATCGTCGTCATCCGCACCCGTGGGCGGCCCTGGCGTGACGGGCCGGGCGGGGCGCTCGCCGCCTCCTCGCTCGCGGCCCTCTCGGTCGCCCTCGCGGTGCCGTTCACGCCGCTCGGCCCCCGGCTCGGCTTCGAGGCGCCGCCGCCCGCGGTGCTCGCCGCGGTCGCGTTGATCACGGCGGCCTATCTGGCGGCGGCCGAGGGGGTGAAGCCCTGGGCCATCGCCGCCCCGCGCCGGAAGCGGCCCGCCCGCGGCGCAGCAGGCGGCCCTGACCGGGCGCGGTGGAGGATGCGATGACGGCCGCCGACCAGAGCGACACCGTGGCGTTCCTGATGCGGCTCCTCGCCGGAGAGGGGCGCATCGAGCGGATCGATACCCACATCTCGACCGTGCTGATGGCGGGCGACCGCGTGCTCAAGCTGAAGCGGGCGGTGCGCTTTCCCTTCCTCGACTTCACGACGCCGGAGCGGCGGCTCGCCGCCTGCGAGGCCGAACTCGCCGTGAACCGCCGCACCGCACCGAGCCTCTACCGCCGGGTGCACCGGATCACCCGCGGGCCGGACGGCGACCTCGTCCTGGACGGGCCGGGGCCGCTCGTCGACGCGCTGGTCGAGATGCGGCGCTTCCCGCAGGCCGACCTGTTCGACCGCATGGCGTGCGACGGGCGGCTCACCCCGGCCCTCGTCGCCGACCTCGCCCATCGCCTCGCCGGCTTCCACGCGGCGGCACCGGCGAGCCGGGACCACGGCGGGGCGGCGGCCATGGCCGACCTCATCGCGCTCAACGACCGCAGCCTGCGGGCGAGCGGCCTCGTCCCGGATGGGGAGGCCGCCGCGCTGGCGGCCGCCTTCCGGGCGCGGCTCGCCCGCCACGCCGCCCGGCTCGACGCGCGGCGCGCCGCCGGCAGGGTCCGCCGCTGCCACGGCGACCTGACCCTGCGCAACATCTGCCTGTTCGAGGGTGTGCCGACGCCCTTCGACGCCCTCGAATTCGACGAGGACCTCGCCACCACCGACATCCTCTACGATCTCGCCTTCGTGCTGATGGACCTGTGGCACCGCGGCCGGCCCGGCCTCGCGAACCTGCTGTTCAACCGCTACCTCGACGAGACGGACGATGCGGCGGATGCGGGGCTGATGCCGTTCCTGATGGCGCTCCGGGCGGTGATCCGCGCGCACGTGTCGGCAAGTCAGGCATCGGACGCGGTCGGGGAGGCCGGGGCGGCGCTGCGCCGCGAGGCGCAGGCCTACCTGTCGCTCGCGCGCGAGCTTCTCGCCGAGTTCCCGGCGACGCTCGTGGCGATCGGGGGCTTCAGCGGGACCGGCAAGTCGACGCTCTCCTCCGCCACGGCGCCGTGGCTCGGCGCGCCGCCGGGCGCCCGCATCGTCGGCAGCGACCGCATCCGCAAGCGCCTGCACGGGGTCTCGCCCCTGACGCGGCTGCCGCCTGCCGCCTATGCGGCGGAGGTGTCGGAGGCGGTCTACGCGGCCCTGCGCGCGCAGGCCGCCGGGGTGCTGGCCGGCGGCGCGCCGGTGATCGTCGATGCGGTCTTCGATCGGCCGGCCGAGCGCGAGGCCGTCGCGGCCCTGGCGGCCGCCTGCGGCGCGGCGTTCCGGGGCGTGTGGCTGGAGGCGCCCGTCGCGACGCTCGGCGGGCGCATCGCCGCCCGGCGGGACGACCCCTCCGACGCCACGCCCGACATTCTGGCCGCCCAGGCGCGCCGGGATTGCGGGACGATCACGTGGCGCCGGCTCGACGCGCGGCTCGCCCCCGAGACGCTGCGGGCGATGATCCTGGCGGCGGACGGAGCGGGGCCGGCCCCGGACCCCGCATGAGGCGCGCACGAAGGCCGTCGCTTCGCCGCAAGAACCGGGGCCTCCTTGCGATGCATCAAGGCGAACGCCCCCGGTCTGAGCGATCCTGAGCCCGCATCCAGCGGGAGGGTAGAGCCATGATCCGGGATCTGACGATCGTCGTCGACGGCGTCGGCCGCTGCGCGGTGCCCAGCGGCGTCGCGCTCGCGGCGGAACTCGGGGCGTCCGTCACGGCGGTCAGCGTGCTGCCCATCGTGCCGTTCGAGACCTTCGCGCGGGCCGAGATCCCCTACGACATGGTCGTGTCCGCCGCGTCGTCCGCCCGGGAGCGGGCCGCCCAGGCCGCCCGGGACGCCGCCGCCGCGGCGCGGGCGGCCAACCTCACCTGCGAGTCGACCGCGATCTGCGCCTCCGTCCGCGACGCCGCGGAATGCCTCGCCGCGCACGCGCGCCTGAGCGACCTCGCGGTGATCGAGCAACCCGACCCCGCCGCGCCGAAGCCGGCCGACGCCTACCTGGAGACCCTGCTGTTCCGGACGGGCCGCCCGGTGCTGGTCGTGCCCTACATCCAGGCGACTGCGCTGCGCCTGGCCAGCGCGGTCGTCGCCTGGGACGGCAGCGCGACCGCGGCGCGTGCGCTCGGCGATGCCCTGCCGCTGCTGCAGCATGCCGAGCGGGTCGAGGTCGTCACCGTCACGGACGAGCCGCCGCCGGAGGAGGCACGCCGGCGCATGGTCGGGCACCTCGCCCGACACGGCATCGACGCGACGGTCCGCGTCTGCCCGGCCGGCCTGCCGCCGGGCGAGGCGCTGCTGTCCTACGCCGCGGAGTGTGGCGCCGGGCTCCTCGTGATGGGCGCCTACGGCCATTCGCGCCTGCGCGAGGCGATCCTGGGCGGCGCGAGCCGGACCATCCTCCGATCGATGACCTTCCCGACCCTGCTGTCGCGCTGAGGCCTCCGCGACGATGTTTGATCCACCGCAAGGCGGGAGCGGCGCCGCGATGCCCTTCTGGGGCACAGGACCGGCCGCCGCATGCCGGTCGAACACGGGAGACCGCCATGAATCTGAAGTCTCTCCTTACCCTCGCCAACCGGGCCGACGAGCCCTCGGTGAGGATGTCGCCGACCCCGTTCCCCCTCCAGCGCGAGTTCGACCGGATGCTCGGCGAGGTCTGGTCCGGGCTGCCGAACTTCCTTCAGTCGGGCCCCTTCCCGCGGATGGACGTCGTCGAGCGGGACGATCACATCGAGGTGACGGCCGAACTGCCCGGGCTGGAGCGCGCCGACGTCCGGATCGAGCTCGTCGACGACCTCCTCGTCATCCGCGGCGAGAAGCGCCAGGAGAAGGAGGAGACCAAGGGCGCCCGCAAGGTGACGGAGCGCAGCTACGGCGCCTTCTCCCGCACGCTCGAACTGCCGCCCGGGACGAAGCCGGAGCAGATCGAGGCGCGGATGGACAAGGGTGTCCTCACCCTGACGCTGCCCAAGCCCGCGGCCGCGGTGGCCAGCGCCCAGACGATCGAGATCAAGGCCGCGTGACGCCGAGGGGCGCGGCGGGCGCTCTTGAGAGAGGTTCGCCGCGCCGGCCGCCGCGTCCCGAGGGTCGCGTCCCGAGGGTTCAGGCGGATGTCCTGAGGGCCGGCGGCGCGGCGTCGGCCAGATCCCGCGACAGGGTCTCGGCCTCCCGCTGATAGTCGGCGATGGCCCGCGTCAGGAACGCCGTCTGGCTCTTCATCACCTCGGCGGGCGAGCCGCAGCGTCCGAGCGCACGGACGTGCTCCGCCTGAGCCTCCAGGCGCCGGCTGCCGAAGCTCAGGAGTTCGGCGGTGACCCGCAACGGCAGGTCGAAGCCGAAGGACTTCCAGAGCGCGGTCTCGGAGGCCAGGATGGAGGAGATGTCGAAGGCCGTTCCGGCATCCTTCCCGCTCCTCGTCTCGAATGCCATGGCTGCCTCCTCTGTCGCCTCGGTGGGCCCGCACGATGGACGGGGCGGACGGGACCGCCTTGATCTGGATCAGATCCCGCCCCCGGACCGGCGACCACTTCGGCGCATGATGGTGTTCTTCCTGCATCATGCCCGCCGCCGAACCGGCGACCACTTCGGCGCATGATGCCTTGCATCGCCGTCACATCATGGTCGATCCGACGCCCATATAGGCGACGAAGGTGTGGTCGCGGACGGCGACGACGCCGGGAATGTTCGTCGCCGCCGTGACCAGCGCCTGCGCCTCCGCCTCGTTCGCCACCATGCCCCAGAGGTGGACGACGCCGTCGAGGACCGTCACGTTGCCCTCGCCCGTATCGGTCCAGGGCTGGCGGGCGAGTTCGGCGAGCAGCATGTCGCGGATGCGCCGGTCGGTGATGCTCCGGTCCGGATCCGGGGCAGCGGCGGGAATCAGGGTGGCGAGGGCGCGCACGAGGTCGCCGCGGGTCACGATGCCGACCAGCCGTTCGGTCCCGCCGGGCAGGGCCTCGACGATCGGGACGCGGCGGATCCGCTTGCGCTCCAGCGTCTCGACGATCTCGGTCAGCGGGGTGTCGGGCGCCGCGGTGACGACCGGACTGGCCATCACGTCGCGCGCCAACCGGCCGTGGGCCGCCCGGTAGGCGTTGGCGAGCGACTCGATCGTGGCGAAGTAATCCAGCCAGCGGCTCCTGCGCCGCTCGGTGTCGAGTTCCTGGCGGTGGAGCAGGTCCGCTTCGCTGACGATCCCGACGAGCGCGCCGGTCCCGTCCACCACCGGAACGGCGCTGATCCGCTTCTCGACGAACAGCCGGGCGATCGTCCCGAGCGGCGTCTCCGGCGTGACCGTGGTGACGTCGCCGTGCATGATGTCGCGCGCGCGCATGGCGTTGCTCCCTCCTTATGCCGTCCGGGATCCTGCGCCTGTCGCGCCTTGCCCGAATTGATCCCGCTCAACGGCGGCCGCGTGTCCGTCGCGCCGCGACAGACGGGCCCGCACGGGGGCGATGGCAGCGCGGGCGCCGGGCGACCGTTTGATCCAGCGCAAGGCGGAGGGGGCTCCCCCCGCCATCCTCGCCGCCTCGCGAACCGGGGAGGATCGGGCCATGCATCACGTCCCGGCGGCCGGCCGGCCGACCGTTCTCGTTGCCGAACCGCAGGCGCTCCCCGGCCTCTGGCTGGAGGACGTCCTGGCCGATGCGGGGTGGGGCGTCAGCGGTCCTTTCGGCACCTGCCTCGACGCGGCCGAGACCCTGGAGCGGACGCGGCCGGACTGCGCGGTGCTCAGCGTCGACATGGACCAGGGCCCGGGCTTCCCGCTCGCCTGCGCGCTGCGCCGATGCCGGATCCCGTTCATCCTGGTCACCGGCAGCGCTCCGATCCCGCGCGCCTTCGCCGACGCGCCCGTGCTCGACCGCCCCTTCACCGAGCGCGACGTCCTGCAGGCCGTGACCGCCTGCGTGGCGGACGATCGCCGCCGGGCGGATCCCGCCCCCTGCCCGATGCACGCGAGGATCGCCGCCGGCGAGCCGGTTGCGCTGGATCAATGCCCGGCCGCCTGCGGCGCCTAGGATCCACTCGCAGGCGCGTGCGGACCGGGCCGCGATGCCGCCGACCGGGGCCGGCCCGGCCGCGCGGCGTTGAGCCAGACCGAGGGAGGAGAGCCGTCCATGTCCTACGCCAGCATCCTGGTGGCGGTCGACCTCGCCCCGCGGAGCCGGTCGCGCGTGCGACTGGCCGGCCGCTTGGCCGATGCGTTCGGCGCAGGCCTGATCGGGGTCGCGGCCGAGCAGCCCGCCTACGCGATCCCGCCGCTGGGGGCGACCGCGGCCGGCGCCTACGCGCTCGCCGCCGCGAGCGAGGTCGTGCACACCGACCTGCGCATCGCGCAGGCGGCCTTCGAGGAGGAGGCCGGTGCGCGCGCCCGGACCGAGTGGCGCGCGGCCCTCGACTTCCCCCTGTCCTTCCTGGCGGCGCAGGCCGCCGCGGCCGATCTCGTCATCGTCGGGCGGGCCGGGGAGGCGGGCGCCTCGCCCTTCGCCTTCAACAGCGGCGATGCCGTCATGCGCCTGGGTCGGCCCGTGCTCGTGGTGCCGCCGGAGGTCGACCACCTCGATGCCGCGCGCGTGACCATCGGCTGGAAGAACACGCGGGAAGCCCGCCGGGCCGTGTCGGATGCGCTGCCGCTCCTCAGGCGCGCCGCGCACGTGGCGGTGGTGTCCGTCGACGAGGGACAGGGGGCACCCGATGGCCGGGACGTCGTCGCCCTCCTCACCGCGCACGGCGTCGCGGCGACCGCCCTCTGCGTGGAAGCGGCCGGCGACGCCACGTCCCGCGCGCTCATCGACACGGCCCTGGAGCAGGGGGCCGACCTGATCGTGACGGGCGCCTACGGCCACGGCCGGCTGCGCGAATGGGTCTTCGGCGGCGTCACGCGCACCCTGCTGGCCGCCTCGCCCGTCTGCTGCCTGATGAGCCATTGAGCGGCCGGGCCGCGGGCGCGCGATCCCGCGCCCCGATCTTCAGGCCGCCGCGGGATCGAGCAGCACCCAGAGGCGCGCGATCCGGCCGCCCACGATCTCGGCCACGTCCGTGCCGGTGACGGCGACCGGACCGCCGTCCGGACCGGCCTGCCACCGCAGCAAAGCCAGCCCGTGGTGCCCGACGGCTCCGGCCACGGGCGTGAACCGGAATGTCGGACCGAACCGGTCCAGCAGGGCGCCGGCCACCGCCGCGATGGCCGCACGGCCCTGCACGAGGTTGGCCGGCTCATAGAGGACCGGCTCCTCGGTGAAGAGGTCGGCCACCGCCGCCGCGCGCTGGGCCGCATCGCGCTCGTTGAAGACGCGCTCCAGGTTGGCGCGCAGCAGCCGGTCGTCGTCGGGCCCGGCCGCCGCGGGTGTGGTCTGCGGGATATCGGACATCGGGGGTCTCCTTCGGGAAGGGCTGAGCGGGGGTGGGGCGGGCGGTCGCCGCGCGATCAGACCAGGCGCGCACCGCCGTCGATGTGCAGGGTCTCGCCGGTCATGAAGCCGTTGCTCATCAGGATCACCAGGGCGGCACCCGCCTCCTCGGCCGTGCCCAGGCGGCGGATCGGCAGCGTCCCGGTCAGCGCGGCCACGGAGGCGTCGCGGTGGGCGCCGAGGGTCCGGGCGAGCAGGGGCGTGTCGATGCTGCCCGGAGACAGCGTGTTCACGCGGCGGGGTGCGAGTTCCAGCGCGAGGCCGCGGGCGAAGGCCTCCATCGCCGCCGAGGCCGCCGCGAGCACCGCGGTGCCCTGCCCGGTCGGCCGGTCGGCCAGCGCCCCCGAGACGAAGGTGACGGACCCGGTCTCGGCGAGGCGGTCACCGAGGGCGCGCAGCGTGTGCACCGCCGCCCAGATCCGCTCGTCGAAGGCGCGCTTGAGGTGATCGACCTGCGCCTCCCGGATCGTGCCGGCCACGAAGGTGCCGGCGAGGAGCACGAGGTGGTCGACCCGGCGAATGCCGGCGAGCGCCGCCACGATGGTCTCGGGGCGGGTCACGTCCGCGGCCCGCCAGCCCGCAAAGCCGTTCTCGGCCGCGACGCGCCTCGCGGTCTCGGCGTCGCGGCCGACGACGATGACCCCGGCGCCCGCCGCCTCGGCCTGCCGGGCGGCGGCGAGGCCGATGCCCGAGGTGCCGCCGAAGATGACGACGGTGCAGTCCTGCAGGCTGTTGCTCATGAGGGTGATCCTTCTCGCGGGGCGCGGGGACCGCGCCGGTCACACGGAGAATGGATCCGCGCCCCGACCTTGATAATCGGGCCGATCTTCGCTTCAGTCATGCCGTCATGGAACAGATCGGCCTCGACCGGCTCACCGGCCTCATCGCCTTCGCGCGCTCCGCCTCGCTCGGCAGCTACACGGCCGCGGCGCGCTCGCTCGGCCTCTCGCCTTCGGCGGTCAGCAAGAGCGTGCAGCGGCTGGAAGGCCGGCTGGGTCTGAGCCTGTTCGCCCGCACCACCCGCTCGCTCACGCTGACGCCGGAAGGCCGCGACCTGCACGAGCGGGCGCTGCGCCTGCTGCGCGAGGCCGAGGCGATCGAGCAGGCCGCGGTCGCGATCCGCTCGGAACCGGCCGGCCTCCTGAAGGTGACGGCGCCCCTCCCGGTCGGCGTGCACCTGCTCGCCCCGGCGATGCCGCGGTTCCGCGCCCGCTACCCGCGGCTGTCGGTGGACCTGCGCCTGGGCGACCGCTTCGCGGACCTGATCGAGGAGGGCATCGATGTCGCGATCCGGGTCGGCGATCTCGGCGATTCCCGCCTGATCTCGCGGCGGCTCGCGCCGCACCGGCTCTGCGCCTTCGCGGCGCCGGCCTATCTGGCCCGGCGGGGAATCCCGGCGCATCCGGACGACCTCGTCCGCCACGATTGCGTGAACTTCCGCTTCCAGAGCACGGGCCAGGCCCTGCGCTGGCCGTTCAGGATCGGGGGCCGCACGGTCGAACGCACGCCCGAATCCGGCATCGTCACGGATTCCAGCGACGCGGTGACGGCGATCCTGGAGGCAGGCGGCGGCGTCGGCATCTCGCCGACCTACATCGCCGCCCCCTCCGTCGCGCGCGGACGTCTCGTGCCCATCCTGACGGAGTTCGCGGTCGAGCGCTCGGTCATCACGGCGCTCTGGCCGGAGAGCCGCCGCGGCAACCCGAACGTGAAGGCCTTCCTGGCCTTCCTGGCCGAGGTGTTTCCCGCGCCGGCGCCCTGGGACGCCTTGATCGCGCGAACGGCGGGCGAGGCGCGAGCCGGAACGGCCGGCTGACGCATCCGCCCGACCGGCCAGGTCAGGCCCGCACGCGGGCGGCCGAGCCGCCCGGTCACGGCGGCCGGCGCAGCGCCTCCGCCAGCACGGCGAGCGCCCGGCCGGCCTCCCGGCGGCTCGGGGAGTAGACGTGGTCGCCGGGAAAGGGCTCGCACCATGGGTCGAGCATCCGACCAGATCGCCGCGCTCCAGGTGCGCCTGCACCCCGTCCTGCGGCAGGTACGCGATGCCGAAGCCGGCGAGCGCCGCCTCCAGGATCAGCGAGACCGTGTTGAACACGACCTGGTCGCTGCCGATCGGTTCGGGACCCGTGTCCGGCTTCGCCCCGCGTCGGTGCTGCCGCGCCATCCGGGCGCAGCCGATGGGCGGCGGGCCGGATCAGGCGCGCGCGCGGGCCTCGCGGCCGGGGCGCAGCAGGTCGAGGTTCACGAAGACCGTCCCCACCGCGGCCATCAGCGCCAGGACCCCCCAGGTGATCGCGTAGACGAGGTGGTTGTTGGAGAAGGCGATCACCGTCAGGCCGGGAACCGGGAGGGTGCCCTCGCCGCCGCCGCGCTCGACGTCGATGAAGTAGGGCGCCACCTCGGAGAGACCGCGCGCCTCGGCGATCGCCGCGACATCGCGCGAGAACCAGCGGTCGGCGGCGGGATCGTTCGCGCGCAGAAAGCCGCCGCGGGGCTCCGTCAGGCGCAGCAGGCCGGTCACGGCGACGGGCCCCGCGCGCGGCCGCCACAGGTCGGGCGCGCGCCTGTCCGCCGGCACGAAGCCGCGGTTGACCAGGATCGTCGTCCCGTCGTCGCGCGCCAGCGGCGTCATCACCCAGTAGCCGCCCCCCAGATCCGTCACGGCCTGGACCAGGGTGGAGCGGTCGCCCAGCCAGGCGCCGCGGGCGGCGACGCGGCGGTACTCGTCGGCGGCCGCCGAGATCGCGGCCCAGCGCTCCGGCCCCGGGGCGGGCGCCGGGCTCGCATGGACCCGCGCCGCGACGCGGGCAATCAGGTCGAGCTTCCAGGTCCGGCGCTGCATCTGCCACGCGGCGAGCCCGCACAGACCGAGCACAATCAGGATCGCCGCGAGGTCGAAGGCGACGAGGGCGGCGATCCGCCGGCCCGTCAGGGGCGGTGCAGGGCCTCGTGCGGGGTCATCGGCATCATGTTCCGGTCCAAGTGGTACATCACCCATATCGACCCGACCAGCGTGATGACGACCAGGGTGAGCGTGAAGACCAGGGCCATGAAGGTCCAGCCGCCCTCCGACTTCGTGTTCATGTGCAGGAAGTAGATCATGTGGACCACGATCTGCACGGCCGCGAACGCCATGATGACGATGCTGGTCTTGAGCGTATCGCCCAGGACGTCGCCCATCACGAGCCAGAACGGGATGGCCGTGAGGACGACCGACAGGACGAAGCCGGTGACGTAGCTCCGGACGCTGCCGTGTGCGCCCGGGCTGTGGTGCCCGCCCTGTCCGGCCCCGTCGCCGTGGCCGTCGCCGTGGCCGTCGTCGTGGCCGTCGTCCTGGACTTTCCGGGCGATCCCGGCCTCGGCCGTGGCGCTCATCGCATGGACCCCATCAGGTAGACGAAGGTGAACACCCCGATCCAGACCACGTCGAGGAAGTGCCAGAACATGGACAGGCACATCAGCCGGCGCTGGTTGTCGGCGATCAGGCCGTAGCGGCGCACCTGGACCATCAGCGTGACGAGCCAGACGATGCCGAAGGTGACGTGCAGCCCGTGCGTTCCGACCAGGGTGAAGAAGGCCGACAGGAAGGCGCTGCGCTGCGGCGTGGCGCCCTCGTGGATCAGGTGCGCGAACTCGTAGAGTTCGATCGCCAGGAAGGCCGCCCCGAACGCACCCGTGATCGCCAGCCAGCGCAGGGTCGCGTCAACCCGGTTCTTCTCCATCTCCAGCATGGCGAAGCCGTAGGTGATGGAGGACAGGAGCAGGAGGCCGGTGTTGAGCGCGACGAGCCGCAGGTCGAACAGCTCGGCGCCCGAGGGACCCGCCGCGTAGTTGCGGCCGAGCACCCCGTAGGTGGCGAACAGCACCGCGAAGATGAGGCAGTCGCTCATGAGGTAGAGCCAGAAGCCCAGCAGCGTGCCGCTCTCGCCGTGGGCGTGCTCCTCCTGCTGGTAGAAGACCGGCGCCGCGGCGCCGGGCGGGGCGGTCGTCTCATGCATCGGCCCGGACCCCGTTCGCGAGTTGCGCCGTTCTCAGCTCCTCGAACCGGGCGACCTCATCGGCCGGGATATGGTCGTCCCGGTCGTAGTCGAACGTGTGCCTGATGGCGGCCGCGATCAGGGCGACGAAGGACAAAGCGGCCAGCCACCAGATGTACCAGATCATCGCGAAGCCGAGCACGGTGCTCAGGCCCGCCAGGATGACGCCGGCGCTGGTGCTCCGGGGCATGTGGATCGGCCTGTAGCCCTGCAGGGGGCGGGCGTAGCCGCGCCGCTTCATGTCCCACCAGGCGTCGAGGTCGTGCACGACCGGCGTGAAGGCGAAGTTGTAGGGCGGGGGCGGCGAGGAGGTCGACCATTCGAGGGTGCGCCCGCCCCAGGGGTCGCCCGTCAGGTCGCGCAGCTGCTCGCGGCGGAAGAAGCTGACGACGAGCTGGACCAGGAAGGCGGCGATGCCGGCCATGATGATGAAGACGCCGATCACCGCGACCGTCAGGTAGGGCTGGACGGCCACGTCGTCGAAATGCTGGGTCCGGCGCGTCACCCCCATCAGACCGAGCGCGTAGATCGGCGTGAACACGACCCAGAAGCCGGCGAGCCAGCACCAGAACGACACCTTGCCCCAGAACGGATCGAGCTTGTAGCCGAACGCCTTGGGGAACCAGTAATTGACGCCCGCGAGCAGCCCGAACACCACGCCGCCGATGATGACGTTGTGGAAATGGGCGACGAGGAAGAGGCTGTTGTGCAGGACGAAATCGGCGGGCGGCACCGCCAGCAGCACGCCCGTCAGCCCGCCGAGCACGAAGGTCGGGATGAAGCCCATCACCCAGATCATCGGCGACTCGAACCGGATCCGCCCGCGGTACATGGTGAACAGCCAGTTGAACACCTTCGCGCCCGTCGGGATCGAGATGATCATCGTGGTGATGCCGAAGAAGGCGTTGACGCTGGCCCCCGAGCCCATCGTGAAGAAGTGGTGCAGCCAGACGAGCCAGGACACGAAGGCGATCACCGCCGTCGCGTAGACCATGGAGGTGTAGCCGAACAGCCGCTTGCCGCAGAAGGTCGACACCACCTCCGAGAAGATGCCGAAGGCCGGCAGCACCAGGACGTAGACCTCCGGATGCCCCCAGATCCAGATGAGGTTCATGTACAGCATCGAGTTGCCGCCGTAATCGTTCGTGAAGAAGTGGGTCCCCACGTAACGGTCGAGCGACAGCAGGGCCAAGGTCGCGGTCAGGACCGGGAAGATCGTGACGATGATGGCGTTGCTGCAGAGCGTGGTCCAGCAGAAGACGGGCATCTTCATCATGGTCATGCCCGGGGCGCGCATCTTGACGATCGTGGTGATCAGGTTGATGCCGGACAGGGTGGTGCCGACGCCCGCAACCTGCAGCCCCCAGATGTAGTAGTCGACGCCGACCCCGGGACTGTAGGCCGCCCCCGACAGGGGCGGATAGGCGAGCCAGCCGGTGCGCGCGAACTCGCCCACGAACAGGGACAGCATGATGAGGGCGGCGCCCCCCGCCGTCATCCAGAAGCTGAAGTTGTTGAGAAACGGAAAGGCCACGTCGCGCGCGCCGATCTGCAGCGGCATGACGTAGTTCATCATGCCGGTCACGAACGGCATCGCCATGAAGAAGATCATGATCGTGCCGTGGGCGGTGAAGACTTGGTCGTAATGGTGCGGGGGCAGGTAGCCCTCGTTGACCCCGACCGCGAGCGCCTTCTGGGTGATCATCATCACCGCGTCGGCGAAGCCGCGCAGCAGCATCACGATGGCGAGCACCACGTACATGATGCCGATCTTCTTGTGATCGACGCTCGTGAACCATTCCCGCCAGAGATAGCCCCATTGGCCGAACCACGTGATGGCGCCGAGGAGCGAAACGCCGCCGGCGGCCACCACGATGAAGGTCCAGAGCAGGATGGGCTCGTGGTAGGGGATCGATTCGAGCGTCAGGCGCCCGAACACGATTTGCTGCAGATCGAGGTTCGAGAACATGCGGACGCTCGCTCCGATCAGTGCTGGTGGCGGTCGGTGGGCCGGTTCTGCAGCTGGGGCGGCGCGGTCCCCTGGTCGGCGCCCGGCGGCGTGCCGGGCCGTCCCGGATCGGGCGTGGTCCCGGGCTCCTTGACGTCGCGGCCGCGCTCCTGGTCGCGGGGCTGCATGCCCTCGGGCTGGACCGGGCCCCGCGCCGGGCGGCCCGACGCCGGCGCGGTGGCGCCCGGCGGCTCCTCGCCGCTCTCCAGGCGGCGGTTGTCGTAGTCGAGCCGGTCGCGGTTGGCCTCGCTGTCCTTGCCCCCGCCGCCCGACCGGTCGATGTGGTGCATCTCCGCCACGCACATCCGGCCGGGCTCGACGCACAGGCCGAGGACCGCGTCGTAGAGGCCCTTCTCGACCGAGCCGAAATAGCGGACCGGCTCGGCCTCGCTCGGCTTCTCGAGCTGGAGATAGGCCGCGCGGTCGAGGGCCGAGCCCGTCGCCTTGGCCTTCTCCACCCAGGCGTCGAAATCCTGCTGGCTGAGGCTGCGGAAGTCGAACTCCATGCGGGAGAAGCCCGTGCCGCTGTAATGCGCTGACCGGCCCCGGAAGGTGCCCTCCTCGTTCATGACAGCGTGCAGCTTCGTCTGCATCCCCGGCATGGCGTAGATCATGCCGGCGAGGGCGGGCACGAAGAACGTGTTCCACACCGACGAGGAGGTGATCTTGAAGGCGATCGGCACGTTGGCGGGCGCCGCCATCTCGTTGAGGCTGGCGACGCCCTGGTCGGGATAGATGAACAGCCACTTCCAATCGAGCGCGACGACCTCGACGGTGAGCGGCTTCGTGCCCTCCGGCACGGGCTTGTTGGGCGCGAGCCGCGCGAGCGGCCGGTAGGGGTCCAGCGTGTGCGTGCTGATCCAGGTCATGGCGCCGAGCGCGATGATGATCAGCAGCGGCACGGTCCAGATCACCACTTCGAGCTGGGTCGAGTGGTGCCAGTCGGGATCGTAGGTCGCCTCCGTGTTCGATTCCCGGTAGCGCCACGCGAACAGGAAGGTGAGGGCGATCACCGGCACGATGACGAGCAGCATCAGCGCGGTGGACGCGATGATGAGGTTGCGCTGCTGCACCGCGACGTCCCCCGAGGGGTTCAGCACGGTCAGGTTGCAGCCGGCGAGCAGCGCCGCGCAGGCGACCAGGGCGGCGCCGCGCCAGAGATGGCGTCTCACGGCGCGCGCCAGGACCCCGCGGGGCCGGCCGGCCGCGGCCGGGGGGGCGGAGGGATTGGCCAGGGCAGTCACTCCAGGGTTCCTCGCGCGGGGGCGAGACGCGTTCGGAGGGCGCGGAGGCGTCGGCATCCGCACGGCTCAGACCTGCCGGATCTCGGACCGCGAGAGGCTGAGCGCGAGCAGCGTCGTGACCGCGCCCGAGAGCAGGTACAGGCCGACGCAGGCGAGCCCGTATCGGGCCGACAGGAACAGGACGATCAGCGGCGCGAAGCCCGCCCCGAGCAGCCACGCGAGGTCGTTGGTGAGAGCCGCACCGGTGTAGCGGTAGCGCTGCGCCAGCCGCGACGTCACCGCCCCGGACGATTGCCCGTAGGACAGGCCCAGCAGCAGGAACCCGGCATTGACGTAGATCGTCTGGCCGATCGCGTTCTCCTCCACGAGGAGCGGCGCGATGGTGCTGCCGATGGCGAAGACGGCGATCAGGCCCGCCGAGATCAGCAGCAGCATGCGGCGGCCGATCTGGTCGGCGATCAGGCCCGAGGCCACGATCGCGACCGCGCAGATGAAGGCGGCCGAGCATTGCACCATCAGGAACTCGCCCGCCGAGCGGTGGGTGAACAGCGTGATCCAGCTGACCGGAAACACCGTCACAAGATGGAACAGCGCGAAGCTCGCCAGCGGGATCAGCGCGCCGACGAGGAGGTCCGCCGCGTGGTTGCGGATCAGCGGGAGGATGGGCGAGGGTTCGAGCCGGCGCCGTTCGAGGAGGCGCGCGAACTCGTCCGTCGCGACGAGCCGCAGCCGCGAGAACAGGGCCACGACGTTGATGGCGAAGGCGCAGAAGAAGGGATAGCGCCAGCCCCAGTCGAGGAAATCCGCCTCCGTGAGGTTGAGCATGAAGAAGGCGAACAGCACGCTGGCGACCATGAAGCCGAGCGGCGCGCCGAGCTGCGGAATGGCGGCGTAGAAGCCGCGTCGCTCGATCGGCGCGTTGAGCGCGAGGAGCGAGGCGAGCCCGTCCCAGGCCCCGCCGAGGGCGAGGCCCTGCCCGAAGCGCAGGATGCCGAGGAGGTACAGCGACCACGCGCCGATCTGCGCGTAGCTCGGCAGGAACGAGATCGCCATGGTGGAGAAGCCGAGCAGGAACAGCGCGATGGTCAGCTTGACGCCGCGGCCGTGCCGGCGGTCGACCGCCGTGAAGATGACGGAGCCGACCGGCCGGGCGATGAAGGCCAGCGAGAACATGGCGAAGGAGTAGAGCGTCGCCGTCACAGGCTCGGCGAACGGGAAGAACACCTTGGGAAAGACGACCACCGAGGCGATGCCGAACACGAAGAAGTCGAAATACTCCGCGGCGCGCCCGATGACGACGCCGATGGCGATCTCGCTCGGGGCGACCTTGTGGTCGGTCGAGACCAAGCGGGCATCGCGCTCGAGCGGCGTGGAGGAGGGAGGCGGGCCTTGAGCCTGATCGATCGCCATCTGGGTGCCGGCCTCCGATTGGTCCGGCCCCGGCGCGGGGTCCGGGGCGTCTGCGCAGGATCGGGCGGCTGGAGCTTGGTCGGCGGAGGCGCTCGGGGTCAAGCGGCTGCGCGCCGATGTGCCGGTTGGTCTCACCGGTTCGGGACGCGAATCGGCCGCTTTCCTCGCATGGGGAGCGTCCGGCACACGCTTGCGGCGCCGGACGTCGCGCGCGGCCCGAAGGTTTGCGCGCCAGGGTTGCGGGGGCCGGGTGGCGAGCACGGCGCTCCCGCGCCGTGGCGAATCAGCCCTCGATGATCCGCTCTTCGAGCTTCCGGTCCACGATCTGGACCGTGCGATCGATCTCGGCGTCCGGCATGCCGAGCTGATGCGAGATCAGTTTGACCAAGAGGTCCACCCGTTCGATGAAGGGCGCCCCGTTCGCCACCGCCCGGGCCGCCGAGGACGGCTTGAGGAGCCCCTCCGCCGCCTTGGCGTATTTCTCGAACGGCACCTGATCCTCCGGGTCGGCCCCCAGGCGCCGCGCGACGGCGTCGACGTGCTCGTAGATCACGCGCGAGCGTGCCAGATCGCCGTGCACGGCGTCGCGGATCGATTGCGGCTCGTCGGGGGTGATGCAGCGGTAGTTGCCGGTCAGCAGCATCGACCATTTCGCCAGGGGTACGAAGAGCGAGTCGAACACCTTGAGCTTCACCGGCACGTCCTGGCCGTCGAGGCGCACCGCGTCGATGTCCGCCTCCAGTTCCCGCAGCAGCCGGTTGTGCGCCTCGTCGGCGAAGGCCGCCGCCTTGAAGTTCGTGGGCAGCCCGACATGCAGCACGTTCGCCCCCTCCTCCGGCGGCCGGAACGCCTGCGGGTCGGGGGAGCAGAGCGTCACCAATCCCGGCTCGAACCGGTCCCAGACGCCGGCATTGGTGTAGGCGTCCTCAAGATCCATGCCCGCCACGGCCGGGATCCTCTTGAGATACGGCAAGGGCGGCATGTTCATGATCGAGAGGCAAGGCAGTTTCGCCTCGGCGATCTTGATCATCAGCACACGGATGGTGTGGTTGTTGTATTGCGGCTCCTGCATGGCGAGGCCGACCAGATCGTAGCGGGACAGATCGACCGCTTCGGGCGGCGCTGCGTCCAGCCGGCCGGGCAGGTCGCGCGACCGAATGGAGCGGTGCTCGGGCTCGTCGCGCAACTTGATGCGGACTTCGGTGCCCTCCCGGTTGATCAGGTCGGCGGTCTTGCGTCGACAGACCAGCGTCACGTTGTGACCCGCCATCAGCAGCTTTGTGGCGAGCAACGAGCCGTACGAGGCTCCCAGAATCAGAATATTGCGCGGCATGGTCTCTCCCCAATGCGTCCTGCTATTCTATCGAAGCGCTGCCGTGCGCCATAGGGGCGAAGACGCGTTCCCGGTCGCCCCGCGGTCCGCCCGCTCATGGCGCGCCGCGAGGCAAGGCCATCAATGCCACGTGGACGGCAGGGCTCAAGCCCCGCGGACTGGCCCTTTCGGGCAAGGGGACGAGCATGGGCGCAAGGCGGCGGGCCGTCGGGCGCCCATGCGCCGGGCCGACGGCGCGTCCTTACGCGACTCGAGCGGAGGCCATGGCCCATGCGGGTGTCCGGGGCCATGGAGGCGAGGGCCGCCGGTCGAGACATCGCGCGGCGCCGGGACCCCGCGAAGACGGGGCGCGGGTGCGCTCGCCCGCCCGGGCTGCCGCGCGGCGCCGGCAGCCCGGGATTCCGGCCCTACTGCCCGGTGACGCCGGCCGACCGGATGATCGGCACCCACTTGTCGATCTCGGAGCGGACGAGCTGGCCCAGCGCCTCGGGCGTCTGGCCGGCCTCGTCGGGGAGTTCCGCACCGATGTCGAGAAGGCGCTTGCGGGTGTTGGGGTCGGCGAGGGCGGCGCGCGCTGCGCTGTTGAGCTTCGCGACGATCTCCTTGGGCGTGCCCTTCGGGGCGAACAGCGCGTTCCAGCCGGTCGCCTGGAACTGGGGCAGACCCTGCTCGGCCGAGGTCGGGACGTCCGGCACGACGGCGAGGCGGTGCGGGACCGCGACGACGAGCCCGTTGGCCTGCTTGGCCTGCACGGTCGGCACGATCCCGACGGTCTGATCGCAGACGTAATCGACCTGGCCACCGAGGAGCGCGGTCAGCGCCGGACCCGAGCCGCGGTAGGGCACGTGCTGCGGCTTCACGCCCACCAGGGTTTCGAGGAAGAGGCAGGTCAGGTGCGAGGTCGACCCAACGCCACCCGTGCCGTAGTTCATCTTCGGCGCGTTGGCCTTGAGGTAGGCGACGAACTCCTTGAAGTCCTTGACCGGAAGATCCTTCTTGGCCACGACCAGCATGGGTGTCGAGGCCGAGTTCATGATCGGCTCGAAGTCGGTGCGCGGATCATAAGCGAGCTTCGGATAGAGCCCGACGCTCGCCGCCTGCGTGCCGAGATTGCCCATCAGGATGGTGTAGCCGTCCGGTGCCGCCCTGGAGACCCGGGTGACGCCCAGGGTGCCGCCGGCCCCGGTGACGTTCTCCACCACGAGCTGCTGCCCCACGGTCCGGCTCATGTGCTCGGCCATCAGGCGCGCCACGATGTCGGTCGTGCCGCCGGCCGAGAACGGCACCACCACGGTGATCGGCCGTGACGGATACGCGTCTTGTGCCCGTGCATCCGGCGCGATGACGCCGAGAACCGTAGCGAGTGCGAGCAGAATGCGTTTCATCAGCGTTCCCTTCCCGGAATGGCCCCGATTGGCGAAGCAGGCGCGCCACCGTCACGGCAGGCTCCGCCCGGCAAAACTACACGGCCGGGCTCCGTCCGGCTCGCAGAATCGCGGCCCTTCGCCGAAGTGATGAGGCCGGGTTTCCCAAGAGATCGGCGACCTGGATCGGCGGCCTGGATCGGCGGCCTGGATCGGCGGCCTGCCGGTGCGGGCCTGCGGCGGGGGAGGGCGATGATCCGCCCCGGTTCGTCGCCGCCCGCCGGAACCGTTCGACCGCGCGGATCATTCCCCGGACCGGAGGAGGAGCGCCCGCCATGACGTCGATGATCCGCCACTCGTGTCTCGTGCTCGGCATGATGGGCGCCGTGCTGCTGGCGCAGGCCGTCGACACCCCGCAGAAGAGCCGCGAACAGGCACCCAACATCCCGGCCCCGGACCAGACCGTGCCCGAGCGCCTGCGCACGCGCGATCCCGGCGCCACCGGCACGACCACGCCCCACACCCACGAGGACGAGCGCACGGCCCCGAGCAATGCGGGGGCGCAGCGGTCGTAGGGCGCGGCGTTGACGCCCGATTCACCCTGAATACGGCCCGCCCGCGCGGAAACAACCTCCGGACCGGGCCGAAACCCTCGGTTAAGCGAGGCCGGCCGACACTTTCGGTGCCCCCCGCACGAGACGGCACCATCCGAATGACTCTGTCAGCGATCGCCGCCGCCGCAGTGATCTGGGCGGCTCTGATGCTCGTCGCGCATCGCCGCAATCGTCTCACGGCCCGCTGCCGCAGGATCCTGCGGCCGCATGCGGAGCGCTACGTCATCGAGAAGCGCTGGCTCGAACGCTGGTCGCGGTCGCCGGGCGAGTTCGAGACGCAGTGGCGCCACCGGCTGCGTCGGCACTACCGCAGCCACGTGCCATGGCGCGACCGCGCCCTCGTCACCCCGGGCGACTTCGAGCGCGCGCTCAACGCCGAATTCGCCGGGCTCCTGAACCGCGAGATCGACTCGTGGACCTTCATCGACCGCGCCAGCGACTCCCCGGCGGCCTTCGCGCGGCTGGTCGCGCGATCCCTCGAACAGCTCGGCTGGACGGTCCGGCTCCCGGCGGAGGACCGGCGGCAGGGCGCCCACCTGATCCTGGAGGACGGCCGGAACCGGGTGGCCGCCCATCTCCACCATGCGGCGACCGAGATCGAATGCCGGGCCGTGCAGGAGGTGGTTGCGGCAGCGCGGCGCGACGCGTGCAACCTCGCCTGCATCGTCACGAACGGGCGCATCGGCGGTGCGGTGCAGACCCTCGCCGCGGCGTTCGAGGTCAGGCTCCTGCACTGCTCGCAGCTCGACCAGATCGGCGGCGTCCCCGCGGCGACCGAGGCGGATCTGCGGCTGGCGGCGTGACGCGCGGGGCCGCAAGCGGTCGCCGCACAACCGATCCTCTTCAACAGACCACCCTCGCTTGCATCGATCTCAGTTAACATACTTGAAATACATCTGCCCAAATTTTTGCCGTCTTCCCGACGCGATACTTGCAATGTTGCGAGTAACTGGCGCCAGCAAGGGAGCCGACGGCGATGGGTGACAGGCGGATTGCTGCAGTCAGAGCGGCCTCGGATGCGCCGGGAACGATCGATATCGGCCACGCGCCGTTGATCTATTTCGAGGATGCCTGCGCGGCCGGGGGGTCCGGCGGCGTCGGACGCATCCTGCTGACCGCCGCGCTCCAGGAGCTCGACGAGACCGGGCAAGTGGTGGTGCGCCGCGCGACCGTGGCGCATCTGCGCGGCAACCTCGACGCGATCGTCTCGCTGCGCGACCTGCTCACCAAGCTGGAACAGGCGATGACCCCGCGCCGTGCGGAGGACCAGATCAACTGATCGGGGCGGCTCAGTAGAGGGGATCGAGGCGCAGGTTCGGGATCGCGAAGGGGCCGACGGCCACCCGCCCGCCGACGAGGCGCACCGGCGGGAGCGGCTTCAGCGTGCCCTCGGATCCCGGGCCCGGCGCGGGCTCGCGCCGCCGGCCGCCGCCGAGGAATTGGCCGACGAGATTGCCGATCAGCGCCGCGCCGTCGCCGCCGATCCGCCCGCCGAGCTGCTCGGTGATCAGCGGCGCGATCACCGCGTCGAGGCCGGCGGTGCGCACGTCGAGGTCGCCCGCAAGCCGGTGGGCCTCGTCGAGGCGGAGGCTGCCCTGCACCTGCAGCCGGCTCTTGCCCTTCTCGGCGTTAAGCCGGGTGAGGTCGACGCTGCCGCCGGCCACCCGCCAGCGCTCCAGCTCCTCGGCCAGCGGCCGCGTGCGCACGCCCGCCGCCCGGTTCACCGTGGCGTCGAGGGCGAGATCGGCCGGCTCCGGGCCGCCGAGCAGGGGATCGAGCAGCGGCAGCGTGGCCTTGGCCACCCGCGCGCTCAGGTCCACCGCCCCGTCCGTGTCGAAACGGCCGGGGGTCGGGCGCGCATGCACCTCCAGATGGCCGGCCGTGAAGGCGATCGGCTGCGGCTCCACGCCCGCGACCTGCCCCTTGAGCCCGTCGACCACCAGGGAGACGCGCTGGAACCCGCCCTGGGTGAGGTGGGCCGAGCCTTCGAGGAGCCGCCACTCGACGTCGCCGACCTTGCCGTCCTGCTCGACGTGGAACGGTCCGGTCGCCTCGACGATCACGTGGCGCGGCTGGTAGACCTGCGCCACCGCCACCACCGGCCCCACCGTGAAGCGCACGTCGGAGCGCGCGAAGCGCAACGCCGTGCAGCGCAGTTCGAGCCGGAACGGATAGCCCCCGACCGAGCGGTCGGCGCAGGTCCAGCTGCGGCCCGCCTGGGCCTCGCGCGCGAACCACCCGTCGATCTCCTCGGCGGCCCGGCCCCGCACCCAGACCCAGCCGGCCGACCACAGCGCCACGACGAGGAGGAGCAGCCCGAAGGGCAGGAACAGGCCGATGCGCCCCCGCCGCACGCGGGCGGGCCTGGGATCCGTCGTCTCCGGCGCCTGCGTCATCGGCCACCTCTCCCGCTGGTCCGGCGGCGCGCGCCGGGTTGCCCTTGAACCGGGGCTTCCCTAGCTGCTACCGGCCGCCGCCTGCAAGGGAAGCCGGAGGAGGGGATGGAGACGCACACGGCGCCCACCGACCTGTGGGTGTTCGGCTACGGGTCGCTGATGTGGCGCCCGGGCTTTCCGGTTGTCGAGCGCCGCCATGCGCGGCTGCGGGGCTACCACCGGGCGCTCTGCGTGCTCTCCCACGTCCATCGCGGCACGCCGGAGCGGCCCGGCCTCGTGCTGGGCCTCGACCGCGGCGGGAGCTGCCGGGGCGTCGCCTTCCGGGTGGCGGGGCCTGAGGCGCCCGCCACGCTGGCCTACCTGCGCGAGCGCGAACAGGTGACGGCGGTCTACGTCGAGCGGGTGCTCGGGGTGAGCCTCGACGACGGGCGGCGGGTGAGCGCCGTGACCTACCTGGTGGACCGCACCCATCCGCAATATGCCGGGCGCCTGCCCGAGCCGGAGCTGCTGCGCCTCGTGCGCCAGGGGCTCGGCCGTTCGGGCGCCAACCCCGACTACGTGCGCAACACCCACCAGCACCTCGTGGCGATGGGCGTGGCCGACCCGCTGCTCGCCCGCATCGCCGCGGCCTGCGCGGTGCCGAGCCCCTGACGCGGCAAGGCCGACGCGGAACCGGCACCGGTGCGGGCGCCGCGACGAAACGGCCCCGCTCGCACATCCTTTTCGCCGCACGCGCGTTGATGCCCACCGGCCGGCAACGGCCCGCACGAGGATCATCGCGTCGATGCAGGCCACCTCCCATCTCGCGCTCATCAACCTCTTCGTCGGCGACATCCAGGGCGGGCTCGGCCCCTTCCTCGGCACATGGCTGGCGCAGGCGGCGCAGTGGAGCCCGAGCCAGGTCGGCCTCGTCACCACCCTGGTCGGCCTCGCCACGCTGGCGCTGAGCGGGCCGCTCGGCGCCCTCGTCGACCGCGTCGGGCGTCCGCGCCTGCTGATCGCGGCGGCCTGCGGGGCGATTCTCGCCGGCACGCTCCTGCTGATGGGGGCCCGCTCCTTCCCGGCGGTCCTGGCCGCGCAGTTCGTCGCCGCGCTCGGCGGCACGCTCGTGGTGCCGGCGGTCACGGCGCTGACCCTCGGGATCGTCGGCAAGCAGGCCTTTCCCCGACAGCAGGGGCGCAACCAGGCCTGGAACCACGTCGGCATCCTGGGCGCCGCCCTGGTGATCGGCTTCGGCACGCCGTATGTCGGGCCGGTCGTGGCCTTCTGGGTCTTGGGTCTGCTCGCCGCGGCCGCGATCGTCGCCGCGCTGATGACCCCAAAGACGAGCTGGAACGCCCGCCGGGCCGTCGGCTGGAAGGAGGACGATCCGGAGGACAGGCCGGAGCGGTCGGCGATCCTCAGGGTGCTGGCCGACCGGCGGCTGCTGCTCCTGTCGGCGGCGCTCGCCCTGTTCAACCTCTCCAACGGCTCGATGCTGAGCCTGCTCGGCCAGAAGCTCGTGGCGGCGGGGCAGGACGGCACCGGATGGACCGCCCGCTACGTGATGGTGGCGCAGCTCGTGATGATCCCGGTGGCGCTGCTCGCCGGCTCGCTGGCCGACCGGCGCGGGCGACGCCAGCTCCTGCTCGTCGCCTGCGCGGTGCTGCCGGTGCGCGCGCTGCTCTCCGCCTTCCTCGACGACCCGGCCTGGCTGATCCTCGCGCAGGTGCTCGACGGCGTGGCCTCCGGCGTGATCGGCGTCGCGGTTCCGGTGGTGGTGGCCGACCTCACCTGGGGGTCCGGGCGGACCCAGACCGCGCTCGGGACGGTGGCGGCGGTCCAGGGCGTCGGCGGCGCGCTCTCGGGCTGGGTCGGCGGTCTCCTCGCCATCCATCTCGGATGGACCTGGGCCTTCGTGGCGCTGGCGCTGCCGGCGGCGGCGGCGCTCGGCCTCGCGCTGTGGCTGGAGGAGACCTGCGCGCCGGGCGGACGCGACGGGGCGGGGGCGCCCTGCAGCGCGGCGGAGCCGCCGGTCCAGGCGCCCGGTCAAAAGGCTGGTCAGGAGCCCGCCTTCTCGCGCTGATCGCTCCCGGAACCACCCCGTTCCCCGTCAAAAGCCGCGGCTGCGGCCCGGCGGGAGCACCGTAACGGCAGCTTCCCGGCCTCAATCGAACGGATGAGGCGTCATCCGCCCCGGAAAGGGCGGCGCCGGTTGACTCAGGCCCTGGCGCCATGCTGTGAGGCCATACCAAGGGCGCATAGGCGCAATCGAGGAAACGCAGGGGTGATGCATCGCGATGGCTCAACCCACCGTCCACGCTGAGCCCCCCCGGCAGGGCGGCTCCCCGCAGGACATCGTCCTGTCGACCGAGGGCCTGACGATGGAGTTCAAGGGCTTCCGGGCCGTGAACGACGTCGCGCTGCGGGTGGCGCGCGGCACCATCCACGCCCTGATCGGGCCGAACGGGGCCGGCAAGACCACCTGCTTCAACCTGCTCACCAAGTTCCTCACGCCCACGGCCGGCACGATCCGCTACAACGGGCGCGACATCACCAAGATGCGGCCGGCCGACGTGGCCCGCCTCGGCCTCGTGCGCTCGTTCCAGATCTCGGCCGTCTTCCCGCACCTGACCGTGAAGGAGAACGTCCGCATCGCCCTGCAGCGGCGCAAGCGCGGCGATTCCTTCGATTTCTGGCGCTCCGAGAAGGTCCTGCGGGCGCTCAACGAGGAGGCGCTGTCGCTGGTCGAGGCGGTGGGCCTCAGTGAGTTCGCCGAGGTGCCGGCGGTGGAACTCTCCTACGGCCGCAAGCGGGCGCTGGAGATCGCCACCACGCTCGCCCTCGATCCCGAGATGCTGCTCCTCGACGAGCCGATGGCCGGCATGGGCCACGAGGACGTCGACCGCACGGCGGCGCTGATCCGGCGCGTCTCGAAGGACCGCACGATCCTGATGGTCGAGCACAACCTGTCGGTGGTGGCCTCGCTGTCGAACCGCATCACGGTGCTGGCCCGCGGGCAGGTGCTGGCGGAGGGCGACTACGCCACCGTCTCGAAGGACCCCCGGGTGGTCGAAGCCTATATCGGAGCCGGTCATGGCTGAGGCGGCGCTCAAGACGACCAACGCGGCCGCGACGGCCCCGCTCCTCTCCGTGCAGGGGCTGGAGGGCTGGTACGGCGAGAGCCACGTGCTGCACGGCGTCACCTTCGACGTGAAGCCGGGCGAGGTGGTCACGCTGCTCGGGCGCAACGGCGCGGGCAAGACCACGACGCTGCGCGCCATCATCGGGATTCTCGGCAAGCGCAAGGGCTCGATCCGCTACGACGGCACCGAGACCATCGCCATGCCCTCGCGCACCATCGCCAAGCTCGGGCTGGGCTACGTGCCGGAGGAGCGCGGCATCTTCTCCAGCCTCTCGGTCTACGAGAACCTGATGCTGCCCCCGCGGGTGAAGCCCGGCGGGCTCACGGTCGAGCAGATCTACACGCTGTTCCCGAACCTCAAGGAGCGCTCGGGCAGCCAGGGCACCAAGCTCTCGGGCGGCGAGCAGCAGATGCTGGCGATCGGCCGCATCCTGCGCACGGGCGCCAAGCTGATCCTGCTCGACGAGCCGACCGAGGGCCTCGCCCCCGTGATCGTGCAGCAGATCGGCCGGACGCTGGCCCGCCTCAAGAGCGAGGGCTACACGATCGTGCTGGTGGAGCAGAACTTCCGCTTCGCCCAGACGGTGGCCGACCGTCACTTCGTGGTGGAGCAGGGCCGGGTGATCGACATGATCCCCAACGCCGACCTCGACGCCAACATCGACAAGCTCCACGCCTATCTCGGGGTGTGATGCGCGCGCAGCTCCTCCTCGCCGCCGTGCTCGCCCTGGCGACGGCGGGGTCGGTCCAGGGTCAGACGCCGGTGAGGATCGGCGTGCTGAACGACCGTTCGGGCGTCTACGCCGACATCTCGGGCGAGGGCTCGGTGGTGGCCGCCCGCATGGCGGTGGAGGACTTCAAGGCCGCCGAGAAGGGCCTGAAGGTCGAGATCGTCTCCGCCGACCACCAGAACAAGCCCGATCTCGGCGCGAGCATCGCCCGCCAGTGGTTCGACCGCGAGGGCGTGGACGCGATCTTCGACGTGCCGACCTCCTCGGTGGCGCTGGCCGTCCACCACGTGGCCCGCGAGCGCAACAAGGTGCTGGTGGATTCGGGGGCCGGCACGGCCGATCTCACCGGCACGCAGTGCTCGCCCAACACCGTACACTGGACCTTCGACACGGTGGCGCTCGCCAACGGCACCGGCGGCGCGATGGTCAAGCGCGGCGGCGACACGTGGTTCTTCATCACCGCCGATTATGCGTTCGGCGAAGCGGTGCAGCGCGACACCACCGCGGTGATCACCGGCCGGGGAGGGCGGGTCGTGGGGGCCGTGAAGGCGCCGTTCCCGGCCTCGGACGTCTCGGCCTTCCTGACCGCCGCGCGGCAGTCCGGCGCCAAGGTGATCGGGCTTGCCAATGCGGGCGGCGACACCATCACGGCGGTGCGGCAGGCCGCCAAGCTCGGCATCACGGAGGGCGGTCAGGCGCTGGCCGGCTTGCTGATCTTCTCCTCCGACATCCACGCGCTCACCCCGAGGGTGGCGCAGGGGCTGGTGCTCACCGAGCCGTTCTACTGGGACCTCAACGACGCCACGCGCGCCTTCTCGGACCGCTTCGCCAAGACCTTCAACGGCAAGAAGCCGACCGCCGCCCAGGCGGGGGTCTATGCGGGCGTCCTGCATTACCTCAAGGCCGTGGCGGCCCTGGGATCGGCCCGCGACGGTGGCCGGGTGGTCGCGGGCATGAAGGAACTGCCCACCGACGATCCGCTGTTCGGCAAGGGCACGATCCGGCCGGACGGGCGCAAGATCCACGACATGTACCTGTTCGAGGTGAAGCGCCCCTCCGAATCGCGGGGCGAGTGGGACCTCTACAAGACGCTGGCGACGATCCCCGGCGACGAGGCGTTCCGGCCGATGGGCGAGGGCGGCTGCCCGCTCGTGGGGCGGGGCAGCGTCGTGCGGCTCGACCGGGCGCAGCCGTGAGCGAGATTTTTCCGGCCCGGCCCGTCCCGGGCCGGGGCCGGCAACGACGGGCGGCGCCTGGTGCGGGCGCAGCCACAGGAGGAGGAATCGAGATGCTGAAGCGACTGTTGCTCGCCGGTGCGGCCGGCGCCCTGATGACCGCCGCCGCCCAGGCGCAGACGCCGGTGAAGATCGGCGTGCTGAACGACCGCTCGGGCGTCTACGCCGACATCTCGGGCGAGGGCTCGGTGGTGGCCGCCCGCATGGCGGTGGAGGACTTCAAGGCCGCCGAGAAGGGCCTGAAGGTCGAGATCGTCTCCGCCGACCACCAGAACAAGCCCGATGTCGGCGCCTCGCTCGCCCGCCAGTGGTACGACCGCGACGGCGTCGACGTGATCCTCGACGTGCCGACCTCCTCGGTGGCGCTGGCGATCAGCCAGGTGACCCGCGAGAAGAACAAGGCGTTCGTGAATTCCGGGGCCGGCACGGCCGATCTCACCGGCGCGCAATGCTCGCCCAACACCGTGCACTGGACCTACGACACGGTGGCGCTCGCCAACGGCACCGGCGGCGCGATGGTCAAGCGCGGCGGCAACACGTGGTTCTTCCTCACCGCCGACTACGCCTTCGGGCAGGCGCTGCAGCGCGACACCACCGCGGTCGTCACCAAGAACGGCGGCAAGGTGGTCGGCTCGGTCAAGACCCCGTTCCCGACCGCCGACTTCTCGTCCTTCCTGCTCCAGGCGCAGGGCTCGGGCGCCAAGGTGATCGGGCTGGCGAATGCCGGCGGCGACACCATCAACGCCATCAAGCAGGCGGCGGAGTTCGGCATCACCGAGGGCGGCCAGGCCATCGCGGGCCTCCTCGTGTTCTCTTCGGACGTGCACTCCCTCACCCCGAAGGTGGCGCAGGGGCTGGTGCTCACCGAGCCGTTCTACTGGGACCTCAACGACGCCACGCGCGCCTTCTCGGACCGCTTCGCCAAGACCTTCAACGGCAAGAAGCCGACCGCCGTGCAGGCCGGCGTCTACGGCGGCGTGATCCACTACCTCAAGGCCGTCGAGGCGCTGAAGTCGGCCAAGGACGGCGGGCAGGTCATCGCCAAGATGAAGGAACTGCCCACCGACGATCCGCTGTTCGGCAAGGGCACGATCCGGCCGGACGGGCGCAAGATCCACGACATGTACCTGTTCGAGGTCAAGAAGCCGGGCGAGTCGAAGGACCCCTGGGACCTCTACAAGACGCTGGCGACGATCCCCGGCAACGAGGCGTTCCGCCCGATGAGCGAGGGCGGCTGCCCGCTCGTCGGCAAGAGCTGAGGCCGGTCCGGGCGCAGGCGAGCCTTCCGCCGCGCCGATCCGGGACGGCGCAGGGGTCCGGTGCCGCGGCACCGGAGCCCTGCTATGATACCGCCGGGACGCCTGCCCCGGCCTTCCCCCCGCACGAGTCGCTGACCAGCCATGACCATGATCTTCGGCGTTCCCATGCAGGCGCTGTTCGGGCAACTCCTGCTCGGACTCATCAACGGCTCGTTCTACGCGATCCTGTCGCTCGGCCTCGCGATCATCTTCGGCCTCCTGAACATCATCAACTTCACGCACGGCGCCCAGTACATGATGGGCGCGTTCGTGGCCTGGATGCTGCTCAACTACGCCGGCATCGGCTACTGGTGGGCCTTGCTGCTGGCCCCGCTGGCGGTCGGCCTGTTCGGCGTGATCATGGAGCGGCTGCTGATCGCCCGGCTCTACAAGCTCGACCACCTCTACGGCCTGCTCCTCACCTTCGGCCTGGCGCTCATCATCCAGGGCTTGTTCCGCAACGAGTACGGCGTCTCGGGCCTGCCCTACGCGATCCCGTCCGAACTCTCGGGCGGCCAGCGCCTGCCCTTCATGTTCCTGCCGAACTACCGCGGCTGGGTCGTGGTCGCCTCGCTGGTCGTCTGCCTGGCCACCTGGCTGGTGATCGAGAAGACCAAGCTCGGCGCGTATCTGCGCGCCGCCACCGAGAACCCGACCCTGGTCCAGGCCTTCGGCGTGAACGTGCCGCTGCTCCTGACCCTCACCTACGGCTTCGGCGTGGCGCTCGCCGCCTTCGCGGGCGTGCTCGCCGCGCCCGTCTACTCGGTGAACCCCAACATGGGCGCCGACATCATCATCGTGGTCTTCGCCGTGGTGGTGATCGGCGGGATGGGCTCGATCCTGGGCTCCATCATCACCGGCTTCACCCTCGGCCTGATCGAGGGCCTGACCAAGGTGTTCTACCCGGAAGCGTCCTCGACCGTGATCTTCGTCATCATGGTGCTGGTGCTCCTGGTGAAGCCCGCCGGCCTGTTCGGACGCACCGCCTGATGTCCGCCCTTCCGCTCTCCGTCCCCGCGAGGACCGCCTGAGATGGCCCATTCCGCCGCCACGGCGTCCGACGACGCCTCCCCGATCGCCGCCGCCCTGCCCGAGGGCAAGGACGCCAAGGCGTTCCACCGCATGGTCTTCATCGGCATCGCGGTCGCCCTCGCGGTGCTGCCGCTGATCCTCTACCCAGTCTTCCTGATGAAGGTGTTGTGCTTCGCGCTGTTCGCGCTCGCCTTCAACCTTCTGCTCGGCTATGGCGGCCTGCTCAGCTTCGGCCACGCCGCCTATTTCGGCATGGCGAGCTACATCTCGGCCTACGGCGCCAAGCACTGGGGCCTCACCCCGGAACTGGCCATCCTCGCCGGCACGCTCACCGCGGCCCTGCTCGGCCTCGTCTTCGGGGCGCTCGCCATCCGGCGCCAGGGCATCTACTTCTCGATGATCACCCTGGCGCTGGCCCAGATGGTGTTCTTCTTCTCGCTGCAGGCGAAGTTCACCGGCGGCGAGGACGGCATCCAGGCGGTGCCGCGCGGCCACCTGTTCGGGGTGATCAGCCTCGCGGACGACCGGGTGCTCTACGCGCTCGTGGCGCTGATCTTCTTCGCCGGCCTGCTGCTGATCTACCGCATCATCCACTCGCCGTTCGGCCAGGTGCTCAAGGCGATCCGGGACAACGAGCCGCGGGCGATCTCGCTCGGCTACCGGGCCAACCAGTACAAGCTCGCGGTGTTCGTGCTCTCGACCACGCTCGCGGGCGTGGCCGGCGCCACCAAGGCGATCGTGTTCCAGCTCGCCTCGCTCACCGACGTGCACTGGTCGATGTCGGGGGAGGTGGTGCTGATGACGCTGGTGGGCGGCATGGGCACGGTGTTTGGGCCGATCCTCGGCTCCTTCGTGATCATCGCGATGGAGAACTACCTCGCGCAGTTCGGCGCCTGGGTGACGATCATCCAGGGCGTGGTGTTCGTCGTCTGCGTGCTGCTGTTCCGCGAGGGCATCGTCGGGCTGTTCGCCCGCCTGCTGAAGAAGCCGCTCTGACGCGGGCTGCGACAGGCGCCGCCCTCCTGCGGGGGGAGGCGCCTGCCTCCGGGGAGTGAGGCCGCTCCCCCGGAAGAACCGGCCGGCGCGCCGCCCGCCTGCGCGAGACTGCCGCCTCGCAGGCACGCGCCCCGCCCTGCGGGCCGGGTGCATGCCTGCGCGCCCTCGCCGCCGCCGCAATCCTGTGCTGTGAGAGCGCGACCGCACTCCGACACAAGCAGGCACCCGCATCGATGCTTCGTCGCCTCTACGAGTGGATCCTCGCGCTCGCCGCGCGGCCCACGGCTCCCTACGCGCTCGGCGCGGTCTCCTTCACGGAGAGTTCGTTCTTCCCGATCCCGCCCGACGTGATGCTGGTGCCGATGGTGGTGAGCCGGCCCGAGCGGGCGTGGCACTACGCCCTCGTGGCAACGCTGACCTCGGTGGCGGGAGGCCTGCTCGGCTACGCCATCGGCGCGCTGCTCTACGATTCCGTCGGGGTCTGGCTGTTCAACCTCTACGGCCTCTCGGCCAAGGCCGAGGCCTTCCGCGACTCCTACGCCCGGTATGGGCATTGGGTGATCCTGCTGAAGGGCCTCACCCCAATCCCCTACAAGCTCGTCACCATCACGTCGGGCTTCGCGGGCTACGACCTCCTGTGGTTCACGCTCCTGTCGCTGGTCACGCGCGGCGCACGCTTCTACGTTCTGGCCGGCCTCGTGAGCCGCTACGGCGTCGGCATCCGCACCGTGCTCGACCGACACCTGAACGCGGTCGCCGGGGGCTTGGTGGCGGTGGTGGTGCTCGGCTTCGTCGGGTTCCGCTACCTGTTCTGAGGCGTTCCATGACCGCGCTCACGGCGCCGCGTCCGGCGGCGCTCCTCGTGCTCCTCGGCGCCGCCGCCACGGTGGGCGGGGCGCTGATCTTCCAGCACGTCCTCGGCTACGTGCCGTGCAAGCTCTGCCTGGAGCAGCGCCAGCCCTACTACCTCGCGCTGCCGCTCGCCGCGATGGCGGCGCTGCTGCCCGGTCGCCTCGCCCGCTGGGTGCTGGCCGGGCTGGCGCTCCTCTTCCTCGCGAGCGCCGGCCTCGGGGCCTACCACGCGGGTGCGGAATGGGGCTTCTGGCCGGGTCCCAGCGATTGCGGCGGCGGCGCGGGCCCCGGCCCCGCCAGCGTCGACGACTTCCTCAAGACCCTGGAGACCACCCGGGTGGTGAGTTGCACCGAGGCGGCGTGGCGCTTCCTCGGCGTCTCGCTGGCGGGCTGGAACGTGCTGATCTCGCTGGCGCTCGCGGGGCTCGCAGGCACCGCCGCCGCCCGGGCTCGGCGCGCCTGAGCAGCCTTCACGATCATGGCCGCCGCGCGCGTCAGCGCGGAGCGAGCCCGAACAGGACGCGCGCCTCGGTCGGGGTCGCGGGGGCGCAGTCGAGGAGCGAGAGCAGCGTCGCGGCCTTCTCCACCAGCGCCGCGTTGCTCGGGGCGAGTTGCCCGCGCGACAGGTAGAGGTTGTCCTCCAGCCCCACCCGCACGTGGCCGCCGGCCGTGGCGGCCAGCGCCACCATGGGAAACTCCGCCCGCGCGATGCCGAAGGCCGACCACACCGCGTCCGGCGGCAGCCGGTCGCGCATCTGCAGCATGGTCTCGGGCGTGGCCGGCGCTCCCCACGGGATGCCGAGGCAGAGCTGGAACAGCGGCGGGCGGGCGAGGTGCCCCTCCGCGATCAGGTGCTTGGCGAGTTCGATCTGGCCGAGGTCGAACACCTCGATCTCCGGCCGCGTGCCGGCCTCGGCGATCCGGGCCGCCATGGCGCGCAGGTGGGCGGGCGTGTTGAGGAAGGTGTGCTCGCCGAAATTCATCGTCGCGACGTCGAGCGTGCAGATCTCCGGCCGCAGGGCCGTCACGTGCCGCGTGCGAGCCTCCGGGGAGGCGAGGCTGGTGCCGGGTCCGGCCTGGGCCGGATCGGGCTCGCCTGGCACGTAGCGCCCGCCCGCGCCGGTGGTGAGGTTGAGGATCACGTCGCCGTCACGCTCGCGGATCCGCTCCACCACCTCGCGGTAGAGCGCGAGATCCATGCTGGGCTTGGCGGTCTGGGGGTCGCGCACGTGGATGTGCACCACCGCCGCCCCGGCCTGCGCCGCCTCGATCGCCGATTGCGCGATGGCCTGGGGGCTCACCGGCACCGCCGGGTTCTTCGACGGCGTGTCGAACGAGCCGGTCAGCGCGCAGGTGATGACGGTCTTGCGGGACATGCGGTGCTCCTCGTGGGTCCGTCAGGGAAGCGCCCGGAGGCGCCTCAGTCGTGGCCGCCATCCACCACGATCGTCTCGCCGGTGATGTAGGCGGCCCCGGCGGCGAGGAAGAGCATCGTCTCGGCGATGTCCTCGGGCTTGGCGAGGCGGGCGAGCAGGGTGCGCGAGAGCGTGGCGGCCTTGCGCGCCTCGGGCCAGCCTTGCGTCCAGGGCGTCTCCACGAGGCCGGGGGCGACGGCGTTGACCCGCACCTCCGGGGCGAGCGCCCGGGCGAGGCTGCGGGTGAGGTTGACGAGCCCGGCCTTGCCGGCCGAGTAGGCGATGCTGGAGCCGCGCCGCCCGAGCCCCGCGATCGAGGCGGTGTTCACGATGCAGCCGCGCCGCGCCTTCAGCTGCGCCGCCGCCGCCCGGGCGCAGCGATAGGGGCCGATCAGGTTCGTGCTCAGGATCGTCTGCCAGAAATCCTCGGTCATCGCGTCGAGGTCGGCGAAGTCGATCGGCTGGCTGGAGGCGGGCGTGCCCGCGTTGTTGATCAGCACATCGAGCCCGCCGAGCGCCTCGACCGCCCGCGCCACCATCGCCTCGGCCTCGCCCGGCACCGCCACGTTGCCCGGCACACCGACGACCGAGAGCCCGTCGCCGGTGAGCCGCGCCACCGCCTCCGGACCGCGCGGGTCGTCCGGCAGGTGGTTGAGCGCCACCGCCGCGCCGTTGCGGGCAAACAGCGTCACGGCGGCCAGCCCGATGCCCGATGCGCCGCCCGTCACGAGGACGCAGCGTCCCCGAAGATCCGCACTGATCATACGCGTTTCCGCCCTGCGAAATAATGTTTCGCGCACGATGGCAGGCGACGGCCGGGCTGTCCAGCCCGCGGGGGGCCGCCGCGTCCCTGCTGCCACGCCGCCGCGCTTCCGCCCGTTTGTCGCGGAAATGTCCCGGACACAATCGGGAAACCCTTCTAGGGTCCCGGCTCCCAAGCGTGGCCGCGCCGGTCCGCGCCGAGACGGCAGACATGATCCTGACCCAGCGGCCCGAGGAGGCCGATGCCCTCCGCGCCAACAACCTCGGCCTCCTGCGCCTGCTGTTCGCGGCCCTGGTGGTGGTCGCCCACTCGCCGGAACTGATCGACGGCAACCGCTCCCGCGAGGTGCTCACCCGGGTGTTCGGCACCCTCTCGTTCGGGGAGGTGGCCGTGGACGGGTTCTTCCTCATCAGCGGCTATCTCATCACCCGCAGCTATCTCGGCGCGGCCTCGCCCGGCGAGTATCTCGTCCGGCGCATCCTGCGGATCTATCCGGGCTTCCTCGTCGCCTCCCTGGTCTGCATCGCGGTCGTCGCCCCGCTCGCGGGCGGGGTCCTGACGCCGTCGGCGTGGCTGAAGTCCCTCGGCCGCATGGCGCTCCTCGCGCCGCCCGATGTGCCGGGCGCCTTCGCCGGGCTGCCCTATCCGCAGCTGAACGGCTCGATGTGGACGATCTCGTACGAGTTCGGCTGCTATCTCCTCGTCGTCGTCCTGGGCGTCGCCGGGGCGCTCAAGCGGCCGCGGGTCTACCTCGCGCTGCTCGCCGGCCTCGGCCTCCTCTATGCCCTGCGCGGCCACGTCCCGGTGCTGGGGCTCTCCGACGCGCTGGGGTTCCGGCTCGCGAGCCTCATCCGCTTCGCGGCCGTCTTCTGCTGCGGCGGGGCGTTCTATCTCCTGCGCCACCGCATCGCCTATTCGGCGCGCGGCGCGGCGCTCGCGGCCCTGCTGCTCGTGCCGCTCCTGTTCAGCCCCACCCTCGCCGAGCCGGCCCTCGTGCTGCTGGGCGGCTACCTCGTGTTCTGGTTCGCCTTCGCGGTGCCCCCGGGCGCCGTGAGCCTCGCGACGAACCGGCTCGACCCGTCCTACGGGCTCTATCTCTACGCGTGGCCGATCCAGAACCTGCTCGTCCTGCACGCGCCCGGCCTGTCGCCCTGGTCCGTCACCCTCGTCACGCTCGGCCTCGCGGGGCTCCTCGGCATCGCGAGCTGGCTCGTGGTCGAGGCGCCCGCCCTGCGGCGCGGCCTGCGGACTGCCCGGCCGAGGGTCAGTCCGGCACCCTGATGTCGTCGAGCCCCTCCGGCGCCGCGGGAAAGCGCGGGTTCATCGCCTCCAGCGTGTCGGCGATGGTGCGGGCGACCAGGAGGTTGCGGAACCACTTGCGGTTGGCCGGCACGATGTACCAGGGCGCGGCCTCGGTGCTGCAGCACGTCAGGGCGTCCTGGAAGGCGGCTTGGTAGGTGTCCCAGGCGCGGCGCTCGACGAGGTCGGCCGGATCGAACTTCCAGCGCTTGTTCGGATCGGTGAGCCGGCTCTCCAGCCGCTTCTTCTGCTCGTCGCGGGAGATGTGGAGGAAGAACTTCAGCACGGTGGTGCCGGACAGGGTCAGCAGGCGCTCGAAGTCGTTGATGAGGCCGTAGCGCTGCCGCCAGACCGCCTCCGGCACGAGGCCCTTGACCCGGACGATCAGCACGTCCTCGTAGTGGCTGCGGTTGAACACGCCGATCATGCCGCGCGCCGGGACGTGGTGGTGATAGCGCCAGAGGAAGTCGTGGTCGAGCTCCTCCTGGGAGGGCGTCTTGAAGGACCATACCTGGCAGCCCTGCGGGTTCACGCCCTCGAAGACGTGCCGGATCGTGCCGTCCTTGCCGCCGGTGTCGATCGCCTGGAGCACCACCAGCAGGCTGCGCCTGTGCTCGGCGTAGAGCCGCTCCTGCAGGCCGACGAGGCGCGCCCGCTCCACCGCGAGCGCCGTCTCGGCGGCGGCCTTCCCGTTCGAATCGGGCGGACCGTCGGGATCGACCGCCGCGAGGTCGAAGGGCTCGCCCGGACGGCTGACGACGATGCCCGGGCAGGGGGCGGGCCGGACCAGCGTGTGGGCGGCGAGCGAGCCGGGGCTCGTCGCGGCAAAGCCGCCGGCCTCCGCGGCCCAGCTGGCCGAGGAGGGGCGCGGATGGCCGTCGTGATCCGGCTTGTCAGACTTCGTCTTCTTCGACATCGGGGGAGCGGATCGACCTGGAAGGAGCGAGAATGCCAGCGACAACGGAGCCGTTCGGACGCCGTTCCGTCCCGCCCTGCCGATGACCCGGCCCCCGCTCTATCTCGTCCGCCACGGCGAGACCCACTGGAACGCCGAGGGCCGGCTGCAGGGGCAGCAGGACACGCCGCTCAACGCCACCGGAGTCGCGCAGGCCGGGGAGGCGGGGCGGCGTCTGGCCGCCATCCTGAACGGGGAGGCGGCGCGCGCCGCCTACGTGGCGAGCCCGCTCACCCGCACCCGCCGGACCATGGAGGGCCTGCGCGCCGCGCTCGGCCTCGATCCCGGCGCCTACGCGCTGGAGCCGCGCCTACGGGAGATCGGCTTCGGCGCCTGGGAGGGGATGACCTGGCGCGAGATCCGGCGGGCCGATCCGGCGCGCGCCGCCGCCCGCGACCGCGACCGCTGGGGCTATTGCCCGCCCGGCGCGGGCGCCGAGAGCTACGCGATGCTGGTCGAGCGGGTGCGGCCCGTGCTCGACGCGCTGGGCGGACCCACCGTGATGGTGGCGCATGGCGGCGTCGCCCGCGCGATCCTGGTGGCGCTCGGCCGCGCGACGCCGGCCGAGGCGCCGCATCTGGAGATCCGGCAGGGCCGGGTGCTGGTGCTCGACGCGGCCGGGCACCGCTGGGTCTGATTGCGCCCCGCGCTGGCTTCGGCCCCCGGTCACGCCCGCCGTCCCGGACACGGGACGGGTTCCGGGCAGCCCTCGCCTGCCGTTGAGGAGCGCCAATCATCGGCACCGAGTGCAGCCTCGGCAAAGACGACGGTGGCCATCATCGCGGTATATCCGCAGCAATAGCCCGATCATCCGTGCGGAGATCGTCTTCCGGTGACCGTCGGACAAGAGGATCCGACGGACTCGCCTTGACATGGATCGATCGCGAAATCCCGATCCAAGACCGCGGCCGTGATGCGACGCCGGGGCGACATCTTCGATCGTGTCGAGCCGGCGGGAGAAACAGAACCCACGCACATACTCCATATGGGTGATTTCGACCTGCGTATTCTCCGCCACCGTAGTGACCGCAAACTTCGGGATTTTCCCGAAAAAATACTGCTCACAAGGGCACTCTACGATCGGGGGCGAAGCAATGGTTCCGATGCTGGTCGCACTGACCAAGATAATGGTCTGGCTTTGTGCCGGAGAGATACTATCACGCCTCAATATCATTCCGGTGCCCGGTCCGGTGATCGGCCTGGTCTTCCTCTATTGCCAGATCACCTATGAGGGCAGCCTGTCGGACGAGCTGGGCTCCGTCGCCGACAGACTTCTGCAGTTCCTCGGCATGCTGTTCGTCCCGGCCGGCGTCGGCGTGGTCGGTCATCTCGATCGCATGAGCGCCGAAGCCCTGCCCATCGCAGCGGCGATCATCGGCGGGACGGCGATGACGATCGTCGCGACGGCGTTCGCGGCCGACCGGATCGGCGCGCACGCCGCCGCGCGTCACACGAACCCGCGAGCGGAGGCGCAAGATGCTGCAGCTTGATCCCACGGCGTGGCAATCCATCGTCCAGCACCCGGCGATGGCGATCGGCCTGACCGTCACCGCCTTCTTCCTGGCGATCCGCCTTCAACGCCTCGCACGGGGAAGCGTCCTGCTCAACCCGACCCTCGTGGCGATCGTGATCACGGCGACCGGCCTGCAGGCCTTCGGCGTCGGTTACGACACCTACATGCGGGGGGCCGGCTTCATGCATTTCCTGCTCGGTCCGGCCGTGGTCGTCCTGGCGATCCCGCTCTACCGCCAGACGCCGCTGATCCTCTCCTCCAAGCGCCTGCTGGGCGCGAGCCTCGCGGTCGGGCTTCCGGTCGGCATCGTCTCGGCGGTCGGGATCGCCTGGGCGCTCGGCGCGACCACGGAAACGATCCTGACCCTGGCTCCGAAGGGCGCGACCAGCGGGATATCGATCGGCGTGTCGGAGAAGATCGGGGGCATTCCGGTCCTCACCGCGGTGCTGGTGATCTGCACCGGCGTATCGGGCGCGATCGTCGGTCCTCCGATCATGCGGGTTCTCGGCGTGACCGACCATCGCGTCTTCGGTGTCACCATGGGCATCTCGGCCCACGGACAGGGCATCGCCGAGTCGTTCAAGCTGAGCGAAGTCGCCGGAGCCTTCGCGGGCCTCGGGATGGCGCTCAACGGCGTTCTGACCGCGATGGTCATCCCGATCAGCCTCACGCTGCTGCGCTAATGCGGGTTCGGCGAAAGAGAGCGCGCGACGACAGGGGACCTGGAGCTGCAGCCGATCGCAGCGCGAACGGGTGCAGCTCCGGGCGGCCGATATCGGTCGCGCCACTGAAGATCTCGCAGCATCCCTCGATAAAACCACCTTTCTTCAATCCACTTTTTCACAACAACTGGCTCAATCCAACAGAACAATCCAACTCGGCTTCTCGATGAAGCCGGAAGGGGAGAGGACCCATGCCTGTGTTCGCCGCCAACCTGAGCTTCATGTTCACGGAATGGAGCTTCATCGACCGCTTCTCGGCTGCCGCGGACGCTGGCTTCGAGGCCGTGGAATTCCTCTTTCCGTACGAGTGCTCGCCGGAGAGCATCGGCAAGGCCGTCCAGGACAACGACCTGGAAGTGGTCTTCTTCAACCTGCCGGCCGGCAACTGGGACCGGGGCGACCGCGGCCTCGCCGCGCTCCCCGAGCGCCGCGAGGAGTTTCGCCGGGGTCTGCGGGATGTGATCCCGTACGTCGAGGCGACGGGGACGCGACGGTTGCACATGATGAGCGGTCGGGCGTCCCTCCTCAGCACGGAGGCCCGCGACGCCTATCGGAGCGCCCTGTCCGAGACGCTGCAGCACGTCGAGGCCCGGGGCCTGACCATCCTGATCGAACCGATCAATCAGCGCGACATGCCGGGCTACTTCCTGAGCGACTACGACTTCGCCCTGCACACCATCACGGAGGCGGGCAGCGATCGGGTCCGGATGACGTACGACTTCTATCACCGGCAGGTCATCGCGGGCGACCTCCTGCCGGGCTTCGACAGGCTGTTCCCGGTGATCGGGCACATCCAGATCGCGAGCGCACCCGGCCGCCACGAGCCGGGCTGCGAGGAACTCAACAGCGACTACATTTTCCAGCGCATCGACCAGTCGGGCTATGCCGGCCATGTCGGCTGCGAGTACCGCCCGCGCCACGGGACCCTGGAAGGCCTCGCCTGGATCAAGCCCTACATGACCGGGCGTCCTCCGCAGCTTCGTCATCCCGCGCACGTGGCGCACCCGATCGCGCCTGCCCTTCCGCTCGTCTGAGCGGGTGCTGTTCCGCAGCGCTCCTGCGCCGACTTGGAGGCCGGTTCAGCGCAGGAGCGCGCGGATGCGGGAGCCTGCAGCCGTCAGGCGGCCGGCCCGAGCCCGTCGGTCACGACGCAGGCGAAGGTGAGCACGTCCACCGCAGCCGCCCCGCCGCGCAGCAGCGCCCGCGCGGCGGCGTTGGCGGTGGCGCCCGTGGTGGTCACGTCGTCGACGAGGAGCACCCGCCGGCCCAGGAGCCGCGCCCGCGCGGCCGGCGGCACCCGCAGCACACCCTGGAGGTTCTCGGCCCGGGCGGGCCGGCTGAGGCCGACCTGCGGCCGGGTGCGCCGCACGCGGGCGAGCAGCCCGGGCTCCACCGGCACGCCGCTGGCGCGCGCCGCGTGGCGGGCGAGCAGCGCGGCCTGGTTGAAGCGCCGCTGCCACAACCGCCAGCGCCAGAGCGGCACCGGCACCACCACGTCGGCCTCGGCCAGGAGGTCGCGGCCGGCCCGCGCCATCATCCGGCCCATCGGCCCGGCGAGATCCAGCCGGTCCTCGTATTTCAGCCGATGGACGAGGCGCCGGGCGGTGTCGTCGTAGCGCGCCGCCGCCCGCGCCCGCGCGAACACCGGCGGGTCCGCCAGCGCGGCCGGGGAGAGGAGGCCGGGCACGCCGAGATCGACCGCGAAGGGGGTGCCCAGCCGCTCGCAATAGGGTCGCTCGATGAAGCGCATGCCGCTCCAGCAGGCGGGGCAGAGGGCGTGCGGCGTGCCGGTGGCGCCCTCGCAGGCGATGCAGGTGGGGGGATAGATCAGGCCGACGACAGCGCGGGCCGCGAGCCGGGGGGCACCGGCGAGCCGGCGCAGGAGGCGGGCCGTGCCGGGCTCAGCCAGAATGGCAGTCTCGTCCACGCAGCCTCTCCCAGCGTCAACCGGTCCAGCCTAGCGCGGGCGCCGCGCTGCGCAACCGGCTCCGGCGGCGACGCGGCCGTCCGGGTCCGGCGCACTGGCGCGACGGGGGTGCCCGCGCCATCTAGCGGGCGATGTCCATGCCGTCCCTCTTCGATGCCGGCCTGATCCGGCGGCACCTCGCGCGGGCGCACCGCCTCGGCTTCGCGGATTTCCTGGTCGCGCGGGCGCTCGACGACCTCGGCGAGCGGATGGGCACGGTGCTGCGCCGCTTTCCCCTGGCGCTCGATTGCGGCACGCCCGTCTCCACCGCCGCCGCGTGGCTGGCGGCGAGCGGCCGGGCGGACGCGGTCGTGCGGCTCGCGCCGCTGCCCGAGGCGCCGCAGGGCGGTGTCGCGCTCGCGGTCGGGGATCCCGAGGCGCTGCCCTTCGGCGAGGGCCGTTTCGACCTCGCGGTGTCCCTGATGGCGCTCCAGCACGCCAACGACCTGCCGGGCGCGCTGATCCAGATCCGGCGGGCGCTGAAGCCGGACGGGCTGTTCGTCGGCTGCCTGCTCGGCGGGCGCACGCTCACCGAGCTGCGGCAGGTCTTCGCCGAGGCCGAGAGCGAGGTCGAGGGCGGGGTGAGCCCGCGCGTGGCGCCCTTCGCGGAGGTGCGCGACCTCGGCGGCCTGCTCCAGCGCGCCGGGTTCGCCCTGCCGGTCACCGACAGCGAGACCGTGCCGGTGCGCTACGCCGACCCGTTCGGGCTGATGCGCGACCTGCGCGCGATGGGCCTCACCAACGCCCTGCGCGAGCGGCGCGGGACCCTGCGCCGTACCACCCTGATGCGGGCTGCCGCGCTCTATGCGGAGCGCTTCTCCGATCCGGACGGGCGGGTGCGCGCCACCTTCGAGATGATCTGGCTCTCGGGCTGGGTGCCGCACGAGAGCCAGCAGAAGCCCCTCCGGCCCGGCAGCGCCAGGATGCGCCTCGCCGACGCGCTGGGCACCACCGAGCACAGGAGTTCGTCATGAGGGAACCCGGCCCCGACCATCCGATCACCATCACGCCGAACCCGCACCGCATCCGCGTGCTGCTCGGCGGGGTCATCGTCGCCGAGACCACCCGGGCGCTGACCCTGCGGGAGGCCGGGCTGCCGCCCGTGCAGTACATCCCGCGCGAGGACGCCGCCTGGGACCTGTACGAGCGCACGAGCCACGCCACGCACTGCCCCTACAAGGGGGATGCGAGCTACTACTCGCTCACCGCGGGGGGCGTGGAGCGGGCGAACGCCGTGTGGAGCTACGAGGCGCCCTATCCGCCGGTGGCCGCGATCAAGGACCGCATCGCCTTCTACCCGAACAAGGTCGACGCGATCGAGGAGTTCACGGTCTGATGCGCGGCGGAGCCTCGGCTCCGCACGCGTGAGCCGAGCCCGGATCCGCCATGCCGAAGGCATCGCGCATGAGCCGGAGGATGCGGGCCGCCGCTCAGGGGCCGAGGAGATCGACCAGCGCCGGCAGCAGCGGCAGGTCGGCGGGCGGCATCGGGTAGGTCGCGAGGTCGCGCGGGCGCACCCATTTCAGCGCCTGTCCCTCGCGGGGCTGCACGAAGCCCTCCCAGCGCCGGCAGACGTAGAGCGGCATCAGGAGATGGAAGCTCTCGTAGGCATGGCTCGCGAAGGTGAGGGGGGCGAGGCAGGCCTCCTTCACCCGGATGCCGAGTTCCTCGGCGAGTTCGCGGATCAGCGTCTCCTCGGGCCGCTCGCCCGGCTCGATCTTGCCGCCGGGAAACTCCCACAGGCCGGCGAGCGTCTTGCCGGGGGGACGCTGCGCCAGCAGCACCCGCCCGTCCGCATCCACGAGCGCGACGGCGACGACGAGAAGGAGCTTGAGCGGGACGGGATCGGCCATGCGCGGCGGTTAGCGCGGCGCGGCGCGTTTGGAAAGCGGCGAGCCGCCCGCGCGTCATTGGCCGACGTGGTCACCGGTTCGGCGAATGAGGCACCAGCGAAAGCCTTGAGCGGAATCGCCCGGTGCCCTTCCGCTCAAGGCGCGCCCGCGATGCGCCACGTCGCCTCGACGGCCGCCTCCACCGTCACGGTGCCGGCCTCGAGCGGCACGCTCGGCGCGCGCGCCTTCGCGGCGAGGGTGCGGCTGGCATAGACCGCCCCTTCGGTCCGGGCCGGCGAGACGATCCGCTCCACCGCGCCCAGCCGCACGCCCGCCGCCTCGGCGAGGCCCCGGGCTTGGCGGATCGCGTCCCGCACGGCCGCCGCGCGGGCCTCGTCCTCGGTCCTGGCCGGATCGAGCAGCCCGAAGCTGACGCCCCCGATGCGGTCGGCGCCGCCGTCGAGACTGCGGCGCATCAGCTCGCCGAGCCGCGCCAGAGCCTTCAGGCGGATGTGGACGACGTTGAGGGCCCGATAGCCGTCGGGCGCCTCCTGGCCCCGCGCGTCGCGCACCGGGCGCGTCACCGGCTGCAGCACCACCGCCGTGGTCGAGACCTCGGCATCGAACTCCTTGGCGAAGGCGATCACCTTCTGGGCCGCCGCCGAGTTCTGGTCGAGGGCCGCGGCCGCGGTCGGCCCGCGGCTCTCCACCGCGATCTCCACCGTCGCGTAGTCCGGCACGGCCTCGACGCTGGCGCGCCCGACAACCGTGATGCGCCCCTCCTCGGCGGCCGCGGGCGCGGCGAGCACCGGCGCGGCGAGCGCCCAGGCCAGCAGGGCGAGGGTTGGCGCGGCCGGGCGCCTCACGAGCGGTAATCCCCGTTGATCTCGACATAGGCCTTGGTGAGGTCGCAGGTCCACACCCGCGCCCGGCCCGTGCCGAGGCCGAGATCGACCCGGATCGTCACCTCCGGCCGCTGCATCACGGCGCTCGCCGCCGCCTCGTCGTAGGCCGGATCGCGCGCGCCCGCGACCGCGACCCGCACGTCGCCGAACCAGATCGCGAGCCGGTCGCGGTCCGCCGGCTCGCCGGCCTTGCCCACCGCCATCACCACGCGGCCCCAATTGGCGTCCTCGCCCGCCACCGCGGTCTTCACGAGCGGCGAGTTGGCGATCGACAGGGCGATGCGGTGCGCCGAGGCGTCGTCCACGGCGCCCTCGGCCTCCACGGTCACGAACTTGCGCGCGCCCTCGCCGTCGCGGGCGACGAGCTGCGCCAATTCGATCAGCAGGTCGTCGAGGGCGGCGGCGAAGGCCGCGAGGCGCGGATTGGCCGGGTCCGCGACCGGCGCGTTGCCGGCCTTGGCGGTGGCGAACAGCATCAGCGTGTCCGAGGTGGAGGTGTCGCCGTCGATCGTCACGCAGTTGAAGCTCTGCCGCGTGCCGCGGGCGAGCAGGTGCTGCAGCACCGGCGCGTCGAGCACCGCGTCCGTGAACACGAAGGAGAGCATGGTCGCCATGTCGGGAGCGATCATGCCCGCGCCCTTGGCGATGCCGTTGAGGGTCACCTCCGTGTCGCCGATCCGCGCGCGGCGCGTGGCGAGCTTCGGGAAGGTGTCGGTCGTCATGATCGCGCGGGCGGCCTCGGTCCAGTGCGAGGCCCCGGATCCGGCCCGGCCCGCGCAGTCCTCCAGCACGCCCTCGAACTTGCCGGCATCGAGCGGCTCGCCGATCACGCCCGTGGAGGCGACGAACACCTCCTCGGGGGCGCAGCCGGCCGCCCGCGCGGCGATGGCGGCGGTGCGCGCCACCGCCTCGCGGCCCTTCAGGCCCGTGAAGGCGTTGGCGTTGCCGGAATTGACCACGAGCGCCCGCGCCGCGCCGCCGCCCAGCTGCTCCCGGCACCAATCCACCGCGGCCGAGGGGCATTTCGAGCGCGTGAACACGCCCGCGGCGCGCGTGCCGGGCTCCATCAGCAGGAACAGGACGTCGGTCCGGCCCTTGTAGCGGATGCCCGCCTGGGCGGTCGCCAGCCGGACGCCCGCGATGGGCGGCAGGTCGGGATAGGTCTGCAGCGCGAGCGGGGAGACGGGGTGGGACATGCCGGGCTCCGGTGTTCCGCCGACGTCCTCGCCGCCGGCGCGGCGGTGTTGCCCCGCCGGGCACCGCGGCGTCAACCGCGCCAGGGGCGGCGCGACATGCCAGGATGCGAGGCCCGCCGGGAGGGGCGGCCGAGGAGCCCGGAGATGGCCCGGATGATCGCCGCCCCCACCCTGGCGCACCCCGCGGGGCGCTACGCCGCCTTCCTGGCGGCCTATCTCTACCAGGGTCTCGTCGCCGGCTTCTCGCTCACGGCGCTCGCCAACCACTATGCCGGGGTCGGGCTCTCGGCCGCGGAGGTCGGCGGGCACTTCGCCCTCGCGGGCCTGCCCTGGGCGGTGCAGCCGCTGCTCTGGGGTCCGCTCCTCGACCGGGCGCGCGCCTCCCGTCTCGGCCGGCGCCGGGTGTGGCTGATCGCCGGGCTGCTCGGGGCGCAGGCCGCGCTCGCGCTGCTGCTGCTCGTCCCGGACGAGCGGTCGCTCGGCCTCGTGGGGGCGGTGTTCTGCCTGCACAGCGCCTTCGCGGCCCTGATGGACACCGCCGCCGACCGCCTGATCCTCGACCACGTGCCCAAATCCGAACTCGGCCGCACCAGCGCCTGCACCCGGGCCGGGTTCGTGCTCGGCACCGCGGCCGGCACGCTGCTGTTCTCGTGGTCGCTCGCGAGCCTCGGCTTTGCGGCGAGCGTCCGGATCCTGCTCGCTGCGAGCGGGCTCGCGGGCCTGCTCGCGGTGACGGTGCGCGAGGCGCCGGGCGACGCGCTGATCTGGCCGGCCCGCGCCCGCGCCGCCGCCGGACCGGACCGGCGCAGGCCGCTCGGGCGCTTCCTGCGCCGCCTCCTCGCCTCGATGCGGCGGCCCCAGGCCCTGCGTCTCCTCGCGCTCTGCTTCGCCATCGATTTCGGTCTGGCGCTGTTCGAGGTCCGTCTGGGGGTCGCCCTGGTGCAGGAGTTCGGCTGGGACTCGGGCGCCCTGTCGCGGGCGCAGGCCGGTCTCGGCCTGCTGGCCGGCACGCTCGGCGCCCTCGCGGTCGGGATCTGGGCCGACCGGGCGGGTCCGGCGCGGGCCTTGCGCGGGCTGCTCCTCGCCTGCTGCGCCGCCTTCGGCGGGATCGCCCTGCTGATCGCCACCGGGCGGGCCGGCGAGGCGGGAGCCTTGATCCTCGCCCTGGCGAGCCTGCCCCCGGCGCTCCTCGTCGTCGCGCTGGTGCCCGCCGTGATGGGCGCGAGCCGCGGCAGCGGCAGCGCCGCGACCCAGTTCGAGCTCTACATGGCGGTGCTCAATCTCGGCAGCGTCGCGGGAGCGGCCGCCGCGGGCGCGGCCGGGCCGCTCCTCGGGCTCGCCGGGACGGCGGCCCTGGCCGCCGCGGTGTTCGCGGCCGGCACGCTGCTCGCCGCCCGACCGCACCTGATCCTGCGGCCGCCGGCGCGCCGGCCCGGAAACATCGCGTGATCATGGAAAACTGCGTTTCTCCCGTGACGGAATGCGCTGTTCAGCGGAGGAAAAATCCGCATCTAGAGTTGAAAAAGCACACCTAGAGAGGCAATCTCCGATCGGCGTGACGCTGCGTCCGCGCCCGGTTCCGGAGGTCGGTTTGGCTCATCCGCAAGTGCTGCGCGACATGGCCCTGTTCGTCGAGGTGGCGAAGCGCAAGAGCTTCAGCCAAGCCGCGGCGGCCCTCGACGTGCCGATCTCGTCCCTCTCCCGGCGCATAACCCAGTTCGAAGCGACGATCGGCCTGCGCCTCCTCGACCGGACCACGCGCAAGCTGGTGCTCACCCCGTATGGCGAGGCCTACTACGAACAGGCGCTCCGCCTCGTCGAGGAGGCGCAGCGCAGCTTCGACGAGCTGATCGCCCAGGCACGGGGACCGAGCGGGCTCCTGCGCATCGCCGCCCCGCCGGACGGCTGGGCGTTCGACCACCTGCCCGCCGTGGTGGCGGGCTTCATGAGCGAGCACGAGCACGTCCGGGTCCATCTCGACCTGCGGCCCGCGGTGGCCGACCTCGCGGCGGAGGGCTACGACCTCGCGCTGGTCACCGACGAGCCGCGCGAAGCCTCGATGATCGCGCGCCGCGTCGGGCGCCTCGCCACGGGCGTGTTCGGCGCGCCGGACGGCCTCGCCTGCACCGGGATGCCGACCCTGCCGGAGGATCTCGCGCGGCACGCCGCCGTGGTGGCGGGCCAGACCTCGGTCCAGGCCTCATGGCGGCTGTCGCGCGCGGGCGAGACGCGCACCGTCACGGTGAGCGGGGCGGTGTCCTGCAACAGCCCGCCGCTCGCGCGGCGCTTCGCCCTCGACGGGCGCGGCCTCGCCCTCCTGCCGCTCCTCGACGCCGAGGCCGACCTGAGGGCCGGCGCCCTGGTGCGCGTCCTGCCCGACTGGAGCGGCCCGCCGCTCCCGGTCTCGATCGTCACGACCTCGCGCCTGATGCCCGCCAAGGCCCGCGCCTTCATCGAGTTCGCCGCGCGCCAGCTCGGCGCCAGCCTGATGCCCGGGACGCCTGAAGCGCCGGACGCCTCCCCGGTCTACGCCCTGAGGGCCTAAGGCGCGGCGCAGCCCTCATCGTCCGCATCCCTGTTGCGGCCACCCCACAGGGTGGCGCCGATCGCGCGCGCCTGACGGCGGCCGCGCGGCGGGGTCAGCAGTCCCGCGACCCGCTTCCCGGTGGACGCGGGCGGAGCCGGCGCGGTAAGCCACATGCGGGGCGGGACCGGCCTGCCGCCGCTCCGCCACGAACCGGCCCCGTTCCCGTCCACCTTGCGCGCCACCGCCGTGCTCCAGGACCCCGCCCTTCGCATCCCGCCGCGCCCTGCCGGCGGCCCGACGGCCCGGAACCGCGCCGCCGTTCGCGGCGTCGTTCCCCGCCCGTGGAGCAGACGATGAGTCAGACCGCCCGCCCGATCCAGACTCCGCCGGCCGTCCTGCGCGGGCCGGTGCGGCCGGACCTCCTGCGGGACGAGGTGCTGGCCGAGATCTTCCGCGACACGGTGCGGCGGCGGCCCGACCACCCGGCCCTGATCGACGGGGCGGACGCCGCACGCGCAAGCCTCTCCTACGCGGAGGTCGATGCGCGCTCGGACGCGATCGCGAGCGGGCTGGCCGCCCGCGGCATCGGGCCGGGCGACGTGGTCGGCCTGTGGATGGCACGCGCGCCGGATCTGCTCATCGCGCAGATCGGCATCACCAAGGCGGGCGCGGCGTGGCTGCCCTTCGACGCCGAGGCGCCGGCCGACCGGGTCGCCATCTGCCTGGAGGATGCGGGCGCCAAGGCGCTGGTGGTCTCGCCGGCGCTGCAGGCCCGTGCGCCGGCAGGCCGGCCGGCGCTGACGCCGGCCGAGGTGGCGGGCGAGGCGCGCGGCCCGGCCCCCGACCTGCGCGCCGCCGGCCTCACGCCCGACCACGCCGCCTACCTGATCTACACCTCGGGCTCGACCGGCATGCCCAAGGGCATCGTCATCAGCCACCGCAACATCTGCCATTTCCTGCGCTCGGCCAACGACCTCTACGGCGTCGTGCCGGAGGACGTGGTGTTCCAGGGCGCCTCCGTGGCCTTCGATCTCTCGATGGAGGAGATCTGGGTTCCCTACCTCGTGGGCGCGACGCTGTTCGTGGCGAGCCCGACGATGATGGGCGACGCCGAGGCGCTGCCCGGCCTCCTCACGGAGGCCGGGATCACCGTGCTCGACACGGTGCCGACGCTCCTCGCGCTGATGACCCGGGACGTGCCCTCCCTGCGGCTGATCCTGCTCGGCGGCGAGGCGCTGCCCGAGCCGCTGGTGGCGCGCTGGGCGACGCCGGGGCGGCGCCTGTTCAACACCTACGGCCCGACCGAGGCGACGGTGGTCGCCACCGCGGCCGAGATCCGTCCCGGCGAGCCGGTGACGATCGGCGGGCCGATTCCCAACTACACCGCCTACATCGCCGACGAGACGCTGGCGCTGGTGGGGCCGGGCGTCCAGGGCGAACTCCTGATCGGCGGCCCGGGCGTGGCCGCGGGCTACCTCGCCCGGCCCGACCTGACGGCGGAGAAGTTCATCCGCAATCCCTTCGGCGGCGACGGCCAGGACCCGGTGCTCTACCGCTCCGGCGACGCGGTCTCGCTCGATCCGCAGAGGCGCATCCACTTCCACGGCCGCATCGACGATCAGGTCAAGATCCGCGGCTTCCGGGTCGAACTCGGCGAGATCGAGACGCGCATCCGGGCGCAGGCGGGCATCGGGCAGGCCGCCGTGGTGCTGCGCCAGGACGACGGCGTCGACCGGCTGGTGGCCTTCCTGGTGCCGGAGCGCGGCGCCGTGATCGAGACGCCGCGCCTGCGCGCGCAGCTCGGTCAGGAGATGCCGCCCTACATGGTGCCGGGGCATTTCGAGCTGGTCGCCGGCCTGCCGGTGCTCGCCGCCTCCGGCAAGGTCGACCGCAAGGCCCTGCGCGCCCTGCCGCTGACGCAGCCCGCCTCCACGGGCGAGCAGGAGGAGCCGCGCAACGAGACCGAGGCGGCGCTGCTCGCCGCCGCCAAGCGCGCCTTCGGCGATCAGGCGATCCCCTTCGAGGCCGATTTCTTCACCGATCTCGGCGGCCACTCGCTTCTGGCCGCCCGGTTCGTGTCGGGCGTGCGCGCGGTGCCGGCGCTGGCCTCGATCACGCTGCAGGACGTCTACGCCCACCGCACCCTGCGGGCGATGGCCGACAGCCTGATCGCGCGCACCGGCGGCGTCGGCGCCGAGACCGCCCAGCACGACCTCTCCTTCGCCCCCCCGCCGCTGGCGCGCCGCTTCCTGTGCGGCCTCGCGCAGGGGCTGGTGCTGCCCTTCATCATCGCGCTCTCGACGGCGCAATGGCTCGGCATCTTCGTCACCTACCTGCTGATCACGGGCGGCGAGCTCGGCTTCTTCGGCGAGATGGCGGTCCTGCTGCTCGTCTATGTCGGGCTCAACGCCGTCACGGCGCTGATCGCCATCGCCACGAAGTGGCTGGTGCTCGGGCGCACGCAGCCCGGGCGCTATCCGCTCTGGGGCGTCTACTACTTTCGCTGGTGGCTGACCCAGCGCCTCACCCCCCTCGTCCACGTGAAGTGGCTCCAGGGCTCGCCGATGATCCGCCTCTACCTGCGGCTCCTCGGGGCCAAGGTCGGCCGCGACGCCATCGTGTCGGACATCGACATCGGCGCGCCGGACCTGCTGAGCATCGGCAGTGGCGCGTCGCTCGGCGGGCGCTGCGTCATCGCCAACGCGGAGGTGGTGGGCCACGAACTGGTGATCGGCCGGGTGGCGATCGGGGACGGGGTCTCGATCGGCACGTCCTGCGTCATCGGGCACGGCGCCCGGATCGGCGACCATGCCGAGATCGCCGACCTGACCACGATTCCGGCCGGCACCCAGGTGGGCGAGGCGGAGGTCTGGGACGGCTCGCCCGGCTGCAAGGTCGGCACGGTCGACGTCGCGGCGCTCCCCGAGGCGCCGTCCGTCTCGAGGCCGCGCAAGGCCGCCTTTCTCCTCGCCTACGCGCTCCTGCTCGCGGCGGTGCCGGCCATCGGCCTGCTGCCGATCTTCCCGGCCTTCTACATCTTCGACCAGATCAGCGACCGGCTCGGCGAGCTCACCGACATCGACTACCACTACTACCTGCCGCTCCTCACCTGGCCGACCGCCATGCTGATGACGGCCGGAACGGTCTTCCTGATCGCGGCGATCCGCTGGGTGGTGCTGCCGCGCCTGCGCGCGGGCCGCTACCCGCTGCACAGCGGCGTCTACCTGCGCAAATGGGCGGTGGCGCTGGCCGCCGAGGTGATGCTGGAGACGCTCTCCTCGCTCTTCGCCACGGTCTACATGCGGGCGTGGTACCGGCTGATGGGCGCCGGGATGGGGCAGGGGGCCGAGATCTCCACCAACCTCGCGGGCCGCTACGACCTCGCCAGCGTGGGGGCGCGCAACTTCATCGCTGACGAGGTCGTGTACGGCGAGGAGGAGGTGCGCCACGGCTACATGACGCTGGAACCGGTCAGCACCGGCGCCCGGGTGTTCGTCGGCAACGACGCGGTGGTGCCGCCGGGCGCCACCATCCCGGACGACGTGCTGATCGGCATCAAGTCGAAGCCTCCGGCCAACGACCGCATGGCCCCGGGCGACACGTGGTTCGGCTCGCCGCCGATCAAGCTGCCGACGCGGCAGCGGGTCGCCGTCGGCCAGCGCCAGACCTTCGAGCCCGGGATCTGGCCCCGCATTGGGCGCGGCGTGTTCGAGGCCTTCACCTCGTCCTTCTCGCCGATGCTGTTCATCACCTTCGCGATCATCGCGATCGATTTCGTGTTCTATCCCGCGATCCTGGCGGGCGACTGGACCGGGCTGGCCTTCGGGTTCCTGGCCGTCAGCCTCGTGATCGCGGTGCTGCAGACGCTCGTCGTCGTGGCGGTCAAGTGGCTGCTGATGGGCGCCTACCGGCCCGGCATGCACCCGATGTGGTCGTGGTGGGCGATGCGCACCGAGGCGGTGGCGGTGATGTACTGGGGCCTCGCCGGCAAGGTGCTGCTGGAGCACCTGATGGGCACGCCCTTCCTGCCCTGGGTGCTGCGCCTGTTCGGCACCCGGACCGGCCAGGGCGTGTGCCTGCTCTCGACCGACATCACCGAGTTCGACTGCGTGACGATCGGCGACTTCTCGGTGGTCAACCGCATGTCGGCCCTGCAGACCCACCTCTACGAGGACCGGGTGATGAAGGTCGGCCGGGTCGAGGTCGGCACCGGCGTCACGGTCGGGGCCTTCGCCACGGTGCTGTACGACACGGAGGTCGGCGACTACGCGCGCCTGCGCCCGCTCACCGTGATCATGAAGGGCGAGTCGATCCCCGCGAACTCGGAATGGGAGGGCTCGCCCGCGGTGCCGGTGGTGCACGCGGCCTGATCCGGCGCGGGTGCGGCCTGGACGCCCGGCGGGATATCCTTTGAGAACAGTCAGGATATCCGAACCGATCGCCAAGGCGCTCGACGTCAAGGACCCGCAGGTCAACGCGCTCGCCGAACAGCTGATGGCGCTCAAGCGCACGAGCAAGACCGAGGCGGCGCTTGACCGTGAGCCAGGGTTCGGCACCGCCGGACACCACGTCCCGATCGCTCGCCGAGACGATCTCGGCCAGCAGACAGGCCCGGTCCACGAAGCGCTGGCCCGGCGCGAAGTTGGCGTCGATCACCGCGACGTCCGGCTGGCCGATCTCGAGTCCGGGCCGCTGGTTGGCGAGCCGGCCCGGATCGTGCGCGGACAACGCAGCGTTCAGAAGGCGTTCCGGATTCCCGGCGATCCGGTTGTGGGCCGGGGCCGGGGCGCCCTCATCACCGGACGTCCTGCGATCAGCTCCCACCGCCCGCCATCCGGGCGCGTGGCCTGGAAGGCCCGGAAGGCGCGCGCGGAGATCGGCCGCGCGTGGCCCGTTCCGGCGGCGACTGGCGCCATCCGGTGTCCCTCCTGCGCGGAGAGGCGCAGGATGGCCCCTACGCGGCCGCCTCGTCCTTCTTGCCGAGGCGCTTGTCGAGGTAGGTCTCCACCGTCTGGGTCAGTTCGTCGATCTTGCCGTCGAAGAAGTGGTTGGCGCCCTCGACGACCTGGTGCTCGATGATCACGCCCTTCTGGGTCTTCACCTTCTCGATCACCGGCATCACCTCGCGGGCCGGCGCCACCCGGTCCTCCGAGCCGTGCACGAACAGGCCCGAGGAGGGGCAGGGGGCGAGGAAGCTGAAATCGTAGCGGTTGGCCATCGCGGCGATGGAGATGAAGCCCTCCACCTCCGGCCGGCGCATCAGGAGCTGCATCCCGATCCACGAGCCGAAGGACACGCCCGCGATCCAGCAGGCCCGCGCCTCCGGGTTGACCGCCTGCACCCAGTCGAGGGCGGCGGCCGCGTCCGAGAGTTCGCCCGCGCCGTGGTCGAAGGAGCCCTGGCTGCGGCCGACGCCGCGAAAGTTGAAGCGCAGGGCCGCAAAGCCGCGATTCGCGAACGTGTAGAACAGGTTGTAGACGATCTGGTTGTTCATCGTGCCGCCGAATTGCGGGTGCGGATGCAGCACGATGGCGATCGGGGCGCCTCTCTGCTTGGGCGCCTGATAGCGTCCCTCCAGGCGGCCAGCCGGACCGGCGAAGATGACCTCGGGCATTCACGAACCTCTTGGGCTTGGCCTCGCGGCTGAGGGACGCAGGGCGCCTGCGTCCGGTCAGGGCGCCAGCCTTGACTCGGGGACGCGCTCGCCTACAAGCACCCTTAGAATGGTTCTAACCGATTAGAACAATTCCAAACAGAGTGGCCGGGACGAACGCAGGCCACTCGCCTGCCGCCCGGCGGCGTGCGGAAAGCGTGTTGGGCTGGCGCCTTAGCACGCCCACCCGGGGGCAAGGCAAAGGAAATCGGCGGATGGAGACAGGACCGCGCACCTATCTCGACCACAACGCCACCGCGCCGGTGCGGCCGGAGGTGGCGGAGGCGGTCGCGCGCGCGCTCCTCGACCTGCCGGGCAACGCCTCCTCGATCCACCGCGAGGGCCAGGCCGCCCGGGCGGCCGTGGAGACGGCGCGCGCGCGCATCGCCGCCCTGGCGGGCACGGCGCCCGGCAGCGTGGTGTTCACGAGCGGCGGCACCGAGGCGGCCAACGCCGCCCTGTCCGGGGGCCTGCGGCGGCGCGACGGGCCTGCGCCGACGCGCCTCATCGTCGGCGCCACCGAGCACCCCTGCGTGCTCGCCGGCCATCGTTTCGCGCCCGAGGCGACCGACCTGATCCCGGTCGACCGCCGCGGCGTGATCGATCTCGCCTGGCTGGAGGCGCGCCTCGGCGCGCTCGCGGGCGAGGGCGTGCTGCTCTCGGTCCAGGCGGCCAACAACGAGACCGGCGTGGTCCAGCCCCTCGACGCGGTGGTGGCGCTCGCCCGCCGCCACGGCGGGGCGCTCGTCCACAGCGACGCGGTCCAGGCGGCCGGGCGCCTGCCCCTGGAGGCGGCGACCTCCGGCCTCGATGCGCTGAGCCTGTCGGCGCACAAGTTCGCCGGGCCGAAGGGCGTCGGTGCGCTGGTGCTCGCGCCCGGGCTCACCCTCGATCCGGTGTTCCACCGCGGCGGCGGGCAGGAGGCGCGCCTGCGCGGCGGCACCGAGAACGTGGCCGGCCTCGTGGGGGCGGGCGTCGCGGCCGAGATCGCCGGGCGGGCGCAGGCGGAGGAGGCCCGGCGCCTCGCGGGCCTGCGCGACGCGCTGGAGGCCGGGATCCGCGCCCGGGCACCGGACGCGGTGGTGTTCGGGGAGGGGGCGGAGCGCCTGCCCAACACGGCCTGCTTCGCGGTGCCGGGGCTGGAGGCGGCGACCGCGCTGATCGCGCTCGATCTCGACGGGGTCGCGGTCTCGTCGGGCTCGGCCTGCGCCTCCGGCAAGGTCGGCCGCTCGACGGTGCTCGCCGCCATGGGCGTGCCGGCGGCGCTCGCCGCCGGGGCGTTGCGCGTGAGTTTGGGATGGAACAGCCGGCCATCGGACGTGGATCGCTTCCTGGCGGTCTTCGATCGGCTGATTTCGTCCCTATATAAGCGCCGGGAGAGGGCCGCGTGAGCGCGCGCCCCGCACCGGCCGTGTCATCAACCCGCGGCCCTTGAAGCCGTCAGCGGTAGGAGACGGGTATGCCTGCAGTGCAGGAGACGATCGATCGCGTTCGTGCCATCGACGTGGATCAGTACAAGTACGGGTTCGAGACCACGATCGAGATGGAGAAGTCCGAGAGGGGCCTCTCCGAGGACGTGATCCGCTTCATCTCGGCCAAGAAGGACGAGCCGGAATGGATGCTGGAATGGCGCCTTGACGCCTATCGCCGCTGGCTGACGATGAAGGAGCCGGAGTGGGCGCGGGTCTCGTACGACAAGATCGACTACGACAACCTCTACTACTACGCGGCCCCGAAGCGGAAGGCGGCGCAGTCGCTCGACGAGATCGATCCCGAGATCCTCAAGACCTACGAGAAGCTCGGCATCCCGCTGCGCGAGGTGGAGGCGCTGGAAGGCATCGCGCCGCAGAACCGCGTGGCGGTGGACGCGGTGTTCGACTCGGTCTCGGTGGCCACCACCTTCAAGGCCGAACTCGCCAAGGCCGGCGTCATCTTCATGCCGATCTCCGAGGCGCTGCGCGAGCATCCCGAGCTGGTGCGCAAGTACCTCGGCTCGGTCGTGCCGGTGACCGACAACTTCTTCGCGACCCTGAACTCGGCCGTGTTCTCGGACGGGTCGTTCGTCTACATCCCGCCGGGCGTGCGCTGCCCGATGGAGCTGTCGACCTATTTCCGCATCAACGAGCGTGACACGGGCCAGTTCGAGCGCACCCTGATCATCGCCGACAAGGGCTCTTACGTCTCCTACCTCGAAGGCTGCACCGCGCCCCGCCGCGACGACAACCAGCTTCACGCCGCGGTGGTCGAGCTCGTCGCGCTGGACGATGCCGAGATCAAGTACTCGACGGTGCAGAACTGGTATCCGGGCGACGCGCAGGGCCGCGGCGGCATCTACAACTTCGTGACCAAGCGCGGCGATTGCCGCGGCACCAACTCGAAGATCTCGTGGACGCAGGTCGAGACCGGCTCGGCCATCACCTGGAAGTACCCGTCCTGCATCCTGCGCGGCGACGGCTCGCAGGGCGAGTTCTACTCGATCGCGGTGTCGAACGGCATGCAGCAGGTCGATTCCGGCACCAAGATGATCCATCTCGGCAAGAACACCACGAGCCGGATCATCTCGAAGGGCATCTCGGCCGGCCGGTCGCAGAACACCTACCGGGGCCTCGTCTCGGCGCACCGGAAGGCGACGAACGCCCGCAACTTCACCAACTGCGATTCCCTGCTGATCGGCGATCAGTGCGGCGCGCACACCGTGCCCTACATCGAGTCGAAGAACGCGACCGCGGTGTTCGAGCACGAGGCCACCACCTCCAAGATCTCCGAGGAGCAGCTGTTCTATTGCCAGCAGCGGGGACTGGGCGAGGAGGAGGCGCGGGCGCTGATCGTCAACGGCTTCGTGCGCGACGTGCTGCAGCAGCTGCCGATGGAGTTCGCGGTCGAGGCCCAGAAGCTGATCTCGATCAGCCTGGAAGGCTCGGTGGGCTGAGGCAGCCCGGCGCAGCGGGCCCTGCTCCCGCCGCCATCCGCAACAGCGCGACCCGCGGCGGACCTGCCCGGGACGGCCTGCGCCCCGCGCCGGCCGTCGACCGACGGCCAGCTCCGTCCCGCGGTGTCGGCTCAACCACTTCGAAGGACTCTGGAATCCGATGCTCGAAATCAAGAACCTCGTCGTGCAGATCGAGGACAAGCGCATTCTCAACGGCCTCGACCTCACCGTGAACGATGGCGAGGTAGCGGCCATCATGGGTCCGAACGGCTCGGGCAAGTCGACCCTGTCCTACGTGATCGCCGGCAAGGCAGATTACGAGGTGCTCGACGGCGAGGTGCTGCTCGACGGCGAGAACATCCTGGAGATGGCGCCCGACGAGCGCGCGGCGGCGGGCCTGTTCCTGGCCTTCCAGTACCCGCTGGAGATCCCGGGCGTCGCCACCATGACGTTCCTGAAGGCGGCGCTGAACGCGCAGCGCAAGGCGCGCGGCGAGGAGGAGCTGTCGACCCCCGACTTCATGCGCCGCGTCTACGGCGCGGCCGAGCAGCTCGAGATCGACCGCGACATGCTCAAGCGCGCGCTGAACGTCGGGTTCTCCGGCGGCGAGAAGAAGCGCATGGAGATCCTGCAGATGGCGCTGCTGCAGCCGCGCTTCTGCGTCCTCGACGAGACCGATTCCGGCCTCGACATCGACGCGCTGCGCATCGTCTCGGAGGGCGTGAACGCGCTGCGCGCCGAGAACCGCAGCTTCCTCGTCATCACCCACTACCAGCGCCTGCTCAACCACATCGTGCCCGACACCGTGCACGTCATGTCGCAGGGCCGGGTGGTGAAGTCCGGCGGCAAGGAGCTGGCGCTCGAACTCGAAGCCAGCGGCTACGCCGAGTACCGCGCGACCGAGGCGGCGTGACCATGGCGGACATCACCACGCTGCGCACGGCGGCCGAGACCGGCCTGTCGAAGCTGTTCGAGGTCCGGCGGCTGAAGCTGCCGGGCTCGGCCATCGCCCGCGAGGAGGCGTTCCGCTTCTTCGAGGCCGCCGGCCTGCCGCATCGCCGGGTCGAGGCGTTCAAGTACACCGACCTGCGCGCGGCCCTGCGCGAGGCCGCTCCGCCGGCCGAGGCGCCCTCCGCCGAGGCGGCGCGCGAGGCGGTCAAGACCGCGAAGGGGTTTGCCGAGGCCGAGGCCGCGCGGCTGACCTTCGTCAACGGCCACCTCGTCCCGGCGCTCTCGGATCTCGGCGCGCTGCCGGCCGGGGTCGCGGTGACGCCGCTCACCGAGGCGCTGACCGACGGCGACCCGCTCACCCAGCGCTTCGCCCCGGTGGCGCAGGCCAACGAGAACCCGATCTACCAGCTCAACACCGCCTTCATGGCGGACGGCGCGCTGATCCGGGTCGCCGCGGGCGCCAAGGTCGAGCGGCCGCTGCACCTGCGCTTCGTCGCCACCGGCACGGAGGCGTTCTCCACCGCAACCCGCACCCTGGTGGTGCTGGAGGAGGGGGCGGAGTTCACCCTGTTCGAGAGCCACGAGGGTCCGGGCGGCGTCGCCTACCAGCCGAACGACGCCCTCGACGCCATCGTCGCGGACGGGGCGGTTCTGCGCCACACCCGGCTCAACGCCGAGGGCGCGCAGGCCGTGGCGCTCTCGACCATCTCGGTGCGGCTCGGCGCGAAGTCGCACATCGAGACCGTCAACGTGGCGGCCGGCGCGGTGTTCTCCCGCCACCAGATCTACCTGCTGTTCGCGGGCGACGACGCCACGGCGGCGGTGAACGGCGCGACGATGCTGGGCGACGGGCAGCTCGCGGATTCGACGCTGCTCGCCGACCACGCGGCGGTCGGCGGGGTGAGCCGCGAGCAGTTCAAGACCGTGATCGACGGCGACGCCACCGGCGTGTTCCAGGGCAAGATCATCGTCCAGCAGGTCGCCCAGAAGACCGACGGCAAGATGAAGTCCGACTGCCTCCTCCTCTCCGACGAGGGGCAGATGATGAACAAGCCGGAGCTGGAGATCTTCGCGGACGACGTGGCCTGCGGCCACGGCGCGACCTGCGGGGCGATCGACGACGACCTGCTGTTCTACCTCATGGCCCGCGGCCTGCCGCGGCCGGAGGCCGAGGGCCTGCTGGTCCAGGCCTTCCTCGGCGAGGCGCTGGAAGCGATCACCCACGAGGACGCCCGCGAGGCGATGATCGGCGTCGTGGAGACCTGGCTCGCCGGCCGCCGGTGAGCCCCGGACGGGGCCGGCACCGGGCCGGCCCCGCCGCCCAGACGAACAAAGAGATGGCGATGAACGCACCCGTCCTGCAGCCCTACGACGTCGCGGCGATCCGGACGCAGTTCCCGATCCTGTCGCAGACCGTCTACGGCAAGCCGCTCGTCTACCTCGACAACGCCGCCTCCGCGCAGAAACCGCGGGCGGTGATCGACGCCATGACGAACGCGATGGAGACGGCCTACGCCAACGTGCATCGCGGCCTGCACTTCATGGCGAATGCCGCCACGGAGGGCTTCGAGGGCGCCCGCGAGACCACGCGCCAGTTCCTCAACGCCCGCTCCACCGACGAGATCATCTTCACCCGCAACGCCACCGAAGCCTACAACCTCGTCGCGTCCTCGATGGGCTGGGCCGGGCTGATCGGGGAGGGGGACGAGATCATCCTCTCTATCATGGAGCACCACTCCAACATCGTGCCCTGGCACTTCCTGCGCGAGCGCCGCGGCGCGGTGATCAAGTGGGCGCCGGTGGACGACGAGGGCAACTTCCTCGTCGAGGAGTACGAAAAGCTGTTCACGCCGCGCACCCGCATGGTGGCGATCACCCATATGTCGAACGTGCTCGGCACGGTGACGCCGGCCCGCGAGATCGTGCGCATCGCCCATGCGCACGGCGTGCCGGTGCTCCTCGACGGGGCGCAGAGCGCGGTGCACCAGCCGATCGACGTGCAGGCGCTCGACTGCGACTTCTTCGTCTTCACCGGCCACAAGGTCTACGGGCCGACCGGCATCGGCGTGCTCTACGGCAAGAAGGAATGGCTGGAGCGGCTGCCCCCCTACCAGGGCGGCGGCGAGATGATCCAGACGGTGACGCAGGACGCGATCACCTACAACGAGCCCCCGCACCGCTTCGAGGCCGGCACGCCCGCGATCATCGAGGCGGTGGGCCTGGGCGCCGCGCTCGAATTCATGATGGAACTCGGCCGCGAGCGCATCGCCGCCCACGAGGCGGCGCTCTCAGCCTACGCCCACCAGCGCCTGTCCGAGATGAACAGCGTCCGGATCATCGGGCGGGCGCGCGACAAGGGGGCGGTGATCTCCTTCGAGATGAAGGGCGCGCACGCCCACGACATCGCCACCGTGATCGACCGCCAGGGCGTGGCGGTGCGGGCCGGAACCCATTGCGCGATGCCGCTGCTCGCGCGCTTCGGCACGACCTCGACCTGTCGCGCCTCGTTCGGATTGTATAATACGCAGGCCGAGGTCGATGCGCTGGTGGCGGCGCTCGCCAAGGCCGAGATGATGTTCGCGTAGGACCCGCCAATGACCGAACCCGCGCCCGAGACCGGCTCCGCTCTCCCGCCCGAGGAGATCGACCGGCTGACCGACGGCATCGTGGCCGCCCTCAAGAGCGTCTACGATCCCGAGATCCCGGCCGACATCTACGAACTCGGCCTGATCTACAAGGTCGACATCGCCGACGATCGGCACGTGGCGATCGACATGACCCTGACGGCCCCGGGCTGCCCGGTGGCGGGCGAGATGCCGGGCTGGGTCGAGAACGCCGTCTCGGCCGTGCCCGGCGTGCAGGGCTGCAAGGTGACGATGGTGTTCGACCCGCCGTGGGACCAGAGCCGGATGTCCGACGAGGCCCGCGTCGCCCTCGACATGTGGTGAGCGGCGCCCGCGCCGCACCGGCCGCCCTTCAGGACCGCATTTCCGGCTCCGCTTCCGCCGCAAGCCTATTCCCTGTCGCGGATCACCCGGCTAAAAGGCCGCCGCATCGCACGGCCGCTCCAGCGCCCGGAGCGTAACCATCCACCTCCACCAACTCGAGACAGGGGGGAGCCGCCATGCGGGTCTATTACGATCGCGACGCCGACATCAATCTCATCAAGGGCAAGAAGGTCGTCATCGTCGGCTACGGCAGCCAGGGCCACGCCCATGCGCTGAACCTGCGCGATTCGGGCGTCAAGGACGTGGTCATCGCCCTGCGCAAGGGCTCGGCCAGCGCCAAGAAGGCGGAGGCCGAGGGCTTCAAGGTCATGGAGGTGGCCGAGGCCGCCGCCCAGGCCGACGTCGTCATGATGCTCACCCCCGACGAATTGCAGGGCGACATCTACCGCGAGTCGCTGCACGGCAACATGAAGCAGGGCGCCGCGCTGCTGTTCGCCCACGGCCTCAACGTGCACTTCAACCTGATCGAGCCGCGGCCCGACCTCGACGTGCTGATGGTCGCCCCGAAGGGGCCGGGCCACACGGTGCGCTCCGAGTACCTGCGCGGCGGCGGCGTGCCGACCCTGATCGCCATCGCGCAGGACGCCTCCGGCAACGCGCACGACCTCGGCCTCTCCTACGCCTCGGCCAATGGCGGCGGCCGCGCCGGCATCATCGAGACCACCTTCAAGGAGGAATGCGAGACTGACCTGTTCGGCGAGCAGGTCGTGCTCTGCGGCGGTCTCGTCGAGCTGATCAAGGCGGGCTTCGAGACGCTGGTCGAGGCCGGCTACGCCCCCGAGATGGCCTATTTCGAGTGCCTGCACGAGGTGAAGCTGATCGTCGACCTCATCTACGAGGGCGGCATCGCCAACATGAACTACTCGATCTCGAACACCGCCGAGTACGGCGAGTACGTGACGGGTCCCCGCATCATCACGCCCGAGACCAAGGCCGAGATGAAGCGCGTGCTCACCGACATCCAGTCGGGCACCTTCACGCGCAACTGGATGCTGGAGAACCGGGTCAACCAGACCTCGTTCAAGGCCACCCGCGCCCGCAACGCCGCCCACCCGATCGAGGAGGTCGGCGAGCGCCTGCGCGGCATGATGCCCTGGATCAAGGAGAAGGCCCTGGTCGACAAGACCAAGAACTGATCGGCCGCGCGGCCCGAACCGCCGCCGTTCGTCGAGCCGGCCCCGCGGAGGCGGGGCCGGCTTTTTTCGTCCCCGGGTCCGCGACGATCGTGCGGCGGGAGAATGACCCGACCGGACTTCCGGCCGATTGCGCCCGGGACGCCGTCCGGCGACGATCCGGCCGGCCGCCCCCGGCGGCCCAACGGGACGAGGAGGAACCATGGGCTCGCTCTACTCCGCGGCGCACCGCGCCCTGCAGGAGGAGTTCGGAACGACGCGGCTCGCCGACTGGCTCGACACCGACTTCGTCCACGCCGGGATCCGCGACGAGGAGCGCGCCTTCATTGAGGCGCGGGACATGTTCTTCCTCTCGACCGTCGATCCGGACGGCAACCCGACGGTGTCCTACAAGGGCGGCGCGCCGGGCTTCGTGCGGGTTCCGGATGCCGGGACCCTGGTCTTCCCGGGCTACGACGGCAACGGCATGTTCTACTCGGTGGGCAACATCGCGGGGCAGGGCCGGGTCGGCCTGCTGTTCATCGACTTCGAGACGCCGCACCGGCTGCGCGTGCAGGGCACCGCGCGGCTGGAGCGCGAGGGTCCCCTGCTCGCCGCCTTCCCGGAGGCGAAGTACCTCGTCCGGGTCGCGGTGACGAAGGTCTGGGTGAACTGCCCGCGCTACGTCCACACCTACCGCAAGGAGCGATCCTCCCGATACGTGCCGCAGGCGGGCCGCGAGACGCCGCTGGCGCTGTGGAAGCGCATCGACCTCCTGCAGGACGTCCTGCCGGAGGACGACGCCGCGCGGGCGCAGGCCGAGGGCATGATCGACCTGCCGGCCTACGAGGCGCGGGTGGCCCGCGGCGAGGGCTGATACCGGCGGTCCTGACCAGGGACCGCCGGGTTCTCGATTTCCCGCCAGATCGTTGATCTGGCATCGGAGACTCGAGATGGCTCGACGGCCCCGTCGATCCCGGGCCTGCCCGGGATCGCGATCGATGCGTCGGCATCCTGGGCCGTTGGCAGGGGCGGTCAGCAGCCGAGCCGATCGGCGAGGTCGCGCAGGTCGCGCGCCGCCACGTCGACCGGGCAGGCGGGGGCCGCCTCGCCGGTGCCGGGGCCGCTCTCGTCGGGGCGGGCGATGTGGGCGGTGGCGAGCCCGCAGCCGGCCGCGGCCACGAGGTCGAAGCTGTGGGCGGCCACCATCATCACCTCGCCGGGCTCCAGCCGCAGCGCCTCGACGGTCCGCAGGTACACGGCGGGCTTGGGCTTGTAGTCGCGGGCGAACTCGGCGCCGAGCACCGCGTCCCAGGGCAGGCCGTTGCGCCGCGCATGCGCGATGGCGAGCCGCACATGCGCGTTCGAGCAGGGGGCGAGCAGGAAGCGCGGGCGCAGCCGGGCGAGCCCTTCGGCCACGTCGGGCCACGCGTCGAGGCGATGCCACGCGCCCACCAGCTCCTGCTTCGCCTCCGGCGAGACGCCGTCGATGCGGTACGAGGCGAGCACCGCCTCCAGGCTCTCGGCGTGGAGCACGTCGAGATCCGCATAGGCCCGTGCGCCGGCGCGGATCGGCTCCATGCCGGGCTGGTAGCGGTCGCGCCACGCGCGGGCGAAGGTCCCGCCGTCGAGGTCCGGCCGCAGCGTCCCGAGCAGACGCTCGGCCTCCCGGGCGACGCCGCCGTGCCAGTCGAGCAGGGTGCCGAAGACGTCGAAGATCAGGGCTTGGATCGGCACGGGCGCCTCCCTCCGGCTTCGCAGACCCTGCTGCGTCGATGCCTGGCCGGCATCCCGATCGGACCCCACGGGTGCCGCCTCGCCGGACGGCCGGATCCCGATGACCGTCCTCGAAGCGGACAGATGGTACAGGGCTTCGCGGAAGGGAAGCCACCGTCACCGGCGCGCCTGGACGGCAAGCGGCGGAACTAGCGCCGCCGCACGAAGCCCACGATGTCCTTGACCGCCGCGAGGTTGGGCGCCGCGATGGCCTCGGCGCGGGCGGCGCCGTCCGCCAGCACCGCATCAATATGGCCCGGATCGGCCACGAGCCGCTTCATCTCGGCGCCGACCGGCCCCAGCGCCTCGACCGCGAGATCCACCAGCGCCCCCTTGAAGGCGGAGAACTGCGCGCCGCCGTAATCGCGCAGCACCTCCTCGCGGGTGACATCGCGCAACGAGGCGAAGATGCCCACGAGGTTGTCCGCCTCGGGCCGTCCGGCGAGGCCCGCCACCTCGGAGGGGAGGGGCTCGGCATCGGTCTTGGCCTTGCGCACCTTCTGGGCGATGGCGTCGGCGTCGTCCGTCAGGTTGATGCGCGAATAGTCGGACGGATCCGACTTCGACATCTTCTTGGTGCCGTCGCGCAGCGACATCACCCGCGCGGCCGGGCCGCCGATCAGCGGCTCGGTGAGCGGGAAGAACGCCTCGCCGTGGCCGTGCGCGGCGATCGAGCCGGCGAAGTCGTTGTTGAACTTCTGGGCGATGTCGCGGGTGAGTTCGAGATGCTGCTTCTGGTCCTCGCCCACCGGCACATGGGTCGCCCGGTAGGCCAGGATGTCGGCGGCCATCAGCACCGGATAGTCGTAGAGCCCGATGCTGGCGTTCTCGCGATCCTTGCCGGCCTTCTCCTTGAACTGCGTCATGCGGTTGAGCCAGCCGAGCCGGGCCACGCAGTTGAAGATCCAGGCCAGTTCGGCGTGCTGGGGCACCTGGCTCTGGTTGAAGACGATCGAGCGGGCGGGATCGATGCCGGCCGCCAGGAACGCCGCCGTCACCTCGCGGATCTGGGCGGTGAGTTCGGCCGGGTCCTGCCAGACCGTGATCGCGTGGAGGTCGACCACGCAGTACAGGCAGGTCTCGTAGGCCGGCTGCAGCGCGACGAAGCGCCTGATCGCCCCGAGATAGTTGCCGAGGTGGAGGTTTCCGGTCGGCTGGACGCCGGAGAAGACGAGTTCCTGGAACGCGGGCATCGTCGTCGGGTGACCTTAGCGAGAAGAGTGGAGGGCGGCCCGCGGGCGCGGCGTTCTGAACCCAACCTCTCCGGCCGGTCAAGTCGGCTGCGGCGCGGCACAACCCCGCCCCTCGGCCGGGAAGGTCCTGCCGGGATACCTCAGGACGCGGTGAGGGCGGCGGGCCGGGCCGCGGCGGCAGCGTCACGGCCCCGGCGGGCGAGGCCCGTCGGGCAGAGGTCGAGGAGCGGGCAGCGCCCGCAGGCCGGCGCACGGTGGAAGCAGCAGCGCTGGCCGTGCAGCATCAGGACCTCGTGATTGTCGTAGAGGGCCTGCGCGCTCCAACCGGGGGGCAGCTGGGCGCGCAGGATCGCGTGGGAGGGGCCGACCTCCACCCGCGGGCCGATCAGGCCGGTGCGCTGCGCGACGCGGTGGTGGTGGCTGTCCACGGGCAGGGCCGGCATCCGCAGGGTGCTGAACGAGAGGACGGCCGCGCTCGTCTTCGGGCCGATGCCCGGAATGGCTTCGAGCCATGCCCGCGCGGCCGGCACGTCGAGCCCGCCCAGGAAGTCGAGGCTCAGCGCGCCGTGCCGCTCGCGCACCGCCCGCAGGATCGCCTGGAGCCGCGGCGCCTTCAGCTCCGGCCACGTCACCCCGGCGATCGTGGCCTCGACCTCGGGCGTGGGCGCGTCGATGAGCGCCGCCCAGTCCGGGTAGCGGGCGCGCAGGGCCTTGAAGGCCCGGCCCGATTCCGCGTTGCGGGTGCGGTGGGAGAGGAGCGAGGAGACGAGTTCGCTCAGCGGATCGAGGCTGTGGAAGTACGGGATCGGGCAGCCGTACAGGGCGCAGAGCCGGCGATGGATGGCGAGCGCCTTGGCGGAGAGATCGTCGGCAGCGGGGTCCATGAGGGCGGGAATCGCGCAATCCCGCGCCCGGTTCCCGCCGGCGGCGGCAGCCGGGCGGCTCGCGCCGGGCGGCTGCCGCCGCTCAGACGCCCTCGGCCTTGCGCTCGTGGCGCAGGAGCAGCGGGGTCTGCGCCAGCGCGAAGGCGATGGTGAGCGGCATGATGCCGAACACCTTGAACCCGACCCAGAAATCCGTGGTCTGGGTGCGCCAGACGATCTCGTTCAGCCCCGCCAGCACGAAGAAGAATACGCCCCAGCGAAAGCTCAGCTTGCGCCAGCCCTCCTCGTCGAGATCGAACACGCTGTCGAGGACGAGGGAGAGGAGCGGCTTGCCAAAGGCGAGCCCGCCGAGCAGCACTGCGCCGAACAGGCTGTTCACGATGGTGGGCTTGAGCTTGATGAACAGCTCGTCCTGCAGCGCGAGGGTGAGCCCCCCGAACACCACCACGACGACACCCGAGACCAGCGGCATGATCGGCAGGCGCCGCACCAGCCCGTAATGGATGGCGAGCGCCGTGAGGGTCGCGGCGATGAACAGCCCGGTCGCCGCGAAGAGGCGGTGGTCGGGCGCGATGCCGAACCGGTCCGCGTAGGCGTTGCCGAGGAAGAACAGGCCGAGCGGCCCGAGTTCGAGCGCGAGCTTCACCAGCGGCGGCAAGTGGGTCTTGGGCGGGACGTCTTCGGTCTTCATGGGGCAGGGGCCTGATCTGGAACCGGCGGCGCAAGGCATCGCGCACCGGCCGCCCGACCATTAGACCGTCGCGGCTTCGCCCGCACCCCGTCCCGAGGCCGCACGATGTCCATCGCGATCGACCATCCCGAAGCCGAGGCGCTCCTTGCCGAAATCGAGGCCCGGACCGGGCGCGATCCGGGCGACCTGCTGCTCGACCTGCTGCGCCGCGAGCGCGACCGCTTGGCCCGGGACCGTACGGTCGAGCCCAGGATCGCCGCCGATGCCTTCGCCCGCTTCGGCAAGGGGCGGCATCCGGCCGGGCTGAACTTCGGCGATGGTTTCGCCGACGCGCTCGCCCGGACGCTCGGCGCGCCGCTCCTGTACAAGGGCGGCGACTTCGCCCGGACCGACATCGCGCCCGCCCTGGTGTGAGGATCGGCCCCGGGCGGGCCCGGGGCCGCGACCCTACAGGGCGACGAAATCCTGCGCGCTGATCCCCGCCATGTCGGCCACGTCGAGATCGGCGATGGCCACCGCGCCGCCGGAGCCGGAGCCGTCCGCATCGTAGTAGACGTAGCCGTTCCAGCTCGAGACGATGATCCGGTCGTCGACATCGAGCCCGGTCGGCGCGGCGGTGTCGACGATCTTGAACTGGCTGGCATCGAGCACGCCGAGGTCAAGCGAGGTGAAGATGCTGCGGTCGAGCCGGAAGCGATCCTCCGCGGCATTGAAGTCGGTGATGCGGTCGATGCCCGCATGGGCGAGGCTCGAGTCGAACAGGAAGGTGTCGACGCCGCTGCCGCCCGTGAGGGTGTCGTCGCCGGCGCCTCCGGCCAGCACGTCGTTGCCGCCTCGCCCGTCGAGGAGGTCGTTGCCGTAGCCGCCCGAGAGCCCGTTGCCGTTGTCGTCGCCGCGGATCGTGTCCCCGTAATCGCCGCCCGAGACGTCCTCGATCGAGATCAGGGTGTCGGTGCCCTGGCCGTCGAACCGCTCCGGCGCGTTGACCTCCTTCACGCGGTACTCCTGCCGGGCGGTGCCCTGGACGAGATCGACGATGACGCGGCCCGCATAGCCCGAATAGTCGACGTGGTCGTCGCCGTCGCCGCCGTTCATGGTGTCGACACCGGCGATGTCGGTGAAGGTGTCGGCGCCGACCCCGCCGGCCATCGAGTCGTTGCCGTAGCCGCCGTCGAGGACGTCCCGGCCGCCCCAGCCGCTCAGCGTATCGTCGCCGTTGCCGCCGAAGAGCGTGTCCTGGCCGTTGCCGCCGTGGATCTTGTCCTTGCCGTCGCCGCCGTAGATGACGTCGTCGTCCTCGCCCCCCATGAGGGTGTCGTCCTTGAAGAACCAGTTCCGGTCGCCGTAGATCGTGGCCATGCTGCCCTCCTGCATCGGGGCGCCGCGATGGCGGCCGCCCTGACGCAAGGGTCGCCGCCCCGGCCCGGCCGGTCCGTGACCCGGATCACACGGGCGGGCCTTCAGCCCTCCCGGTCGAGGCCGGCGATCGCCCGGGCGAAGTCCCGGGCCGCGAAGGGTTCGAGGTCGTCCACGCCCTCGCCGACGCCGATGAAGTGGACGGGCAGGCCGAACTTGGCGGCGAGCGCCACCAGGATGCCGCCGCGCGCGGTGCCGTCGAGCTTCGTCATCACCAGGCCGGTGACGCCCGCGGTCTTCTGGAACAGCTCGACCTGGCTCACCGCGTTCTGGCCGACCGTGGCGTCGAGGACGAGGAGCACCGCGTGCGGCGCCTCCGGGTCGAGCTTGGCGATCACCCGGACGATCTTTTCCAGTTCCGCCATCAGCCCGGCCTTGTTCTGGAGCCGCCCGGCGGTGTCGATCATCAGCACGTCGGTGCCGGCCTCGCGCGCCGCCTGCAGCGCGTCGAAGGCGAGGCCCGCCGCGTCGGCGCCCTGCGGCCGCGCCATCACCGGGGCTCCGGTGCGCTCGCCCCAGACCTTGAGCTGCTCGATGGCGGCGGCCCGGAAGGTGTCGCCGGCCGCCAGCATCACGCTCAGCCCCTGCGCCCGGAACTTCTGCGCGAGCTTGCCGATCGTCGTCGTCTTGCCGGCCCCGTTGACGCCCACCATCAGGATCACGAAGGGCTTGTGCCCCCCCTCGACCGCGAGGGGCCGCGCCACCGGATCGAGCGCCCGCTCCACCTCGGCGGCGAGGATCGCCCGCACCTCGTCGGGGGCGATGCCCTTCTCGTAGCGGCCCTTGCCCACCGCCTCCGAGATCCGCATGGCGGTCTCGACGCCGAAATCCGCCTGGATCAGGGCGTCCTCCAGCTCCTCCAGCGTCGTCGCGTCGAGCTTGCGCTTGGTGAAGAGGCCGGTGACGCGCTCCGAGAGAGCCGAGGAGGTGCGCCGCAGCCCCCCGGTGAGCCGGCTCCACCAGCCGCGCTTCTCGCCCGGCTCCGGCGCGAGTTCGGACGCGGGCGCCAGGGCGAGGGACTGATCCGCCGCGTCATCCGCGTCGTCCGGCTCCTCGACGGCGCCATCGGGTGCCTCCGGGGTCGCCGGCGCCTGCCCGGCGGTGCCGCCCGGCGGGCGTTCGGGGTCGCCGTCGATCGGCTGCAGGTCGGCGCCTGCGAGTTCGGGGGCGAGGTCGCGGGCCGGCTCGGTGTCGGGCGAGGCCTCGGTGACGGTCGGGCTCGCGGCCGGATTCTCCTCGGCCGCGGCGGCGTAATCCGGCTCGCCCTCCGAGGGCGTGACGGTCGGCGGGGTCTCCTCGGCCTCCTTCGTCTCGCCCTTTCGTCCGAACAGGCGGCCGAACCACCCCGGCTTGGTGTTGTCGCTCATCCGCACTTGCTCCAGAGGTCGGAGGCGCCGGGAGGGTCCCGGCCTCCGAGGCCAGCTTCGAGGACGACCGGGGCCGCCATGATCGTCGAAGACATAGTCTCGCGGGTGCTCTACCGCGATGCCCTGGTGCTCGTCATCGACAAGCCGGCCGGGCTGCCAGTGCATCCGGGGCCGCGGGGCGGCGAGACCCTGGTCCAGCACCTCGACGCGCTGCGCTTCGGCCTGCCGCGCCGCCCGGAGGCCGCCCACCGCCTCGACCGAGACACCTCGGGCTGCCTCGCGCTCGGCCGCCACGCCAAGGCGCTGGCGCGGCTCGGCCGGCTCTTCGCCGGGAGCGCGGTGGACAAGACCTACTGGGCGCTGGTCGAGGGCGGTCCCGCGGAGGAGGCCGGGAGCATCGACCTGCCCCTGGCCCGGCGCTCGGACGATCCGCGCAGCTGGTGGATGAAGGCCGATCCGGCGGGCGACCCGGCGCTGACCCGCTGGCGGGTGCTCGGCCGCGGGCCCGGCACGGCGTGGCTCGTCCTCGAACCGGTCACCGGGCGCACGCACCAGCTGCGCGTGCACTGCGCCGCGATGGGCTGGCCGATCCGCGGCGACGCGATCTACGGGGGCGCCCCACGCCACGGCGGCCCGGGCCTTCAGCTCCACGCCCGGGCCCTGAGCCTGCCGCTCTATCCGAAGAAGCCGCCGGTCACCGCCGAGGCCCCGGTGCCGCCGCACATGCGGGCGGGGCTGGCGGCGTGCGGGTACCGGGCGCCGGACGAGCCCGGCGCCTGAGCGGCGGCGTCATACCAACGGCCCAAGATGCGGACGCATCGATCTCGATCCCGGGCAAGCCCGGGATCGACGGGGCCGTTGAGGCATCCCGAGTGTTCGACGCCAGATCAAGGATCTGACGAACAATCGAGAACCGAACCGGCGGTCATTGGACATGACCGTCGGGGTCAGCCCTTCGCCCGCTCGCGGTTGCCGTACTGCGCCAGTTCGAGGCGGGCGATCGAGCGGTTGTGCACCTCGTCCGGGCCGTCGGCGAGGCGCAGCGTCCGGATGCGGGCATACGCGTAGGCGAGGCCCGCATCGCTGCTGACGCCCGCGCCACCGAAGGCCTGGATCGCATCGTCGATCACCTTCAGGGCGATCCGGGGGGCGGCGACCTTGATCATCGCGATCTCGAGCTTCGCGCCCTTGTTGCCGACCCGGTCCATCATGTCGGCGGCCTTCAGGCAGAGGAGGCGGGTCATCTCGATGTCGATGCGGGCCTCCGCGATGCGCTGCTCCCAGACCGAGTGGTCGGCGATGCGCTTACCGAAGGCGACGCGCTCCAGGAGGCGGCGGCACATCTTGGCGAGCGCCTCCTCGGCGACGCCGATGGTGCGCATGCAATGGTGGATGCGGCCCGGGCCGAGGCGCCCCTGCGCGATCTCGAAGCCGCGGCCCTCGCCGAGGATCAGGTTCTCGGCCGGCACGCGCACGTCGTCGAGGATCACCTCGGCGTGGCCGTGGGGCGCGTCGTCGTAGCCGAAGACCGGCAGCATCCGCACCACCGTCACGCCGGGCGTGTCGAGGGGCACGAGGATCTGCGATTGCTGCTGGTGCAGGGGCGCGTCGGTGTCGGTCTTGCCCATCACGATCGCCACGGCGCAGCGCGGGTCGCCGACGCCCGAGGACCACCACTTGCGGCCGTTGAGCACGTAATGGTCGCCGTCGCGGCGGATGCAGGTCTCGATGTTGGTGGCGTCCGAGGAGGCGACGTCCGGCTCGGTCATCAGGAAGGCCGAGCGGATCTCGCCGGCCATCAGCGGCGCGAGCCAGCGCGCCTTCTGGGCCGGGGAGCCGTAGCGGTGCAGCACCTCCATGTTGCCCGTGTCGGGCGCCGAGCAGTTGAACACCTCGGAGGCCCAGGAGATGCGGCCCATCTCCTCGGCGCAGAGCGCGTAGTCGAGGTTGGTCAGCCCCGCGCCGCGGAACGCCCCGTCGTCGTGCTGGGGCGAGGGCGGCAGGAACAGGTTCCAGAGCCCGGCCTCGCGCGCGAGGGGCTTCAGGCGCTCGATCACCGGCACGGGCTGCCAGCGGTCCGTCCCGAAGGCCTCCATCTCGGCCTTGTAGGTCGGCACGGCCGGGCGGACGTGCTCGGTCATGAATGCGGCCACCCGGTCCCGCCAGTGCCGCTGCCGCTCGGAGAGGGTGAAATCCATGGCTGCCTCCTCCCGTGCCCGCGGGTCGCCTGCGCCCCGGTGCCGGATCGGGCGCGACCCTAGCGCCAACCGCGGGCGAGCAAAACCGTGTTTTCGAAAGCGGGCGGGCTGCACGCGCCATGTCCGCCGGCCGAACCGTACCGGTCTTTCTACGCGGGCGGTGCGAACAGGCCGAGGAAGAGCGGGCGCGCGTAGAGGTCGGCGGCGGTGTCCGGCGTCACGCCCGGCACCCAGGCCGGGAGTTCGGCCGCCGCGTTGATCATGCTGCTGACGAGCTGGGCCGCGATGCCGGCATCGTGGGCGCGCACCGAGCCGTCCGCCATCCCGTCCACGAGGCAGAAGGTGAAGCGCTCGGCCAGCCGGTTCATGGTGCGGCGCGTCTCGGTGCGCAGCCCCTCGGGCAGGGCGCTGAAGGCGGTGACGCGCAGGAGCGGCCCCGCCGGGCCGAGCTGCGCGCGCACCAGCGTCGCCGAGGCGGTGCAGATGCGCTCCCAGCCGGTCCCGCCCGCCGCGTCGGCGGCGTCCTGCACGGCCCGGATCTGCGCGAAGCTGCGCGCGAAGCAGTTGGCGACGAGATCGTCCTTGTTGTCGTTGTGGTGGTAGAACGAGCCCTTGGTGACCTTGAGGAGCCCCGAGATCTTCTCCACCGAGGCGCCGCGGTAGCCCTGCTGGTTGATGAGGATCGTGGCCGCCCGCAGGAAGGCCTCGGGGGAGACCTCGCTCTCGGGCTCGCGCGGCGGCAGCGACGGCCCGGGCTCCGGCAGGAGGCCGGGCGCCCAGGGGGCCGCCTGCCCGGCGAGCCCGCCGACGAGCAGGTCGGTGACGCGGGCGGCCACGCGGCCGTAATCCCGCGGCTCGTAGCGGCCGATCCAGAGCCGGACGGAGTGCACGACCGAGAGCAGCAGGTGCGTGCGCGCGTTGCGCTCGGCCCGGTCGAGGCGCTCGCCGTCGAACAGGCCGCGCAGGCGGCGGAACAGGTCGGCATAGGCGGCGAAGACCGCCTCGGCCTGCGGCTCGGGCAGAGCGCGCACGTCGTGCAGGACCGCGGTGTCCGGCTCGGCCCCGGCCGCCACGGCGGCGCGCCGGGCGCAGTAGAGGTCGAGGAACCGGGCGAGCCGCGCCGCCGGGTCGGGCGCGGCCTCGGCCTGCGCCACGAGACCGTCGAGCACCGCGATCGTGCGCAGGAAGCAGGCGGCGGCGAGATCCTCCTTGCGCCGGTAGTAGTAGGTGACGCTGTTGGTCATCAGCCCGACGCCGCGGGCGACATCCGCCAGGGTGGCGCCCTTCACCCCCGCCTCGTTGAACAGGGTCGCGGCGGCGTGCAGGATGGCGTCCCGCTTCTGGGCGTAGCGCCGCGTCTGGCGCGGCGCCTCCACGGGCACCGGCTTCATCGCGATCTCGGCCGCATTCTCGCCGGACGTGTCGAGAGGGTGGGACATGCTCGCGATTGAGCACGCCCCCGACGAGCGTGACAAGCCGCGCTCATGGCGGAGGAACCGCTTCCTCACCGTAATGCTCCCGATACCACGCCACGAAGGCCGGAATCCCGGCCTCGATCGGCGTGGCCGGGACGTAGCCGGTGAGGTCGCGCAGCAGGTCGGCGCTCGCCACCGTACGGACGAGGTCGCCCGGCGGCAGGGGCTTGAGCCGGCGGTCCGCCTTGCGGCCGAGCGCGGCTTCCAGCACGTCGAGCATCGCGCTCACGCTCACCGGGCGGCCCGCCCCGATATTGACGAGCCGGTAGGGCGCCACGGGGCTCAGCGTGTCGGCCTCCGAGACCGGCGCGCCCAGCGCGGGCGGCAGCGCCGTCAGCCGCCAGATCGCCTCGATCAGGTCGTCGACATAGGTGAAGTCCCGCTCCGCCCGCCCGTGGTCGTAGACCTCCACCGGCTCGCCCGCGAGGATCCGGCGGGTGAAGAGGTAGAGCGCCATGTCGGGCCGGCCCCAGGGCCCGTAGACGGTGAAGAACCGGAAGGCCGTGGTCGGCACGCCCCACACATGCGCGTAGGCATGCGCCATCGCCTCCCCGGCGATCTTGGAGGCGGCGTAGATGGTGAGCGGGGTCGCGGTGGCGTCGGTCTCGCGGAACGGCATCGCGCGGTTGCCGCCATAGGCCGAGGAGGTGGAGGCGAACAGGAAGTGGCGCACGGGATGGCGGCGCACGCCCTCCAGCACCTCGTAGGTGCCCACCATGTTGGAAGCCACGTAGGCGCCGGGATTCTCCAGGCTGTAGCGTACGCCGGCCTGGGCCGCGAGATGGAGGACGATGTCGGGCTCGGCCTGCGCCATCGCCGCCGAGAAGGCGCCCGGCTCCTCCAGCATGAAGCGCCGCGGCGTGAAGCCCGGCAGGGCGCAGAGCCGCGCCAGCCGGGCCTCCTTGAGGGCGACGTCGTAATAATCCGTCATCCCGTCGATGCCGGTGACGGTGTGGCCGGCGGCGAGCAGGCGCCGGGCGAGATGGAAGCCGACGAAGCCGGCCGTACCCGTCACGAGAAAGCGCATGGGCGGAACTCCGACTGAGCGGCGAGGGCGCTCGGACCCCGCGAGGACCGGGCGTAGACCGCTTTCGGCGGGAGCGGAAGCCGAGGCAGTGCGGCCTGCCATCCCGTCAGGAATGCGGCATGCGACGCCCCGCCCTGCGTCGGGCACCCTCGGGTGGAGGGTCGAAGCCCTTGCAATCCCACACGCTCCTCCCCAGATTGGTCGAATCGCGCCGTCCCTGCGACCCGTGCCCGCCGTACGGGCCACATGGGCGGCGTACCGTGTTTCCCATCTCGAACCGGCCTGCCGTCCTCCATCGATGAGGACCGAGTGGAGGCCCGTGAGCCAGTCCCCAATGAACCAGCTCGTGCGCATGTCGCATCTCTTTCCCGCCGACACCGTCAAAGAGCCGTCGCCGGAGCATCGCATCCCGTTCGCGCAGTCCGGCGCCTTCGTGTGCAAGTTCATCATCGGCGAGCCGAACGACCGTGCGGTCTGCTGCGGCGCGCCGGTGCAGGACGGCAAGAGCTGGTGCGCCTTCCACCGGCGGATCGTGTTCGAGCCGGCCCGGCCCGGCCGCCTGCGCTGAGGCGCCGCGCCTGCGCCGAGGCGCCGGGCGCCCTTCTCCCTCGTCTGCGTCCATGACCCGCTCGGGCAGGGCTCCGGCCTTGCCCGGGTGCGTTCGCGCGCGTGCGGCCGGCGGCCTGCATCGCCGCCGGCCGCACGCGCGGACTTGATCGCGGCCCGCAGACCCTCTAAGCGGGCCGCGCCTTCCGCCCGGCCCGGACATCGCGTGGGCGGGCTTGCCGCAGGTGAGGGATATGGCGAAGGAAAAGTTTTCGCGGACGAAGCCGCACTGCAACATCGGGACGATCGGGCACGTTGACCACGGCAAGACGTCGCTGACGGCGGCGATCACGAAGGTTCTGGCGGAGACGGGCGGGGCCACGTTCACGGCCTACGACCAGATCGACAAGGCGCCGGAGGAGAAGGCGCGCGGGATCACGATCTCGACCGCGCACGTCGAGTACGAGACCCAGAACCGGCACTACGCCCACGTCGACTGCCCCGGCCACGCCGACTACGTCAAGAACATGATCACGGGGGCCGCCCAGATGGACGGGGCGATCCTGGTGGTCTCGGCGGCCGACGGCCCGATGCCGCAGACCCGCGAGCACATCCTGCTCGCCCGCCAGGTCGGCGTGCCGGCGCTCGTGGTGTTCATGAACAAGGTCGACATGGTCGACGATCCGGAGCTCCTAGACCTCGTCGAGCTCGAGGTGCGCGAGCTGCTCTCGAAGTACGACTTCCCGGGCGACGACATCCCGATCACCAAGGGCTCGGCCCTGTGCGCGCTGGAGAACCGCGAGCCGAAGATCGGGCACGACGCGATCCTCGAGCTGATGGGGCACGTGGACGCCTACATCCCGCAGCCGGAGCGGCCGATCGACCTGCCGTTCCTGATGCCGATCGAGGACGTGTTCTCGATCTCGGGGCGCGGCACGGTGGTGACCGGGCGCGTGGAGCGCGGGATC
>NZ_BPQQ01000010.1 GCF_022179325.1 Methylobacterium isbiliense | reverse complement strand
CACATCAAAATCCGGATACCCATTTCTTCGTCGACCGGCCGATCTTCGCCTCGGTGACGTCGATCGTCATCCTGATCATCGGCTACGTGTCGTACATCTCGCTGCCGGTGTCGCAGTATCCCGAGATCGTGCCGCCGACCGTGGTGGTGCGCGCCTCCTACCCTGGCGCCAACGCCGAGACCGTCGCGGCGACGATCGCGACGCCGATCGAGCAGGAGATCAACGGCGTCGACAACATGCTCTACATGTCGTCGCTGTCCACCAACGACGGCAACATGCAGTTGACCGTCACCTTCGCGCTCGGCACCAACCTCGACATTGCCAACGTGCTGGTCCAGAACCGGCTCTCGGTTGCGACCCCGCGCCTGCCGCCGGACGTGCGCAACCTCGGCGTCACGGTGCGCAAGTCCTCGCCCGACCTGATGATGGTCGTGCACCTGCTGTCGCCCGACAACACCTTCGACCAGAACTACATCGCCAACTACATCTACCTGCGCATCCGCGACCAGCTGCTGCGCCTCGGCGGCGTCGGCGACATCACGGTGTTCGGCGGCAGCGAGTACGCGCTGCGGCTGTGGCTCGACCCCAACAAGCTCGCCGCCTACCAGCTCTCGACCACCGACGTGATCGCGGCGCTGCAGGAGCAGAACGTCCAGGTCGCCTCGGGCGCCCTTGGCGCACCGCCCTCGCCCGCCGACCAAGCCTTCCAGTTCGTGGTGCAGACGCAGGGGCGCTTCCAGGATCCGAACGAGTTCCGGAAGGTGATCGTCAAGGCGGCCGACGGGCGCCTCGTGCGCATCTCGGACATCGCCCGCGTCGAGATGGGGCAGAAGGACTACGTCACCCAATCCTTCCTCAACGGCCAGCCGGCCATCGGCGTCGGCGTCTTCCAGCGCCCCGGCACCAACGCGCTCGAAGCGGCGGAATCGGTCCAGAGCATGATGAAGGAGCTGGCCAAGGACTTCCCGCCCGGCCTCGAGTACAAGATCGCCTACAACCCGACCGAGTTCATCGCGGAATCGGTGCACGAGGTCTACAAGACGCTCGGCGAGGCGGTGGTCCTCGTCGTGGTGGTGATCCTCGTCTTCCTGCAGAGCTGGCGCACGGCGCTGGTGCCGATCATCGCGATTCCGGTGTCGCTGGTGGGCACCTTCGCGGTGATGGCGGCGCTCGGCTTCTCGCTCAACAACCTGACGCTGTTCGGGCTCGTGCTGGCCATCGGCATCGTGGTCGACGATGCGATCGTGGTGGTCGAGAACGTCGAGCGCAACATCGCGGACGGGCTCTCGCCCGGCGAGGCGGCGCACAAGACGATGGACGAGGTCGGCGGCGCGGTCGTCGCCATCGCGCTGGTGCTGTCGGCGGTGTTCATCCCCACCGCCTTCATCCCGGGCATCTCGGGCCAGTTCTACCGGCAGTTCGCGCTCACCATCGCGGCCTCGACCATCATCTCGATGTTCAACTCGCTGACGCTGTCGCCCGCGCTCTGCAAGCTGCTGCTGAAGCCCCACCACGCGCACGACCGGCCGCGCTTCTTCCTGGCCCGGTTCGGCACCTGGGCGGCCAACAGCTTCAACCGGGCCTTCGACGCGACCGCGAACGGCTACGCGGCCACCATCCGCTTCCTCACCGGCCGCACCGTGCCGCTCATCGCCATGATGCTCCTCTACGGGGGCGTGATCGCCGGCACGCTGCACCTCGCGCGCACGACCCCGACGGGCTTCATCCCGCTGCAGGACCAGGGCTACCTGATCGTCGTGGTGCAGTTGCCGCCGGGCTCGGCGCTGGAGCGCACCACCGCGGTGGTGCGCGAGGCGGCCGCGCGCGCCAACACCATCGACGGCGTCGCCAATGCCGTGGTGATCTCGGGCTTCGACGGCGCGACCTTCACCAACACCACCAACGGCGCCGTGATGTTCCTCACGCTCAAGCCGTTCAAGGAGCGGCTGGCGCGCGGGCGCGTGGCGGGAGCGATCCTCGGCGACGTCTTCGCCAAGACCGCCTCGATCACGGAGGCGCGCATCATCGCCATCCCGCCGCCGCCGGTGCGCGGCCTCGGCAACGCGGGCGGCTACAAGATGCAGGTGCAGAGCCGCCAGGGCTCGGACATCGCCAGCCTGCTGGCGGTCTCGGGCGACCTGATCGCGGCGGCCAACCAGGACCCGAACCTGACGCGCGTCTTCACCACCTTCGGCAACGACACGCCGCAGATCTATCTCGACATCGACCGCACCAAGGCGCGGATGCTGAACGTGCCGCTCGCCAACGTCTTCTCGACGCTGCAGGTCAATCTCGGCGGCGCCTACGTCAACGACTTCAACACCTTCGGCCGCATCTACCAAGTGCGTGCGCAGGCCGACGCCAAGTTCCGGCTGGAGAAGGACGACATCGAGCGGCTGAAGGTGCGCTCCTCGACGGGCGCGCTGGTGCCGATGGGCTCGCTCGCGGGCATCCGCGACATCGCCGGCCCGCAGATCGTGCAGCGCTACAACCTGTTCTACTCGATCCCGATCCAGGGCGACACGCGCCCGGGCATCTCCACCGGACAGGCGCTCGACGCCATGGAGACGCTCGCCAAGCGCATCCTGCCGGACGGCTACAGCTTCGAATGGACCGAGATCGCGTTCCAGCAGAAGGCGACCGGCAACACGGCGATCTACGTCTTCGCGCTGGGCGTGCTGCTGGTCTTCCTGGTGCTGGCCGCGCAGTACGAATCCTGGGCGCTGCCGCTCGCGATCCTGCTCGTGGTGCCGACCGGCGTGCTCGCCGCCTTCGCGGGGGTGCAGCTGCGGGCGCAGGACAACAACATCCTGACCCAGATCGGCCTGATCGTGCTGATCGGTCTGGCGGCCAAGAACGCGATCCTGATCGTCGAGTTCGCCCACCAGATCGAGGAGAGCGAGCGTCGCGGCCCGGTGGCGGCCGCCGTGGAGGCCTGCCGCCTGCGCCTCCGCCCGATCCTGATGACGGCCTTCGCCTTCATCCTCGGCGTGGTGCCGCTCGCCATCGCCACGGGCCCCGGCGCCGAGATGCGTCAGGCGCTCGGCACCGCGGTGCTGTTCGGCATGCTCGGCGCCACGATCTTCGGCCTGTTCCTGACGCCGGTCTTCTACGTGGTGATCCGCAACCTGCTGATCCGCATCAACCGCTGGCGCGGTCGCGACGAGGCGCCGCCGGCGGCGGCGTGAGGTGGGGCGGCAACCCCGACCCCGCTCAGACGCGGGCCCGCCGCTCAATCCGCCCGGGACACGAGGCTGCGGGCGCGGCTGAGTGAGGACAGGTAGGGGATGGCCGCGCAGGAGGCGCCCGCCCGCGCGGCGAGCCGCTCGACGGCGCGGACCACGTCCGGGGTGCCCGCCGCGATCAGGCAGTCGCTCGACCGCAGCGGCGGAAGATGCGCAGTGATCGGGCCGGGCCGCACGTCGGCGGCGCAGGGGCGGCCGCCTTCGGCCACCAGCGCGATCTGCGCGACGCCGGTGCCGGCGAGCCAGGCGAGGGCCGGCCGCATGTAGAGGTCAGCCGCGTCGCGGGCGCCCGCCACCACCACCATCTCGCGCTGCGATTCGAGGTAGCGGGCCGCGCGCGCGATGGCCCAGATCGGGGCGAAGCCGGTCTCGGCGGAAACGAGCACGAGTCGCCCGCCGCCCGGGCGGTAGGGTGCGGGTCCGATCGGCCCCTTGACGCGCACACCGTGGTCCGGCCCGATCGCCTCGCCGAGGGCGGGGCCGAGCGCACGGCCGTCGCGGCGCAGGTGGAAGACGAGTTCGTTCAGCTCGGTGGCGCCGTCGAGGCGCTGGGTCGGGCAGAGCGGCCGGGTGGGAAAGCCCGCGAAGGTCGCCTCGACGGCCTGCCCCGGCCGCAGGTCGAGCGGCCGCGAGACCGTGACGACCACCTCGCAGACGGATTCCGACAGCGGCGTGACGCTCAGCACCGTGCCGCCCCGCTTGGCCGCCCGCAGCACCGCGAGCGGCGAGGGCGCGGGCGCCTGCCGCGCCGTGCCGTCGCCCAGACGCGGGCGGGCGCGGCTCGTCTGGGCGAGGCGCGGCACCGCGTCCTGCATGATCCCGTCGCGCCCCGCCGCGATGCCGCCGGGCAGGGCCGCCTCGAAGGAAGTGTCGCCGGTGGCGATGCGCACGGGCTTGCCGTTGACGACGAGGGAGCAGCGCGGACCGATGGCCATGTCGGTGGTGACCTTCAGTGCATGATCCACGGGCGCCGCCGACGGCGCACCGGGACCCGCGCAACGGGACGGGAGAGTGTCAGCCGGCCGCGAAGAGCAGGCGCTGGACGAGGCTCGCCCAGCGGTCGCGGTCGGTGCGGAGCGTCTCGACGTCTCCGTTCGCGCTCAGTTCGGCGATGCGGGCGCGCAGCGAGGCCGCCTCGGCCCGCTCGGAGCGGAGCACCGCCTTCATGATCTGGTTCTCGGCTTCGAGCCGCTCCAGCGCCTCATCGGCCGATTCCTCCTCGGCCTCCTCGTCCGCCAGGGCGGGCGGCACCACGCGGAGCATCGGCCGCGTCAGGAGCCGGTGCAGCAGCGGGGAGCCGTCGAGCCGCGCATCCTGCTCGTAATCCCTTGCCGCGTCGGCCATCTCCCGCCTCCAACCGATCCCTGGGGCGGCCGATCCGCGGCAGCCCCGCCTGCCCCTGAACCCTATGCCCGCATGGTTAAGGACCACTTAAATGAACAGGTCGCCTCGACGTCGATTGACCCGCCCGCCGCGCGGACCGAGATTGGGCCGGCCGGTGCAAGGGCGGCGCACCGCGGGCGGCGCGATGCGGCTCGCGAGGATCGGCGGAGAGCGCGATGCTGACAGGCCGGCGCGTCCTGATCGTCGAGGATGAGGTTCTGATCGCGTTCGAGCTGTGCGACCTCGTGGCGGATGCCGAGGGCGTGGCGATCGGGCCCGCGCGCACCAACCGGGAGGCCCTGGCCCTCCTCGACCGCGAGCGGGTGGACGTCGCGCTGCTCGACCTCAACCTCGCAGACGGCGAGGCCACGCCCACCGCCGAGCGGCTGGTTGGGTGCGGCGTGCCGGTGCTGATCTGCACCGGGGGCGTGATGCCCCGCGCCATGCGCAGTCTCTGGCCGCACCTGCCCGTCCACCACAAGCCGGTGAAGGGCGAGGACCTGATCCGCACCCTGGCGGAGCTGTGCGCGGAGCGACCCGCGGCCTCCTGATTCTCGGTCGCCGCGCGGTTCGCCCGCAGGCTTGGAGCTCGGGCGGTCCTCAGGCCGCTTCCGGCGCGGCTCCGACGAGCTGGCGGGCCTGGTGCACCGTCATGGGCTCGCCGAAGGCGTAGCCCTGCGCGTAGTCGCAGCCGATCTCGGCCAGGGCCTGCGCGTCGGCCTCGGTCTCGGCCCCCTCGGCCACGATCTCGAGCCCCAGCTCCTGCGCCATTTTGACGATCGAGCGCAGGATGCCGGTGCGCCCGCTCGCCATCTGCCGCACGAAGGACTGGTCGATCTTGATCGTGTCGAAGGGGAAGCGCTGCAGGTAAGCGAGGGCCGAGTAGCCGGTGCCGAAATCGTCCAGCATCAGGCCCGCGCCGAGTTCGGCGATTCGCGCCAGCATCTGGGCGGCGTATTCCGGGTTCTCCATCACGAGCCCCTCGGCGAGTTCGAGCTTGAGCGAACCCGGCGCGACCCCGGTGCGGGCGAGGACCGTCTTCACATCGTGCAGGAGGTCGTGCCGCAGGAGCTGGCGCGACGAGACGTTGACCGTGGCAAAGAGCGGCGGCTCCACCACCAGCGCCTGCTGCCAAGCGGCGAGTTCGGCCGCCGTGCGCTCCAGGGCGAAGACCCCCAGATCCACCACGAGGCCGGATTCCTCGGCGATCGGCATGAAGGTCTGGGGCGCGATGCGGCCGTGCTTGGGATGGTCCCAGCGCAGCTGCGTCTCGAAGCCGGCGACCAGCCGGTCCTGCAGCCGCACGATCGGCTGAAACACCACCTTGATCTCGTTGCGCTCCAGCGCCCGGCGCAGGTCGGTCTCCAGCACCGGCCTCTCGCCGCGGTCGGTGCGCATGGTCGGGCGGTAGACCTCGATGCGGTCGCCGCCCTGGCGCTTGGCCTGGATCATCGCGAGTTCGGCCTTCTTGACCACCTCCTCGCGCTTCTGCGTCGAGCCCGGCTCGTGCAGCACCACGCCGATCGAGGTGGTGAGGAAGATCTCCCGGTCCGCGTAGGTGATCGGGGTGGTGACGGTCCGCCGGATCATGTCGGCGAAGGCGATGATGCGGTCGGGCTCGCGCTCCGAGAGCAGGATCACCGCGAACTCGTCGCCGGCCACCCGCGCCAGGGTGTCCTGCGGGCGCAGGAGCCGGCCGAGGCGGCGCGACAGGGTGAGCAGGATCGAATCGCCCGCCGAGAGGCCGATGGCGTCGTTGATCTGCTTGAAGCGGTCGATGTCGAGCAGGAAGAGCGTCGGCTTCAGGCGCGGATCCTGCGAGGCGAGGCTGCGGGCGGCGTCGAGCCGGTCGTGCAGCAATTCGCGGTTGGGCAGGCCCGTGAGGTTGTCGTGCACGGCGTCGTGCAGCAGGCGCTCCTCGGCGATCTTCACCTCGGTGACGTCGGCGAGCGTGCCGACGACCCGGATCACCTCTCCGTCGGCGCCGATCACCGGCCGGGCCTTGAGGCGGAACCAGTGATAGGGGCCGGCGGCGACGCGCAGGCGGAAATCCTGGCAGATGCGCCCGCGGCGTTCCTCGATGACGGTGTCGAGGGAGGCCGAGTAGCGGTCGACGTCGAAGGGGTGCAGCAGCGCCAGCCAGTTCGCTACCGGCCCTTCGAGGGCACCGCGCTTGAGGCCGAGCTGCGCCTCGATCTCCGGGCCGGCGAAGACCCGGTCGCCCGGCACGTCCCAATCGAACACCACGTCGCCCGCGCCCGTGAGGGCGAGGGCCCGGCGCTCGGTGTCGGAGACCAGGGAGGGGCCGATGCCGCTGCCCGCGAAGGCATGCTGGAGCACCGTGAAGCCGATCAGCATCACGATCAGCACGAGGCCGCCGATCAGCGCCGGCTGCACGAGTTCGCCGCGCAGCTGCCCGGTGATGGCGAAGCCCGCGGCCCCGACCCAGGCGGTGAGGAGGAGCCAGGTCGGGATCAGCAGGATCGCCCGGTCGTAGCCGTTATGGGCCGCGAGGTAGACCACCAGCAGCAGGCCCACCCCCGCCACCGTCGCCACGGAGATGCGCGCCACGCCCGCCGCCACCGGCGGATCGACCACCGCCACGGCGACGAGGCCCCCGAGCATGAGCAGCCAGAGCAGCGCCACGTGGCTGTAGCGCACGTGCCAGCGGGCGAGGTTGAGATAGGCGAACAGGAAGACGACGAGGGTCGCGCCGAGGACCGCCTCCGCGGAGGCGCGGTAGATCCGCTCGGCCGCCTCCGTCACCGGGAACACCCTCTGGAAGAAGCCGAAATCTATGCCCGTATAGGCCAGCACCGACCACGCCAGCGCCGCCGCGGCCGGGAAGATGATCGCGCCCTTCACCACGAACACGATGGTGAGGAAGAGCGCGAGCAGGCCCGCGATGCCGATGATGATGCCCTTGTAGAGGGTCAGCCCGGTGGCCTTCTTGCGGTAGGCGTCCGGCTCCCAGAGATAGAGTTGGGGGACGTGGGGCGTGCGCAGCTCCGCCACGAAGGTCACGGTGGTGCCGGGATCGAGCGTGACGGTGAACTGGTCGGCCTCGGGGTTCTCGTCCCGCTCGGGCCGGTTGCCCTGGCTCGCCGTGATGGCGGCGATGCGCGAGCCGCCGAGATCGGGCCAGACCACGCCGGAGCCGACCAGCCGGAAATGCGGCGCGATCAGCAGCCGGTCGATCTGCTCGTCGCTGTCGTTGGTGAGCGCGAAGACGATCCAGTCCGGCCGCGCCCCGGTCTCGCGCGCCTTCACGGCGATGCGCCGCACGATGCCGTCCTTGCCGGGAGCCGTCGAGATCTGGATCAGGTCGCCGTCCGAGCGGTTGCGCTCGATGGCGGGTGTGAGGTCGATGGCCTGGGTGTCGAGCCCGACCCGCACGGCCTCCAGGGCACGCGCCGGCGCGGGCAGCCACGCGGCGATGAGGGCGAGCAGGAATGCGAGGGCGATGGGGACGTGGCGCAACGCGGAACGATCTTCCGGGACGGGATGACGGCAGGTCATGGAACCCTGCGGACCGTACTGACGCCCAAGCTTGCGAGCAAGGCGCGGGGACCCGGTCTCCCCCGCCGCCTGCCCGGCTCAGCAAGCCCGGCCCGCTTCGATGGTCCGGCTTTGCGGCCAAATCAAGTTGGGTCGCGGCCCGTCCCGGGGCCGTACGGGCCTGGGGCGGCCCGCGCGTCCGCGCGGCCGGCTACCCCGGTCAGGCGGTCTGGAGCGCGCTCCCGACCGCATCGAGGCTCTGCAGGCGGCGGATCGGCCCGATCGCCGCGAGCGTCGGCGCGCCGCTCATCAGGACGCGGCCGGCCGCCCGCACCTCCTCGGTCGTCACGGCGTCGACCTTGGCGATGATCTCCTCGGCCGGGATCACGCGGCCCCAGGCGAGAAGCTGGCGGGCGATGCGCTCGATGCGCCCGCCGGGAGTCTCCAGGGCGGAGAGCAGCGAGACCTTGAGCTGCGCCTTGGCGCGCGCGAGTTCGCCCGCGTCGAGGGTCCGGGCGGCGTCCCCGAGGCAGCCCACCGTCACGTCCACGAGCGCCGGCAGGTCCGGCCCGGCGGTACCGGCGCCGATGCCGAACAGGCCGCAATCCGAGAACGGCCAGTGGAAGGCGTGGATCTCGTAGGCGAGGCCGCGGGTCTCGCGCACCTCGTGCCAGAGGCGCGAGGTCAGCCCGCCGCCCACCACCTGGGCGAAGAGATGCAGCGCGTAGTAGCCGTCGTCGCGGAAGGAGAGGCCGGGGAGGCCGAGCACGAGGTTGGCCTGTTCGAGCTTGCGCACCATGCGGCGCTCGCCGCCCCGGTAGCGGCCGGGCACGGCGTCCGGCGGGGTGCGGGCCGGCAGGGCGCCGAAATGGCGCTCGGCCGCCGCCACGATCGCCTCGTGCTCCACCGCGCCGGCCGCGGCCAGCACCATACGGTCCGGGGTGTATTCGCGCGCCAGATAGGCCTCGATGGCGGCGCGGTCGAAGCTCTGGATCGTCTCGGGCCGCCCGAGGATCGGCCGGCCGATCGGCTGGTCCGGGAAGGCGGCCTCCGTGAAGGCGTCGTAGACCACGTCGTCCGGCGTGTCCTCGACGGCGGCGTATTCCTGCAGGATCACGCCCTTCTCGCGGGCGAGCTCGCCCGCCTCGAAGACCGAGTTCGTCAGGATGTCGCCGATCACGTCGAGGGCGACCCCGATATCCTCGCCGAGCACGCGGGCGGTGTAGCTGGTCTGCTCGGCGCTGGTCGCGGCGTTGATGTCGCCGCCGACATTCTCGATGTCCTCGGCGATGGCCCGGGCGCTGCGCCGGCCCGTGCCCTTGAAGGCCATGTGCTCGATGAGGTGGCTCAGGCCGTGCTCGTGCGCCTGCTCGTGGCGCGAGCCGGCCCCGACCCAGACGCCGAGCGTCGCGGTCGCCACGCCGGGCATCGGCTCGGTGGCGACCGTGAGACCGTTCGGCAGATGCGTGATGCGCAGCGACGGAGAGGCCCCGAAGGTGGCGAAGTGCTTGTTCACGCCGCCGCTCCCAGGATCCGGGCGCGCTCGCGGATGAAGCGCTCCACCGCCGCCTCCGCGGCGGGCAGCACCGTGTAGCGCTCAGTGCCCTCCATCAGCGCCGCGAGGTGGGGCGGCAGCCGGGGGCGCAGGCCCGTCGCGGCCTCGACCGCGTCCGGAAACTTCGCCGCGTGGGCGGTGGCGAGCGCCACGACGGGCGTCGCCGGGTCGGTCGCCAGCAGCTGCCGGGCCGCCCGCACGCCGATGGCGCTGTGCGGATCCAGAACCTGGCCGGTGCGGGCGTAGGTCTCGCGGATCTCGGCCGCGACCTCGGGCTCCTGCACGGCCGTCGCGTCGAACTCCGCCCGCACCCGCGCCAGCACGGCGGGGGGCAGCGCGAAGGCGCCCGACTGCTTCAGGCCGGCCATCAGCCGGGCCAGGCCCTCGGGCTCGCGGTCCAGGGCCTCGAATAGCAGGCGCTCGAAGTTCGAGGAGACCTGGATGTCCATCGAGGGCGAGGTGGTGGGCTGGACGCCCCGGACCTCGTAGGCGCCCGTCGCTAGGGTGCGCGCCAGGATGTCGTTGGCATTGGTGGCGACCATCAGCCGCCCCACCGGCAGCCCCATGCGCTTGGCCACCCAGCCGGCCAGGACATCGCCGAAATTGCCGGTGGGGACCGAGAACGACACGGGCCGGTGGGGGGAGCCCAGCGCCACCGCGCTCGTGAAGTAGTAGACGGCCTGCGCGGCCACCCGCGCCCAGTTGATGGAGTTGACGCCCGAGAGCCGCACCTCCTCGGCGAAGCGCGGGTGCTGGAACAGCGCCTTCACGATGGCCTGGCAGTCGTCGAACGTGCCCTCGACCGCGATCGCGTGGACGTTGGGCGAGTCCACCGTGGTCATCTGGCGCCGCTGCACCTCCGAGACGCGCCCGTGCGGGAACAGGATGAAGACGTCGACATGATCGAGGCCGCGGAACGCCTCGACGGCGGCGCTGCCGGTGTCGCCCGAGGTCGCGCCCACGATGGTGGCCCGCGTGCCGCGCGCCTTCAGCACATGGTCCATCAGCCGGCCGAGGAGCTGCATCGCCACGTCCTTGAAGGCGAGCGTCGGGCCGTGGTGGAGTTCGAGCAGGAAGAGGTTGTCGTCGAGCTGCACCAGCGGGCAGACCGCCGGGTGGCGGAAGGTGGCGTAGGCCGCCTCGATCATCCGGTCGAGGTCGGCTTGCGGGATCTCGCCGTCGACGAGGGGCGACAGCACCGCCTTAGCCGCCTCCGCGTAGGGCCGGCCGGCGAGGCCCGCGATGCGGGCGGGCGAGAGCACGGGCCAGCGCTCGGGCAGGTAGAGCCCGCCGTCGCGGGCAAGCCCGGCGAGCAGCGCATCGGTGAAGCTGAGCGGCGCGGCGGCGCCGCGGGTCGAGACATGAAGCACGGGGAGCGTCCTGAAGCTGCCGACGCCCTACACGAATTGCGTCCCGGCGTCAGCCATGCGGCCGCGGCAGCCCGTCGCCCCGGCACATCCGGGGACACCCGATGGGCCGCCTTCCGGAAGGCTTTGCCGCGTGGTGAGACCAAGGCGACGGCGAGGGCGTCAGCGGCGTCAGGCAGTGTCGCCGCGCAGCCGCGTCCAGGCATAGGCCGCGAACACGCCGACGAGGCAGAGCGCGATGCCGTACCACGTGAAGGCGTATTGCAGGTGGTTGTTCGGCAGGTCGACCCGCAGCTGTCCCCCGCGCGGCCAGCCGCCGGGATTGGGCGTCGCGTCGGCCTCGATCAGGTAGGGGGCGACCTCGGTCAGGCCGGCGGCCTGCGCGATGCCCGGGATGTCCCGGTTGTACCACTCGCCCTTCTCAGGATTCGGGGCGGGCACGAACATCCCGCGCGGCTCGCTCGCGCGCAGCATGCCCGTTACCGTCACGGGGCCGGTTACTTGGCCGGCGGCGCGGGCGGCCGGGGCCCGCAGCTCGGTCGGCACGAAGCCGCGGTTGACCAGGATGGTCGGGCCGTCGTCGCGCTGTAGCGGCGTGATGACGTAGAAGCCCTGCAGCGCGCGGCCCGGCACGTCGCCGGGGGCGAGCCCGTGCACCAGGGTCTCGCGCTCGTGCAGGAGCCGGCCGGCCGCCCGCACGCGCTTGAATTCGTCGGTCGCCGGGTCCCAGGTGGCGGGCGGGGGGAGGGGAGGGTCGAGGCGCGAGCGCTCGACGATCTGGCGGATCACCCCTTCCTTCCAGGCCTTGCGCTGCAACTGCCACGTCCCGAGGCCGAGCAGGATCGCGAGGCACACCAGAGTGGCGAGGCCCGGCGCCGCCAGCGCCCGCCAGCCCGCCGGCCGCACCGCCGCCTGCATCAGCGGAAGCGCCCCTGCTCGGCCCGGTTGGCGAATTGCAGCGCCGCCATCAGCCCCTTGAGGGGCCGCACCAGGATCAGGCTCAGCACGATCGACAAGGGCACCCACAAGGCCGCGTGCAACCACATGGGCGGCTCGTAGGCGAACTCGACCCACATCGCCAGCGCCACCACCACGAGGCCGACGATCGACATCACGAAGAAGGCCGGGCCGTCCGCCGAGTCGATGAACTTGAAGTCGAGGCCACAGACCTCGCAGGTCGGACGGAAGGCGAGGAAACCCTTGAACAGGTGGCCTTCGCCGCAGCGGGGGCAGCGTCCACGCAGGCCCGCAAGGGCCGGTGAGGGGGTCGTGCGGGTGGATTCCACCGGGAAACTCCTACGCGGAACGGGCGGGGGTCGCGGACCGGATATGGGGTCGGGGCGGGCCCGCGCCACGAAAAAGGGCGGCTCGCGCCGCCCTTGTCCGGTGCTGCGGGATGGCCCGCGTCAGTGCGCCGCCGCCTGGCCGATGCCCGAGCCCCAGATGTAGACGGCCGCGAACAGGAACAGCCAGACCACGTCGACGAAGTGCCAGTACCAGGCCGCGAACTCGAAGCCGAGGTGCTGGCGGGATGTGAACTGGCCGAGATAGGCCCGGTAGAGGCAGACCGCCAGGAAGATGGTGCCGATGATGACGTGGGCGCCGTGGAAGCCGGTCGCCATGAAGAAGGTGGCCGAGTAGATGCTGCCCGAGAAGCCGAAATGGGCGTGGCTGTACTCGTAGGCCTGGACGATGCTGAACAGCACGCCGAGCGCGATGGTGAGCCAGAGGCCGTACTTGAGGCCCTTGCGGTCGTCGTTGAGCAGCGCGTGGTGCGCCCAGGTGACGGTGGTGCCGGAGGTCAGCAGGATCAGCGTGTTGAGCAGCGGCAGGTGCCAGGGATCGAAGGCCTCGACGCCCTTGGGCGGCCACATCCCGCCGGTGAACTCCACGCGCGAGGCCTGGATCGGGTCGCCGGTGTAGAGCGCGGCCTCGAAATAGGCCCAGAACCATGCGACGAAGAACATCACCTCGGAGGCGATGAACATCATCATCCCGTAGCGGTGGTGGAGCTGCACCACCCGGGTGTGGTCGCCCGTATTCGCCTCGTGGATGACGTCGCGCCACCACGACAGCATGGTGTAGAGCACGCCGATCACGCCGGCGAAGAACAGGTACGGGCCGATCGCCAGCCCCGCCAGCGTCAGGCTCTTCATCCAGAAGACGGCGCCGGTCGTCATCATGAAGCCGCTGAGGGAGCCGATCAGCGGCCAGGGGCTCGGATTGACGAGGTGGTAATCGTGGTGCTTCGCGTGCGCCTCGGCCATCGTGTCAGGTCTCCTGCCTCTCGTCTCCGCCCCGGCGCGCCCGGCGCTGGTCCTCGTGGCGATGCTTGGTCCGGACCCCGGCTCCCGAGCGAGGCCCCCGGGGTCCCTTTAGTGCGCGCGGCCCGGATCTGTCACCGGGCCTAACGGTCAATTCGGCCGTCCCGCCCCCGCGCCGGTTGTCGCAAGCGCGGCCGTGGGCTGGCCGTTGCGCGACGCGAAGTAGGTGTAGGAGAGCGTCATCTCGGCGTAGTCGCGGGTGTTGGCGTCGGTCCGGGCCGCCGGGTCGACGTAGAACACCACCGGGAAATCCATCGTCTCGCCCGGCTGCAGGGTCTGCTCGTTGAAGCAGAAGCACTGGATCTTGACGAAGTAGCCGCCGAGCAGGCCGGGCTGGACGTTGAAGGTGGCGGTGCCAGTGGTAGGCACGCTCGCCGTGTTGGTGACCCGGAAGAAGACGGTCTGGGTCTCGCCGAGCCGCGCCTCGACCCGAGGCGCCTCGGCGCGGAAGCGCCAGGGCAGGCCCGGCGCGACGTTGGTGTCGAAATGGACCGTCATGGTGCCCTCGGCCCGGGTGGCGGAGGGGCCGCGCCCGACGATCGGCGTGCCGTCGTAGCCCGTGACCTTGCAGAACAGGTCGTAGAGCGGGACGAACGCGAAGGCGAGCGCGGTCATGCCCGCCACGAGGCCGAGGCAGGCGATCAGCGTGAGCCGCACCCCGCGATTCTGGGCCGAGGTCGGTCGGCGGTCGGTCATGGGAGCTCCCTCGCGCGTCACAGCGGCCGGTTGAGCACCTGCGGCCCGAGCTTGGCGATGGTCAGCGCGTAGAAGATCGCGACCAGCGCGGCGAGCACGAGGGCGATGGCGACGGAGCGCTTGCGCCGCCGCCGCACCTCGTCGGGCGTAAGGGGGCGGGGATCCATCATCAGGCGATCAGCGGCAGCGGCCGGAACAGGCCGAGGCCCTGCTCGGCGAGCAACGCCGAGAAGAGCAGGAACAGGTAGAGGATCGAGAAGGCGAACAGGCTCATGGCGGTGCGGTTCGCGGTCTCGCCCTGGCGGATGCGCTGCACCTGGAGGCTCAGCGCCAGCATGCCGAGGCCGCCCAGCAGCGCCACGACGGCGTAGATCTGGCCGCCGAAGCCGAGGAAGACCGGCGCGAGGCCGAGGGGGGCGAGCAGGGCCGAATAGGCCACGATCTGGCGGCGGGTCGAATCCGGCCCCGCCACGTTCGGCATCATCGGGATGCCGGCCCGCGCGTACTCGCCCGACTTCACCAGGGCCAGCGCCCAGAAATGCGGCGGCGTCCAGATGAAGATGATGAGGAACAGGACGAGGCCCTCGATCCCGACCCCGCCCGTCACGACCGCCTGCCCGATCATCGGGGGCAAGGCGCCGGCGGCGCCGCCGATGACGATGTTCTGCGCGGTCGCCCGCTTCAGCCACATCGAGTAGATCACGGCGTAGAACACGATGGTGAAGGCGAGGAGGCCGGCCGCCAGCCAGTTCGCGGCGAGCCCCAGCACCAGCACCGAGCCCACCGAGAGCACCAGTCCGAAGGCCAGCGCCTCGCCGGGCTGGATGCGGCCGGCGGGGATCGGGCGCGTGCGGGTGCGGGTCATCACCGCGTCCACGTCGGCGTCCCACCACATGTTGAGGCAGCCCGAGGCGCCGGCGCCCACCGCAATCATCAAGAGCGAGATCGCTCCGATCACCGGGTTCACCGAGGCGTGCGACACGGTCATGCCGACGAGCGCGGTGAAGATGACGAGCGCCATCACCCGCGGCTTCAGCAGCGCGAAGAAATCCGCAACGTCGCCGTTCGCGGCGGGCGCGAGGCCCTGGGCGGGGGAAAGGCTGTTCGACAGGCTCGTCATGGCCACCGGTTCGGGCTCGGGTGGTTGCGGGAGGTCCCATGAGGTCCCAAGAGGCGGGGTCATGGGCCGCTCTTCGCCGGAGTTCCGACCGTGCGGAACTCGGGGGAAGAGCGAGGGCCGCCTCGGCGGCGGCCCTGCGCGAATGTCGGCTAGTGGGCGTGCGACGGTTCGTCGACGATCACCGGCAGGGTCTCGTACTGGTGGAAGGGCGGGGGAGAGGACAGCGTCCATTCCAGGGTGGTGGCACCCTCGCCCCACGGGTTGTCCGCCGCGCGCTCCTTGGAGCGGAAGGCCATGACCACGCCGATCACGAACACCACCATGCCGAGGGCGAAGATGTGCCCGCCCATCGTCGCCACGTAGTGCCAGCCCGCGAAGGCCTCCGGATAGTCGGCGTAGCGGCGCGGCATGCCGGCCAGCCCGAGGAAGTGCATCGGGAAGAACAGGACGTTGGCGCCGATGAAGGCCAGCCAGAAGTGCAGCTTGCCGGCCCATTCCGGGATGATCCGGCCCGTCATCTTCGGGAACCAGTAGTACACGCCCGCGAAGATGATGAACACGGCGCCGAGCGACAGCACATAGTGGAAGTGCGCCACGACGTAGTACGTGTCGTGCAGGTAGCGGTCGACCGCCGCGTTGGCCAGGATCACGCCGGTGACGCCGCCGACCGTGAACAGGAAGACGAAGCCGACGGCCCAGTGCATGGCGGCGGTGAAGCGGATCGAACCGCCCCACATCGTGGCGATCCACGAGAAGATCTTCACGCCCGTGGGCACCGCGATGACCATGGTGGCGAAGACGAAATAGGACTGCGTCTGCAGCGTCAGGCCCACCGTGTACATGTGGTGCGCCCAGACCACGAAGCCGACGACGCCGATCGCCACCATCGCGTAGGCCATCGCGAGGTAGCCGAAGACCGGCTTCTTCGAGAAGGTCGCGATGATGTGGGAGACGATGCCGAAGGCCGGCAGGATCATGATGTAGACTTCGGGGTGACCGAAGAACCAGAACAGGTGCTGGTACAGGATCGGGTCACCGCCGCCGCTCGGGCTGAAGAAGGTGGTGCCGAAGTTGCGGTCGGTGAGCAGCATGGTGATCGCGCCGGCCAGAACCGGGAGCGACAGCAGCAGCAGGAAGGCCGTCACCAGCATCGACCACGCGAACAGCGGCATCTTGTGCAGGGTCATGCCCGGCGCGCGCATGTTCAGGATCGTGGTGATGAAGTTGATGGCGCCCAGGATCGAGCCCGCGCCCGACAGGTGCAGGGCGAAGATCGCGAAGTCCACCGCGGGGCCCGGGTGCCCGTCCGTCGAGAGCGGCGGGTAGACGGTCCAGCCCGTGCCCGCGCCGACTGCGCCCGGCGCGCCCTCGACGAAGAGCGAGCAGACGAGGCTCATGAAGCCCGCGACGGTGAGCCAGAACGAGATGTTGTTCATGCGCGGGAACGCCATGTCGGGCGCCCCGATCATCAGCGGCACGAACCAGTTGCCAAAGCCGCCGATCAGCGCCGGCATCACCATGAAGAACACCATGATGAGGCCGTGGCCGGTCACGAAGACGTTGTAGGTCTGCGGGTTGGAGAAGTACTGCAGGCCGGGGGCCTCCATCTCCATCCGGATGCCGAAGGACAGGAAGGCGCCCACGATGCCCGCCGAGAAGGCGAACAGCAGGTAGAGCGTGCCGATGTCCTTGTGGTTCGTGGAATTGAACCAGCGCTGAAAGAAGGGTGGGGTGTGCTCGTGGGCGTCAGCGTGCCCGGCCGATGCGGCGACTGCCATGATTCAGAGCCTCTCGCAGGATTCTCTCGTCGTGCCCGGGGTCGCCGTCAGCGCGCGTCCGCGAACTTGCCGGCGCCCTCGACCCGGGCGAACTTGGTCTTGGCCTCGGCGGTCCAGGCCTGGAACGCCGCGTCGCTCACCACCTTGACGGTGATGGGCATGTAGGCGTGGCGCTGGCCGCACAGCTCCGAGCACTGGCCGTGATACGTGCCCTCGCGGTCGGCCTTGAACCAGAACTGGTTCAGGCGGCCCGGGATCGCGTCGATCTTGAAGCCGAAGGACGGCAGCGCCCAGGAATGCATCACGTCGGCGGCGGTGACCTGGATCTTCACGATCTTGTTCACCGGCACGACCATCTCGTTGTCGGTGGCGAGCAGCTTCGGCTGGCCCGACTTCACCTGGTCCTCGCCCTCCAGCAGGTTGGCGTCGAACTTGAAGCCGCCGACCTCCTGCGGGTACTCGTAGGACCAGTACCACGCGTGGCCGATCACCTTGACCATCAGGTCGGCCTTCGGGTCGGAGAGCTGCGTGCGCAGCACCCGGAAGGACGGGATCGCGATCGCCACCAGGATCAGCACCGGAACGATCGTCCAGGCCACCTCCAGCATCGTGTTGTGCGTGGTGCGCGACGGGTTGGGCTGCGCCCGCTCGTTGAAGCGGAAGATGACGATCAGCAGCAGCGCCAGCACCAGCAGCACGATGGCCAGCATGATGACGTTGAGCAGGTGATGGAAGTTGTAGATCTCCGTCGCCACCTCGGTGACGGGCGTCTGCAGGTCCATCTGCCACGGCACGGGTTTCCCGGCCTCGGCCGCGAGCGCGGCGCCTCCGGTCAGGAGAGTCGCTGCGACCGCGGCGCCCCTCACGAACGATCGGCCGAACCGCCGACCCTGCGCCCACGCCATCCCCATATCGCCCTCGATGCTCCCGTTGCTGCAGCCGAACCGAGCCGCCCGTCCCGCGAGGCGGGTGCGGGGCAGCCGCGACGGGCCGGTCGCCCTCCCGTCGACCTCTCGGTGGGCGTCTCACACCACAATGCCGGGACGAGTGCAACGGCGCTGGCGTCGCATCCGTGGCCGCGGAACGCCAGCGTGGCCCGGACCTTCGTACGATTCCCGGGCCGATCGGCCGCGTCCTGGGGAGGGGATCGGATCGAGGATTGGCGCCGCCCCGCCGCTCGGGCAGGGTGGCGGCCCGCATGATCGACCGTCTCGAATTCATCCTGGCGCTCGCCCGCGAGCAGCATTTCGGGCGCGCCGCCCAGGCCTGCGGCGTCTCCCAGCAGACGCTCTCGGCCGGCGTGAAGCACGTGGAGGAGCGTCTCGGTGTGATGCTGGTGCAGCGCGGCTCGCGGTTCCAGGGCTTCACGCCCGAGGGGGAGCGGGTGCTGGACTGGGCACGCCGGATCGTCGGCGACACCCGGGCGATGCGCCAGGAGGTGGCGACCCTGCGCCGCGGCCTGTCGGGGACGCTGCGCATGGCGGCGGTGCCGACCGCGACCCCGATGGTGGCCGCCCTGACCACGCCGTTCCGGGCGCGCCACCCGGCGGTCCTGTTCAGCGTGCAATCGGCGACCTCGCACGAGATCGTGCGCCAGATCGCGAACCTCGAACTCGACGCGGGCCTCACCTCTCTCGAAGGCGAGCCGCTGGGCTGCGTCACCACGCTCGCCCTCTACCGCGAGCAGTACCGGCTGCTCACCGCCGCGGACGGCATCTACGGCGCGCGACCGCGTCACCTGGGCGGAGGTGGGGCGCATCCCGCTCTGCCTGCTCACCCCCGACATGCAGAACCGGCGCATCATCGACCGCCACCTGCAGGCGGCCGGAGCCGAGCCGGCGCCGATCCTCGAATCGAACTCGATGATCGCGCTCGTCACGCATGTGCGCACGGCCAAATGGGCGAGCATCCTGCCGGCGGCCCTGGCCGAGACCTTCCGGCTCACCGAGCGGGTGCGGGCGGTGCCGATCACCGAGCCGAAGGTCGGGCACACGATCGGCCTCGTGGTGCCGGAGCGCGACCCGACGACCCCGCTAGTGGCGGCGTTCCTGGCGGAGGCGCGGGCGATCGCGCCGAGCCTGTCCGAATCCATTGCGGCCCTGTGAGCGCCGGCCGCGTCAGGAGCCGGGCGCGAGGTCGCGGCGCAGGAAGAGGGTGCCGGCGACCGGCGTGTCGTAATAGGGCGCGGTCGGCGCGAAGCCCGCGCGGCGGTAGAGCGCCAGCGCCCCGGCCATCGAGGGCAGGGTGTCGAGCCGCATCTCGCGGTAGCCGAGGCGCTCGGCCGCCGCGATGATCGCGGCCACCAGGGCCTCGCCGAGCCCGGCCCCGCGCGCGGCGGGATCGGCGTACAGGCGCTTCATCTCGCACACCTCGGAGGGGCCAAGCCGGCGCAGGCCGACGCAGCCCACGGCCGCGCCCGAGTCGTTGCGGGCGAGCAGCAATTCCCCGGTCGGGGCCGCATAGGGACCGGGTAGGGCGGCCAGTTCCGCCTCGAAGCCCTGATAGGCGAGGTCGATGGGGAGCGCGGCCGCGTAGGCGCGAAACAGCGCTACCGTGGCGTCGAGGTCGGCGGCGTCGCGCACGGGCGCGATCCGGAAGGCGGGCGGAGCCATCGCGGCGGTATGGCGGGCGCCGCGTCCGGCCGCAACCATCGGGCGCCCCCGGGGCCGGCCCGGCCGGGCCGGCGGCCGGCCCGGCGCGCTCGGCTCACTCCTTGGCGGCGCGGTTCGGGTGGCGCAGCTGCCCGTAGACGAGGCTCGCGAAGTTGCCGATCGCCACCGGCCAGGCGAGGCCGACCGCCGCCCGATCGGCGGTGCGGCAGAAGCTCGCCGTGAGCCCGTTCACGAGGTCGGCCTGGGCGGCCTTGGGCGCGGCGGCCTTGAGGGCGGGCAGGAGCGCGCTCACCCGCGGCAGCATGTCTTCGGCCTTGACGCCCTTGAGCTGCGCGTCCGCCCCGACCTCCTCCAGGGCTTTGGCGAGCCCCGGATCCGTCACGGTCTCGCACGCGGCCGTTCCCGACAGCATGGTCCGGGTGTCGCCGCGCAGGGCCGCCACCTGCCCGGCATCGGCGGTGGGCGGCGCCTCGTTGCCGAAGGTCTGGCGCACGTAGTTCGTCACGGCCGCCACGTCGGCGTCGCTCATGCCGGCGCCGACCGCCGGCATCGGCGCATAGTCGCCCTTGGCCGAGAGGCCGCCGAGCACGACGCGGATGACCGTCTCCGGCCCCTTGGCCAGGACGGCGCCGTTGCCGGCGAGGGCCGGGATCGCCCCGGGGACGCCCTTGCCGTCCTGGCGGTGGCAGGAGACGCAGTGGCTGACGTAGACGTCCGCGCCCGGCGCGGTCGCGGGCTGCGCGAAGGCCGAGGGCTGCTGCGGCGTGTAGGTGGGCTTGGCCGGCAGGGTCTTGAGGTAGACCGCGATGGCGCGCACATCCTCGTCGGAGAGCTTGCTCAGGCTCTCCTCGATCACCTGCCGCATCGGCCCGGCGACGACGCCCGCGCGACCGGGGGCGGCGCCGGTCTTGAGGTAGGTGAAGAGCTGATCCTCGCTCCAGCCGCCCAGCCCCTCCCGGTCGTCGCCCGACAGGTTCGGCGCGTACCAGCCGTCGATCGAGCCGCCTTCGAGATAGCCGCTCCACTGCGAGGCGCCGACCAACTTGCTGCCGTTGTGGCAGGCGCCGCAATGGCCCAGGCCCTCCACCAGGTAGGCGCCGCGGTTGACCTGCGCGCTCGCCTGCGGGTCGGGCTGGAACCGCCCGGGGGTGAAGAAGGCGAGCCGCCACGCGAGCAGCCCGTCGCGGATGCTGAACGGAAAGGCGATCTCGGCGGGCTTGCGCGGCGCGCTCACGGGCGCGAGCGAGAACAGGTAGGCCTTGATCGCCGCCACGTCCTCGTCGGAGACCTTGGTGTACCAGGGGAACGGGAAGGCGGGGTAGAGGTAGCTGCCGTCCTTGGTGATGCCCTCGTGCATGGCGCGGCGGAACTCGGCGTCGCTCCAGGTGCCGATGCCCGTCTCCTTGTCCGGCGTGATGTTCGGGGTAGCGAGCCGGCCGATGCCGCCCGGAAAGTTGATGTAGAGCCCGCCCGCGAAGGGCTTGCCGCCCGGCGCGGTGTGGCAGGCGACGCAATCGCCCGCCGTGACGAGGGCCTCGCCCTTGCGGATCAGGTCCTGCCCGGCGGCCTGCGGCTGGGCCACGGCCGGGGCCGCCAGCGCCAGGGAGCCGAGAACCAGGGCCGAGATGCCACGCATGCTACCATCCTCCGGTTGCCGCGGCGGGCGCGGGGTCGTTCAGGGAGCGGGTCGTCCGTGGGGAAGGGCGGCGTGCGGGCGCAGCCGCAGCCAGAGGTCGGCGAGGTGGGCGGCCAGGGCGCCCAGGAGCGCGAGCGCCAGCCAGAACCAGGCGGCCCCGGCGAGCGCCGCGCGCAGGGCCAGCATCAGAAAGGCGCCGGAGGCGAGAGTGACGAGCAGCGGGCCCGCACCTGGCCCGCCGCGGCGGCGCCACGCCAGGATGAGGACCGCCTCGGCGGCCACCAGCACCAGCACCGCATCGATGATGCGGCCATTCGCGAACAGCTCCGACACGCGCGACGCCCTCCCGCCCGGGCTCGTGGAACCCGGTTGTGATCCTCCGCTGACGCAGAGTTCGAAACGCAACTCACGCGATGCTGCTGCAACGAGGCGGCCTGCCTCTCGGTTCACGCCCGAAGGTTCACGGCACGATTTGTCGCACCGCGCCGGCGCGAAGGAGTCCGGATCAGAACGGACCGTTGAGGCGCACGATCGACCAGTTGAGGACGGCCGCCAGCCCGACCCAGGCGAGGTAGGGCACGAGGAGCAGCGCTCCGGTGCCGGAATGGCGCCCCACCGCCACCATCAGCACCGCCACCGAGAGCCATAGCAGCACCACCTCGATGAGCGCCCAATCCGGCCGCTGCAGGCGGAAGAACAGGCCGCTCCAGGCGATGTTGAGGAGGCCGTTCACCCCGAAGGCCACGAGGAGCCAGCTCCGCTCCGGCCCCGCCGGCGCGGCGTTCCAGGCCATGACGCCGGCGATGGCGGTCAGCGTGAAGATGATCGTCCAGACCGGCCCGAAGGCCCAGTCCGGCGGCTTCCAGGCCGGCACCCGCAACCCCGCGTACCAGGGACCGAGCGTGGTCAGCGCCGCGCCCGCGCCGGCCACCACCAGGGCCGCCAGGGCCGCGACGAGGATCGGCCCCCACCGCCCGCCGAGTTCGCCGCTCACGGCGAGACCCAGCCGAACAGATGGGCGAGGTCCTTGAAGAAGATCCGGGCATGGGCGGCGGGTTTGGCGCGCACCAGCTCTTTGTTCATGTAGGCGTCCCAGGTGAGGCTCTGAACGTCCGGATCGCGGCAGATGCTCACGAAGCGCTCGCGCAGGGCGTCGTTGCGGTACCAGACGGTCTGCATCAGGCGCAGGATCCAGAACACGCGCCCGTGAGCAGCGAGGAAGCGGCGGCGCACCTGGCGCAGCGCACGGGCGTCGCCGGTGGCCAGGAAGGCGTCGGCCGCCTCCGCGGCGAGGCGCCCGCCCAGCATCGCGTAGTAGATGCCCTCGCCCGAGGCGGGGGCGACGAGCCCGGCGGCGTCGCCGGTGAGAAGGACGTCGCGCCCGTTGTCGAAGCGGCGCAGGGGCTTGAGGGGAATCGGCGCGCCCTCCCGGCGCAGGGTCTCGCCAAGATCGAGCCCGGTGGCGGCGCGCAGACGGCCGACCGCGCCGCGCAGCGAGAAGCCCTTGCGGGCGCTGCCGGTGCCGATGCTGAGCGTGTCGCCGTGCGGGAAAACCCAGGCGTAGAAGTCGGGGGAGAGGACGCCCTGGTAGTAGACGTCGCAGCGCGCAGGCGCGAAGGCGCCGGCCGGCGGCGTGCGGACCACCTCGTGGTAGGCGAAGACCTGCCGCATCCGGGCATGGCCCGGAATCTCCTGACGCCCGACCGCCGAATTGGCTCCGTCCGCCCCGATGACAAGGCGCGCGCGCGCACTGTCCTCCTCGCCGGACTTGCGGCGGTAATGCAGGGTGACGAGGCCGTCGCCGGGGCGGCTGATGCGCAGGAAGGTGCCGGTGCGTCGGCTCGCCCCCGCCAGCGCCGCGCGGTTGCGCAGCCAGGGATCGAAGACCTCGCGGTCGACCATGCCGACGAAGCCGTCCCCCACCGGCATGTCCACGGCTCGGTCCTTCGGCGACACCATGCGGGCGCTGCGGATCCGCGCCACCAGAAGATCGTCGGGAATCGCGAAGTCGCGGATCAGCCGCGGCGGGATCGCGCCGCCGCAGGGCTTGATGCGCCCGTCCCGGTCGAGGAGGAGCACGCGCCGCCCGCTCCGGGCGAGGTCGGTCGCGGCGGTCGCTCCGGCCGGACCGCCCCCCACCACCACGACATCGAAGATCTCGCCGTCGGTCATGGCCGTGCCTCCCCTCATCCGTGCGACACGGAAAAGTCCCCGATCCGGGCCTCCCGCCGCGGCGCGGGCGCATCGATGCGCAGGGCGAGCGCCGCCGCGAGCAGGAACAGCAGCGCCTCGGCGCAGAAGACCGCCGCGTAGGCCGGGACCACCGCGCCGAACAGCACGCGCGCGAGGTCGACGCAGGCCGCGCCGAGAAAGCCCCCGAACCCGAAGGCCACGCCCTGCGCGGCGCCCCAGACCCCCATGCGGGTGCCGTGCCGGCCTTCGCCCCCGGGCGCGTTGCCCGAGCCGGCGAGCGCCATCATCGAGCCGATCGCCGAGACCGCGAAGATGCCGTTGAACAGGCCGAGCCCGACGACGAACGCGCGCAGCGGCGCTCCCGGACCCGCCAAGCCGCAGGCCGCGATCCCGGCCAGCGCCAGCGCCGACCCGATGCAGCCCGCCACGGTCCACAGCCGCAGCGAGCCGAGCCGCGGCCCCGGCGCCAGGGTCGTCACAAGGGCGACCAGCACCATCCCGGCCAGCACGCCGCCGTTCTGCACCCCCGCCAGGGCCGTGGTGGCGCCGGGCGTCATCGCGAAGACGAGGCCCGCGAAGGGCTCGAGGATGAGCTCCTGGGCGCTGTAGGCGAGCATCGCCAGGAAGACGAAGACCGTGAAGCGGCGGGAGGCCGGCTCGGCCCAGACCTCGGCCAGCACCTGCGCGAAGGGCGGCCGGGCCTCCTGCCGCTCCGCCGGCCGCGCGGCCGCGGGCGGTTCGACGCCCCAGACCGCCGCGAGCGCCACCAGGAAGGCGAGGCCCGAGACCGCGGCCGAGACCGCGATCAGCCGCCCGGCCGAGAACGGGTCGAGGAAGCGCCCGGCGAGCGGCGCCGTGACCACGAAGCCGGCGATCATCATCACCCACACGATGGTGGCCGCGGCCCCCCGGCGCTGCGGCGCGACGCCGGTGGAGAGCAGGACGAGGAGCGAGGTGCCGGCCGCGCCGACGCCGATGCCGACCACCAGGAAGGCGAGGATCGCCAGCGCGAACCCGGCGACCGGGTGCGTGGCGATCAGCGCGGTGGCGGCGGCGGCGCCGAAGCCCCCCAGCGCCAGCGCCGCCATGCCTCCGATGATCCAGGGCGTGCGCCGCCCGCCGATGTCGGAGCCGTAGCCCCAGCGCGGGCGCGCGAACTGCACCGCGTAATGCAGCGCCACCAGGGCCCCGGGCACCGCGGCCGGCAGCGCCAGTTCGACCACCATCACCCGGTTGATGGTCGAGGTGATGAGGACGACGATGGCGCCGAGCGCGGTCTGAACGAGGCCCAGGCGCACGATGGTGCCCCAGCCGAAGGCGGCCTGCGGGCTCATGCGGCCCCTCCGTGACGCAGCGCGAAGGCGGCGGCGAGCATGCCGAGCACGTAGAGCAGCGTGCCGGTGCCGTTGTACCACGCGGCCTGCCCGCGCGGATCGGCGAGGAGGCGGCGCATCAGGGCGCTCTGGCCGGCGAGCAGGGCCGCCACGACGCCCGCATGCCAGGGGCGGTCCCAGGCCAGCAGCAGCGCCACCACGGCCGCCTGCGGCAGCGCCATGACGAGGCAGGCGAGGCGTGCGGCGCGGTCGGTGCCGAGCTGGACCGGCAGGGAGCGGATACCGGTGCGCCGGTCGCCCTCCACGGACTTGAAGTCGTTGAGGGTCATGATGCCGTGGGCGCCGATGCTGTAGAGCAGCGCCAGCATCAGCACGCGCCCGTCCGGCACCGCGGCGGCCATCACGGCGGCGCCCGTGAACCAGGGCAGGCCCTCGTAGCAGAGGCCGACGGCGGTGTTGCCCCACCAGCCGTTCCGCTTCAGGCGCAGGGGCGGCGCGCTGTAGAGCCACGCGAGCAGGAGCCCGAACAGGGCCGCGCCGAGGATCCAGGGGCCGAGGGCGGCGGCGACGAGGAGCGAGAGCAGCGTCCAGCCCGCCGCCACGTACAGCCCCCAGCGGCCGGGCATCCGGCCGGAGGGAATCGGCCGCTGCGGCTCGTTGATGGCGTCGACGTGCCGGTCGAACCAGTCGTTCACCGCCTGGCTGGTGGCACAGACGAGGGGGCCGGCGAGCACGATGCCGGCGAGCACCACCGGCCAGCGCCCCTGCAGGCCCGATCCCGACGAGACCACCCCGCAGGCGAAGGCCCACATCGGCGCGAACCACGTGATGGGCTTGAGAAGCTCGACCAGAGCGCTCGGAGCCGGGACCACCATGCGCTGCCTCGCGCTCGCCTGCCTGGGTCCGAGGCTAGTGACACGGCGCCACGACTGTCAAGCAAACTTTACACTCACGTTTCTGCTACGGCGAAGCTGTCGGCCTCACTCGTCGCGCGCGTCAGCGTCCTCGTTGCCGTCCAGGTCGCCGAGGCCATAGCGACGCAACTTGGCGTAGAAGCCCTGGCGGCTGAGGCCCAGCATCTCGGCCGCGGAGGCGCGGTTGTCCTGCGTGATCCGCAGCGCCGCCTCGATGCAGAGGCGCTCGATCAGATCGGTGGTCTCGCGCACCAGCGTCTTCATCGAGACGCGGCCGACGAGTTCGGTCATCTGCTCGACGGAGCGCGGTAGCTCGCGCCCACCCGAGGCGGTCGGCGCGATGCGCCGCGGCAGCGTGCGGATGGTGAGGCCGAGGCAGGGCTTCTCGCCGCCGGGCACCGAGACGCCCGCGACCTCGACCTCCTCGACGACCCCGAACTCGCCGCGCATCACCGTGGTGAAGTGGCGCACGGAGCCGTGCTCGACGAGGGTGGCGAACAGGGCGCCGATCTCGCTGCCCTCGCGCCCGAGCCAGCGGTCGAGCAGCTCGCCCTTGGCCTGCTGCTCGGCGGCGAGCTGGGCGAGGTCGAGGAAGGCAGCATTCGCCCCGATGATGCGCCTGTCGCGGTCGGTGACGACGAAGCCCTCGGGCATCGCCTCGATGACGTCGAGGGCGCCGGTTCGCGCCGCGGCCGGCTGGGCGGCCACGGGCGCGACGAGGTTGAGCCGCACCAGGATGCTGGTGCCGGCATCCTGCCGGAACAGGGCCGCGGCGACCCGGGCTTCGCCGCGGCGGTGGGCGAGGCGGACGCTCAGGTCCTCGGCCTGCCCGGTCAGGCGCAGGCCGACCAGCAGGGCCTGCACGGCCTTGCCGCCCTCCGGCTCGAACAGATCGACGAAATCCTGCCCGACGATCCGCTTGGCGGAGCGGCCGAGCAGCCGCGCGGCGGCCGGGTTGATCTCGGCGATGCGACGGGTCGCGGCGTCGACGATCAGCACCGCCTCGCCCGCGAGCTGGAACAGCACGCGGTAGCGGGTCTCGGCGCTGCGCAGGCGGGCATAGTCGCGCTCCAGGGCCTGCTGCGATTCGGCGAGGCGGCGCTGAAGCGCCGCGACGGCCCGCAGGTCACGCCCGATGGCGAGGATCTGCCCCTCGCCGGGCAGGCGCAGGGTCGAGTAGCGGATCGGCAGGTCGATGCCGCTCACGGACGGGTGATTGACCTGGCGCCAGCGCGTCACGGTGCCGGGCGCCGCGTCGCCGAGGAGTTCGGCGATCTTCGGCCGGCTCTCGACCGTCACGGTGTCGATCCAGCGCCGGCCGAGCCAGCGCGCCGCCCCGTCATCCGCGAGGCCGTCCGCCCCGAACGTCGCGTCGCGGATCACCCCGTCGCGGTCGACGACCAGCGACAGATCCGTCGCGGCCGCGACGAGCATTCCCGTCGTCTCCGCGTCGAGGTGGGCGACAGCGTCTCGTAACACCGCGAACGCTTCCTTCGCAGTAAGGCTGACGGGACTGTTCAAGGGTCACCAGACGCTTCGACCACACCGAACAGGTCTTTCAGCAGGCTCTCACCCTGAGATCAAGGAGGGTGGCGGCGATTCCCGGTGCTTCACGCGCATCCAGCGCGACCGCGTCCGCCCCCACGCGCCTGACCCGGTCCGGCCGGTTCTCGAAGGCGGGTCCCCCCACCAGGATCCGCAAGTCGCGGCTGCAGGAGGCGCGCCGGATGATCGGCACCGCCTCGGCGAGCGCCTCCAGGAAGACGTCGCAGGACAGGGAGATGCCGACGACGTCGAACCACGCGTCGCGCAGGTGCTCAAGGGGCTTCGTCTCGCGCCAGCTCACGCCCGACGCCACGTCCCAGCCCGCCTCCGTGAAGAAGTGGGTGACGATGGTCAGCCCGAACGTGTGCGTCTCTCCCGGAGCCGGGACGAGAAGGACGCGCCGGCTCGCCGGATCGGCGGGGGGCGGCTCGACGAACAGCATTTCGAGGTCGTGCACGAGCCGGCGCAGCCGTGCCATCGCCACCGTCACCTGCACGAAGTCGCAGGCATCCTCCTCCCAGAGCCGGCCGATATGGCGGGCCGTAGGCGCCAGGAGTTCGAGCAGCAGGCCGTCGAAGCTCATGCCGCCGTCGAGAAAGTCCTGGATCTCGGCCATCGGATCCGCGTCGGCGGAGGCCAGCATCAGGGCCGCGAAGCGGGCGATCGCCTCGGGCTCGGGCCGCGGACCGGAGACGAGGCAGGACCGGCGGCCGGTGCGGTGGGCGAGCATCAGGCGGGGAATGATCTCCGCCTCCACCACGCGCGCGAGATCATCGCGCCACGGTTGCGGTCGGGACGGTCGCCGTCTGCCCGGCCGCGCCGGTTCCCCGTCGCGCAGGAGCGAAGGGCCATCCACAGTGTCGCTGAAATGCCTTGTGTTCTCCACCGGCACCTCCCCGATGCACAATGGCCCCGCCTGTTATGTTGGACACCTGTAGGACTTTTTTCTTCGAGGTATTCTGTCGACAGGTCCCCTTGGGGTCCGGGCATTTACCTAAGATACCCGTCCTTCCTGTTCAGGCAAGCGGCATTCGCGGCCGGTCCCGAGAAATGTCAGGTGGTCGCACTGTCAACTTGAGTTGACACTCTTGCCGCCTCGGTCCTAGGCTGCCCGTACCGACAACCCCGCGGCGCAAGGCGGGGCTCGGACGGGGCGAGGCGGGGCAGGCGACATGAGGCGCGACGACCGGCCGGATCTGTACAGCGAGGCGGAGCGTCGGCGCCGCGACGCCACGCCCTGGACGCTGGTCCAGGGCATCCTGGCGCCCGTCCAGTTCGCGATCTTCCTCGTCAGCCTGCTCCTGGTCCTGCGCACCCTGGCGACGGGGGAGGGAGCGGCGGTGGCCAACGCCTCCGTGGTGCTCAAGACGCTGGCGCTCTACGCGATCATGATCACCGGCTCCCTCTGGGAGAAGGCCGTGTTCGGGCGCTACCTGTTCGCGCCGGCCTTCTTCTGGGAGGACGTCGTCAGCATGCTGGTGCTGGCGCTCCACACCGCCTACCTGGCGGCCCTGGCCGTCGACGCGCTCGACCTGCGCGGCCTGATGCTGCTGGCGCTCGCCGCCTATGCCGCCTACGTGATCAACGCCACGCAGTTCCTGCTGAAGCTCAGGGCCGCCCGCGCGGGCGCGCCGGCCCGCCCGGCGCCCGTGCTGACCGGAGCCGCGCCATGAACGCGCCGTTCCCCCCCTGCGGTCCGCGCGTAAGCCAGGAGCGCGGCCAGCGCGCGGTGTTCTGCGGGCTCACCGGCATCGTCTGGCTGCACCGCAAGATCCGGGATGCCTTCTTCCTCGTCGTCGGCTCGCGCACCTGCGCGCACCTGATCCAGTCGGCCGCCGGCGTGATGATCTTCGCCGAGCCGCGCTTCGCCACCGCGATCATCGAGGAGCGGGACCTCGCGGGCCTCGCCGATGCGCACGAGGAGCTGGACCGGGTGGTGGGCCGCCTCCTGGAGCGGCGCCCGGATATCCGGCTGCTGTTTCTCGTCGGCTCCTGCCCGTCGGAGGTGATCAAGCTCGATCTCGGCCGCGCGGCGGCGCGTCTGTCGGGCCGGTTCGCTCCTGCCGTGCGGGTGCTCAGCTACTCGGGCAGCGGCATCGAGACGACGTTCACGCAAGGGGAGGATGCCTGCCTCGCCGCCCTGGTGCCGGACATGGGGACGAGCGACGACACCTCGCTCCTCGTCGTCGGCACGCTCGCGGACGTGGTTGAGGACCAGTTCGCGCGGCTCTTTGCCGATCTCGGCATCGGCCCGGTCCGCTTCCTGCCGGGCCGCCGCGCCGCCGAGCAGGCGACGGTCGGGCGGGGCACGCGCTACCTGCTGGCACAGCCCTTCCTGGCCGACACCGCCCGGGCGCTCGATAACCGCGGCGCGCGGCGCATCGCGGCCCCGTTTCCGCTCGGCGCCGAGGGCACCACCCTGTGGCTGCGGGCCGCCGCCGAGGCGTTCGGGATCGCGCCGGAGCGCGTGGCGGCCGTGACGGCGCCGGGCCTCGCCCGGGCGGGTCGGGCGCTCGACCGGCACCGGGAGCGGCTGGAGGGACGGCGGCTGTTCTTCTTCCCCGATTCGCAGCTGGAGATCCCGCTCGCCCGCTTCCTGTCGCGGGAGATGGGCGTGGAGCTGATCGAGGTCGGGACGCCCTACCTCCACCGCCAGCACCTCGCCGAGGAGCTGGCGCTGCTGCCGGCCGGCACGGCGGTGGTGGAGGGGCAGAGCCTCGACGATCAGCTCGACCGCTGCCGCGCGGCGCGCCCGGACCTGACCGTCTGCGGGCTCGGCCTCGCCAACCCGCTCGAAGCCGAGGATCGGCCCACCAAGTGGTCGATCGAACTGCTGTTCACGCCGATCCAGGGCTACGAGCAGGCAGGCGACCTCGCCGAACTGTTCGCCCGCCCGCTCGTGCGCCGCTCCCGGCTGGAGGTCTGACGCGCATGCAGCTCACGCTCTGGACCTACGAGGGACCGCCCCATATCGGCGCCATGCGGATCGCCACCGCGATGCGCGGCCTGCACTACGTGCTGCACGCGCCGCAGGGCGACACCTACGCGGACCTGCTGTTCACGATGATCGAGCGGCGCGACGCCCGCCCGCCCGTGACCTACACCACCTTCCAGGCCCGCGACCTCGGGGCCGACACCGCCGAGATCTTCAAGGAGGCAGTCGGCCTCGCCTACGCACGCTTCCGCCCGCAGGCGATGATCGTCGGCGCCTCCTGCACCGCCGAACTGCTGCAGGACGATCCCGCCGGCCTCGCCCGGGCGCTGGACCTGCCGATCCCGGTCATTCCCCTCGACCTGCCGGCCTACCAGAAGAAGGAGAACTGGGGCGCCGCCGAGACCTTCTACCGGCTGGTGCGCGCGCTCAGCGCGCCGCCGGCGCCGCGTGCCGCGCGGGCGCGGCGCTCCTGCAACCTGCTCGGGCCGACCGCGCTGGGCTTTCGCCACCGCGACGACCTGCGCGAGGTGAGGGGCCTGATCGCCCGTCTCGGCATCGACGTGAACGTCGTGGCGCCGCTCGGCGCCACGCCGGCGGATCTCGCGCGGCTGGGCGAGGCCGATTTCAACGTCGTTCTCTATCCCGAGGTCGCGCGCAGCGCCGCGGTCTGGCTCCAGAAGGCGCACGGCCAGCCCTTCACCGACGTGGTGCCGATCGGCGTCGGCGCGACCCGCGCCTTCGTCAAGGCGGTGGCGGACCTCGCGGGCGTCGATCCGGCCCCCGTCCTCGATGCGGACGAGTCGCGGCTGCCCTGGTATTCGCGCTCGGTCGATTCGACCTACCTCACGGGCAAGCGCGTCTTTGTCTTCGGGGACGCCACGCACGCCATCGCGGCGGCCCGCGTCGCGCGCGCCGAACTCGGCTTCAGCGTCGTGGGGCTCGGCACCTACGCGCGGGATTTCGCCCGCGAGGTGCGCGCTGAGGCCGAGGTGCACGGCATCCAGGCGGTGATCAGCGACGATTACCTAGAGGTCGAGGCGGCGATCGCGGCGGCCCAGCCCGAACTCGTGCTCGGCACCCAGATGGAGCGCCACATCGCCAAGCGGCTGGGCATCCCCTGCGCGGTGATCTCGGCCCCGATGCACGTGCAGGACGTGCCCGCCCGCCACGCGCCGCAGATGGGTTTCGAGGGCGCGAACGTGCTCTTCGACACCTTCGTCCACCCGCTGATGATGGGCCTGGAGGAGCACCTGCTGGCGATGTTCCGGGACGACCCGGAATTCCACGACGGCGTCGCCCCGTCGCATCTCGGCGGCCGGCCGCACGCGTCGCCGGAGCCCGTCGCCGTCGCGCCTGCCGCCGCGGCGTCCATCACCACGCCGTCCGCCGCCGCGATCGCCTGGGCCGCCGAGGCCGAGCGGGAGCTGCGCAAGGTGCCGTTCTTCGTCCGCGGCAAGGCCCGCCACAACACCGAGCGCTTCGCCCGCGAGCGCGCGCTGCCCCTCATCACCGTCGAGACCCTCTACGATGCCAAGGCGCATTTCAGCCGGTGAGGCGGCGGGCGCGCTGCCGGAGCTGCGCGTCGTCATCGTCACCCTCGACAACCACCTCGCCGGGGCGGTGGAGCGGGCGCGCCAGACGCTCGCCCGCTCGGCCCCGGGGCTCACCCTCGGCTTCCATGCGGCCGCGGAGTGGGACACCGACCCGGCGGCGCTCGACGCCTGCCGCGCCGACATCGCCCGGGCCGACATCGTGCTCTCGGCGATGCTGTTCATGGACGAGCACGTCCGGGCGGTGCTGCCGGCGCTGCTGGCGCGCCGCGCCGCGTGCGACGCGATGGTGGGCTGCCTCTCCGCCGCCGAGGTGGTGCGCACCACCCGCATGAACCGCTTCGCGATGGACGGCTCGCAGCGCGGCGCCCTCGACTTCCTCAAGCGCCTGCGCGGGCGCAAGGGACCGGGCGGGGCGGGATCGGGCGGCAGCGGCGCGCGCCAGATGGCGCTGATCCGCCAGATCCCCCGCATCCTGCGCTTCATCCCGGGCTCGGCCCAGGACGTGCGGGCCTACTTCCTGATCCTGCAGTATTGGCTCGCCGGCTCCGACGAGAACGTCGTCAACCTCGTGCGCTTCCTCGCCGCCCGCTACGCGGCCGGGCCGCGGGCGGGCTGGCGCGAGCGTCTGACGCCGCAGGATCCGCTCTCGTACCCGGAGACCGGCCTCTATCATCCCCGCCTCGCGGGCCGGGTCGGCGAGCGGGTCGAGGCGCTGCCGCAGCGGCCCGGCGCCCACGGGCGCGTCGGCCTCCTGCTGATGCGCTCCTACGTGCTCGCCGGCAACACCGCCCATTACGACGGCGTGATCGCCGCCCTGGAGGCGCGCGGCCTGTCGGTGGTGCCGGCCTTCGCGAGCGGCCTCGACAACCGCCCGGCCATCGAGCGGTTCTTCCTGCGCGACGGCCGGCCGGCCATCGACGCGCTGGTGTCGCTCACGGGCTTCTCGCTCGTCGGCGGCCCCGCCTACAACGACGCCGCCGCCGCCCAGGCGGTGCTGGCGCGGCTCGACGTCCCCTACCTCGCGGGCCACGCGGTGGAGTTCCAGAGCCTCGCGCAATGGGAGGCCTCCGAGCGCGGCCTCTCGCCGGTCGAGGCCACCATGATGGTGGCGATCCCCGAACTCGACGGGGCCACCGCCCCGATGGTGTTCGGCGGCCGGGCCGGCACCGACCACGGGCGCGACATGGCGGTCCACCCCGAGCGCGCCGAGCGCCTGAGCGACCGCGTCGCCCGCCTCATCGCCCTGCGGGCGCGCCCGAAGGCCGAGCGCCGGCTCGGCGTCGTGCTGTTCAACTTCCCGCCCAATGCCGGCGCGGTCGGCACGGCGGCCTTCCTGTCGGTGTGGGATTCGCTCCACCGCGTGCTCATGGGCCTGCGGGCCGACGGCTACACGGTCGCGGTGCCCGAGACCCCCGAGGCGCTGCGCCGGGCCGTGCAGGAGGGCAACGCCGCCCGCTTCGGCACCGCGGCCAACGTCGCCCACCGGGTGCCGGCCGACGAGCACGTGCGGCGCGAGCGCTGGCTGCCCGAGATCGAGGCGCAGTGGGGACCCGCCCCCGGCCGCCACCAGAGCGACGGCGCCGCGCTCCTCGTGCTCGGCGCGCAGTTCGGCAACGTCTTCGTCGGGGTGCAGCCCGCCTTCGGCTACGAGGGCGACCCGATGCGGCTGCTGTTCGAGCGGGGCTTCGCGCCGACCCACGCCTTCTCGGCCTTCTACCGCTACCTGCGCGAGGATTTCGGCGCGGACGCCCTGCTGCATTTCGGCACCCACGGGGCGCTCGAATTCATGCCCGGCAAGCAGACCGGGCTCTCCGCCGCCTGCTGGCCCGAGCGGCTGATCGGCGCGATGCCGAACGTCTATCTGTACGCCGCCAACAACCCGTCCGAGGGAACGCTGGCCAAGCGCCGCGCGGCCGCGACCCTGGTGAGCTACCTGACGCCGAGCCTCGCCCAGGCCGGACTCTACCGGGGGCTGATCGACCTCAAGGCCTCGGTGGAGCGCTGGCGCGGCCTCGCGCCCGAGGAGGCGGCCGAGCGCGCCCGCCTCGCCGACCTGATCCAGGGGCAGGCCGCCGGCCTCGATCTCGCCGAGGCCGAGCCCGCCTGGGGGCCGGGGGCGGAGGCGCGCGTCGCCGACCTCGCGGTGCGGCTCGTCGAACTCGAACACACCCTGATCCCGCACGGGCTGCACGTGGTGGGGGAGGGGACGCCGGAGGCCGAGCGCGCCGACCTGCTGATGGCGCTCGCCGAATCGGTGCACGGCGTGTCGCCGGCGCGCGCCGGCATCAATCGGCTGGCGGCGGGCGCTGGCGTGGACGATGCGCTGGCGGCGGCCGGCCTGCCGGCGGAGGAGGCGACGCGCGCCGCCTTCCAGGCGCTGGCCGAGACCAACCGGCTGCTGGCGGAGGACCACGAGATCCCGGCCCTGCTGCGGGCGGTCGACGGCCGCTTCGTGCCGCCGGTCGCGGGCGGCGACGTGCTGCGCACGCCCGCGATCCTGCCGACCGGGCGCAACCTGCACGGGTTCGATCCCTACCGGATCCCGAGTGCCTTCGCGCTGGCGGACGGGCGCGCGCAGGTGGAGCGGCTGCTCGCCCGCCACGCCGCGGAGGGTGCGCCCTGCCCTGAGAGCATCGCTCTGGTCCTGTGGGGCAGCGACAACCTCAAGAGCGAGGGCGCGCCGGTCGCCCAGGCGCTCGCCCTGATGGGCGCAGCACCCCGCTTCGACGGCTACGGCCGGCTCTGCGGCGCGAAGCTCATCCCGCTCAAGGATCTCGGCCGTCCCCGCATCGACGTGGTGGCGACGCTGTCGGGCATCTTCCGCGATCTGCTGCCGCTCCAGACCAAGCTTCTGGCGGAGGCGGCCTTCCTGGCGGCGAGCGCGGACGAGCCGCCGGAGCGCAACTTCGTGCGCAAGCACGCCCTCGCGCACCAGGCGGAGCACGGGATCGACTTGGAGACGGCGGCGCTGCGCGTCTTCAGCAACGCCGAGGGCGCCTACGGGGCGAACCTCAACCACCTGATCGACAGCGGGCGCTGGGAGAGCGATGCCGATCTCTGCGAGACCTTCGCCCGCCGCAAGAGCTTCGCGTACGGCCGCACGGGCCGGCCGCAGCCCCAGCGGGCGCTGATGCAGGCGGTGCTCGCGAAGGTCGACTTCGCCTACCAGAACCTCGATTCGGTCGAGGTCGGGGTCACGAGCGTCGACCACTACTTCGACGGGCTCGGCGGCATGGCGCGCGCGGTGGCCAAGGCGCGCGGGACGAGCGTGCCGGTCTACATCAGCGACCAGACGCGGGGCGAAGGCCGGGTGCGTTCGCTTGCCGAGCAGGTGGCGCTGGAGACCCGCACCCGCATGCTGAACCCGAAATGGGTCGAGGGCATGCTCGGCCACGGCTACGAGGGCGTGCGCCAGATCGACCAGCATCTCACCAACACGGTGGGCTGGTCGGCCACCACCGATCAGGTCGCACCCTGGATCTACCAGCGCATCACCGAGACCTACGTGCTCGACGAAGTCATGCGCGAGCGCATGGCGGCGCTGAATCCCGCCGCTTCCGCCAAGGTCGCCCACCGGCTGATCGAGGCCCACCGGCGCGGCTTCTGGACCCCCGACCCCGAGACGCGGGCCGCCCTCGACCGGGCCGAGGAGGCCCTGGAGGACCGGCTCGAAGGCATCACCGCGGAGGCAGCCGCATGAACATCGCGATCCGCAACCCGGTGACGGCACGGCAGGCGCCCGACGGGCGCCAGGAGGGCAGCCTCCAGGTCGCCCTCGATCCGGACATCCGCATCGAGACCGCCAAGGTCTTCGCCGTCTACGGCAAGGGCGGCATCGGCAAGAGTACGACCTCGTCGAACCTTTCGGTCGCCTTCTCGAAGCTCGGCAAGCGGGTGCTGCAGATCGGCTGCGACCCGAAACACGATTCCACCTTCACGCTGACGAAGCGCCTCGCGCCCACCGTCATCGATGCCCTGGAGGCGGTGCAGTTCCATTCCGAGGAGCTGCGCGTCGAGGATTTCGTGGCCGAGGGCTACAACGGGGTGATGTGCGTGGAGGCGGGCGGACCGCCGGCCGGCACTGGCTGCGGCGGCTACGTCGTCGGCCAGACCGTGAAGCTCCTCAAGGAGCACCACCTGCTCGAAGACACCGACGTCGTCATCTTCGACGTGCTCGGCGACGTGGTCTGCGGCGGCTTCGCCTCGCCGCTTCAGCACGCCGACCGGGCGCTCATCGTCACGGCGAACGACTTCGACTCGATCTTCGCCATGAACCGCATCGTCGCGGCGATCCACGCGAAGTCGAAGAACTACGGCGTCCGGCTCGGCGGCGTCATCGCCAACCGCTCGGCCAACACCGACGAGATCGACCGCTTCAATGCCGCGGTGGGCCTGCGCCGCCTCGCGCATTTCCGCGATCTCGACGTGGTGCGCCGCTCGCGCCTGAAGAAGGCGACTTTGTTCGAGATGGATCCCTCGCCCGAACTGCTCGCGGTGCAGAACGAGTACCTGCAGCTCGCCGAGGCCCTGTGGGCCGGCGTCGAGCCCCTCGACGCCACGCCCATGAAGGACCGCGACCTGTTCGAATTCCTGGGGTTCGACTGATGCCGAGCGCCACCTACGCCGCGCGCCGCTCGCAGCTCCAGACCTACTTCGACCGCACGGCGGTCGAGGCCTGGGCGCGTCTCACCTCGGACGCGCCGGTCAGCCGCATCCGCGCCACCGTGCGGGCTGGCCGCGACGCGATGCGGGCCGAACTGCTGTCCTGGCTGCCCGAGGATCTCTCCGGGCGGCGCCTGCTCGATGCCGGCTGCGGCACGGGCGCGCTCAGCCTGGAGGCGGCGCGGCGCGGCGCGCAGGTGGTGGCGATCGACGTCTCGCCGACGCTCATCGGGCTCGCCCGCGAGCGCAGCCGGGAGCTGGCGCTGCCGGGCCGCCTCGACTTCCGGGTCGGGGACATGCTGGACGAGTCGCTCGGCCGCTTCGACCACGTGGTGGCGATGGATTCGCTGATCCATTACCGCAGCGCCGACATCGCCCGGGCGCTCGCGGTGCTCGGCCGGCGCACCGAGACCTCGCTGCTCTTCACGGTCGCCCCCCGCACCGCGCTGCTGACGCTGATGCACGCGGCCGGCCGGCTGTTTCCGCGCGGCGACCGGGCGCCCGCGATCGAGCCGGTGACCGAGCGGACCCTGCGCCGCCGCATCGCCCGCGAGGAGTCCCTCTCGCCCTTCGGGCTCGCGCGGTCGCGCCGGATCACCAGCGGCTTCTACCTCTCCAACGCCCTGGAGCTGGCGCGCCGATGAGCGATGCGAGCCGCCTCGCCCGGGCGCTGACGCAGCTTGGGCCCCGCCTCCTCCCCTTCGCGGACGCCGCCACGGCGGAGCTGCCGCTCGGGCGGCTCCTGCGCCTGTCGCTGTTCCAGGTGACGGTCGGGATGGCGGCGGTGCTGCTCATCGGCACGCTCAACCGGGTGATGATCGTCGAACTCGGCGTTCCGGCCTGGATCGTCGCCGTGATGCTCTCCCTGCCGCTGCTCGCGGCACCGTTCCGGGCTTTGATCGGCTTCCGCTCGGACACGCACCGTTCGGTGCTGGGCTGGCGCCGCGTGCCCTACCTGTGGTTCGGCACGCTGCTGCAGTTCGGCGGCCTCGCGATCATGCCCTTCGCGCTCCTGATCCTCTCGGGGGACACGACCGGGCCGATCGTGATCGGGCAGGCGGCGGCGGCGCTCGCCTTCGTGCTTGTGGGTGCGGGGCTCCACACCACGCAGACGGTCGGTCTGGCCCTCGCCACCGACCTCGCGCCGGCCCATGCGCGCCCGAAGGTGGTGGCGCTGCTCTGCGCCATGCTGCTCGCCGGCATGATGGGCAGCGCCGTCGTCTTCGGCCTCGCGTTGGCGAACTTCTCGGCGATCCGGCTGATCCAGGTGATCCAGGGCGCGGCTTTGGCCACGCTGGTCCTCAACGGCATCGCCCTGTGGAAGCAGGAGGCGCGCGATCCCGCCCGCACCGCCGCGGCCCGGCCCGACTTCCGCACCGCCTGGGCGGCCTACGCGCGGGCGCCGCGGGCGCGCCGGCGGCTGGCCGCCACCGGGCTCGGCACCGCGGCCTTCAGCATGCAGGACATCCTGCTCGAACCCTATGGCGGGCAGATCCTGCGCCTGCCCGTCGCCGCCACGACGGCCCTCACCGCATTGTTGGCGCTGGGCGGCGGCATCGGCCTCCTCGCGGCCGCGCGCTGGCTCAGCCGCGGCGGCGATCCGTTCCGGGTCGCGGCCGGCGGCGCGGTCACCGGCATCGCCGCCTTCTCGGCGGTGGTGTTCGCCGCGCCGCTCGCCTCCGGCCCGCTCTTCGCGGGCGGCGTCGCGCTGATCGGCCTCGGCGGCGGCCTGTTCGCCCACGGCACGCTCACCGCCTCGATGGAGGGCGCCGCCCCGCAGGAATCCGGCCTCGCGCTCGGCGCCTGGGGCGCCGTGCAGGCGAGCGCCGCCGGCGCGGCCATCGCGGCGAGCGGCATCGTGCGGGATGTCGGTTCCGCCCTCGCGGTCGCAGGCCATCTCGGCGAGGCGCTGAACGACGCCTCAACCGGGTACCTCATCGTCTACCACGTCGAGATCGGGCTGCTGTTCGCAACCCTGGTGGCGATCGGGCCGCTGGTGCGGCCCGCCGATCCCGCCGCCCCCCTGCCGCGCGGCGCGCCCGCGCGCCGCAGCGTCGCCCGCCCGGCCCTATTCTGAGGGAGGCCCGTCATGCCCAAGGGTGCCATCACCAGTTACATCGACGTCGCCCAACTGGTGCTCTACGCGTTCTGGTTCTTCTTCGCCGGCCTGATCTTCTACCTGCGCCGGGAGGACCGCCGGGAGGGCTACCCTCTCGAATCCGAGACCCGCGGCGGGCTCACCGGCTGGGACTGGCTTTTTCTGCCTACGCCGAAGGCCTTCGTCATGGCCGACGGCCGCACCATCCTGGCGCCGCGGCCCGAGGAGGGGCCGGTGGGCGAGCTGAAGGCCGTCAAGCTCGAACCCTGGCCCGGCGCGCCGATCCAGCCGACCACCCCGGACGACGGGCGCCTGCGCGACGGCGTCGGGCCGGGCGCCTACGCGCAGCGCAGCGACAAGCCCGACATCACCTGGGAAGGGCACAACCGCATCGTGCCGCTGCGCGTCGCCACCGAGTTCGCGGTGGCCGAGCAGGATGCCGACCCGCGCGGCTTCCGCGTGGTGGGCGCCGATCGGGCGGTGGCCGGCACCGTCACGGAGATCTGGGTCGACCGGGGCGAATCGCTCCCCCGCTACTACGAGGTGGAGCTGGCCGACGCGCCGGGCCGCACCGTGCTGATGCCGGTCACCTTCGCGAACGTCTCGGGGGCCAAGGCCACGGTCGTCTGCGAGGCGCTGCTCGCCCGGCACTTCGCCGACGTGCCGCCGCTGCGCGACCGCGACAGCATCACGCTGCTCGAGGAGGAGCGCGTCATCGCCTTCTACGGCGCCGGCACGCTCTACGCCACGCCCGGCCGCACGGAGCCGCTGCTGTGAGCGAGGACGTGATTCCCCGTGGCCTGCCCGCCCCTCTGCCGCCCGGCGAGCGGCTGATCTGGCAGGGGCGGCCCGGCCCGCTGGGCCTCGCCCGGCGCGCCTTCCATCTCGACCTCGTGGCGTCGTATTTCGCGCTCCTCGCGCTCGTCGAGGCGATGAGCGCGGGCCGTCCCGCCGCGGCGCTGCCCGTCCTTGGCCTCGGCGTCGGAGGTCTTGCGGTGCTGCTGACCCTGGCGTGGTGCGCGGCCCGCACCACCACCTACAGCCTCACCGACCGGCGGCTGATGCTGCGCATCGGCATCGCGCTGCCGATCACCGTGAACCTGCCGCTGCGGGAGATCGAGGCCGCGGGCCTGCGGCGCTTCCCGGACGGCAGCGGCGAGATCCCGCTGCTGCTCAAGGCCGGGACGCGGCTGGCCTACCTGCACCTCTGGCCTCATGCCCGGCCCTGGCGCCTCGCGCGGCCCGAGCCGATGCTGCGCGCGCTGCCGGAGGCCGAGGAGGCCGCGGCCCGCATCGCCGCCGCCCTCGCCGCCGCCCATGGCCGGCCGGTGCCCGACTGGTCGCCCGCCCCAGCGCCCGCCGCACTGCCGGGGCGCCTCGCCGCCGCCGGATCGTGAGGAGCGCGCCATGCCCGACCACACCACCCACGTGCCGCGCTCGCAGATCGTCAGGGCCATGCTCCTGATGGCCTTCGCCGTCGCGGCCGTGGCGATCGGCCGCCTCGGCGACATCGGGACGACGCGGCTGCCCGAGGCCCAGGCCGTGCAGGTGCTCGACCTCACGGTGCAGGACCGCAGCGACGGGGCGGTGGCGCTGAGCGACGCGCGCAACGGCAGCCTCGTCGCCCTCGTGCAGCCCGGCCAGGACGGGTTCCTGCGCGCCGCGCTGCGGGTGATGGCCCAGGCGCGCCTGCGCGAGGGCCTGCCGCGCGATCCGCCCTTCCGGCTCACCCGCTGGGACAACGGCACGCTCTCGCTCGACGATCTCGCGTCGGGCCGGCGCATCAACCTCGAAGCCTTCGGGCCGAGCAACGCGGCCGCCTTCGCGCGGCTGCTCCACCAGGGGAGGGGCGCATGATGAACCTGAGTTTGGGCGGCCGACGCCGCATCGAGGTGCCCTGCACGGTGGAGATCGAGCAGACCGCCGAATCCCTGCACGCCCACGTCACGCTCGACGGCGGCCTCGCCATCGAGCCGGGCGACGAGGTGACGGTGCACGATGCGCCGACCGAGGTGCCCTACGGCGAGCGCATCGTGGTCCGGCGCACCGCCACGGTGGTGCGGGCGGGGGCTGTCGAGCGCCTGTGGACCCGCATCGCCGGACATTTCGAACTCACCGAACTCTACGAAGTCAGCTTCTCTGAAAGGACGAGGCTATGAGCGCGACCGCCCTCCCCACGCCGAACGAGAGCACCCGCCACGCCCAGGAGACGACCTTCCTGAGCCCGCGCTTCTACACCACCGACTTCGACGAACTCGACCGCACGAACGTCGAGCCGGTGCGGGCCGAGTGGGACGTGTTGATCGCCGAGATGCGCGCCGACCCGAACAAGCGCCACTTCGTGCGCAACCACGAGTTCGATCTCGACCTCTCCGGCCTCGATCCGGAGCTGCGCAAGGAATTCCTCGACTTCCTCGTCTCCTCGATCACGGCCGAGTTCTCGGGCTGCGTGCTCTATGCCGAGATGCGCAAGCGCGCCAAGAACAAGGACATTCGCGAACTCTTCGCCTTCATGAGCCGCGACGAGGCCCGGCACGCCGGCTTCATCAACGACACGCTCAAGGATTTCGGGGTCGGGGTCGATCTGGGCTTCCTCACCAAGGCGAAGAAGTACACCTATTTTCGGCCGAAGTTCATCTTCTACGCGACCTACCTGTCGGAAAAGATCGGCTACGCCCGCTACATCACCATCTTCCGCGAGCTCGAGCGCAAGCCGGAGAATCGCTTCCACCCGATCTTCAAGTGGTTCGAGAAGTGGTGCAACGACGAGTTTCGCCACGGAGAGGCCTTCGCGCTGCTGATGAGGGCCAATCCGAAGCTGCTCTCGGGAGTCAACTACTACTGGATCAAATTCTTCCTGCTCGCGGTGTTTTGCACCATGTACGTCCGCGATCATTGCCGCCCGGCCTTCCACAAGGCGCTGGGGATCGACCCCACCGCCTACGACTTCACAGTGTTCGCCATCACCTCGGAGATCTCGCGGCAGGTCTTCCCGCTCACCCTCGATCTCGACAACCCGGCCTTCAAGGCCGGACTCGACCGGCTGCTCGCCAGCGCCCGGGGGATCGAGGAGGCGAAGGCCCGCGGCGGCCTCGTGGGCCGGCTCGCGCATGCGGGCCACGCGGCGCGGGCCGCGCTGACCTTCGGGCGCCTGATGCTGATGCCCGCCAAGGCCAACCCGATGCCCGCGCAGATCCGCCTCAGCCCCGCTTGGTAGCGCAGCCGCCCATGTCGGACTACGCCGCGCCGATCCTCTACGCCGTCGTGATGTGGTGGTTCCTCACCGGGGTCATCCTCTGGCTGAACCACCGGCCGCGGCGCACCCATGCCTGGAGCTTCGGGGCGACGAGCCTCGCGCTCGCCGGCGCCCTGTGGGCGATCGCCTGGAGCGCGGGCGAGCCCACCGAGGCGGGGGCCTACGCGGCCTTCACGGCGGCCCTGGTCGTGTGGGGCTGGCAGGAGATGGCCTTCTACATGGGCTTTCTCGCCGGTCCGCGCCGCACGGCCGGTCTGCCCACGGCCCGCGGCCTCGCCCGGTTCGGGCAGGCGGCGGCCACCAACCTCTGGCACGAGGCGGCGATCATCCTGGGCGCGCTCGCCGTCGCGTGGCTCACCGAGGGACGGCCGAATCGGATCGCCCTCTGGACCTACCTCGTGCTCTGGGGGATGAACCTCAGCGCCCGGCTCAACCTCTATCTCGGCGTGCGCAATCTCAACGCCGAGTTCCTGCCCGAGCACCTGCGCTACCTCGGCAGCTTCTTCCGGCGCGCGCCGATGAACGCGCTGTTTCCCGTCGCGATGACCCTGGCGACGGCCATTCTGCTGGTGCTGCTGCATCCGGCGGTCACCGAGAGCGCCTCCGCCTTCGCGCTCGCCGGCCACACCATGATGGCGACGCTGATGGCGCTCGCCATCCTGGAACACGGGTTCCTGATGCTGCCGCTGCCCTCCGCCGCCCTCTGGGGCTGGGGACTGCCCGCCCGCCGGCCCGCCGGCGACGCCGACACCCGCACGGCGCGCTGAGCGCCGGCCGAGTACTCGCCTGAGCGGGCCCGGAGAGCCCGCCCCACCACAGGAAGGTGACGCGCCATGGACTACGAATCGTTCTTCGCCGCGCAGCTCCAGGGCCTTCACCGCGAAGGACGCTACCGGATCTTCACCGATCTCGAACGGCAGGCCGGGCGCTTCCCCCACGCCACGCACCACGCGCCCGGCGGCCAGAGCGAGGTCACGGTCTGGTGTTCGAACGACTATCTCGGCATGGGCCAGCACCCGACGGTGCTGCGGGCGATGCACGAGGCGCTCGACCGCTGCGGCGCGGGAGCCGGCGGCACCCGCAACATCTCCGGCACCAACCACTACCACGTGCTGCTCGAGCGCGAACTCGCCGACCTCCACCACAAGGAGGCGGCGCTGCTCTTCACCTCGGGCTACGTCTCGAACTGGGCGGCGCTCGGCACGCTGGCCTCGAAACTGCCGGGCTGCGTGGTGTTCTCGGACGAGGGCAACCACGCCTCGATGATCGAGGGCATCCGCTCCAGCCGCGCCGAGCGCCACATCTTCCGCCACAACGACCCGGCCGACCTGGAGCGCAAGCTGCGGCTCGTCGATCCGGCGCTGCCCAAGCTCGTCGCCTTCGAGTCCGTCTATTCGATGGACGGGGACATCGCGCCGATCGCCGAACTCTGCGACGTCGCCGAGGCCTACGGGGCCATGACCTACCTCGACGAGGTCCACGCGGTCGGCCTCTACGGCCCGCGCGGCGGCGGCATCGCCGAGCGCGAGGGGCTGATGCACCGCCTGACGGTGATCGAGGGCACGCTCGGCAAGGCCTTTGCGGTCTGCGGCGGCTACATCGCGGCCTCGTCGGCCCTGTGCGACTTCGTGCGCAGCTTCGCCTCGGGCTTCATCTTCACCACCTCGCTGCCGCCGGCCGTGGCGGCCGGGGCGGCGGCCTCCATCCGCCACCTCAAGCAGAGCGGCGCCGAGCGCGACCGCCACCAGGACCGCGTCGCGCAGGTCCGCCGCCGCCTCGATGCGGCCGGCATCCCGCTCCTCGACAACCCGAGCCACATCGTCCCGGTGATGGTCGGCGACCCCGTCCTGTGCAAGCAGATCAGCGACATGCTGCTCGACGAGTTCGGCATCTACGTCCAGCCGATCAACTATCCCACCGTCCCCCGCGGCACGGAGCGCCTGCGCGTCACCCCGTCCCCGCTGCACAGCGACGCCGATATCGACCATCTGGTGGCGGCGCTCTGCGCCATCTGGGCCCGGATCGGGCTCGCCAAGGCGGCGTAGGCAGCCGGCTCCGACGCGGAGCGCGGGGATCCCTTGTCCCGTGCGGATGAGGGGCCGCCGCGCTGCTTCGGCGCCCTGTCTCACGTCGGATTGTCATCCCGTAACGACATGTTGCGCGTCAATTCCGTTAGACATTTCTCCTGCCCGGGTGAATGCTGATCCGGTTCCGGATGCCCGGCCCTGCTCGTCGAGGTTTCGTCGTGGCGCTCACCCAATCGGCCCTGTCCCGGCGGGCCTTGAAGCCGGATCCGCTGCCCGCGATCCGGGCCCCGGCCACCGGCACCTATCCGTTCGCCGCCATCGTCGGCCAGGACGAGATGCGCCGCGCCCTCCTGATCGCGGCAATCGATCCGTCGGTCGGCGGCGTGCTGGTGTTCGGGGACCGCGGCACCGGCAAGTCCACGGCGGTGCGGGCCCTCGCGGCGCTGCTGCCGCCGATGCGGGCGGTGGCGGGCTGCCCCTATGCCTGCGATCCGGCCGAGACGGCCGGGCTCTGCGCCACCTGCCAGGCGCGCCTGCCCCACGGCCTGCCCGTGCAGGCGGTGCCGGTGCCGGTGGTCGACCTGCCGCTCGGGGCCACAGAGGACCGGGTGGTCGGGGCGCTGGACATCGGCCGGGCGCTCGCGGCGGGCGAGAAGGCGTTCGAGCCCGGCCTCCTGGCGCGGGCGAATCGCGGCTTTCTCTACATCGACGAGGTCAACCTGCTGGAGGACCACCTCGTCGATCTGCTGCTCGACGTGGCGGCCTCCGGCGTCAACACGGTGGAGCGCGAGGGGCTGAGCGTGCGCCATCCGGCGCGCTTCGTTCTCGTCGGCAGCGGCAACCCGGAGGAGGGGGAGCTGCGGCCGCAGCTCCTCGACCGCTTCGGCCTCGCGGTCGAGGTGACGACGCCGACCGACCTGCCGACCCGGATCGAGATCGTCCGGCGGCGCGACGCCTACGAGCGCGACGCGGCCGGGTTCGGCGCGGCCTGGGCGGGCGAGGAGCGGGCCTTGCGCGAGACGATTCTGGCGGCCCGCGACCGGCTCGGCGGCGTGGTGGTGCCCGATGCCGCGCTGGAGGCGGCCGCGCGGCTGTGCCTCGCCCTCGGCACCGACGGCCTGCGCGGCGAGCTGACCCTGATGCGCGCCGCCCGGGCGCTCGCGAGCCTGGAGGGCCAGCGGCGGGTCACCACCGATCACCTGCGCGGCGTCGCGCCGGCGGCGCTGCGCCACCGCCTGCGCCGCAATCCGCTCGACGAGGCCGGGTCCGGCGCCCGCGTCGCCCGCGCGCTTGACGAGGTTTTCGGGTGAGCACGCCCGCCGAGGACACGGTCTGGTTCCACGCGGGCCTTGCCGCCGCCCTGTTCGCCCTCGATCCGGCGGGCTGCGGCGGCGTCGTCCTGCGAGCCCGCCCGGGTCCGGCGCGCGAGGCGTGGCTCACCCGGTTGCGCGCGCTCCTGCCCGCGCAGACGCCGATGCCGCGCCTGACGGCGGGGATCGGCGACGAGAACCTGCTCGGCGGCCTCGATCTGCCCGCGACGCTGCGCGCCGGGCACGCGGTGCTGCGGCCGGGCCTGCTGGCGCAGGCGGATGGCGGCGTGGTGATCGTGCCGATGGCCGAGCGGCTGACGGCCGGCACCGCGGTCCGGATCGCGCAGGCGCTCGACACGGGCGAGGTCGAGATCGCGCGCGACGGGCTCGCCGCCCGGCTGCCGGCGCGCTGCGGGCTCGTGCTCCTCGACGAGGGCGAGGAGGCCGACGAAGCCGTGTCCGCCGCGCTCGCCGACCGGGCCGCCCTCTGGCTCGATCTCGACACGGTCCGTCTGCCCGACCTCGCCGCGCCGCTTCCCGACCTCGACCGCGAGGCGGCGCGCGCGTGCCTCGACGGCATGACCTGCGACGAGGAGGCGGTCGGTCGGCTCTGCCGGATCGCGCTGGCGCTCGGCATCGCCTCGCTGCGGGCACCGGTGCTGGCGCTGCGCGTGGCGCGCCTGCACGCGGCGCTCGGCGGGCGGCGGGCCGTGGCGGAGGACGATCTCGCGGCCGCCGCCGCCCTGGTGCTGGCGCCGCGCGCCCTGCACCGGCCCGCCGAGCCCGAACCGGCCGAGACCCCGCCCGAATCCGAGACGGAGCCGGCCGCCGGCGAGGGGATGGCGGCGCAGGACCGCGTGCTCGCCGCCGCCGCGGCCGCGCTTCCCGCGGGACTGCTCGCCCGGCTGCTCGCCGGGCAGGGGCCGCGCGCCCGCGCCCCGTCGGCCGGCCGGGCCGGCGCCGCGTCCGCGCAGCCGCGCCGCGGGCGGCCCGTCGGCGCCCGGCCGGGCGATCCCCGCCGCGGGCGCCTCGCGCTCGTCGAGACCCTGCGGGCAGCCGCCCCCTGGCAGCGGCTGCGCGGCGCGTCGCCCGGCCGGATCCTGATGCGGCCCGAGGACATCCGCATCCGCCGCCTCGTCCAGCGCACCGAGACGACGACCGTGTTCGCGGTGGACGCGTCCGGCTCGGCGGCGCTGGAGCGCCTCGCGGAGGCCAAGGGTGCGGTCGAGCTGCTGCTGGCCGAGTGCTACGTGCGGCGCGACCGCGTGGCGCTGATCGCGTTCCGGGGCCGCGAGGCGGACCTGCTCCTGCCGCCGACCCGGTCGCTGGTGCGAGCCAAGCGCGCGCTGGCGGCCCTGCCCGGGGGCGGCGGCACGCCGCTCGCCGCCGGCCTCGACGCGGCCGCGGCCCTGGCCGAGGGCATCCGGCGCGGCGGACGCACGCCGGTCGTGGTGCTGCTCACCGACGGACGGGCGAACGTCTCGCGCTCCGGCGCGCCGGGCCGGGCGGAGGCCGCGCAGGACGCCCTGGCCGCCGCCAAGGCGCTCGCGGCGTACGGCACCCGGGCGCTCCTGATCGACACTGCTTCGCTGCCGCAGGAGTCGGCCCGCCGGCTCGCCGCCGCGATGGCGGCGCACTACCTGCCGATGCCCCAGGCCGATGCCGCGCAGCTCTCCCGGGCGGTGCGGCGCGAGACTGCCGCGCGAGGCTGACGCCCCCCGATGCTGCCCTTCAGCGACGACAGGCCCACCTTCGAGCGCGAGGGCCGCGACTGGCCGAACCGCGCGGCCAGCCGCTTCGTCGCGGCGGGCGGCCTGACATGGCACGTGCAGGAGGCGGGCGAGGGGCCGGCGCTCCTCCTCGTCCACGGCACCGGCGCGGCGACGCATTCCTGGCGCGGGCTGCTGCCGCAGCTCGCCGCGCGCTTCCGCGTCATCGCACCCGACCTGCCCGGCCACGGCTTCAGCGATCCGCTCCCGACCCCCTCGCTGCCGCGCATGGCCGGCGCGCTGGCCGCCCTCCTCGGTGCCCTCGGCGCAGCCCCGCAGGTCGTCGTCGGCCACTCGGCCGGGGCCGCGATCCTGGTCCGGCTCTGCCTCGACGTGGCGCTGGCGCCCCGGCTGCTCGTCGGCGTCAACGCCGCGCTCAAGCCCTTCCCCGGCATGGCCGGGCTGATCTTCCCGGCCATGGCCCGGGCGCTGTTCCTCAATCCGGTCACGCCCCGGGTCTTCGCGTGGTCGGCCGATCGCAGCGCCGTCGAGCGGCTGATCCGCGGCACCGGCTCCACCCTCGACCGGCAGGGGCTCGATCTGTACCGGCGCCTGTTCCAGCGGCCCTCCCACATCGCCGGCGCGCTCGGCATGATGGCGAACTGGGACCTCGTTGACCTCGACCGCGACCTGCCGCGCCTCGCCGTCCCGGTGCTGCTCGTCGTCGGCGGGGACGACCGCACCATCGCGCCCGAGGTGTCGTTCCGCGTGGCCGAGCGCCTGGGGGCCCGGGCACGGCTGGAGCTGATGCGCGGCCTCGGCCACCTCGCCCACGAGGAGAGGCCGGAGGCGGTCGCCGCCCTGATCCTGGCCGCGGCCGCGCGCGAGGGCGTGACGCAGGGGTGAGCCCCGGCGCGGCGGCCGCTTTGCGCCCGGAACGCGTTCGCCTATGGTGCCGCCGCGAGGCCGGCGGGCCGTTCGGTGGTCCTCGCCGGAGTCAGTTCGGTTTGCCGCGTCTCGGAATCGGGATCACGACCTACAATCGCGCCGGGTCGCTGGCGCGGACGCTGGAGAGCGTGGCGCGCCACACCGCCACGCCTCACGCGCTGTTCGTCGCCGACGACGGGTCGCGCGACGACACCGCCGCCCTGCTCCGCCGCCTGCGGGTGCCGCATCTGAGCGCGCCGAACCGGGGCGTGGCCTGGAACAAGAACCGGGTGCTCTTCCACCTGCACGAGGTCGCCCGCTGCGACGTCGCCATCCTGCTGGAGGACGACACGGCGCCGCAGCGCGACGGCTGGGAGGCGCCCTGGATCGAGGCCGCCCGGCGCTGGGGTCACGCGAACTTCGCGGGCGAGTGGTTCGCCGACCGGTTCGTCTCGGGCGCGGGCACGCCGGAGGATCCGGTGCTGAGCCCCGACATCTCCGGCCAGTGCGTCTCGTTCAGCCGCACGGCGCTGCGGAGGGTCGGCTACATGGACACCCGCTTCGGCCGCTACGGGTACGAGCATTGCGATCATTCCGAGCGGATGCTCGCGGCCGGGTTCGGCGGGAAGGCCGCGGAGCCGCCGCTCTACTATCTGCTGCGCAGCGAGCTGGCGGTCGACGCCTCCGATACGGGAGACTACCGCGACGAGCTCGACCGCAACGCCCTGATCTACATGCAGGTCAAGCAGAGCCGCCGCGGCCATCGCTGGCCCTGGCGCACATGGGGCGAGATGCGGCGCTTTCTCGACGAGATGCGCCGCGCGCGGCTCTACGATCCGCGGCTGCAGGCCCGCCTCGCCCTCGCGCTGGCCCTCATGCCCGCCCGCAGCGGTGCGGCCTGGGCCGCACGCGGCCTGCGCGGCCGCCAGGCGCGCGTGTCGCATCCCGCCGGCTGGCCGGACGCCTCGGACCAGCGGCACGACGGGCGCTAGCGCAGCCGAAGCCCCGATGTTCCATATCGGCCAGGACGGCTGGCTCTTTCTCACCGGCGGCTCGAACGACGTCGTCGCCCAGTACGGCAACAGCCGCGAGGTCTGGGCCCGGCTCCTGGCGTGGCGCCACCTCGCCCTGGCGCGGGCGGCGCGGGCCGAGGGCCTCGGCGCGCGCTACCTCCACGTCGTCGTGCCGGAGAAGATCACCGTCTACGACAACAAGTTCGCCGGCCTGCGGGTGAAGGTGCGCCGCTCCCCGGCGCGGCGCCTTGCCCGCCTGCTCTCGCTGACCCGGGCCGGCCGCGCCCTCCTGGTCGACCTCGTCGGGCCGATGCGGGCCGGGCGCGACGCGGCCGACCTCTACTTCCGCACCGACACGCACTGGTCGTTTCCGGGCTACTTCCTGGCCTACCGGGAGATTTGCCGGGCCTGCGGCGCCACCCCGCGCGACGACCTCGCCCTGCGTCCGTCCCACCCCTGCGCCCAGGTGATGGACATCGAGACCAAGCTGCCCTTCCCGGAGCCGGAAACGGTGATGCGCCACGTCCTGCAGCGGGATGCGGTGCGCGAGCCCGGCACGCTGGCCCGGGTCTACGAGGCCGCCGGGCGCGGTCACGATCTGCACGTCGGCGCGCACGTCGTCTTCCGCAACCCGAGCCCGCAGGCCGATCCGCGCCGGGTGGTGCTGTTCGGCTCGTCCTGCTCGGGTCACGTCCACGGCATGCTGAGCGGCGCGCTGGCGGAGACTTTCCGCGAGCTGCACTTCGTCTGGTCGGCCAGCATCGACTGGGCCTATGTCGAGGCGGTGCGGCCCGATCTCCTCCTGTTCGAGATCGCCGAGCGCTTCATGGCCCGGGTGCCGACGGACGATTTCTCCATCGAGGCCTTCGCGGCCGAGCGCATCCGGGCGCTGGCGCAGGAGGGCCCCTGACGGGCCTTGCCTCGGGGCGGGTCTGCGACGATAGTGTCAACTTATGTTGACACTCGACGATGTGCGGCCCCGGTTCTCCCGGGCCGGCCGCAGGCCCCACGCGGTGGTGATCGGCAGCGGCTTCGGCGGTCTCGCCGCGGCGGTGCGGCTCGGCGCCCGGGGCTATCGCGTCACGGTGCTGGAGCGCCTCGACCAGCCCGGCGGGCGGGCGCGCGTGCACCGGCAGGACGGGTTCACCTTCGATGCCGGCCCGACCATCGTCACCGCGCCGTTCCTGTTCGACGAACTCTGGGAGCTGTGCGGCCGGCGGCGCGCCGAGGATGTCGCGCTCGTGCCGATGCGGCCCTTCTACCGCATCCGCTTCCACGACGGCGCCACCCTCGACGTGAGCGACGACGAGGCGGCGATGCGGGCGCAGGTGGCCCGCATCGCCCCCGACGAGGTGGAGGCCTATGCCCGCTTCATGGCGGCCTCGGCGGAGATCTGCCGCGTCGGCTTCGAAGAGCTCGGGCACGTGCCGTTCGGCGCCGCGTCCGACATGCTGCGGATCGCCCCCGACCTCCTGCGCCTGGGCGGCCATCGCAGCGTCTACGGGCTGGTGTCGCGCTTCTTCCGCGACGAGCGGCTGCGCACCGCATTCAGCTTCCATCCCCTGCTGATCGGCGGCTCGCCGTTCCGGGCGAGCGCGATCTACTGCCTGATCGCCGCCCTGGAGCGGCGCTGGGGCGTGCATTTCGCCATGGGCGGCACCGGCGCGCTGGTGCGCGGGCTCGTGGGCCTGATCGAGGGGCAGGGCGGGCGCCTGCGCCTCGGGGCGGAGGTGTCGCGCATCACGGTCGCGAACGGCACCGCCCGCGGGGTGGTCCTGGCGGACGGCGAATCGATCCCGGCCGACATCGTGGTCTCGAACGCGGATTCCGCCTGGACGGCGCTCCACCTCCTGCCACCGGAGGCGAAGCCGCCCTGGGGCGACTGGCGGATGCGCCGGGCGCACTCCTCGATGGGCCTGTTCGTCTGGTACTTCGGCACGCGCCGGACCTATGCGGACGTGGCGCACCACACGATCCTGCTCGGGCCGCGCTACCGCGACCTCCTGGCCGACATCTTCGGGCGCAAGGTGCTGGCGGAGGATTTCAGTCTCTACCTGCACCGCCCCACCGCCACCGACCCGAGCCTCGCGCCGCCGGGCTGCGACGCCTTCTACGTGCTCAGCCCGGTGCCCAACCTCGACGGCGGGCAGGATTGGGCGGCGCTGGCCGAGCCCTACCGGCGCCGGATCGCCGCGGCGCTCGACGCGACGCTGCTGCCGGGTCTGTCCGACGCCGTCGTGACCTCACGGGTGACGACGCCGGCCGATTTCCGCGACGACTTCCTCGCCTATCGCGGCTCGGGCTTCGGCCTCGAACCGATCCTCACCCAGAGCGCATATTTCCGGCCGCACAATCGGAGCCCGGTGCGCCACCTCTACCTCGTCGGGGCCGGCACCCATCCGGGGGCCGGGCTGCCCGGCGTCCTTTCCTCCTCGAAGATCCTCGATCGGGTGGTGCCGGATGCTGCGCTCTTCGCCTGACTTGCCGCTCGCCGACGCCGCCGACCACGCCGCCTGCCGGGCAGCGATCCGGACCGGCTCGCGCAGCTTCTACGCCGCCTCCTGGCTGCTGCCTCGGACCGTGCGGCGCGACGCCTACGCCCTCTACGCCTTCTGCCGCCTCTCGGACGATGCGGTGGACACCGGAGCCCGGCGGGCGGATGCGGTGCCGGTGCTGCGCGAGCGGCTCTCCCGCGCCTATGCGGGCCGGCCCTGGGACAGCCCGGCCGACCGGGCGCTGGCCGAGGTGGTGGCCCGCACCGCCATGCCCCAGGCCCTGCCTGCGGCCCTCCTCGACGGCCTCGCCTGGGACGCCGCGGGCCGCCGCTACGCCGATCTGCCGGCGCTCTGCGCCTACGCGGCCCGCGTCGCGGGCTCGGTGGGCGCGATGATGACCGTCGTGATGGGGGAGCGCTCGCCCGTCGCCCTCGCCCGGGCCTGCGACCTCGGCATCGCCATGCAGCTCACCAACATCGCCCGGGATGTCGGCGAGGATGCGCGGGCCGGGCGCCTCTACCTGCCCGAGAGCTGGATGCGCGAGGCCGGCCTCGACCCCGACGCCTTCCTGGCCCATCCCCACCCGAGCCCGGCCCTCGCCGCCGTGGTGACGCGGCTCCTGCGCGCGGCGGACCTGCTCTACCTGCGCTCGGAGCCCGGCATCGCCCTGCTGCCGGCCGGCTGCCGCCCCGCCGTGCGGGCGGCGCGGCTGATCTACGCCGAGATCGGCCGGTCGCTGGAGCGCCAGGGCCTCGATCCGGTGTCGCAGCGCGCCCGGGTGACGGGCCCCCGCAAGGCCGCGCTCCTCGCCCGCGCCGGGCTGCCTCTCGCGGCCGGCGGCGTGCCCTGGCCGCCGCTGCCCGAGGCTGCCTTCCTGGTCGAGGCCGTCGCCGCGCTGCCCCAGGCCGCAGCGCCGACCCTGCCCTGGTGGGACCTCGCCACGCGCGCGGAGCGGTTCCTCGACCTCATCGAGATCCTGCGCGAGCGTGAGAGCGTCCGCGATCCGGCGCCCTCATGAGCGACGCCGTCTTCGCGTTCCTGAAGATCGCCCTCGTCTTCGGCATCGTGCTGGGGCTCGGCTTCTGGCAGCTCTGGGTGCTGCGCCGCGACCGCAGGCGCGGCGAGGCGGCGGCCCGAGCCGAGGGCCGGGCGTCCCGCGAGACCCCTTCCGGCCGGACGCCCTCCGCGGAGTGATGCGACCGGCCCTGCTTCCGGTGCGGTTCGGGGGCAAGGACCGGCCGCGACGACGCGCGGCCGGGACGGCCATTGAGCGGCCCTTGCGGTCGGTCTAATCCCTCTCGATGGCGGTCGTCGCAGCCTACGTGGTCAATGCGATCCTGAACCTCGCCCTCGGCCTGCTCGTCGCGCAGATCCTGGGACCCGAGGGGTTCGGGGCCTTCGCGCTCGGCATCGCCGGAGCGACGGTGCTCACCACCCTGTCGTTCGAGTGGCTGCGCCTGTCGGCGACGCGGCACTATTCGGCGCGGGTGCGCGAAGCCAAGCCGTCGATTCGGGCGACCCTGGACCGCGCCTACGGGGCGATCGGGCTGGGGCTCGGCGCCACGGCGCTGCTGTGCGTCGCGAGCTGGCCGCTCCTCGGCGACTCCGCCCTGATGGCCGGCGCCGCGGCCCTCGCGGCAATCGGGATCGGGGTCTTCGACTACCAGACCGCGCTCGCCCGGGCGCTGTTCGTCGGCCGCCTCTACCTGCTGCTCGTGCTGGCGAAATGCGGCTTCGCCGTCGTGTTCATGGCCGGCGCGGCCTGGGCGACCGGGAGCGCCGCCGCGGTGGTGGCCGCGGCCGGGATCGGCCAATTCCTGGCCGCCCTGCTCCTGAGTGGTGCGCTCGCCGATGCCCCGCACCGCCCCGCGCCACGCCGCGGACGGGCGCACCTGCGACGCTTCCTGGCCTACGGCCTGCCGCTCATCGCCGCCATCGTCGTGTTCCAGCTCATGCCCTTCGCCAACCGCGGCGCGGTGGCGCTGACCGCGGGCCTCTCGCAGGCCGGCTACTTCGCGCTCGCGGCCGATATCGGCGTGCGGGTGTTCATGACGCTCGGCACCGCCCTCGACGTCATGCTGTTCCAGCTCGCCGTCCGGGCCGAGGAGGCGGAGGGGCGCGCCGCCGGCGAGGCCCAGGTCGCGCGCAACCTCGCCCTCGTGGCGGCGATCCTCCTGCCCACCGCGGCCGGGTTCTGGACCGTGTCGCCCGCCCTGGAAGCCGTCGCGATCCCGCCGGCCTATCGCGGTCACTTCACGGCCTATCTGGCGCCGCTCCTGCCCGGCTTCCTCGCGACCGCGCTCCTGCTGTTCGGACTCAACCCGGTGTTTCAGATCCGCCGCCGCACGCGGCCCGTCATCGTGGCCGCGCTCATCGGGCTTGCGGCCAATGCACTGGCGATCGCGGGGCTGACCGGGCCGTTCGGGGCCTTCGGCATCGCGGCGGCGCAATCGCTCGGGGCCGTCGCGGCGCTGGCCTACCTCGGCTGGCGCGCCTTGCGCGGGCCGGAGCGCCTGCGCCTGCCGCTCGCCGATCTCGTCGGCGCGGTCCTGGCGACCGGCCTGATGACCGCCGCGCTCCTGCCGCTGCGCGGGCTCCCGCCCTGGCTGTCGCTCGCCGCGAGCGTGCCGCTCGGCGCGGCGCTCTATGCCGGGCTGGCGTGGCGCTTCGACATCGCGGGTCTGCGCGGCGTCGTGGCGGGTCTGCGGCCGCGACACCCCGCGGCGATCGGGTGATGGCGCCCTCCGAAGCGCCCCGACCGCCGCGGCCGGTCACGGCCGCCTACCTGGAGCGGGCGGCTCTGCACTATCTCGAACGCTACGGCGCCTCGACCGAGATGCTGCGCCGGGTGCTGCAGCGGCGCGTGGCGGCGCGCTGCCGCCTGCGCGAGGAGGATCCGGCGGATTACGCCGAGATGATCGAGGCGGTGGTCGCCAGGGCGGTCGGCGCCGGCCTCATCGACGACACCGTGTTCGCCACCGCCAAGGTCCGCTCGCTGCGCCGCCGGGGCGGCTCGGCCCGGGCGATCCAGGCCAAGCTCGCCGCCAAGGGCGTGGAGCGCGAAGTCGTCGCGGCGGCGCTCGCCGCCGAGGAAGCCGAGCGCGATCCGGGCGCGGAGGAGAACGGGGAGGAGGACGCGGCCCGCGCCTATGCCCGCCGCCGCCGGCTCGGCCCCTTCCGCCGGCCGGATGCCCGGGCCGCGGCGCGCGAGCGCGACATCGGCGCGATGGCGCGGGCCGGCTTCGCCCTGGCGCTTGCCCGCCGGGTGATCGACGCCGAGCCCGACGGGTAGAGCGGGAGTCGACGGCAGCGCGATCGGATCCTGCTCCCGTTACCCGCGCGTGGTGAGCAGCACGCCGCAGGCGATCGCCGCGACGGCGAGCGCGGTCGGCAGGCTCGGGATCTCCCCCAGCACCGGGATCGCGAGCAGCGTCGCGATCACCGGGACGAGAGCCGTGAAGGCCGGGGTGCGCCGCCCGATCAGCGCGAGCGAGCGGTTGAAGGCGATGAGCGCGACGACGCTCGCGAGCACGCCCTGGTAGACGAGCTGCAGGACCAGCTCGGCGGCGGGCGCCTCGGCGAGCTTCGAGAGGCCGAGGGCGAAGTAGGGCGGCAGGTAGAGCACGAAGGAGGCGCAGCAGATCAGCGCCGTCGCCTCGATCGGGCGCAGGGTCGAGCGGCGCATCCGCACCGTCCCGATCGCCCAGAGCGTCGCGGCGCTGAGGAACATCGCGTAGCCGAACAGTTCCTCGGCGTTCTGGAAGGCGCCCGCGAGCGTGACGGCGCCCGCCAGGATCAGCACGAGGCCGGCGAGCGCCACCCGCCCCGGCCGGTCCCGCAGGAACACCATGCCGAACAGGGCCGCCAGGAGCGGCATCGTGCCCGGGGTGAGGGCCGCCCCGTGGCCCGCCTGGACGAAGCGCAGCCCGGTCGAGATCAGGAGGGCGAAGGGCGCGCCCTGGCCGACGATCAGCCAGACGGCATCGATGCGCTGGGCAGGCGTGAGATGCCCCAGGCGCAGCAGCACCGGGGCCAGCACGATCCCGCCGATCCCGAAGCGCAGGGCCACGAGGTCGGCGGGGCCGAGCACGCCGCCGGCCCCGACCGCCCGCCGCGTGACCACGAACCAGCCGCCCCAGATCGTGACCGCGAGCAGCGCCCAGGCGACGCCCGCGACAAGGCGGCTGCGCTCGGCGGCCTCGCTCACGGTTGGGGGCGGGAAGGGCTTCACGGCGCGGCGCCGATCGCGGCGGGAGCCGGGTCGTCCGCGAGCTGCAGGCGCTGGAGCCGGGCATAGGTGCCGCCCTGCGCGATCAGCTCGGCGTGCCGGCCCGTCTCCACCACCCGTCCGGCCTCCATCACGACGATCCGGTCCGCCTCCCGCACCGTCGAGAGGCGATGGGCGATGACGAGCGTGGTGCGCCCGCGCATCAGCCGGGTGAGGGCCGCCTGCACCAGCCGCTCGGATTCCGCATCGAGCGCCGAGGTCGCCTCGTCGAGGAGCAGGATCGGCGCGTCGCGCAGGAAGGCCCGCGCGAGCGCGATGCGCTGGCGCTCGCCCCCCGAGAGGCGTCCGCCGCCCGGGCCGACCCGGAAGGCGTAGCCCTCCGGCCGGGCGGCGATGAAGTCGTGCGCCGCCGCGGCCCGCGCCGCCGCCTCGATCTCGGGCTGCGTCGCGCCCTCGCGGCCGAAGGCGATGTTCTGCGCGATGGTGTCGTCGAACAGGACGACGTCCTGCGACACCACCGCCACCGCCCGGCGCAGCGAGGCGAGGGTGACGTCGCGCACGTCCTGCCCGTCGATGAGCAGGCGGCCCGCACCGACGTCGTAGAGGCGGGGCACGAGGGAGAGCAGGGTCGACTTGCCCGAGCCGGAGCGTCCCACCAGCGCCGTGGTGGCGCCCCCCGGCACCACGAGGTCGATGCCCTCCAGCGCCGGCTGGTCGTCGCGGTAGCGGAAGCAGACGCCCTCCAGGCGGATCTCGCCGCCCGCGACGGCTAGAGGGCGGGCGCCTTGCGCCTCGCGGATCCGCGGCGCCTCGTCCATCAGCGCGAAGGTGCGGGCGAGCGCCGCCATCGCCTCCTGCAGGATGGCGTTGAGGTTGCCGAGCGCCCGGGCGGGCTGGGCGGCGAGCAGCAGCGCCGCCACATAGCCGGTGAAGTCGCCGACCGTCTTCTCGCCTGACAGGATGCGCTGGCCGATCAGCAGCAGGACGCCCGCCACCGCGAGCCCGCCGCCGATCTCCAGCAGCGGATCGAGCCGCCCGCGGGCATTGGCCGCCTTCATCTTGAGCCGGCGGACCTCGTCGAGGGCGGCGGCGGTGCGGGCCTTGAGGTAGCCTTCGAGGCCGTAGGTCTTGGCGACGCGCGCGCCCGCGAGGCTCTCGCTGATGAGGCTCGCGGTCGCCCCGACCTGCTCCTGCGTCGAGGTCGAGACCCGGCGCAGCTTGCGGCCGATGCGGGCGATGGGCTGGGCCACCAGCGGCACCACGACGGCCGCCCCGAGGGTGAGCCAGGGATCCATCCACAGCATCGCGCAGGCGAGGGCGAGCAGCATCGCCACGTCGCGCAGCAGGACCGTCGAGATGCGGGTGAGCGCCTCCTTGATGAAGGCGAAATCGGTGGTGAAGCGCTGGGTCAGGCTCGCCGGGCTCTCGCGGCCGAGCTGCGCGAGGTCGGCCTCGATCATGTGGCCGTAGAGCGCGGCCTGCATGTCGGCCTCGACGCGGGTGACCACCCGGTTGGTGAGCACCGTCTGGGCGAACAGCGCGAAGCCGCGCAGGGCCGTGACCGCGACGACCAGCACCGGCGCGTAGGCCAGCGCCGCCGCATCCTTGGCGTCGAAGGCATCGAAGGCGGTCTTGATCAGGGCCGGATAGAACCCGGTCGCCCCGCCCACCACCACGATCAGCACCAGCACCACGGCGAGCGTCGCCGCGTGCGGCCGCAGCCAGTCGCGCCAGAGCCGGAGGAGAAGGGGGAGCGTGTCGCCCCGGATGAGCGCGCGCCGCGCCATGCTGGCCTGACCGAGGTTGCTGCGGGCCACGGCGCTAGCACGGAGGCCGCGGGCCGACAACGCGGGGGGCGAGCACGGCGGCCATGCAGCGCGGGCGCGCTGCCTCAGGTCAGACCAGGGCGGCGCGGGCGCGCCGTCTCAGTGCCAGCCCTGCCCGAAGCGGCCGGTGGAGTGCATCAGCGTGTGCCCGCAATCCAGGCAGAGATAGCGCGTCTCGACGCCGCCACCGAAGGCCTCGATCACCGGGGTCGAGGCCACCACCATCAGGCGGGCGTGGGGCAGCGCCTCGGCGCGCGAGCGCATCTGCCCCTGGCAGGCACGGCAGGCCGCGTCGTCGGCGCTCATCATGAACCGGTGCGGCGCCGGCCTCGACCGAAGCTGGGGGGCGCGCTGCGACATGCACCTGCCTTGGGGAAGCGGACCCGGAATGGGATCGGCCATCGATGTGACCCGAGGCCGGCGCGAGCGTCAACCCCGCCCGGCCGCACCGGTTCTGGGCCTGCCCGCGACCGCGAGGATGCGGCCGCCGGGCCGCCGCGGAGCGACCCGGCCGGCGCCCACGCGGCAGCCATCCGGTGCCGGGATTCCGGGCAGGTCCGGCCAACCTTTCGGCACGCCTTCCATAGCGTAAACTGCCATGCTGCGACCCGGGCGGGCCGGGTCTTCGCAAGCTCACATTCGGCCGGCCGCGCACCTCTCCCGCGGAGGACATCCGGCATGCCGGTCCTGATCGAGGCGAAGCCCGCACCGCTGGTCGTCGATCTGGCCCGCACGGCGCTGGTCCTCATCGACATGCAGCGGGACTTCCTGGAGCCGGGCGGATTCGGGGAGAGCCTCGGCAACGACGTCTCGCTGCTCGCCGCCGCCGTCGAGCCCTGCCGGGCGGTGCTGGCGGCCGCCCGCGCGGCCGGGATGCTGGTGATCCACACCCGGGAGGGCCACGAACCCGACCTCTCGGACGCGCCGCCCGCCAAGCTGGAGCGGGGCGCGCCCACCGCTCGGATCGGCGAGGCGGGTCCGATGGGGCGCATCCTGATCCGCGGCGAGCCGGGCCACGCCATCGTGCCGGCCCTGGCGCCCCTGCCCGGCGAGATCGTCATCGACAAGCCCGGCAAGGGGGCGTTCTACGCCACCCCGCTCGGCGCCGTGCTGGAGGCGCACGGGATCACCACGCTGCTCGTCGGCGGCGTGACCACCGAGGTCTGCGTGCACACCACCGTGCGCGAGGCCAACGACCGCGGCTATCGCTGCGTGGTGCTGGCCGACGCCTGCGCCTCCTACGTCCCGCACTTCCACGAGACCGGCCTCGCCATGATCGCGGCGCAGGGCGGCATCTTCGGCTGGGTCGCCGCGACGGATGCCGCCGTCGCGGCGATCCGCTCGGCCTGACCGCGCAGAGGAGGATCGGATGGCCCACACGACGACCCCTGCGGCCCCCCCCCGGCTTCCGGCCGGCACTGTGGGTGCCGGGAGACTGGAACGCCCTGTTCGGCTTCGGCACCAACATCCTGGTCAACCTCTTGGTGCTCACCGGGCTGCTGCGGTTCGTGCTCGGCATGCCGGACGCGATCACCTTCGGGCGGATCCTGCCGGCGGTCGGCCTGATGCTCTTCCTGTCCACCGCCTATTACGCGTGGCTGGCCTACCGGCTCGCCGCCCGCACCGGGCGCCGGGACGTCTGCGCGCTGCCCTCCGGGATCAGCGTGCCGCACATGTTCATCGTCGTCTTCGTCATCATGCTGCCGATCAAGCTGCAGACCGGGGACCCGGTGAAGGGCTGGGAGGCGGGTCTCGCCTGGGTGTTCATCCAGAGCTTCATCCTGATGGCGGGCGGGTTCGTCGCGCCGCTGATCCGGCGCATCACCCCGCGGGCGGCGCTGCTCGGCACCCTGGCGGGGGTCTCGGTCACCTTCATCGCCATGCGGCCGGCCCTCGAGATGATCATGACGCCGGTGATCGGCGTCGTCGCCTTCGCGATCATCCTGATGGCGTGGTTCGGGGGCCTGCGCTATCCGGGCCGCATGCCCGCCGGGCTCGTCGCCATCCTGTTCGGCATGGTGGTGGCCTGGACGGCCGCGCTCCTCGGCCTCGACACCGGGGGCGTGAGCGGGTCGGGCTTCCTGGCGGCGATCGGCGGGATCGGCTTCTCGGTGCCGCTGCCGGCCGTGGACCACGTGTTCGGCGGCTTCGCGTTCCTGGGCATCATCCTGGTGACGGCGATCCCGTTCGGGATCTACGACCTCGTCGAGGCGATGGACAACGTCGAGAGCGCGGAGGTCGCGGGCGATCCCTATCCGACCACCCGCGTGCTCACCGCCGACGGCGCCGTCAGCCTGATCGGCTGCCTGATGGGCAACCCCTTCATCAACGCGGTCTACATCGGCCATCCGGGCTGGAAGTCGATGGGCGGGCGCATCGGCTATTCCTTCGTCACCGGCATCGTCGTGCTGGTGCTGGCCTGGCTCAACCTGATCTCGCTGCTGTCGAGCCTGGTGCCGGTGGTCGCGATCGCCCCGATCCTGCTCTACATCGGCATGCTGATCGGCGCGCAGGCGTTCCAGGAGACCCCGCACGCCCACGCGCCCGCCATCGTGCTCGCCTTCGCGCCGCACCTCGCCGCCTGGGGCAAGACCCTGATCGACGGCGCGCTCGGGGCCGCCGGCACCAGCGCGGCGGCCGTCGGCCTCGCCAAGCTCGGCCAGGCCGGCGTGCTCTATGCCGGGCTGGAGGTGCTGGGGGAGGGGGCGATCCTCGGAGGCCTGATCCTCGGGGCAGTGGCGGTCTTCATCATCGAGCGCGACTTCCGGCGCGCGGCCGGCTTCGCCCTCGCGGGCGGCGTGCTCACCTTCTTCGGCTTCATGCACGGCCCGGCGGTCGGCTTCGCGGTCAAGCCCGGCCTGGCCGTGGCCTACCTGATGATGGCAGTGCTCCTCTACGCGGCGTCCCGCACGGGCGAGGTCGCCCGGCCGGTGCCGCAGGCGGTGCCGGCGGAATGAGCGCGGCGTCCGCTGCCTGACGCGGACGGCCGCGTGACGAGACCGGCCTTGTAACAATGTTGCGCCGCCGGTTCGAGCCGGTATGGTGCGCCCCGGTCGGACGGGGAAGCACGATGCGCGGAACGAGGATTGCGGCGGTGCTGCTGGCGCTGGTCTGGGCCGCCGCGGCCAGGGCCGAGCCGCTGAAGGTGGTGGCGAGCTTCTCGATCCTCGGCGATCTCGTGCGGCAGGTCGGGGGCGAGCGGGTGTCCGTCGCGGTGCTGGTCGGCCCGAACGGCGACGCGCACAGCTTCGTGCCCTCGCCCGGCGACGCCCGCACGCTGGCGGGCGCACGGCTGGTGGTGGTGAACGGGCTCGGCTTCGAGGGCTGGATCGACCGCCTCGTGAAGGCGTCGGGCACGAAGGCCCCGGTGGTGGTGGCCTCCTCCGGGGTCACGCCGATCGAGGAGGCGCAGGAGGGGCACGCTCATGCGGGCCACGACGCGCACGCGCCCGATCCGCACGCATGGCAGAACGTCGCCAACGCCAAGCGCTACGTCGCCAGCATCCGCGACGGCCTGATCGGCGTCGACCCGGAGGGGCGGGCGACCTACGAGGCCCGGGCGAGCGCCTACCTGGCCGATCTCGACGCCCTCGATGCGGAGGTCAGGCGCACCGTCGCGGCGATCCCGGAGGCGCGGCGCCGGGTCATCACCACGCACGACGCCTTCGGGTACTTCGCCCGCGCCTACGGCCTGCGCTTCATCGCGCCCCAGGGCGTGTCGAGCCAGAGCGAGGCCACGGCCCGCGACGTCGCCCGCATCATCCGGCAGGTGAAGCGCGACCGGATCCCGGCGGTTTTCCTGGAGAACGTCGCCGACCCGCGGCTGATGCTGCAGATCGCGCGCGAGAGCGGCGCCAAGGCCGGCGGGCGGATCTTCTCGGATGCCCTCTCGGAGCCCGGTGGACCCGCGCCGACCTACATCGAGATGATGCGCAACAACCTGCGGGAGTTCTCGGCGGCGCTCGCCGGGTAGGGCTCCGGTTCAATACAGCCGGGTGCGGTAGCTCTCCTCGATGAAGCGCTCGCTCTCGCGCACGTCCGAGCCCGCGATCTGATCGGCCAGGATCCGCCCGAGCGAGGGAAAGGACGCGCGCTCCACCCGCCTGTCCGGGTCCCACAGCCGCGAGCGCATCAGCGCCTTGCCGCAGTGGAAATACACCTCCTCGGCCGTCACGATCAGGCCGGCCACCGGCGGCCTGCCCTGCACCGACAGGGGCGCGAGCAGGTCCGCATCCGTGGTGAAGCGGGCGCGGCCGTTCACCCGAAGGCTCTCGTCGATGCCCGGCACGAGGAAGAGCAGGCCGACCTGCGGGTTCTCCGTGATGTTCAGCATCGTGTCGGCGCGGCGGTTGCCGAGCCGGTCCGGGATCAGCAGCGTGGCATCGTCGAGCACGGCGACGAAACCGGGCGCGTCCCCCCGCGGGGTGGCGTCGCCGCGCCCCGCCGCGTCCGAGGAGGCGATCACCAGGAAGGGCGAGAGGGCGATGAAGGCGCGGGCATGCCCGTCGAGCCGCACGAGCTGCTTGGCGAGCGCCCGGTCGGAGGGCTCGCCGTAATGCGCGCGGACCGTCTCCGGCGTGGTCTCGGCCGTCATTGCTGCCCCTGCTCCTGCCGGCCTCAGCTGCTCGGATCGAGCGTGAGGAGGACGCTGCGGAATTTCTCGGGCTTCGCGCCGTCGCAGGCCTCGCCGTCGTCGCTGAGCACCCGTACCTTGCTGCCGTCGGGCGCGACGAGCAGGCCCTCGGGCTGGAAGTCGGGGATCGCCGCGAACGCCTCGGCCGCGCCGGGGACGCGCACCGGCGCGGCGGACGCCTCGCCGGACCAGCGGTAGAGGTCGGCGGATTCACCCCCGCCGCCCGAGCCGCCCGCGACGATGAAGTAGGCCTTGGCGCCCGGCGCATAGGCGATGTCGCGGATGCCGCGGCCCTTGAGGTCGAGGGCGATCGGCTTGGCCAGACGCGGCGCGGCGCCCGAGGCGAGCACCTCGGCCGGGTTCTCGAACCGCACCACCATCGCGTCGTTGTCGGCGGTGATCGGATTGCGCAGGCCGATGAGCAGCGCCTTTCCGTCCGCTGTCGCCGCCAGCCCCTCGATGTTGAAGCCGCGACGCTTGGGCGAGAGGTCCTTCTTGGTCTGCGTGTCGAGGGCGATGCGCGCCGCGAGCCGCGGGTCGAGATCCGACAGGGCCTTGGCGAGCCCACGGAAGGTCTTGCCCTTCGGCTTCACCGCGAGGGCGTCGGGGGACGATCCGGCGACCGTGAAGGCCGCGACGACGCCACGCCCCTCGCGCAGCTCGCCGTCCTCGTTGCGGCTGTGAGACCCGATCAGCACGATCTCGTCGCCGAGCCACGCCGCCCCTTCGAGATCCGCCTTCGGGGTCCTGCCCTTGGCGGTGCCGCTCCCGAGCACGGCGTCGAGATCGGCGTCCTTCAGGGTCAGGAAGGCGCCGCTCTCCTCGGACTTGTAGAGCCGGAGCACATTGTCGTCGTCGTTGACGACGAGGAAGCGGTCTCCGAAGCTGCCGGCCGGGTAAGGCACGGCGGCCGAGGCTTCGCAGATGCCCCAATGGACCAGCACCGGCCCGGCCTTGGTCTGCGACCATGCGGCCGCACCCGGCAGGCAGAGCGCGAGCGCGGAGACGAGCGTCCTCAGGCGTATCATCGATGTCCTCCCGGCTTGTCCGCCCATCATGGGGCCGGGAACGACGGCAGGGAAGATCGGTCGGGCACGATTTCGCCGGGCGCCGTCGCGTCTCGGGCGACCCGGCTCAGCCGCCGGTCATCGGGGGGAAGAACGCCACCTCCGCGGCGCCCGAGAGCGGCGTGTCGGGCTTGGCGTGGACCCGGTCGACCGCCGCACGCACCACGCCCTCGTTCTCGAAGGCGTAGGCGTATTCCTCGCCGCGCTGCTTGAGCCAGCGCACGAGGTCGGCCACCGTCGCCACCTCCGCGGGCAGCTCCACGGTCTCCTCGGGGCGGCCGATGCGCTCGCGCACCCAGGCGAAGTAGACGAGCTTCATCGCACCTCGTCGTCCATCATGTGGCGCAGGCCGGCGCGCAGGTAGTCCCACCCGGTGTAGAGCGTCAGGGCGGCCGAGATCCACAGCAGCGTCAGGCCGATCATCACCGTGCCGGGCAGGATCGCCTCGCCGGCCGGCCCGGCGATCAGGAAGCCGAGCGAGACGAGCTGCGCCCCGGTCTTCCACTTGGCGACCCGGCTCACCGGAACCCCGACCTTCAGCTCGGCGAGGTACTCGCGCAGGCCCGAGACCAGGATCTCGCGGCACAGGATCACGATGGCGGCCCACAGGGAGGGACCGGGAATCGAGCCGTCCGCCGCCAGCATCAGCAGGCAGGCGGCCACCAGGAGCTTGTCGGCGATGGGGTCGAGCATGCGGCCCAGCGCCGAGGATTGCGCGTAGGCCCGGGCGACGTAGCCGTCGAGGTAGTCGGTGATCGCCGCCAGGACGAAGACCGCGAGCGCGGCGAACCGGGCCGAAGGATCCTGCGGCCAGAACAGGAAGCCCGCCACCACCGGCACCGCGGCCACGCGGCCGTAGGTGAGCAGGTTGGCGAGAGTGAAGGCCGCCGACCGGCGCCGGGGAACCACCATGGTCATGCCGGGGGGTGAAACCATGCCGGCCGCGCAGGCGTCAACCGATACGAGGCCGGATCAGGCATTGGCGTGGAAGAAATCGTAGACCGCGCGCGCCGTCGCGGCGTTCACGCCGGGGGTGCGGGCCAGATCCTCGAGCGCCGCCCGTTCGATCGCCTTGACGGTGCCGAAATGGTGCAGGAGCGCCCGCTTGCGGGTCGGCCCGATGCCCGGGATCTCGTCGAGGGGATTCTTGGTGAGTTCGCGCTTGCGCTTGGCGCGGTGCGCACCGATGGCGAAGCGGTGGGCCTCGTCGCGCAGGCGCTGCACGAAGTAGAGGGTGGGATCGCGCGGGGGCAGCTTGAAGGGCGGCTCGCCGGGCACGAAGAAGGTCTCGCGTCCCGCGTCCCGGTCGCGCCCCTTGGCGATGCCGACGAGGGGCACGTCCGTCACGCCGATCTCGGCGAGCGCCGCGCGGGCCGCCTCCAGCTGGCCCTTGCCGCCGTCGATCAGCACCAGATCGGGCCAGGCCGGGATGGTCTCGGCGTCCTGGGGTTGGGGCTCGGGCTCGCTGCGGGGCGATTCCCGGACGAGCCGGCTGAACCGGCGGTGCAGCACCTCGCGCATCATCCCGTAATCGTCGCCGGGCTTCAGCTCCTGCGACTTGATGGTGAAGGTGCGGTAGTGCGTCTTCATGAACCCGGTCGGCCCGGCGACGATCATCGCGCCGACCGCGTTCGTGCCCATGATGTGCGAGTTGTCGTAGACCTCGACCCGCCGCGGCGCGCGGGGCAGCCGGAAGGCTTGGCCGAGAGCGCCCAGGAGCTTGCCCTGCGACGCGGTGTCGGCGAGGCGCCGCCCCAGCGCCTCGCGGGCGTTGCGGGCCGCGTAGTCGGTCAGGTTCCGGCGCTCGCCGCGCTTGGGCTGGTGGATCTCCACCCGGGCCTCGGACTTGGTCGAGAGGGCGGCGGCCAGCAGCTCCGCATCCTCGATCACGTGCGAGACCAGGATCAGGCGCGGCGCGGGCTTGTCGTCGTAGAACTGGCCGATGAACGAGCCCAGCACCTCCGAGGCCGACATGCTGCGGTCGGCCTTGGGGAAGTAGGCCCGGTTGCCCCAGTTCTGCCAGTTGCGGAAGAAGAACACCTCGATGCAGAACTGGCCGGCCTGCTCGTCGAGGGCGAAGACGTCGGCCTCCTCGATGTCCTGGGTGTTGACCCCCTGCACGCCCTGGATGGCGGCGAGCGCGGCGATGCGGTCGCGGTAGCGGGCGGCCTTCTCGAACTCCCAGGCCTCCGCGGCCGCCTGCATGTCGGCGGCGAGCCGCTCCTTCACGGTGGTGGACTTGCCCGACAGGAAGGCCCGGGCCTCGTCGGCCAGGGCTGCGTAGTCGGCCGGCGCGATCTCGCCGGTGCAGGGCCCGGAGCAGCGCTTGATCTGGAACAGCAGGCAGGGCCGGGTGCGGTTCTCGTAGTAGCTGTCCGAGCAGGAGCGCAGCAGGAAGGCGCGCTGCAGCGCGTTCACGGTGCGGTTGACCGCCCAGACCGACGCGAAGGGGCCGAAATAGTGGCCCGGCCGGCGGCGCGCGCCGCGGTGCTTGACGAGCTGGGGCGCCTCGGTGTCGGCGGTGAGCAGGATGTAGGGCAGCGACTTGTCGTCCCGCATCAGCACGTTGAAGCGGGGCTTGAGCTGCTTGATCAGGTTGGCTTCGAGCAGCAGCGCCTCGGTCTCGGTCGCCGTGGTGACGAACTCCATCGAGGCCGTCTCGGCGATCATGCGGGCGATGCGGTTGGAATGCGCCTGGCCCCGCGCGTAGGAGCCGACGCGGTTCTTCAGGTTCTTGGCCTTGCCGACGTAGAGCACGTCGCCCTTCGCATCGAGCATGCGATAGACGCCGGGGGAGGGCGGCAGGGTGGTCCAGAAGCGGCGGATCACCTCCGTGCCGGCCTTGACGAGGCCGGCCCCGGCCTCCGGGTCGAAATCGATCTCGGGCGCGTCGTCGCGGGCATCCACCGCCGCGTCGGCGCCCCCGTCGTCGAGGTCGAGGGCGTCCGGCGGTACGTCGTTCCCAGGCATGCGGCTCATGCCGCGCGATGTAAGCAAGGTGCGGGCGCGAGGGAAGGCGTCCGCGGGCCGCGGTCCGCTCGGCCGCGGCCGGTCAGTTGAACAGGGCGTCGATGTCGTTCTGATCGACGTGGCCCGGATCCTCGTCGAGCTTCGGCCCGTTGAGCAGGCTGCTCTCGTCGAACGGGTTCGCCTCGGCGGCCGGACCCATCAGCTCCTTGAACGCCTCCATCCCGCCCCACGCCTCGATCATCCGGTCGATGTGGTCCTCGACGAACTTCAGGACGTTGACGATCTTGCTGATGCGCTGCCCGGTCAGATCCTGGAAGTTGCACGCCTCGTAGAGAACGACCGTGCGCTCCAGGATGGCGTCGATGTTGGTCGTGCTCCTGGCCCGGGTGGTGGAGCGCAGGACCGAGGCGTGGGTCTCGATCTCCTCCACCGCCGCCAGGATGGTGGTGGTGGCGCGCTCGGTGGCCTCGACCACCGCGTCGAGTTCGCCCGCGGCGCGGCGGACGCCCTTGCCGTCGTTGTCCTTGCGGTGCAGGGCGGCGATCTCCAGCTTGGTGCGGTTGATCGCCTCCTTCATCACGTCGAGCTCGCCCTTGAGCCCGTAGATCTCGCTGATCTCGCGGCGGCAGGCCTCGATGACGTCGCCGGTCGTGGTCTGCGTCAGCCGCTTCAGCTCGTTGACCGTGGCCAGGATCTCGGCGATGCGGGCATCCGGCTCGGGGGCCGGAGCCAACATGGCGGCGACGGGGGCAGCGCCGAGACTCTCTTCGATGCGGAAGCGCTTGTTCTTCATGGTGCCGACGAAGCCTGGTGCCGCGGCCCAATCCGCGGCGCACTTCCGCCAAACTCCCCTGAATTCATTGCGATTTGCTAAATGGTCCGGCCGATGCCGCCGCGCGCCGGGCCGGGTGAGAAAGTATTTACGTTGACGGACATTTCACAACTCGAACCGAAGCGTTAGCCAAGGACTCACCAAGTTCCTTCACCGCCCGCTCGCCCCGATCCGCGACACCTAGGTCCCCTTGGGCGTTCCCGCCCGCAGGACAGTTCGGGGCAGGTTTCGGTCATGAGAGCTCATGCGTACGCGGTCGCCTGCATGGCGGCCCTGGTCTCGGGGGCGGCCGTCGCCCAAGAGGCGCGGCAGGAGGCGCGAGGGCAGTACGGCGGCGGCTTCATCGAATTCCTGATGACCGGCCGCGATCCCGGTCAGGTCGCGCGGCCCTATCGCGCCGCCCCGGTGGCCCCGGACGGCACCCTGGTGGCGCGGGCTCAGGGGTATCCGGGCGTCTACGCGGCGCCGCGCTCCGGGGACCTCGTCTCACCCTACTACGCCACACCGCCGGCGGCCGCGCCGGGAGATCCGTTGCCGCGCACCCGCATGGCCGCGCTGCCGCAGGCCGTCGGGGAGCCGGACGGGGAGGGGATCGGCCGGGTCCTCGACGGACGCTACCGCAGGCAGGTGGTGGCCTACGAGGGCGGCCAGCGGCCCGGCACGGTGGTGATCGATACCTCGGCGCGCTTCCTCTACCTCGTGCAGCCCGGCGGACAGGCAATCCGCTACGGCATCGGGGTCGGGCGGCCGGGCTTCACCTGGGCGGGCATCAAGACCGTGAGCCAGAAGCGCGAATGGCCGGGCTGGACGCCGCCGCCCGAGATGCTGCGCCGCCGGCCGGACCTGCCGCGCCACATGGAGGGGGGACCCGGCAACCCGCTCGGCGCGCGGGCGCTGTATCTCGGCTCCTCGCTCTACCGCATCCACGGCACCAACGAGCCGCACACGATCGGCCAGAACGTCTCGTCCGGCTGCATCCGGATGATGAACGAGGACGTCATCGACCTTTACGAGCGGGTGCCAGTGGGAGCCAGGGTGGTGGTGAGCTGACGCGACGCGCCCCGCCGCGTCGCCGCGGCGGGGCCGTTGGGTCCAGGGCCGACGGGATCAGACCCAGTCGTCGTCCCCGCCGCCGCCCATGTCGCCGTCGTCGAACGAGGCGTCCTGGAAGCCCGCATCACCGCCGCCGAGGGCGGACCCGAAATCCTGGCTGCCGCCGAGGGCTCCCGGATCGGCCGCGGCCGGCGCCGCGCCGAGGCTGCCCAGCGTCGAGTGACCGCCGCTGAAGGCGTTGGCGAGCGCGCTGCCGAGCAGCATGCCGCCGGCCGCGCCCGCCGCCATCGGCAGAGCGGAGGCCAGGAAGCCGCCGCGCTGCGGCGCCTGCTGGCCCGCCCACGGCCCGCCCTGCTGCGGCCCGCCGAAGCCCGGCTGGCCGTAGCCCGGGGGCTGTCCGTAGCCGGGCTGCTGTCCGTAGCCGGGCTGCTGGCCGTAACCGGGCTGCTGGCCGCCCCAGGCACCCTGACGCAGCGGGGGCTCCTGGCGCGAGCCGCCGCCGAAGATGCTGGAGAAGAAGCCGCCGCCCGAGCCCTGACCGGCGCCCTGACCGCGCTGGAACTCGGCACGGGCCTGCTCCAGTTGCTGGTTGAGGCTCTTGATCGCCTCCTCCTGCACGTAGATCAGCTGCGCCATCGCGTAGGGCGCGTAGGGCTGCGCCCGGATCTTGTCGGCGATGAAGCGCTCCGCGTCGGCATCGCGGGGCTGCTGCGCGGCCTGCTCCAGACGCTGGAAAATGCCGTTGATGACGTCGCGTTCTTCGCTGTTCATGGAGTCGTACTCCTCGTCGGTGCCTGAGGTGTCACCCTCCGGCGGTCTCCAGATGGGTGGCACTGCCCTGTTTGTCACGGGGCGCAAGCGCCGGATCTCGGCCTTTTGCGCCCTCAGGAGGATTACGTTTTGGTCACGTTTCCTCATCCCGTCCGCGCACGATCGTAACGCCGCACGCGGCGTCACGGATCCGGCGGGGCGGGCCGCGCCCGCGCTCAGGGCGGCTTTCTGACCCCATTCTTGCCTGTTAAGGAGCGCGCGCGGCGCGCGTGACGGGCCCGCCGCCGGGAGTGATGATGATGGATCGACAGACGGTCAGCGGTTTGAAGGTGGCGCCGGTGCTGCACGACTTCGTCGTGTCGGAGGCGCTGCCGGGAACGGGCGTCTCGCCGGAGGTGTTCTGGGGCGGGCTCGCGGCGATCCTGCGCGACCTGACGCCGAAGAACCGTGCGCTGCTGGCCAAGCGCGACGCGCTGCAGGACCGCATCGACGCCTGGCACCGCGAGCGGGCCGGCAAGCCGCACGACGCAGCCGGCTACGAGGCGTTCCTGCGCGAGATCGGCTACCTGCTGCCCGATCCGGGGCCGGTGAAGGCCCGGACCGAGAACGTGGACGACGAGATCGCGGTGATCGCGGGTCCCCAGCTCGTGGTTCCGGTGTCGAACGCCCGCTACGCGCTCAACGCCGCCAATGCCCGCTGGGGATCGCTCTACGACGCCTATTACGGCACCGACGCGATCTCGGAGGAGGGTGGGGCGACGCGCGGCGGGGGCTACAACCGCACCCGCGGGGCGCGGGTCGTGACCCGGGCGCGCGCCTTCCTCGACCGCACCGTGCCGCTCGCGGGCGGGCGCCACGCCGACGTCGTCACCTACGCGGTGGAGGAGGGCGGCCTCGTCGGCAACATGAACACCGGCGAGACCATCCCGCTCGCGCGGCCCGACATGTTCCGCGGCTATCGCGGCCGGGCGAGCATGCCCTCGGCGCTGCTGCTGCGCCACAACGGCCTGCACATCGAGATCGTCCTCGACCGCACCCACCGCATCGGCCGCTTCGACGCCTCGGGCGTCGCCGACATCGTGATCGAATCGGCGATCTCGACCATCATGGACCTAGAGGACTCCGTCGCGGCGGTGGACGCGGACGACAAGGTCGAAGTCTACCGCAACTGGCTCGGCCTGATGAACGGCAGCCTCACGGCCACCTTCCAGAAGGACGGCCGGACGATGGAGCGCCGCCTCAACCCCGACCGGCACTACACCGCCCCGAACGGCGGCGAGGTGACGGTGCCGGGCCGCTCCCTGATGCTGGTGCGCAACGTCGGCCACCACATGTTCACCGACGCGGTGCTCGATGCGGAGGGCCAGGAGGTGCCGGAGGGCATCCTCGACGCCGCCGTCTCGGCGATGATCGCGATCCACGACCTGCGCAGCGAGTCCGGCATCCGCAACAGCCGCAAGGGCTCGGTCTACATCGTCAAGCCCAAGATGCACGGGCCGGAGGAGGTCGCCTTCGCGGTGGAGCTGTTCGGCCGCGTCGAGGCGATGCTCGGCCTGGAGCGCAACACGCTCAAGATGGGCATCATGGACGAGGAGCGCCGCACCACCGTGAACCTCGCGGCCTGCATCAAGGCGGCGGACGAGCGCGTGGTGTTCATCAACACCGGCTTCCTCGACCGCACCGGCGACGAGATCCACACTGCCATGGAGGCCGGCCCGGTCATCCGCAAGAACGACATGAAGGCGACGCCCTGGATCAAGGGCTACGAGGAGAACAACGTCGATGTCGGGCTCGCCTGCGGCCTGCTCGGCCGGGCGCAGATCGGCAAGGGCATGTGGGCCGCTCCCGACGCGATGGCCGACATGCTGATGCAGAAGGGCGTCCATCCGAAGGCCGGCGCCAGCACCGCCTGGGTGCCCTCGCCCACCGCCGCGACGCTCCACGCGCTGCACTACCACGAGACCGACGTGAAGGCCCGGCAGGAGGAGCTGGCGCGCCGGCCGCGCTCGGCGCTGCACGAGATCCTGCAGATCCCGCTCGCCCGCTCGAACTTCGCGCCCGATGACGTGCAGCAGGAGATCGACAACAACGCCCAGAGCATCCTGGGCTACGTGGTGCGCTGGATCGACCAGGGCGTCGGCTGCTCCAAGGTGCCGGACATCCACGATGTCGGCCTGATGGAGGACCGCGCCACCCTGCGCATCTCCTCGCAGCACATCGCCAACTGGCTCCACCACGGCGTCGTCGGCGAGGAGCAGGTGATGGAGACGATGAAGCGCATGGCGAAGGTGGTGGACCGCCAGAACGCGGGCGATCCGCTCTACCGGCCGATGGCGCCCGACTTCGACGGCCCGGCCTTCCAGGCCGCCTGCGATCTCGTGTTCAAGGGGCGGGCGCAGCCGAACGGCTACACCGAGTGGGTCCTCCATGCCCGCCGCCGCGAGGCCAAGGCCGCCGGCGCCCCGACCGAGAAGGCCCGCGAGGGCGCGACCGCGTAGGGCGCGGCTAATCCTCGTCCGGACGACCTCATTCGCCCTTGGAGGCTCATGCCGCGCGTGGGCCTCCAAGAAAAACCACATGCGCTTCTGCGCAAAGAACCTCCGGTTATTTAGTACTATCGGTCGCCATAGATGTGCAGATTGTCAGATCTTGCGATTAAATTTGAGATGCATAAATATATTATCATATTGCAAAAACTAGAGGAGGCAGCCATTTCGGGCCTTGCCGGGATCTATGATTATATGGCAAACGCAGCCGACGAGAAGCGATCTCTAGGTGTTGAGATGATTATCGATGTTGATTATCCAGCCCTGCTTGACAATTTTCGTGAGCATTTGGCCACAGAACGAAGCGAGAGTGCATCGTTTCTGATTTGGTATCTTGAACAATATTATCGTCTTGACGAAGTTGAAGCAACCGACGCGGTCTGTGATGAGCCGGGCGACAAGGGTGTCGACGGCATTTTCATCAATGATCATAATCAAACTATTGTTATATTTCAGTCAAAACTTTCGCACCGCTCAAATTCAACAGTTGGCGACTCTTCGCTACGCGCCTTCCTTGGTACGTTGAAGCAATTTCAAACGGTTGAGTCAGCAACGCATCTCATGAACACGGCGTCTGGAACAAACGTTGCTCGGCTCATTCGAGACTCAGGCTTGCTTGAGAAGATACTTTCGTATGACGTTAGGGGAGAATTTATAACAAATATTGACCTCGATCAGAATGGTATTGATTTTCTGGATCAACATGGCGACGAGATCACTTTTATTGGAAAGAAATGGCTCACTTCAAACTACATATCTGACGAACGTGATCTACCAAAACAAAAAATTGTTTCATTCGATGTATTTGGCGTAAGTTGTGCCGAACATGTGGTGGAAGATGGCGTAAGAGCGGTCATAGCTCCGGTCAGGGCGGCAGAATTAGTTAAGCTTGATGGAATAGAGGACCAATCACTTTTCACCTATAACGTGCGTGGCCCACTAGGCCGGACAAGTGTCAATAAAGATTTAGAGAAAAGCATCAAGCGAAAGAGTACACACAAACACTGTCCGTTGTTTCATAATGGAATTACAGTAATTGCAAAACATCTTGAGGTTACATCAGACAAAATTGAGATTGGCGGCTACTACGTTGTAAATGGATGCCAAAGCGTCACATCCCTACACAAGAATCGATCACACATTACAGATCAGCTGAAGTTACTTACGAAATTTATCCAAATGGACCCATCATCGGCCGAATCTCAGCAGATAACCGAATATTCAAACAATCAGAACGGTGTAAGATCGCGCGATTTCAAATCGAATGATGCTATACAAATTCGTTTGCAGAAGGAATTTGTGCAGAATTACAAAGGACGTTTTAGCTATGAAATCAAGCGGGGAGAAACTCCGCCTCCAGGACGTTCGATTTCGAACGAGGAAGCTGGTCTTTACATGATGGCTTTTGACCTCGGTGAGCCTTGGGGAACTCATAGAAAGTACGAGGTTTTCGAAGATAAACATGGCACACTTTTCGGAAAACCACACGTCACCGCTGATCGTATCGTTATGCTTAGCATAATTGATGACGCAATAAAAGGGCAGCTGTCGGGCTTTAAGAGTGAAGTCCTGGCGAAATATCGATTGACGCGCTATATGCTTATGTATATGCTGAAGGAAGTCTTGTCAGAAGATCCTGCATTCTCAAAAATAACTAATAATCCGTCGAAGTACATGCGTGACGAAGCGCTTGCAGCCCGCTTTTCGAGGATTTTTTCTGGCCGGATAGCTGGAATTATTATTGATATAAATATGGAAACCAAATTTTCTGAAGAAGAGGCAAATTTTGATTATAGAAGAAAGTTAAAGGATGCAAATTGGGTAAAAGGGATGACAAAGGTAGTCCAGAAGGATTACCAGAAGAACGTACTCAAGAGCAAGCAGGAGACTTTTGAGCACGAATGGATCGCAAACAGCTTTATCTGAGTTCAACACAGCCTCCGCTCGTTTAGGGCGAAGGCTGTATCAGCAAGCCAGCGCGGCGGAGTCGAAGGTTCGGAAAATCTGAGCGAAGCTCAAATCTAACATCATGAAACGATCAGTCATACCGTCTCCGCTCGATCAAAGTGGAGACGGAATCAGCAAGCCCGCGCGCGGACTGAGCGAAGCCCACATCCGCCATCCCGAAGGGATCAAGCGGATGTGGTATCAGACATATTATAAGAAAGTCTGTACACAAGAAGCTAGAAATATAATATATTTGATCTGAAGTGAACAAACCAATATTCACAGTAGCAGTTCTGCCGATTTATACATAGATCTTAAAATTCTTTCAAACAAACATAAAACACATCGTTCTGATTCTTTGTTATAGAAGAATAATTATTTTGTTCGCTGTTGAGATAATAGTCTCAACTTAAACTGTGCGACGGAATGAGGTAGTAAGAGCCTTAACCCAGCTTCTGGGTTGCCGATCAGGATAGCTGTCCTGCCGCCTCGCCGAGCCGCAGCACCCGCCGGACCTTGGCGGCGAGTTCGCCGTCGCGGAACGGCTTCTGGATGATCCGCTCCTCGCCGACGCCGCTGAGGGCCGAGAGGTCGGCGTAGCCGGTCATGAACAGGATCGGCAGCCCCGGCCGGCGCTGCGCGGCCTCGCGCGCGACCTCGGCCCCGTTCATGCCGGGCATCGCGAAATCGACGAGGAGGAGATCGACCGGCTCCGGGTCGCGGGCGAGGAGATCGAGGGCTGCGCCGCCGCTCCCGGCCTCCGCCACCTCGCAGCCGAGTTCGGCGAGCAGCGTCGCCGTCACCTCACGCACCGCGGTGTCGTCGTCCACCAGAAGGACGCGGGGCGTGGCCGCCGCGAAGGGGAGGGGGTCCGGAGGGGGCGCGGCGGCATCCGCCGCCGGGGCCGGCTCGGCCGCGCGGGGCAGGAAGACCCGGATCGTCGTGCCCTGGCCGAGCCGGGTGTCGATCTTCACGCCGCCGCCCGACTGCTTGGCGAAGCCGTAGACCTGCGCGAGCCCCAGCCCCGAGCCCTTGCCGACGCCCTTGGTGGTGAAGAACGGCTCGAAGGCCTTGGCCAGCACCTCGGGCGTCATGCCGGTGCCGGTGTCGGCGACCGCGATCATCACGTACTCGCCCGCCTGCGGCTCCTCGGGCGCCTGCGGCGGCCCCAGCACCACGTTGGCGGTTTCGACCGCGAGGGATCCCCCCACCTCCATCGCGTCGCGCGCATTGATCGCGAGGTTCAGGATCACGAGCTCGATCTGGGTCGGATCGACCAGGGCGGGCCAGAGGTCGGGCTGCAGCACCGTCGTCAGGTGGACCGCGCCGCTCATCGAGCTGTGCAGCAGGTCGCGCATCCCCGAGACGGTCTCGTTGAGGTCGACCGTCTTGGCCTCCAGCCGCTGGCGCCGGGAGAAGGCGAGGAGCTGCGCGGTGAGCGTGGCGCCCCGCTGCGCGGCCGCGCGCATGTAGCCGAGCCGGTCGAGGATCCGGCCGTCGAGGCCCGCCGCGCCGACGGCGCGCTCCACGAAGGCGATGTTGCCGAGCACCACGGTGAGCAGGTTGTTGAAGTCGTGCGCCACCCCTGCGGTGAGCTGGCCGACGGCGTCGAGCCGCTGCACGCGCCGCAGGGTCTCCTCCACCCGCTCGCGCTCCGCGATCTGCGCCAGCAGCTGGCGGTTGGCGGCGGCGATCTCCTCGGTCCGCGCCTTCTCGTCGGTGACGTCGCGGGCGACCGCGTAGATCAGGCCATCCTCCGGGACCGCCGACCACGCGAGCCAGCGATACTCCCCGGCGCGCGACCGGAAGCGATTCTCGAAGCGGTGGACGATCTCGCCGCGCCCGAGGCGGCCGAGCGCGCCTCGCGTGGCGGCGGCATCGTCCGGGTGAACGAACTGGATCACGGGCTTGTGCAGCACCTCGGCGGTGCTCCAGCCGAGCAGCCGCTCCCAGGCGGGGCTGACGCCGAGATAACGCCCCTCCGGATCGGTCACCACGAAGGCGTCCTGGCTGGTGCGCCAGATCCGGTCGCGCTCGCGGGTGCGCTCGCCCACCGCGCGCTCCAGATCGGCGTTCAGCGCCTGGAGCGCCGCCTCCGCCGCCTTGAGATCGGCGATGTCGGTGGCGGTGCCGTACCATTTCAGCACGCTCCCGTCCGCGGCCCGCGCGGCCGTCGCGCGGCTGACGTGCCAGCCGAAGCTGCCGTCCGGGCGGGCGAGCCGATGCTCGCAGGTGTAGGTCTCGGCACCCGCCGCCGCCCGCTGCCATGCGTCGAGCGTGCGCGCGCGGTCGTCCGGGTGGACGATCCCCTCCCAGTCCCAGCGGCCCGGCGCCACCTCCTTCAGCCCGGCATACTCCTCCCGCCGCGCGTTGTAATAGTCCACGCGGCCGTCCGGCTCGGCCGTCCAGACGAGTTGCGGCATCGCGTCGGCGAGGGTGCGGAAGCGCGCCTCGCTCTCGCGCAGCGCCCGCGCGGCGGCGCGGCGCGCGCTGATGTCCTCCACCGAGACCACGACCCGGCCGGGCTCGCCCGGGAGCGCCGCGGAGGCGATCTGCACCGGCAGCTCCCGCCCATCCCGCAGCCGGTAGGTCTTCTCGTAGGAGTCCCACCAGCCCCGCGTGCGGGCCTGGGCGATGGCCCGCTCGTCCTTCTCCAGATCCTCGGGAGGCGTGAGGTCGCGCCAGTTCCAGCGGCCCTGCTCGAACTCCTCGCGGCTGTGCCCGGTCATGGCCAGGAAGCGGTCGTTGATGGCGAGGGTGCGGCCCGTGGCGAGGTCGAAGATGGTGAAGCCCATCAGGTCCGAGTTGAACACGCCCTGGAAGCGCGCGGCATTGCGCTTCTGCTCGGTGATGTCGAAGGCGACGCCGACGAAGCGGCGCGGGCCGTCGCCGACGCGCATGATCTCGCCCCGGCGGGCGAGCCAGCGCTCCTCCCCGGTATCGAAGCGGCGCATCCGGTACTCGGCGTATTCGAGCGGGTTGTCGTGGGTGGGCAGCCGCGCCACCGCCGAGCGGGCGCGGTCGTCGGGATGCACCCTGGCGAGGAGCATGTCGGCCGTCACGGCGGCGTCGGGCGGCAGGCCCCAGAGGCGGCGGTAGACGTCCGAGACCACGAAGCGGCCGGTCTCGGGGTACCATTCGAAGGCACCGACGCTGCCGGCCTCCTGCGCGACCCGCAGGAGTTCGCTGCGCTCGCGCAGTTGCAGGTCGGCCTTGCGCTGGCCGGTGACGTCCTCCGCGAGGCCGACGGCGCGGCGCCCGCCGCTCGACGGCACCGGGAAGGCGCGATGGCGAATGATCCGCACGGCGCCGTCCGGCCGCACGATGCGGTACTCGGTCTCCACCGCCTCGCTCGTCGCGCGGTGCGGCGCCTGCGCGGCCACCCGCGCGCGGTCGTCCGGATGCACCGCGTCGAGGAACCGGGCGGGATCGGCCAGCAGATCGGCCGCCGGCCGCTGCCAGATCGCCTCGTAGGCGGGGCTGAGATAGAGCAGGCGGTTGTCCACGACGTCGGCGACGTAGAAGACCGCGTCGATCGCCTCGGCGAGCTGCCGGAAGCGCTCCTCGCTCTCGGCGAGCGCGGCGCGGGCCTCGCGCCGGGCGCGCGCGAGACCGAGGTTGGTGGTGACCCGCGCCAGGAGCTCGCGGGCCGAGAAGGGCTTGGTGAGGTAGTCGTCCGCTCCCGCATCGATGCCCTCGACGCGCGCCTCCTCGCCGGCCCGCGCGGAGAGCAGGATCACCGGGATCTCGCTCAGGGCGGGGTCGTCCCGCAGCGCCCGCAGGAGGCCGAACCCGTCGAGGACCGGCATCATCACGTCGGAGAGCACGAGGTCGGGCGGGTGACGGCGGATGGCGGCGAGCGCCGCCGCGCCGTTTGCCGCGGTCTCGACCGCGAGACCCCGCCCGGCGAGCAGGCGCTCGACGTAGGCGCGCATGTCGGCGTTGTCGTCGGCGAGCAGCACGCGCCCGACGGCACGCTCGCCGGGCACCGGATCGGCCGCGCCGTCGCGCGGCAGGCCCGCCTCGGGCAGCCATTGCAGGGCCTCCTCCACGAAGGCCCGGGCCTGAAGGCCGCCGCCTCCCTCCCGCGCCGCGTGCCGGACCTGCTCGGGCGGCAGGTGGGCGTCCCCCATCGGCAGCCGCACCGTGAAGGTACTGCCGCGCCCGGGCTCGCTCGTCACGCCGACGCTGCCGCCGTGCAGCCGCACCAGTTCGTCCACCAGGGCCAGCCCGATGCCGGAGCCCTCGAAGGAGCGCCCCTGTGCGCCCTCGACGCGGTGGAAGCGCTCGAACAGGCGCGGCAGCTCTGCGGCCGGGATGCCGATGCCCGTGTCGGCGACCGAGATCTCGACGCAGGCGCCGTCCGCCCCGCGCCGCGCCGCCACCCGAATCTCGCCCGAAGGCGTGAACTTGAAGGCGTTCGAGACGAGGTTGAGGACGATCGTCTCCCACAGGCCGCGATCGACATAGGCGGTCAGCGGAACCGGCGGCAGGTCGATGACGAGGGCGAGGCCGGCCCGGTCCGTGGCTGAGCGGAAGCTCGACGCGATCTCGGCCGTCAGGGCCGGCAGGTCGGTCGGTTCGAACACCGCCTGGATCCGCCCCGCCTCGATCCGCGAGAATTCGAGGAGCGCGTTGACGAGCTTGAGCAGGCGCAGACCGTTGCGGTGGACCACCGCGACGCGCGCCCGCTCGGCCGCCGGGAGACCGGCACCAGCGGCGAGGGATTCCTCCAGCGTGCCCAGCATCAGCGTGAGCGGCGTGCGGAACTCATGGCTGATGTTGGAGAAGAACTGCGTCTTGGCGCGGTCGATCTCGGCCAGCGCCTCGGCCCGCTGGCGCTCGGCCTCGTAGGCGCGGGCGCCCGCGAAGCTCGCGGCGACCTGACCGGCCACGAGCCCGATGAAGTCGGTGTAGGCCGCATCGAGCGGACGGTACGGGTTCAGGCCGGCGACGAGGAAGCCCGCGGGCCGCGCCTCGCCCTGCAGCGAGACCGGCACCACGAGCGCCTGACCGGGCGCCCGGTCCCACTCGCCGTGCGGCACCGGGCCGTCCCACTGCGCCGCCAGATCGGTGATCCGCACGGCCGCGCTGCCCTCCAGGATCGCGCGCGCCGCCGCATCGAGCCCGCCCCGCCCGCCGGGGTCCATCGCCGGGGCCTCCGCCGCGCCGCCGACCGGGTGGGCCGCGCGCCCATTCACGTCGAACAGGTAGGTGAGGGCGAAGGGCAGATCGCGGCGGTTGGCATCCAGGCTGCGGCCGGTCGCGGCCGCGACCTCCTGGCTCGTCCGCGCGCCCGCGAGATGGGAGGCGAGGTCGCGCAGCGTCTTGAGCCGCCGCTCGCCGATCACGCGCTCGGTCTCCTCGGTGACGACGCAGAGCATGCCGGCCACGCCCCCCGCGTCGCCCGGCACCGGGCTGTACGAGAAGGTGTGGTAGGTCTCCTCCGGCGCGCCGGAGCGTTCCAGGAACAGGAGCAGCCCCTCGTCCCAGGTCGCCTCGCCGGTGCGCAGCACCCGATCGATGCGCGGGCCGATATCCGGCCAGATCTCGGCCCACACCGCCGTCGACGGCGAGCCGAGCGCCCAGGCCTCCTTGACGCCGAGGGTCGGCAGGTAGGCGTCGTTGCAGAAGAAGGTGAGGTCCTGGCCGTACGCCATCCACATCGCGTAGCGCGAGGTGAGCAGGATGCGGGTGACGACCTTGAGCGATTGCGGCCAGGATTCGGGCGGGCCGAGTGCCGTCCGGTCCCAGGCGAAGGCGCGCATCCGCGCGCCCATCTCGCCGCCGCCCGCCAGGAAATCAGGCGATGAGAGCGGGTCGGGGCCGACGGCCGTTGACGCATTCATACCGACACCGCTGCGCGCGCCCCGGAAGGCTTTCGGTCAAGCTTCAGCACGGCCGCCTCGGCCCGGTGCCGCCGCCCGTCCATGTGGCGCGGGGCGCGAGGCTGACCACCCGCGGACCGCGCGGTCAGGGCGACCGTCCCGGATCGGCCGGGCGTCGCGAGGCGGGCACGGGCTGGGCGAGGAGCGTGCGCGAGCGGGTGATCACCTGGGCCGAGCGGAGAAGGCAGACGAGGTCGCGCTCCCACATCGCGTCGATCCGCGCGATCCGCCGCAGGGTCTGGGCGGCGCTCCGCTGCACCGCGCTCTCCGGATCGTCCGTCGCCTTCATGCCGCGCTCCCCCCTCCGATCGCGTGTTAGCGCGAACAGGGCCCTTCGGTGAAGATCCGCCCGGACCGGCCCATCGGGCGGCGGGAGCGGCCGCGCGCGTCAGGCCGGGGCCGGGCCGCGCCGCAGCAGGGCGCGGCCCGCCAGGACCGCCCGCCCGATCAGGCTGCCCGGCAGCACGGCCCGGTGCAGCGGGACGCGGGCGTCGCAGTAATCCGCCTTGTAGGCCTCGTCGCCGATCCCGAAGTCGAACCACGCGTCGCCGCGGGCATGGCTGCGGCGGATCAGGTCGTCGAGAAGCAGGCCGCCGGGGGAGAAGCGCTCCCACGGGCCATCGGCGTAGGCCGTGAGCAGCATGGTCGTGCGCCCCGCCTCGACGAGGCAGAAGCACCCGGCGATAACGGCGCCGTCGGCCGTGAGCGCCGAGACTTCGACCCGGCCGGAGGGCACGAGATCGGCGGCGGCGCGGCGGTAGAAGGCCTCCACGCCAGGCCGCTCGCGCAGGCCCGGCCGGCCCATCGCCCGCAATTGGCGCTCCTTGTGGTCGAGAAGCGCCGTCAGGAGCGCGTCGGCTTCGGCGGGCGTCGCGGCGATGCGCAGTGCGACGCTCTCGGCCGCCTGGGCGAGCTGGCGGCGATGGCGGGCCCGGCTTCGCTGCCGCGGCAGACGCGCGGCGAGCGCCTCCGGGGTCCCGCCGAGGGACATGGCGTAGCCGTCGGGCGGGTGCCGCACCGCGCCGAGCCGAATAAGGGGGTTCGGCAGGCCGTCGGCCTCCGCCGGCATCTTGTCGAGGATTGCCACGTCGAAGCGCGGCAGGCCTCGCACGAGGCCGGTCCAGATCGCCGCCAGCGTGGCGTCGGGCAGGTCGCGCGAAGCGGGAAACAGGAGTGGCTGGGTGTAATCCATCACGCCGCCGTCGAGAAATCGCAGCAGCCGCAGGCCGGCCCGGCGCTCGATGCCGAGCGCCAGGACGAGGAGCCGCGCACCCGCGCGGTCGCGCACGTCGGCGATCCAGGGCGCGACGCCCCGGGCAGTGCCGACCGTGTCGATCCAGGCCCGGATCAGGTCGGCGGACTGGAAGGCATGGCCCACCCCCGCCCCGGGCTCCGGCCAGATCTCGCCCGCGGTCACCGCCGGGCAGACCCGCACCACCACCGCGCCGCTGCGAACGGTCCGCACCCCGGCCTCGCCCGGCCACCACGGCCGGCGCCACGCCGCGGGACGCGCAGCCCAGGCCAGGCCGCCCTGCGCCCGATCGTCGATTCGGTTCGTCTCCACCGCCCCGTCTCCGCTGCGCTGCCCTGGATGCCGGGGCGGGCCGGCCGCATCCCCGGTTCCGATGCCGCATCCATACCCGATCGGCCGGCCCGCGGGATGCCGCACAATACGCAGTCACAGTATAGAGGAGATGAAGTCGACCGGAGCGGAAGCCGGCGTGCCGGTCGCGCGCCGCAGCGGGGGATAGACGGGAATGGCCAGTAATTCCCGCGACCGCGCGACGGCCTCCTGCGACCGGCTCAGGCACTCGGCGTCGAGGGCGGCCAGGGCCGACGCGACGGCCAGCCGATAGCGCGCATGGCTGGCCCCTTGCGCTGCGGCAGCCAGGAGGATGTCGGACGGCGTCTCGGTCATGCCGTGACGCTAGGGCCGCGCCTCTCGCACACGCATTCAACCATGTAAGTGCGTGCAGGCCGGCGCGGTGGCTTGGCCGCTACGCCGGCGGGCATGCCAGAAGCGCAGATCCGTCGCTTAGCCCCTGAGGGCAGCGATCGCGGCGATGTCGGCCAAGTGCTTGACAAAGAGTGGTGCCGCAAGAGGGATTCGAACCCCCGACCCTCTCATTACGAATGAGATGCTCTACCAGCTGAGCTATTGCGGCGTGCGGCCGGCGACGGCGTGCGTCGGGCTGCGGCGCCCTCATACGCGGGGGCTTCGGACTTGGCAAGGTGGCTGGCCGGGTGGCTGGCAAGGCGGTCGCCGCGGCAGGGGTCGGCGGGAGGGTCTTGCGCCGCGGCACGCGGAATGCTTGACGGACATCCGTTGCCGTCCGGACCGTCTCGCCCGCCCCCGCATGTCCCTCATCACCCGCCTCATCGCCTATGCCGCCGAGATGTTCGGCGCGCCGGTGCCGCCCTCCGATCCGCAGGCGGAGGGTCATCTCGCGGCGATCGCGCTCCTCGTTCACGTGGCGCGGGTCGACGGGACGCTCGCCGCGGTCGAGCGCACGCGGCTCGCCCGGATGCTCGAAGGGCGCTTCGCCCGCGACGAGGCCGAGGCGAACGCCCTGATCGCCCGGGCCATCGGCATGGACGACGAGACCCGCGACGTCGCCGATCTCGTGGCGCTGATCGGCCGCGACACGCCCGAGGCCCAGCGCCGGACCGTTCTGGAGATGGCCTGGGCGGTCGCGGCGGCCGACGGGCGGGTGCAGGAATTCGAGGACGATCTCGTCTGGCGCCTCGGGCAGCTGCTCGGCTTCGACGAGGGACAGATCACGGCCGCCCGGGCCGCGGCGCTCGCCGCGCCCGTGGGCGGAGCCCAGGCGTGAATCCTGGTGGGGAGGCGGGCGGGCGCAAGCCCGTGCTGATCGTGCTGCACCAGGAGCAGTCGACGCCGGGCCGGGTCGGACGCCTGCTGCAGGAGCGCGGCCATCCCCTCGACATCCGCCGGCCGCGCTTCGGCGATCCCCTGCCCGCCACCCTGGCGGACCATGCCGGAGCCATGATCTTCGGCGGGCCGATGAGCGCCAACGACCCCGACGACTTCATCCGGGCGGAGATCGACTGGATCGGCGTGCCGCTCGCCGAGCGCCGGCCGTTCCTGGGGCTCTGCCTCGGCGCACAGATGCTGGCGAAGTGCCTCGGCGCCACGGTCTGCGCCCATCCGGAGGGCCGGGCCGAGATCGGCTACTACCCGCTGCTGCCGACGTCGGCGGGGCAGGGCTTCGCGGCCGAGATCGGCCAGCCCTGGCCCTCGCACGTCTACCACTGGCATCGCGAGGGCTTCACCTGCCCGGCTGGGGCCGAGACGCTCGCCACCGGCGACGACTTCCCCACCCAGGCGATCCGGGTCGGGCCGGCCGCCTTCGGGCTGCAGTTCCACCCCGAGGTGACACACGCGATGCTGTGCCGCTGGACGGTGCGGGCCGCCGAACGCCTCGCGCTGCCGGGCGCGCAGGACCGCACGCGCCAGCTCGAAGGACGCTACATGCACGACCCCCACGTCGCGCGCTGGCTCGACGCCTTCCTCGACCACTGGCTCGCCCTCCAGCCGTGATCCTCAGCCTCACGCTCCTGCTGCTCTGCCAGCTGCTCGGCGAGATCGTCGCGCGCGGGGCCGGGCTGCCGGTGCCCGGGCCGGTGATCGGCATGGCGCTGCTCCTCGGCGTGCTGGCGCTGCGCGACCGGCGGCCGCGGGGCCTGCCGCCGCCCCTCGTCGACGGCACCCTGGAGGCGACGGGCAAGGGCCTGCTCGCGCACCTGTCGCTGCTGTTCGTGCCGGCGGGCGTGGGCGTCGTCGGGCGGCTCGACGTGCTGGCCGCGCAGGGGCCGGCGCTCGCGGTCGCTCTGGTGGTCTCCACCGTCGCGGCCCTCGTCGCCACCGCCGTCACCTTCGTGTGGGTCGCGCGCCGGGTGGGGCGATGACGCGGGACTTCGCCCTCTGGGTCTTCCTCGCCCATTCGCCGCTGCTCTGGCTCACGGTGACGCTCGTCGCGTATTCGGTCGCTGACCGGATCTCGCTCGCCACCGACCGCAACCCGCTGGCCAATCCGGTGCTGCACGCGATCTGGATGATCGGCCTCGTGCTGCTCGCCACCGGCACGCCCTACGCGGTCTATTTCGAGGGCGCGCAGTTCGTGCACTTCCTGCTCGGCCCCGCCACCGTGGCGCTGGCGATCCCGCTCTACGAGTACCGGGCGACCGTGCTGCGGGTGCTGCTGCCGATGCTCGCGGCGCTGGCGGTGGGCTCCACGGTGGCGGTCGCCACCGCCATCGCGGTCGCCACGCTGCTCGGCGTCCCGCGGGAGGTCCTGGTCGCGCTCGCGCCCAAATCCGTCACCGCGAGCGTCGCCATGGGCATCACCGGCGCGCTCGGCGGCGATCCGACGCTCACCGCCGTCCTCGTGATCCTGACCGGCATCATCGGCGCGATCCTGGTCACGCCGCTCTTCGACCGGATCGGGCTCACCGACTGGCGGGCGCGCGGCTTCGCGGCGGGGCTCGCCGCGCACGGCATCGGCACCGCCCGCGCCTTCCAGGTGAGCGAGGTCGCCGGCACCTTCGCGGGGATCGCGATGGGGCTCAACGCGCTCCTGACCGCCGTGCTGGTGCCGGTGGCGCTCACCCTGCTGCGCTGAGACGGCCGCGCCGGAACCCGGCCCGGGTCGCAGGCGCCGCCGGATCAGGCGAGTTCGAAGACCGGGATGCGGCTGCCGATCCCCTTGAGGGTGCAGGCGTGCGGCCGGGGGTCGAGGCCGTCCCGCGCCAGCAGCTGCGCGGCCGCCTCCCGGCCCAGCACCGGCCCGGTGGCGAAGATCGTCCCGGAGGCGGCGAGCGTCTGCACCCGCGCGGCGATGTTCACGGTCTGCCCGAAATAATCCTGCCGGTCGTTGAGCTGGACGGCGAGGCAGGGTCCCTCGTGCAGGCCGATCTTGAGGGCGAGGTCCTCCCCGGGCCGCTCGGCGTTGAGCCGCCGCATCGCCGCGCGCATCGCCAGCGCGGCGGCGAGGCCCTGCTCCGGCGTCGGGAAGGTCGCCATCACGGCATCGCCGATGGTCTTCACCACCGCGCCGCCGTGGGCGGCCGCCACGTCGGTGAGGCGCTGGAAATGCGCGCGCACGAGATCATAGGCGACGAGGTCTCCGACCCGCTCGTAGAGGTCGGTCGAGCCGGTGAGGTCGGTGAACAGGAAGGTCAGGCTCAGGATCTTGAGCCGCTGGTCGATGGCCAGGGTCTCGGTGCGGTAGATGTCGCGGAAGGTCTGGTTGCTGAGGAGCCGCTTGGCCGTGAGGAAGGCGCGTCGCCCGCCGATCAGGCGGTTGAGCGCCTCCCCGGCGACAAAGATGCCCGGGAGCACCCGTTCCGATCCCCGGTTCTCCAGGGTCAGCCGCAGCGCGCCCGGCCGCAGGGCCGTGCGCCCGACCGCCGGCCGCGGTCCGTCGTACACGAGGGCGAGGTCCTGGCGCTCGGCGGTCGGCTCGCCCGCCACGTCGAGGAGCTGCGCCGCATGGGTCACCGGGTCGAACACGATCAGCGGCTCGGCCGGGAGCCGGAGGGCCAGGATCAGGCGTTCGCCGGGCTGCAGCGCCACCGCATCGAGCAACGCCGTCCGGGCGAGATCCGCGAAGGCCTCGGCCTCCGGGAAGGCGACCCCGGTGCCGAAGAAGACCTGCCGACAATAGTCCCAGAACGGCAGAGAGGCCGGGTCGTGCGCGGCGATGCGCCGGATGCGCGGGCTCACCGCGAAGCTCACCTCGACGGTGTCGTCGAGGACCGGCTCCGTGTCGAGGGCGCAGAAGGCGCAGCGGTAGGGCTCTCCCCGGACGCTCCGCAGACTGGGATTGGCGTTGAGGACGCCGCCGCAGCTCGCGCAGAGCACGTTCCACGACATCTCGACGAGGCCGAGCCGGGCGGCGTGCAGCAGCGTGCCGACGACCGCGTCCTCGCCGAGCCCGCACGCCTGCGCCAGGGCGAGCGCGTTGATGCGCGCCAGCTCGTGGTCGGCGCCGTGCCGAAACAGGTGGTCGAGCGCGTGCACCGCGGCAGGGTCGCCCGCCTGCCGAAGCGCGCCGACAAGGGCCTCGCCGTCCCGCATGCCGGCAGGATAGGGCATTTCCCGCGCAAGGGCAGCCCGGTGCCGCGCCGGATGCGCGGCCAGACCGGGATCCCGGGTGTGGGCCGCGGGACGCGGCCCCTATTGCGCCGCCACCGGCTCGTGCCTCACGTCGCGGGGCACGAACACGCCGTCGTCGTTCGCCGCCATGGCGAGCCGCCGCTGGTGGAAGGCTTCGAGGGTCGAGCGGTGGCCGATCGACACCAGGGTGGTGTCGGGCAGGTGCTGGCGCAGCATCCGGTACAGCGCCGCCTCGGTCGGCTCGTCGAGCGCCGCCGTCGCCTCGTCGAGGAAGAGCCAGTCGGGCTTCGCCAGCAGCGCCCGGGCGATGGCGATGCGCTGCTGCTCGCCGAGCGACAGGGTCTGCGCCCAGGGCGCCTCCTCGTCGAGGCGCGCGGCGAGGTAGGGCAGGCGGGCGGCCTCCAGCGCCGCGCGGATCGCCGCGTCGTCGTGGCGGCCCGAGGCGTCCGGGTAGGTCGTGGCCTGACGCAGGGTGCCCATCGGCAGGTAGGGCCGCTGCGGAAGCAGCATCAGGCGTGCGCCCTCGGGCGTGCGCACCTCCCCCTCGCCGAACGGCCAGATGCCCGCGAGCGCCCGGAACAGGGTCGACTTCCCCGAGCCGGAGGGCCCGGTGAGCAGCGTCGTCTCGCCGGGGGACAGCGCGAGGTCGTCCACCGCCGCCACCTCCCGGCCGTCCGGAAGGGCGAGGCGGAGATTCGAGATTCGCAGGGCGTCACCGCGGCCCGGGGCCACCGCGAGGCGGCTTGCAGTCTCCATCGCCTCGGCCCGGTCCATCGCCGCATCGAAGGTGGTGAGGCGGTCGACCTGCGCCTTGTAGTCCGCGAGGGTGACGTAGAAGGTGATGAAGAACGACATCGTGCTCTCGACGCGCGCGAAGGCGCCGGCCGTCTGCGTCATCACCCCGAGCGGGATCTGGCCCGCGAAGTAGTAGGGCGCCACCAGGATGTAGGGGATCACCACGTTGGCCTGCTGGTAGCTGACCGTGAAGGCCGCGAGCTTCTTGCGGCGGTCGACGATGGAATAGAAGTTCGCGATCAGCGCGCCGAAGCGGTCGCGCAGGGAGGCCCGCTCGGCGCCGCCGCCGCCCAGGAGCGCCACCTGCTCGCCGTACTCGCGCAGGCGGGCGAGGGAGAAGCGGAAATCCGCCTCGCGCCGCTGCTGCTCGAAGTTCAGCCGAATCAGCGGACGCCCGATCAGGTGCGTCAGCCACGTCACCAGGGCGGAATAGATCAGCGCTCCCCAGACCAGGAAGCCCGGCACGTGCCAGTCCGTCCCCGGCACCGTGAACGAGGCCGAGATGTTCCACAGGATGACCGAGAACGAGATCAGGTTCGACACCGCCGACAGGAAGCTGATGGTGAGCGACTGCGTCGTCTGGGTGAACTGGTCGATGTCGTCGGCGATGCGCTGGTCGGGGTTGTCGGCCTGCGCGCCGGTGAGGCCCATGCGGTAGTGGTTGTTGCGCCCGAGCCAGCGGTCGACGTAGTGGCGGGTCATCCAGGCCCGCCAGCGGATGCGCAGGAACGACTGCAGCACGTACTGGATGATCGCGCTCGCCACGTAGACCGCGGCCCAGAAGCAGAACACCCAGAACAGCAGCGACCAGAACGCCGCCGCGTCCTTGTTCTGGATCGCGTTGAACCAGTCGCGGTTGAAGTAGGAGAGGCGGACGTTGATCGCGACCTGCGCGAACTCGATGCCGATGACCAGCGCCGCCATGGTGAGCGCCACCCAGCGCTCCTGCATCCGGACCGTCCCGAAGGGCCAGATGCGGATCTCGGTCTCCTCCCGGGTGACGTAGTACGGGTAGGTGAGCCGCCAGATCTGCAGGAGTGCCTGCTTCAATCGCTGCATGGGTGTCTCCAGCGCCCCCCTCGACCGTCGGGTGGGCCTTCATGTCGCCGCCGCAGGCCCGCCGCAAGGGGAGGGGGCGCCGCGCGGCCGCGACCGATCCGCCGCCCTGGCGCAGCTCCGTGGCGGCACCGTGACAGCGCGGCCGGCCCAAACGCGCGGACGGGCCAAGTCCCGGGAGACGAGAGGGATATCGGCCACGATGCCCCGGGCTCGCCGCAATCGCGCGGGATGAACAGGCCGCAGCCGGCTGCCCCGCGCCGGTTCTCCGGATTCCGGAGGCCGTCGCCGGGACGGACCGGCCGTCACCTTAGGACACACGGACACGCATGTCGGGCCTCTCGATCCTGAACGTCGATGCGGTGCGCGCGGCGCCGCTCGCGCAAGAACCCTACCACTACATCCTGGGGGACGGCGTGCTGCGGCCCGACGCCGTGGATGCGCTGCGGCGCGACTTCCCGGATATCGGCAAGCCCGGCTACCTGACGGTTGACGAGGTCCAGCTCAAGGGACGGTTCAAGGACCTGATCGAGGAACTGGAGAGCGATGAATTCTCGGCGGTGCTGAGCGACAAATTCGGCATCGACCTCGTCTCCTGCCCGCGCCTGACCACCATCATGAAGCGCTCGCAGCCCAAGTACGGGGCGATCCACACGGACGGCCCCTCCAAGGTGATGACGCTGCTCGTCTACATGAACGATGCCTGGGAGGCGCCCGCGGGCGGACGTCTGCGGGTGCTCTACGACGGGCAGAACTTCGAGCCCTACGCGGTCGAGGTGCCCCCGACCATGGGCACGCTGTTCGCGTTCCTGCGCGCCGACAATTCCTGGCATGGCCACCGGCCCTTCGAGGGCGAGCGGCGCGTGGTGCAGGTCGCCTGGGTGCGCGACGCTGCCGAACTCGAGCGCAAGAAGAAGCGCAACCGCACCGCGCAGTTCCTGAAGGGCATCTTCGGCCGCTGACGCCGCGAGGCCCCGCCGGGGCCTCCGGCATCCGTCGCCATATGACCGCCGGACCGCGTGCGCGGCGCCGGACGATCGAGAGGCCCGACGGTCCGGGCGGCGGGGCCTTCCGCCTGCAGGACCGTCGGTACAGGACATGACGCCCGGGACGGGCGGAGGAGCGAGGGGTGTGATGATCCGGCAGCATGGCGTGCGCAGTGCGGCGGCGGGGGCTCTGGCCCTCGTCGGGTTGGCGTTCGCCCCTCCGGGTGAGGCGCTGGCGCAATCCGACCTGGAGGAGCCCGTCCTCTCGAAACCCTACCGCTCCTCGATCCCGCAGTTTCGCCGCAGGCAGGGCGACTCGTGGCGCGAGCCGCCCGGCCGCGACGCGGCCGCCCGCGATGCGGCCTCCCGCGAGGGGCCGCCGCGCGAGGCGACGCCCCGCGACCTGCCCGTCGAGCCCCTGCCCACCGCGGCGGCAACGGCTCCTGCGCCGGTTCCGGGTCCCCCCCCGGCGCAGGCGGCGGCCCCCGCCCCGCAGGCCCCGCCCGCGGCACGCCCGACCGCCTCCTCGCCCGCCCGCGCCGCCGCGGCCACACCTGTGTTCACGCCGCCCGACGAGGACGAGGAGGAGGGATCGCCCGCGACCTATGTCGGCGTCTGGGGTCCCACCGCCGCGGCCTGCGCCTCGGCCCGGGCCAAGCGGCGCGGCTACCTGCCGGCGGTCATCCGCAGCACGAGCGCGCAGGCCGGCAAGACCGCCTGCGCGTTCAGCGACCTGCGGCGGACCGGCAATTCCTGGACGATGGCGGCGGCCTGCCGCAACGGCCGCCAGCGCTGGACCTCGCACGTCCGCCTGTCTGTGGACGGCAACAGGCTGACGTGGTCGAGCGAGCGCGGGGCGGCGAGCTACGTGCGCTGCGCCAGGGCCTGACGCAGGGCAAGAACCACAACCGCCCTTGACGCACTTCCCCCAACGGTGGTGGAAGGAGCGAACTCTAGGGCCGGTCATGGCAGGTCCCTCGTCAGATCCATCATCCGATCTCGCCGCGCGAATCATGACCCTGCTGCCGGGGGACGGCACCCCGGTGCTCAACCGGGTCATGCGGGTGATGCTCGCGCGCGAGCTCGAACGGCCCGTGCCGCCGGAGGCCTACTTCGCGGCCCGCGACCGTCTGTTCGCCGCACGCCGGATCGGGCGGCTGCGCGGGCAGGGCGGGCGGATCTTCCTGATGCCGGCCGAGGGCGCGCAGCCGCCGGCTCCCGCGCGCCGGGCCGAGGCGGCCTTGATGCCGGTGCTGCGAGCCTATCTCGAAGGCGGCTTCCGCAAGGGGCTCGACCTGCCGCCGGACGGGCTCTGCCTCGTGGAGGACACCTCGACCAGGGGCCCGCTGAAGGGACAATGGGCGCGGCCGGACTTCGTGCTGGTGAGCGCCATGCGCTTCCGCCTGCTCCCGGGCGCGCAGGTCGACGTGCACGGGTTCGAACTGAAGACCGAGTCCGGCGGCAGCGTCCAGGCGGTGCACGAGGCGCTGGCGCAGACGCGCTTCACGCATTTCGGCCACCTCGTCTGGCACCTGCCGGAGGGCGCGCGGGCCGAGGCGCGGCTCTCGGAGGTCCGCGACCAGTGCACGGACCACGGCATCGGCCTGATCCGGATGCGCGACCCGGGCGACCCGGAGGCCTGCGAGATCCTGCTCGACCCCGTGCGCAAGACGACGCCGCCGGCGGTCATCGACGGGTTCCTCGAATCGCGCCTCGGACCGGAGAGCCGCGCCCGGCTCGAACGCATGGTGGCGGAGACGCGCGCATGACCGGCAAGATGATCGCCGTCGCCAACATGAAGGGGGGGGTCGGCAAGACCACCACCGTGGTGATGCTGGCCGATGCCCTGGCGGCGAGCGGAGCGCGGGTGCTCGTGGTCGACCTCGATCCGCAGGCCAGCGCCTCGATCTGCTTTGCGGGCGACGAGATCCTGGCCGAGATGATCCGGGGCGGCCGCACCCTCGACCATTACCTCGGCCTGCGGATCGTCGACCGGGACCGGGCGTCGCTGCCCGATTTCGTGCGCGGCTCCGTCAGCACCACCACGCACCTGAACGAGCCGCTGCCCGTCGCGCTCCTGCCCTCGGGGCCGGACCTGCGGATCGTCGAGCGCGAGATCATCTACGCGCTCACCACCCGCAAGTTCTCGATGCACGCCATCGAGGCCCACCTGTGGCGGCTGTTTCACGACGACTTCGTGCCGCTGCGCGACGCCTACGACTACGTCCTGTTCGACTGCGCCCCGGGCATCTCGCCGATGACCGAGGTGGCGATCCGCGCCTGCGACCTCGTGGTCGTCGCCTGCATTCCGGACTTCCTCTCGACCTACGGGCTCAAGGGCTTCTACCGGCTGATCTGGGGGCCGCGGGCCGGGGGCGAGAGCATGCTCGCGCCGAAGTCGCTGCCGCATGTCCTGATCACCCGGGCGCAGGAGACGGTGAAGCAGCACCAAGCCACGCTGCAGCTCCTGGAGGAGGGGGCGCAGCTGCCGAACCCGGCCTACCGCCTGTTCAGGAACCGGGTGCCGCAATCGGCGGCCCTCGCCAACGCGCTGACGCGGCAGTACACGACCTATCGCAACAAGTACTACGATGCGAGCCGCGACCTCATCGGCGGCACGATCGCGCCCCTGACGGCGGAGCTGAAGGAGATCCTGCATGGCGCTTGAGATCGACGGGCTCGCGATCCTGTGCGCGATCGCCGAGACGCCGCAGGCCTTCCCGGCGATCCGCCAGGACGTGAACAAGGCCGCGCAGGCCCTGGTGACCAAGCAGATCAAGGCTCGCGGCCTCACGGTCGCGGGCCTGCGCCAGGTTCAGGCCGCGCTCGGGCCGCAGCCCTTCGCGCTCATCGTCGATGGCATGAAGGATGCCGAGGTCAAGACCCTGGCGGTGCGGCTCGACAATCACGATCCCGACCTCAAGGCGGCCAAACCCACCGACCACCGCCGCCGCCTGCTCGCGCTCGCGGCCGGTACCGATCCGGTGGCCAAGCCTGCGGCGCCCGCCAGATCGGCCGGCAAGGCGTCGGCGAAGGCAGCCGCGACAGCGCCTGCGACGGCGCGACCCCGCACGGGCCGCCGCGACGCCGCGGCCCGCCCGCCCGAGCCCGCCGGCCACGCCCTCGACTCGGCCGCGATGGCGGCCATCCCGCCCCGCCGCCGCAAGCCAGCCTCCTGACCGCCGGGCGCTGACCTTCGTCCCGCAGGCGCGTTATCGTCGGGGCGCGAGGATGCGCCGGGCGGAGGCGTGGATGCAGGGGCTGACCTACGCGATCGGGGACGTGCACGGCTGTGCCGACCTCCTCGACGCGCTGCTGGACCGGATCGAGGCGCATCGGGCGGGACGCCCGCGGCGGCTCGTCTTCCTCGGCGACTACGTCGACCGCGGTCCGGACAGCGCCCGGGTGGTCGGGACGGTCCGTTCCCTCCAGGCGCGCGAGCCCGAGGACGTGGTCTGTCTGGCCGGCAACCACGAGGCGATGCTGCTCGACGCCTGGGCCGGCGAGGACGAGGCGCTCTGGCTCGCCAACGGGGGCCGGGCCGCGCTCGCGTCCTTCGGCGTGACCCGGGCCGGCGACCTGCCGCGGGACGTGACGGAATGGGTGGAGGGCCTGCCGAGCGCCCACGAGGACGCGCGGCGCTGGTACGTGCACGGGGGGTTCCGCCCCGGCCAGCCCGCCGACGCCTCAGACCGGGCGACCCGGCTGTGGATGCGCGAGCCGTTTCTCTCGGCCGACTATGATTTCGGCAAGCACGTGGTGCATGGCCACACCCCGGTGCGCGGCACCGCCCCCGACGTGCGGCGCCACCGCACCAACCTCGATACCGGGGCGGTCTTCGGTGGCGCGCTCACGGCGGGGGTGTTCGACGACGCGCAGGGTCCGGCGATGGACTTCCTGCAGGTGCGGTGAGGGATCAGGCCCGCGCGGGCAGGAGCGCCGCCAGGGCGGCGAGCGCCCAGCCGAGCATCAGGAGGATGCCGCCCGTCGGGGCCGCCATCGGAAACAGCGGCATCTGCGCGAGCGCGCGCAGCGCGAGGTCGCCGCTGAACAGCACGAGGCCGAGGACGAGGCCCGCCGCCGCGAGGCGGGCCGGGCCGGTGCGCAGGCGACCGCTGCCGCTCAAGCCCCCGAGGGCGAGGAGCGGGCCGGCATGGACCAGCAGGAACTGCGCCGCGGTCTGGAGGCTGCCGGTGGGCGCGAGATGGGCCGCGGCCGCCGCGAGCGCCACGCCGAGCAGGCCCGCGAGGCTGCCCAGCGCCAGGATGATCCGGTCGGGCAAAGGCATCTCAGACAAGGCCATCGCTCAGCCGCGCTCGGCGAGGAGCCGCGCCACGCTCGCGCGCAGATCCGCGATGCCCTCGCCCGTGCGGGTCGAGGTCAGGATGATCTCCGGATAGGCGGCGGGCCGGCGCGCCAGGGCGGCGGCGGTGGCATCGAGGCGCGCCTGGACCTCGCCCTTCTTGAGGGCATCGCCCTTGGTCAGCACCACCTGGTACGACACAGCCGCGGAATCGAGTTCGTCGAGCACCTCGGCATCGTTGGCCTTGATGCCGTGGCGCGCGTCGATGAGGAGGTAGACCCGGGCGAGGTTCGCCCGGCCCTGCAGGTAGGCGTGGATCAGGTCGGTCCAGGCCGCGACCTTGGCCTTCGACACGGCGGCGTAGCCGTAGCCCGGCATGTCGACCAGCGTGAGCCTGCCGCCGAGATCGAAGAAGTTGAGCTGCTGCGTGCGCCCCGGCGTATGCGAGGTGCGCGCGAGCGTGGTGCGGCCGGTGAGCGCGTTGATGAGGCTCGACTTGCCGACATTCGACCGGCCCGCAAAGGCGATCTCGTGCCCCTGCATCGGCGGCAGCGATTCGAGCGTGTCCGCCGCCGTCGCGAAATCGGCGGCGCCCGCGAACAGCCGCCGCCCGGCCTCCTGCAGCGCCGCCTCCTCGTCGGGGGAGGCCATGCTCAGCCCTTGGCCTCCTTGACGGCGCTGCGCCGCGAGAACGTCGACCGCAGGTTGTCCCACAGCTCGACCTTCACCCCGTTGCGCCGCATGATCCAGTATTGCTGCAGGATCGACAGCAGGTTGTTCCAGGCCCAGTAGATCACCAGCCCGGCCGGGAACGAGGCCAGCATGAAGGTGAAGATGATGGGCATGAAGGTGAAGATCTGGGCCTGCACCGGGTCGGGCGGGGCCGGGTTCATCTTCATCTGCACGAACATCGTGACGCCCATGATGATGGGCCAGATGCCGAGGTGCAGGAACTCGGGCGGCGCGAAGGGCAGGAGGCCGAACAGGTTGAACAGCGAGGTCGGGTCCGGCGCCGCGAGGTCGCGGATCCAGCCGAAGAACGGCGCGTGCCGCATCTCGATGGTGACGAACAGCACCTTGTAGAGCGCGAAGAAGACCGGGATCTGCACCAGCACCGGCCAGCAGCCGGCGATCGGGTTGATCTTCTCCTTCTTGTACAGCTCCATCATCGCCTGCTGCTGCTTGACCTTGTCGTCCGCGTAGCGCTCGCGGATGGCCAGCATCTCCGGCTGGACGGCCTTCATCTTGGCCATCGAGACGTAGGAGCGGTTGGCGATCGGCAGGAAGAACAGCTTCAGGATCAGCGTCACGACCAGGATCGACACGCCGAAGTTGCCGAACAGGCGATAGAAGAAGTCCAGCGCCTTGAACATCGGCTTGGTGATGAAATAGAACCAGCCCCAGTCGATCATCAGGTCGAATTGCTTGATGCCGAGGCGCTGGCCGTAGGCGTCGATGGCCGAGACCTCCTTGGCGCCGGCGAACAGGCGCTGGCTCGCCTGCGCGCTGGCGCCGGGCGCCAGCGTCTTGGCCTCGCCGAGGATGCTGGCCTGGTAGACCTTGGTGGCGCCCTCGTCGCGTTCCGTGAAGCTGCCGGTATAGGGCGCGGACTGGTCGGCGGGGATCGTCGCGGCCGCCCAGTACTTGTCCGTGATGCCGACGAAGCCGCCCGTGACGCCGGGCCAGCTGTGCCCGCGGGTGCCGGCCGGGCCGAGCGGGTTCTCCTTGGCCAGCGCGTCGTAGGTGTATTCCTGCAGGCCCTTGTCGCCGAGGACGCCGATCAGGCCCTCGTGCAGCACGTAGTAGCCCTGCGTCGTCGGCTTGCCCCAGCGCGAGACGAGCCCGTAGGCATAGAGCGTGATCGGGGACGAGCCCTTGTTCTCGACCGAATCCTCGACCGTGAACATGAACTTGTCGTCGACCTTGAGGATGCGGCGGAAGAGCAGCCCGGCACCGTTGTCCCAGGTCAGGGTCAGGGGCTTCTCGGGCGTCAGGGCCTCGCCGTCCGCGGTCCAGAGCGTGTCCCCGCCCGGCAGCGGGCCGGCATTCTGGCCGACCCAACCGAACTCCGCGTAGTAGGGATTGGCCGAGCCGGCCGGCGAGAGCAGCACGATGCGCGGGCTCTTGGGGTCGACGGTCTCGTGGTAGGCCTTCAGCGAGACGTCGTCGATGCGGCCTCCCTTGAGGGCGACCGAGCCGGCGAGCGCCGGGGTGTCAATGCGCACGCGGGGCGAGCGGGCCAGCGCCTCCTCGCGGGTCTCCGCCGCCCGCGGGTTGCCGCCCGGGGCACCCGGCAGGGTCCCGGGCACCGGGGCCGAAGGGCCGCCCTCGCGCGGGCTCGGGGCCGGGCTCGTCTGCGCCTGCTGCTGGCGCTGACGCTCCACCTGCGGCGCGGTGACGAGGTAGTTCCACCCGAGCAGCACCGCCAGCGACAGCACGACGGCGATGATCATGTTGGTTTTGTCGTTACCCATCGAGGTCCCGCGACGCCTGCCGCCTCATCTGCGGGACCGTCCGGCGGCGGCGTTCCTCCGACCGGCCCTGCGACCACCACGACGAGGCGGACCGTCCGGCCCGCCTCACGAATCAGTTCTCGGTCCGCGCCGCCCCCCGCCCGGCGGGCGGGGCTTCGTCACGGCGGCCAGGGCGCGCCGGATGTCGTCGACGAGGAGTGCGAAGGGCGCGCCCAGGGCCTCGCGCCGGCCGATCAGCACCACGTCGAGCGGCTGGGCCGCGTGGCCGGCCCCGGCGAGTTCCACCGCGGCCTTGAGCCGGCGGCGGATCCGGTTGCGCTCCGTGGCGTGCCCGGTCCGCTTGGTGACCGTGAAGCCGAACCGCAGACCCGTCTCGCCCGGTGCCTCATCCGGCCCCTCGCGCAGCCGCCCCTGCGCCGTCAGGCGCCCGGTGTGGAAACGGCGGCCCGCGGCCGCCGCCAGATAGTCAGGCCGCCGCCTGATCCGCCCGAGGGGCGGGGGCGGCTCGTCCGCGGCGCTCATGCGGCCCCGCGCCGCCGGGCCTTCAGGCCGAAAGGCGCTTGCGGCCGCGGGCCCGGCGGGCCGCGATGACCTTGCGGCCACCGACGGTGGCCATGCGGGCGCGGAAGCCGTGGCGGCGCTTGCGCACGAGCTTCGAGGGTTGGTACGTTCTCTTCACGGCGGTGTCTCCGAAGGCCGGGGCCGGCGCTGCCGCGGATGAGCACAGCGCCGCAGCCCTCGTGGAATTCAGATTGTGTCAAGGCGAATGCGAGCGCACGCCCTCACCGGGCGGCGGCCTCACGTGGGCCGCTGTATGGCGGAATGGCCGGGGCGAGTCAATCGCGTTAAGGAAACCGCCGGACCAGGGGAGGGAAGCCGATGATTCACGACGAGGACCGCCCGCGCCCGGCGCCCGTTCACGTGATCGGACAGGACCTCGCGGCGCTCTCGATCGACGATCTCGACGCGCGCATCGCCACGCTGCGCCGGGAGATCGAGCGGCTGGAGGAGGCGCGGCGCCACCGGCAGGCTTCCCAGGCGGCCGCCCACGCGGTGTTCAAGCTCTGAGCGTCCGAGCCGTCGCTCGACATCTTGCAGGCCTCCTCGCAGGCGCCGCCCCGGCGGTTCGCCGCGCCTCCGGCTGCGCCCGCAAATGCCGGGCGCGCCAGCGGGATCGGCCCCGCGGCGCGGCGCCGTTAACCATTTTTTAAGCTTTCCGGACGATAACCAGAGCCGTCCAGCCTTCTGGATGTCGAGTGGTCTCTGTCCACTCTGTTTGATGCCTCCCTGTACGACTTTCCCGCCGCCCCCTCCCGGGGCGGCTTTCTTTTTGGCCGCTCTCCGGGCCGGCTGCTCTCCCGGCCGGTCCGGTCGCCCGGGAGCCACGGGCCCCCGCGCGCGTTGCCGTTAGGGTTAACGCTTCCTGAAGGAAGCGCCGTCCCCGCCGTGGCGCTACACTTGCGGTCGATAGCGCAGGTGCACCGCCGGCGTCCCGCCTCGGGACAGGGACGGTGCCGGGACCGCGCAGGAGGGCACATGATCGGGACGGACGTGGTGTTTCGCGAGGTGCGCGAGACCGTGAATTTCGGCGAGACCTTCGTCGCCTCGGAGGCCTTCCGCGAGCTGTTTCGCGAGGGCATGACCCTCGTCGAGGAGACCGCCGCCTATCTCGACGGTCCGGGCCGCGACGAGTCGCGCCTGCTGCCCCGCCATGCCGCGCTCACCTATGCCAGCGAGAGCATGCGGCTCACCACCCGCCTGATGCAGATCGCCTCCTGGCTCCTCGTGCAGCGCGCGGTGGCCGAGGGCGAATTGTCCCTGAGCGAGGCGGTGCAGGAGAAGACCCGCGTGCGCCTGACCACGACCGAGGCGGGCGAGAACGCGGCCGTCCTGATCAGCGAGTTGCCGCTCTCCCTGCAGGCGCTGATCGGCCATTCCAAGCGCCTGCACGCGCGGATCCTGCACCTCGACGGGCTGATCTCGGACGACCGGCCGACGCCGGCCCCGCGGGAGAGCCCGGTCTTCGCCCAGCAGGACCGGCTGCGGGCCGCCTTCCGGCCGGCCTCCTGATCCTCCGCCGGGCGCGGCGGGCGCAAACAAAAACCCCGGCCGAGCAGCCGGGGTTCTGCAGAGGGTGGAGGCGCCGCAGCGCCGTCCCTCACTTCTTGCCGAAGGACATGTTGCCGAAGCGCGAGTTGAAGCGCGACACGCGGCCGCCGCGGTCCATCAGCTTCTGCTCGCCGCCCGTCCAGGCCGGGTGCGTGGTCGGGTCGATGTCGAGGTTGAGGGTGTCGCCCTCCTTGCCCCAGGTCGACCGGGTGGTGAACTCGGTCCCGTCGGTCATCACCACCTTGATGAAGTGGTACTCGGGATGCTCGGTGCCCTTCTTGCCGGCAGTGTTCTTCGCCATGACAAATTCCTCGATGCGGCCCGCCCCGAACGCTCCGCTGTGGGCCGCGGCCATTGATCGCGCGTAATCGGATGAGCGGCGGCCTATACCTCACCCGACGGCGCCAAACAAGCGCAGCCACAACGGACCAGACCGACGCGACATGGCCAGTGCCGACGAACCCCGCTCCCGGGCCTCCCTGGGGGCGCTGAGACCGCTCATTCCCTTCGCGATGCGCTATCGCGGGCGGATCGCCGCGGCCCTGGTGGCCCTGGTGGCCGCCGCCGGGGCGACGCTGGTGGTGCCGGTCGCCATCCGGCGCGTCGTCGATGTCGGCTTCTCGCAGGAGGGCGTCGCGATGATCGACGCCTATTTCGGCGCGCTGATCGGCGTTGTGGCGCTGCTCGCGGCGGCGAGCGCGGCGCGCTACTACTTCGTGGTCACGCTCGGCGAGCGGGTGATCGCGGATCTGCGGTCCGCGGTGTTCGCGCGCCTCACGCTGCTTGATCCCTCCTTCTTCGACCAGGCCCGCAGCGGCGAGCTGGTCTCCCGCCTCACGGCCGATGCCGCGCAGGTGAAGGCGGTGTTCGGCGTCTCGCTCTCGATCCTGCTGCGCAATGCGGTGCTGTTCACGGGCGCCGTCGGCATGATGGTGTGGACGAGCCCCTGGCTCTCGGTGCTGGTGCTCGCGGCGATCCCGGTGATCGTCTTCCCGCTGATCCTCTCGGGGCGGGGCGTGCGCCGCCGCTCGCGGGCCGCGCAGGACCGTCTCGCGGATGCCTCCGCGTACGCCACCGAGGCGGTGGGCGCGGTGCGCACCATGCAGGCCTTCGGCATGGGGCCGGCCACCGCTTCGCGCTTCGCCGCGGCGTCCGAGGACGCCTTTCTGGCCGCGCGCGCCTCGGCGCGGGCGCGGGCGCTGCTCACGGGCGTGGCGATCTTCCTCATCTCGGCCAGCGTGGTCGGCGTGCTGTGGTACGGCGCGCAAGGGGTGGCGAGCGGCGCCCTGACGGCGGGCCAGCTCTCGCAGTTCGTGCTCTACGCGGTGTTCGGCGCGAGCGCGCTCGGCCAGCTCTCGGAGGTCTACGGGGAACTGACGCTCGCGGCGGGCGCCGCCGAGCGGCTCGGCGAGATCCTGCGCACTGAACCTGCCATCGCCGCACCCGCCCGGCCCGCGGCGCTGCCGGAACCGCCGCGCGGCGAGGTGGCGTTCGAGGGCGTCACCTTCTCCTACCCGGCGCGGCCCGAGCGCTCCGCGCTGCACGACCTGCGCTTCACGGTCGCGCCCGGCGAGCGGGTCGCGCTGGTCGGTCCCTCGGGCGCGGGTAAGAGCACGGTGCTGCAACTGCTGCTGCGCTTCTACGATCCCGATTCGGGACGGGTCTGCGTCGACGGCGTCCCGATCGCGACGGCCGATCCCGACGCCCTGCGCCGCCGCCTCTCGCTGGTGCCCCAAGACCCGATCGTGTTCAGCGGCAGCGTGCTCGACAACATCCGCTACGGCCGCCCGGAGGCCACCGAGGCGCAGGTGGTGCGCGCCGCCGAGCAGGCCCATGCGGACGGGTTCGTCCGCACCCTGCCCGAAGGCTACGCCACCCTGGTGGGCGAGCGCGGGGTCACCCTCTCGGGCGGGCAACGCCAGCGCATCGCCATCGCGCGGGCGATCCTCAAGGACGCGCCGATCCTGCTCCTCGACGAGGCGACCTCCGCCCTCGATGCCGAGAGCGAACGGGCGGTGCAGGCCGCGCTGGACCTCCTGATGAAGGGGCGCACCACCCTGGTCATCGCCCATCGCCTCGCCACGATCCGCGCCGCCGACCGCATCCTCGTCCTCGACGAGGGCCGCGTGGTGGAGGAGGGGACGCACGAGGCCCTGCTGGCCCGCAACGGCCTCTACGCCCAGCTCGCGGCGTTGCAGTTCGACGTCGCCGCCGACGAAGCCCGGCGCCGGGAGCGGCTCGTCGCGGTGTGACGGACGGGATCACGCCCCCCTGACGAGGAGCGCGACCGCCGCCACCGCGATCACCCCGACCGTCGCCAGGATGCCGCCGCCCCGGCAGGCGAACTGGCGGGGCGAATCCGCCGGCGCGAGCATCCCGAACGGGTGCAGGATGCGCGCGACGAGGAGGACGACGAGCAGCCCCGTGACCAGCGTGCGGCTCGCGCCGCCGCCTTCGAGCAGCGCGACCAGCAGCAGCGAGAGCGGCACGAACTCGGCGAAGTTGCCGTGGCTGCGGATGCGCTTGAGGAGGTCCGGGTCGTCCCCGTCCCCGTGCAGCGCGTGCGCCTTGAGGCGCCCGGCCACGACCCAGCCGGACAGGCCGACATACAGGAGCGCGAGCAGGGCCGCGAAGAAGGCTGTGGTCGCCGGGAAGATCACGAATCGCACTCCAAGGCCCGTCAGCCCACAGAGACAGGGGCTCCCCGTCCTTTGCCCCTCGCCCGCCGAGGCGACCCGCCATCACGGCCGCGGACTCACCGCTCCGTCAGCTTCAGCTCGATGCGCCGGTTGCGGGCGTAGGCCTCGTCCGTCGTGCCCGCGTCGAGGGGCTGGAACTCGCCGAAGGCGCCGGCGAGCAGGCGCTGGGGCGGGATGCCGCGGCCGACCATGTACTGCACCACCGCGATGGCCCGGGCCGCCGACAGCGCCCAGTTCGACGGGAAGGCGGCGGAGCTGATCGGCCGGGCGTCGGTATGGCCGTCGACCCGCAGCACCCAGGGGATGTCGGATGGGATCTGCCGGTTGAGTTCGACGATCGCGGCGGCGATGCGGTCGAGTTCCGAGCCGGCCTCGGGGCGCAGCGTCGCTTGGCCGGCGGCGAAGAGCACCTCGGATTGCAGCACGAAGCGGTCGCCGACGATGCGGATGTCCTGACGGTTGCCGAGGATCTGCCGCAGGCGGCCGAAAAAGTCGGAGCGGTAGCGGGCCAGTTCCTGCACGCGCTGGGCGAGCGCGACGTTGAGGCGGCTGCCGAGGTCGGCGATGCGGGCTTGGCTCTCGCGGTCGCGGGTCTCGGAGGCGGCGAGCGCATCCTCCAGCGCGGCGAGTTGCTGGCGCATCGCCGAGATCTGCTGGCTGAGGAGCTCGACCTGGCTCAGCGCACGGCTGGTCGCCCCCTTCTCGACCTCGAGCTGGCGCCCGAGTTCGCTCGCCTTGCCCTGCGCGCCCTGGTCGGTCGCCAGGGCGTCCTGCAGGCGCCGCCGCTCGGCCTCCGAGGTTTGCAGGTTCGAACGCAGCGCCGCCGCCGTCTCCTCCAGGGTGCGCCGCCCGGAGCGTTCGAGGGCGAGGAGGTCGTTCAGTTCGGCGATCTGGCGGTTGAGCCGGTCGAGCACCGTGTCGCGGCCGGAAATCTCCTGCGAGAGGAAGAACTGCCCGGTGACGAAGATGGTGAGCAGGAACACCACCGAGAGCAGCAGGGTGGTGAGCGCGTCGACGTAGCCCGGCCAGACGTTGAGAGTGCGGTCGCGCCGCAGGGCCCGGCCGGCCATCAGGCGTCACCCCGGCGCATCGGCCTCATACGAAATCCGATTAATTGCTTCGCAATGCGGATTTCGGCTTCGCTCAGACGCCGCGCGGGCGTCTGAGACCGCTTCCGGAAGGGATCGTCCGGAAGCGGTCTCACTCCACCCGCTCCCGGCCCAGGCGGTCGAGCACCTGCTTCAGCTCGCGCTCGCGGCTCGCCTGCGCCTCCACCCAGTCGCGGATCATCTGCTGCTCGGCCCGCATGTGCTGCACGAGGCCCTGGATGCCCTCGGCAAGGTTCGCCATCGCCTGGGTGCTGGCGCGGCTGTTGCCGGTGCTGTCGCCGACGAGGCTGGAGAGGCGCGTCACCGCCTCCGTGAGGTCGCGCAGCGACGCCTCCGAGGTGCGGCCCGCCGGCAGGGCGGCCGTCACCGCCTCCGGACCGGCCCGCGCCACGAACCAATCCTCCAGCTCGTTGACGAACCGCGTATGGGCCTGCCCCGCCTGCAGATCGAGGAAGCCGATGATGAGCGAGCCGGCGAGGCCGAACAGCGAGGCCGAGAAGGCGAGCCCGATGCCCGAGAGCGGGACGGCGAGGCCGCTCTTCAGCTCGTCGAACATCACGGCCGCGTCGCCCCCGCCCGCCCGCATGGTGCGGATGACGCTGCCGACCGCCGAGAGCGTCTCGATGAGGCCCCAGAAGGTGCCGAGCAGGCCGAGCAGGATCAGGATCCCGGCGATGTAGCGCAACGCCTCCCGGCCCTCGTCGAGGCGCGAGGCCACCGTGTCGAGGAGCGGGCGGAAGCTCGATGGCGCCACGCTGCCGCCCGCGCCGGTCTCGCGCAGGGCCGGTGCCAGGGCCGAGAGGATGCGCGGCGTGCCCGGATCCGCCTCGCCCGCCACCGTGCGGTTGACGAAGCGGATCTCCCGGAAGAGGCGCTGCACCTGCCCGAAGGCGAGCAGCACCGCGACGAACAGGATGCCGAGAATCAGGCCGTTGAGGCCCGGATTGGACATGAAGGCCGGGACGATCTGGCGGTAGAGGACGAAGGCCAGGAAGCCCGCCAGGATCAGGAACACCGCCATGCGGACGAGGAAGATCCGCGGCGAGGTCAGGGGAGGGGACGCAGCACTCGCCGCCATCGCGTCGCAGGTCTCGCTGGTTCGGCGGCGCGGTGAGCCGATTCGCCCGCGGCCGGTGTGAGGATCGATGCCGGCCGGCACTGTGCCGACTGGACGGCGCAGGATCAAGCCGCAGCTTGACCGTGAGAATCCGCCGTCAATCCCAGTGGCGCGGCCACGTCTCCTCCAGGTGCGGCCCGAGCCGGACGGCCGAGACGCACCGGGCCAGCCCGGTGACGTCGTCGGTCTCGACCGCGATGCCGCAGAGCGTGCCCTCGCCGCTCGCGGCTTCCAGGCGGGCGCCCGGCGTCTTCTGCAGGAAGCGGCGCAGCGGCTCGTCCTTGTGCATGCCGAGCACCGAATCGTAGTCGCCGCACATCCCGGCATCCGACAGGTAGGCGGTGCCGCCGGGCAGGATACGGTGATCGGCGGTGGGGACGTGGGTGTGCGTCCCGACGACGAGCGTGGCGCGGCCGTCGAGGTAGTGGCCGAAGGCCTCCTTCTCGCTCGTCGCCTCGGCGTGGACGTCGACCACCACCGCGTCCGCCGCCGCGCCGAGCGGGCAGGCGGAGACCTCGCGCTCGGCCGCCGCGAAGGGATCGTCGAGGGGATCGAGGAAGATCCGACCCATCACGTTGACGACGAGCACCCGGGCGCCGGCGCGGGTCTCCACCACGGTGGCGCCGCGGCCGGGCGTGCCCGGGGGGTAATTGGCCGGCCGGATCAGCCGCGGCTGGCGCTCGATGAACACCAGCGCCTCGCGCTGGTCGAAGGAATGGTTGCCGAGCGTGACCGCGTCGGCGCCCGCATCGAGGAGTTCGTCGCAGATCGCCTCGGTGATTCCGAAGCCGCCCGCGGCGTTCTCGCCGTTGATCACCACGCAGTCGAGGCGCCAGCGTTCGCGCAGAGCCGGCAGCCGCTCGCTCACCACGGTCCGGCCGGGGCGCCCGACGACGTCGCCGAGGAAGAGGAGGCGCATGGTCAGGCTCCGGCCGGGGTGATCGGGCCGTCCTCGGTGACGACGCGATCGAGCCGGCGGTCGTGGGGCGTGTCGGGCACGAAGGGAATCTCCTGCGCCGCGAAGGCGATGCCGACCGCCAGCACCGGCCCGTCACGCGACAGATCCGCCAGCGCCCGGTCGTAGTAGCCCTTGCCGTAGCCGATGCGATGGCCGCGCCGGTCGAAGGCCGCGAGCGGCACGAGGAGCGCGCGCGGGCGCACCGCCGGCGCCTCGGGACCCGGCTCGCTGAGCCCGAAGCCGCCGGAGGCGAGGGCATCCGCCTCATCGACGCGGCGGAAGATCAAGCCCTCGGGCGTGACCTGCGGCAGGGCGACCGCTTGGCCGCGCGCGCGCAGGGCCGCGAGCAGCGGGCGCACGTCGACCTCGCTGCGGATCGGCCAGAAGGCGCTCACGAGATCGAAGCCGGCGAGGTCGGGCAGGGCCAGCACGCCCTGCGCGATGCGGGCGGAGGCCGCGGCGCGGAAGGCCGGATCGAGGGCGTCCCGCCGCGCCAGCACCTCCCGGCGGAGGGAGGCCTTGTCGGGAGATGCGGCCGGTCTGTCTGTCATGAAGGAGCGCGGAGCCACGAGAGCCGTTGGAGAATCGATCCCGGGAAACCTACAGCGTAGGTGGGCGCCGTGTGCCCCGGTCCACGGACCAGGGCGGGGACAGCTCCCGAGGGAGTCGATAAGGCCCCGGGGATATGTGTCTCCTGACGCGCCCCGCAGCCCCGCCCACCTCATGTAGCGTCGGCCACTCCTCCGCGCCAGGGGCCTCACATCAGCTTCAGCCCCTTGAAGCTCGCATGGCCGTCGCGCCCGACGATGATGTGGTCGTGCACCACGATGCCGAGGGGGCCTGCGGCCGCGACGATGTCGCGGGTCATGCGGATGTCGGCCTGCGAGGGCGTGGGATCCCCCGACGGGTGGTTGTGCACGAGGATGAGCGCGGTGGCCGAGAGTTCGAGGGAGCGGCGCACCACCTCGCGGGGGTAGACCGGGGTGTGGTCGACGGTGCCCTGGCCCTGCACCTCGTCGGCGATGAGCCGGTTGCGCTTGTCGAGGAAGAGGATGCGGAATTCCTCGCGGGGCGAGAAGGCCATGGCGGCCCGGCAGTAATCGATCACCGCGCTCCACGAGGTGAGCAGCGGGCGCTCCATCACGGCGCCGCGGGCGAGCCGACGCCCCGCCGCCTCCAGGATCTTGAGGTCGCCGATGACCGCGGGGCCGATGCCGTCGACCTCGGCGAGCAGGTCGGGCGGCGCCGAGATCACCTCGGCGAAGCTGCCGAACCGCTGGATCAGGGCCTTGGCGAGCGGCTTGACGTCACGCCGCGGGATCGACCGGAACAGGACGAGTTCGAGGAACTCGTAATCCGGCAGCGTGTCTCCCTGCGCGAAGCGCGCGCGCAGCCGCTCGCGGTGGCCGTGATAGTGCGGGGTCTCGCCGGCGCTGTCGGCGAGGCCGGGGCGGTCGCCGGGGCGGGCCATCCGCCCGCTCAGGCAGGGCTCTGCGGCTGGGGGCGCGGCATGTCCAGCCCCTTGGGCGACAGCGTGAAGATCTCCACGCCCGTCTCGGTCACCGCGACGGTGTGCTCGAACTGCGCCGAGAGCGAGCGGTCACGGGTCACGGCGGTCCAGCCGTCGGAGAGGACCTTCACGTGCGGGCGGCCGAGGTTGATCATCGGCTCCACGGTGAAGAACTGGCCGGGCCGCAGCACCACGTTGTAGCTCGGCTCGACGTAGTGGAGGATCGTCGGCGCGTCGTGGTAGACGCGGCCGAGACCGTGGCCGCAGAAATCGCGCACCACCGAGCAGCGCTCGCCTTCGGCGAAGGACTGGATCGCCGCGCCGATGTCGCAGGTGGTGCCGCCGGGGCGGATGGCAGCGATGCCGCGCATCATCGCCTCGTGGGTGATCTCGCACAGGCGCGCGGCCTTGCGCGGCACCTCGCCCACATAGGCCATGCGGCTCGAATCCCCGTGCCAGCCGTCGAGGATGAGGCAGATGTCGAGGTTGACGATGTCGCCCTCGCGCAGCGGCTTGTCGTTCGGGATGCCGTGGCAGACGACGTGATTGATCGAGGTGCAGATGGATTTGGGATAGCCGCGGTAGAACAGCGAGGCCGGGTAGGCGCCGTGATCCATCGCGAACGTATAGGCCAGACGGTCGAGCGCCTCGGTGGTGACGCCCGGCGCCACAGCCTCCATCAGCAGATCGAGCGCCTCGGCCGTCAGGCGGCCGGCCTTGCGCATGCCCTCGAAGGCCTCGGGACCGTGGATCGGCGGTTCCTGCCGGCGGCCGTCCTGGGCCGCCTTCTGTTCGTCACGACTCATGGATCACGACTCTTGGAACCAGGTCCGGCCTGAGGTCGGCATCATCTGCGGGCGCATGCCCGGATGTAGGCGCTTCCGCCCCCGAAGCCAAGCGCGGCCCGCGCACGCAAGCGGCGAACCGGCCGCTCTCAGCGCGGATTGACCCAGCCCGATCCGCCGGCGGGCGCGCGCTGCGCCACCCGGGCGGGGGGCGCCGGCTTCGGCGCCGGAATGGCCCGCGCGGCCTTCGCGCGCACGGCCCGGCGGCGGGCGGCATGGCGGCGGCGCGGCTTGGTCGATTCGCCCCAGGCCGCCCCGACGAGGCCGCCGACCACCGCGCCGACCGGTCCCGCGACGAGGGCGCCCGCCACCACGCCCGCCCCCGCGCCGACCGCGGTGTTGCTCTGCGCCCGGGCGGCCTGCGCCCCGCACAGGCAGGCCGCCAGCGCGGCCCCGATCAGCATCCGTCTCACTGGCCGCATCCTCCCCCGCGTCCGAATCCCGCGGGCGTTTCGGCGCCAAAGGTGTCCAAACGGCGGCCGGCGGCGGCTTCGGACCACCTTTGCGGCGTGGCCCGAAGCCGCTAGAGGGAGCCGACGACCCCGGGCACAGGACCCTCGCGCGATGGCAGACAAGGCGGTTCCGCACTTCCACAACCAGGACGGCGTCCGGGTCATCCACGTCGGGTCGAAAGAGTTCATGTGCATCGGGGCGCTGCCGCCCTTCGATCATCCGCACGTGTTCCTCGACATGGGCGCCGAGAGCGAGATCATCTGCCAGTACTGCTCGACGCTCTACCGCTACCGGTCCGACCTGAAGGCCGGCACCGCCGACCCGGCCTCCAGCGTCTGGGACGACCGCGCCCGCCTTGCCGCCGAGTAGCGTGCCGCCAGGGAGCCGCGCCCCCGACAGGCCGGGCCTGCGGGTCGCGGTCGTCGGGGCCGGGATTGGCGGGCTGACCGCCGCGCTGGCGCTAGCCGCTCGCGGCCACGCGGTGACGCTCGCCGAGCGTCGCACCGGCTTCAGCGAGGTCGGCGCGGGCCTCCAGCTCTCGCCCAACGCCAGCCGCGTGCTGATCGACCTCGGGCTCGGCCCGGCCCTGCGCCGCGCCGGGACCGAACCGTCCGGCGTGACGATCCGCTCGCTGCGGCAGGGGCGGTCGATCGGCGCGGTGAGGCTCGGCGCGGCGATGCGCGAGCGCTTCGGGGCGCCCTACCTCGTCATCCACCGCGCCGACCTGCAGACGATCCTGCTCGACGCCGTCCGCAGCCGTCCGGGCATCCGTCTCCTCGTCGGGCGCAGCGCCGCCGGCTTGGAGGAGAGCGAGACCGGCATCAGCCTCGCCCTGGAGGGTGGGAACGGGCGCGCCGAGACCCTGGCGGCGGATCTCGTCGTGGCGGCGGACGGCGTGCGCTCGGCCTTGCGGGCGCGGCTCGACCGCAGGCCCCTGCGCCCCGTCGGCGAGGCGGCGTGGCGCGCGATGGTGCCGCGCCACGCGGTGCCCGCTGCGCTGCGCGGCGAGGAGACCGGGCTTTGGCTCGGCCGCGGCCGGCATGTGGTGCACTACCCGATCGCCGGGGGCGAGCGGGTGAACATCGTGGCGGTGCTCCCGCAGCCCGGCGACGATGGCGATTGGGGAGCGCCCGGCGATCCGGCCCGGCTGCGCGCCGCCTTCACGGATGCGGCGCCCGACCTCGCCGCGCTGCTCGCCCTGCCGGAATCCTGGCTGGTGTGGTCGCTGGTCGACCGCCGCGCCGCCGCGCCGATGGCGCGCCGCCGCCTCGCGCTGCTGGGCGACGCCGCCCACCCGGTCCTGCCGTTCCTGGCGCAGGGAGCCGCGCTGGCGATCGAGGACGCCGCCGTGCTCGCCGCCTGCCTGAGCGACGCGGCGGATGTGCCGTCCGCCCTCGCGCGCTATGCCGCCGCGCGGGCCGCCCGGGTGCGCGCCATCCAGGGACAGGCGCGGCGCAACGGCCGCATCTATCACGCGGGCGGGCTGGCCGCCGCCGCCCGCGACGCCGTGATGGCCCGCCTCGGTCCGGACCGCATGACCGAGCGCTATGCGTGGCTCTACGGCTGGCGTCCGGCTTGATCTCGCCGGGGCCTATGGCTAACCCGGATCGGCGCGGCGGACCCAGGGGCCGTGCGCACGTGCGGGCGTGGTGAAACCGGTAACCACATCAGACTTAAAATCTGACGCCGAGAGGCTTGCGGGTTCGAGTCCCGCCGCCCGCACCAGCACGCTGCCGTGTCCCCTGAGCGTCGAACGAAGGCCCGCGGCCGGCCTCTCCCGCCGCGGCAGCAGCCCGTGCTGCCGCTCATCGCGCCCAGGCGAGATCACCACCGAGGCAGGTGCCGAGCACGCCGAAATCGGCGTCCAGCGCCACGAGGTCGGCCGCGTAGCCCGGGGCGATGCGCCCCAGCCGCCCGTCGAGGCCGAGGAAGCGGGCCGGCGTCAGGGAGGCCATCGCCAGGGCCTCCTCCAGCGAGGCGCCCCCGCGGGCCGCCATGTGCCGCACGGCGCCCGCCATGGTGAGGAAGGCGCCCGCGAGCGTCCCGTCCGCGCCGGCCAGGCGATCGCCGTCCCGGTGGATGGTGCGGCCGAACAGCGTGAAAGTCCGGCGCGCCTCGGGGTCGCCCACCGGCGACATGGCGTCGGTCACCAGCATCAGGCGCTCCGGCCCCTTGAGGCGCCGCGCGATGCCGAGCTGGGCGTCGCCGACATGGTACCCGTCCGCGATGATGCCCGCGAAGAGGCGCGGATCGGCGAGCGCCACGCCGACTGCGCCGGCCTCGCGCGGGCCGAGCTGCGACATGGCGTTGAACAGGTGCGTCACCCCGTCGAGCCCCTCGTCGAGGGCGCGCCGCAGGGCGGTGCCGTCATCCGCCGTGTGGCCGGCGCAGACGCGGGCGCCGCGGGCCCTGAGCGCCGCCACGGTGCCCAGCGGCACCGTCTCGGGCGCGAGGGTGACGAGTGTGAGGCCGCGGGCGCCAAGGCCGGTGAGAAGCGCGACGTCGCCCGCCTCGAACGGGATCAGCCGGGCCGGATCGTGGATGCCGGGACGCTGGGAGCTGAGGAACGGGCCTTCGAGATGGATGCCGAGGATGCCCGGCACCCCGGCGGCGATCGCCGCCGCCACGCCGTCGATCGCCGTGCCGATCGCCGGCCGGGTGTCGCTGATCAGCGTCGGCAGCAGCGCCGTCGTCCCGCCCAGCCGGCGGTGGGCGGCGGCGATGCGGGCGATGCCCTCCGGGCTCGGATCGTCGTTGAGGAGCACCCCGCCGCCGCCATTGACCTGCACGTCCACGAAACCGGGGGCCAGGATCGCGCCCTCGGGCAGGCGGTGAACGCGCAGGCCGGCGGGCGGGGCGAGCGTCAGATCGGCGATGCACCCGTCGCGCACCACCACGGCGCGGTCGCTCAGGAAAGCCTCTCCGTCGAAGACGCGGCCGGCCAGCAGGGCGAAGGGCGGGGCGGTCACAGCGTCTCCGTCACCTTGGTCAGGCCGGCCGGCGCGTCCGGATCGAGGCCGCGGCGGCGCGCCTCCCGCTCGATGGCGCGGTAGGCCGGTACCAGCATCGCGATCGGGTCGCAGGCCGGGTGCCCGTCGCCGAGCCACGGCAGCGTGCCGGCCGGTCCTCCGCAGGCGTGAACGCGCACGCCGTCCTGCCGCAGATCCTGCGCGAGCCGGTCGATGCCCTCGGCGACGGGATCGGCCTGCCGCAGCGCCAGGACCGGGGTTGCGGCCGAGACGGAGGCGCGGGGCCCGTGCCGCAGCTCCGCGGCGCTGTAGCCGAGGGCGGGCAGCCGCAGGGTCTCGGCGAGCTTGAGGGCGATCTCCCGCACCGTGCCGAGCCCGTGCCCGCGCCCGGTGACGAAGGCCGCCGGCGCCGCCGCGAGGTCGGCGGTCCAGGCCGACCAGTCGAGGCCGAGCGCGCGCTCCAGGCGATCGGGCAGGGCGGCGAGCCCCTCCGCAAGGGCCCGGTCGCCGGACCACGCCGCCGCGAGCGCCGCGCTCGCCACTAGCGAGTTCACCACGGTCTTGGTCGCCGCCACCGCGCGCTCCGGCCCCGCCCCGATCGGCAGCACGAGGTCGGAGGCGCAGGCCGCGGGCGAGGCGGCGTCGTTGACGAGCGCGAGGGTCAGGGCGCCGCCGTCCCGCGCCGCCTCGGTCGCCGCCACGAGGTCGGGGGAGCGGCCGGACTGCGAGACGACCACGAACAGCGCGCCCGCGACGCGCGGCGGGCGGGCGTAGCCGGTGACCACCGAGGGCGCCGAGGCCGAGACGGGCAGGCCGAGGCGGGTCTCAATCAGGTAGCGCAGAAACACGCCCGCATGCCCCGAACTGCCCCGGCCGCAGACGACGACGAGCGGAAAGTCCCGGCGCGCCAGTTCGCCGGCCACGCGGGCCACGTCGCCGCTCCCCGCGCAGAGGGGCGCGGCCACGTGCGGCACCTCGGCGGTCTCGCGGGCCATAAAGCTCGGCGGCGCGCCGGTCTCGATCCTGTCGCGGTTCACGCCCTCGTCTCCGTGTCGACCAGCGCGCGGCGCAGGTTGCCGTCGTGGCGCGCCAGCAGGCGCTCGGCCGCGTCCCGGCTGACGCCGCGCGCGATCAGCACCGCCAGCTTGATGTCGCCGTCCGCCTCCGCGGCCGCACGGCCCGCCGCGTCGGCGTCGCAGCCGGCCAGTTCCGCCACCATCGCGGCCCCCCGCGCCCGCAGCTTCCGGTTGGTGGCCCGCATGGCGATCATGCGGCCGCGGTAGACCCGGCCGAGCCGGATCATGATCAGGGTCGAGAGCAGGTTGAGGACGATCTTCTGCGCCGTGCCCGCCTTCATGCGCGTCGAGCCGGCGATCACCTCGCCGCCGGTGGCGACCAGGATCGGATGACTGCACTGCTCCAGGATCGGCGTGCCCGGGTTGTTGGCCAGCCCCACCGCAACGGCGCCGCGCGCCCGGGCGGCCTTGAGCGCCGCGAGCGTGAACGGCGTGGTGCCGCTCGCCGAGAGGCCCACCACCACGTCGGTCTCGCCGATCCCCGTCTCGGCGATCCACGCCGCGCCGTCCGCGGTCGAATCCTCCGCGTCCTCCACCGCCCGCAGGATGGCCGTGGGACCGCCCGCGATGCCGAATTCGAGCCGCTCCTCCGGCCAGTCGAAGGTCGGCGGCAGCTCCGCCCCGTCCTGCACGCCGATGCGCCCGGAGGTGCCGGCCCCGACATAGACGAGGCGTCCGCCCCGCCGCAGCCCGGCCTCCGCGGCCTCCGCGGCAGCCGTGATCGCCGGCAGCGCGGGGCCGACCGCGGCCACCGCGGCGAGCTGCCCCTCCCACAGCGCCCGCAGGATGTCGAGGCTGTCCCAGGCGTCGAGGTCGACATAGCGGGCGCTGGCGTCCTCGGTGCTCATCCGTTCCCATCCTCGGGCCACCGCTCCGGCGCGGCGCGATCCGCAGGCCCGCGTCTCTAACGACCCTGGCTGTGGCGGGATCCGTCCGGGGCGCGTCGGCCGTGCCGATTCTCGCACGAAAGCGCGCTCCCGTCGCGCGCGGGCACATCGCTGTAAAGGCGGTCGGGGTCGCAGTCTGGGCGCGACGGATTGAACCTTCCCGCCGCGGCCACGTTGTCAGCCCACGCACAGCTCCAGCAGACGGGTAGAGTAGCACGGATGAATCAGGCCATTACATTCAAGGGCCGCGGCGAGGCAGTGCTCGATCAGGGTCGGATCGTCCTTCACGTCTGCCCGTTATGTTCACAGAAGAACGCGCCGGAGATTGCCGTTAAGGGATTGTGCAACTGGTGCTGCTATGAGCCGGACCTGCGGGACGCGATGCCGGTCGGCCTCGACGATTGCCCGCGGGAGGACCGCGCCGCCGCCTGACGGGTCCGCTCAGACGCTGCCCAGGATGGCGCGGCCGAAGGCCTGCACGAAGCCCGGTTCGAGCTGGCGCCCCATACCGGCGAGCGTCGCCATCGCCTCCCCGGGCGTCATCGCGGGCCGGAACGGGCGCCGCTCGGTGAGGGCCGCGTAGACGTCGCAGATCGCGATGAAGCGGGCGACGTCGCTGATCGCCTCGCCGGAGAGGCCGTCCGGGTACCCGCTGCCGTCGAGCCGCTCGTGATGATGGCGCGCCGCGTCCAGCATCGCCGCATCCGCATCGGGGCTCGCCCGCAGGATGGCGTGGCCGAGTTCGACGTGGCTGCGCATCACCGCCGTTTCGGTGGCGTCGAGCGCGCCGCGCTTGAGCAGAAGGCTGCGGGGAATGCGCGCCTTGCCCACATCGTGCACCAGGGCGGCCCGCACGAGGCGGCGCTGCTGGGCGAGGGGAAAGCGGACATGGGCGGCGAACTGCGCCGCCAGCCCCGCCACCACGAGGCAGTGCCGGTAGGTGACGTCGTCATGCGCCCGGAGGGTGTTGAGCCAGCGGGCGAGACCGCCCTCCCGCAGGGATTCCAGCAGCGGGTCGACCGAGCGGTCCACCGCGGCGAGGTCGAGGCGCCCCGCCTGGGCGGCGGCGTGGAAGAGGTCGCCGAGGGCGCCGGCGGCCCGGGCGGCGCAGCGGCGGATGGTGGCGTTCAGGCCGCCCTGGTCCGGATCCACGAGGTTGAGCACCGCCGTCACCACCACGTGCGGCTCGGTGTAGAACGGCAGGCAGGCGGCCGCCCCGAGCAGGTGCGCCTGCCGCAGCGCGCGGTCAGAGCCCCGCACCATGAGGCAGAGCACCGGCAGGGCGCCCGCCCAGGGCTGGCGGCGCAGGGCGAGCAGGCACTGCATCGCGGCGGTGCGGTTGAGGTCGAGATCGGCCACCACCGCCGCCACGCCGGCATGCGCGGACCACTCCACCTCCGGGCCGGCCACGGTGCAGGGCGTAAGGCTGCGCAGCGCCTCGGCATGGACGGCGCTGCGGCTCGGATGATCGGTGACCAGCACGACGCCCTGACCCAGCACGACGGTCCTCTCCCGGCGATCCGGATCCCCTCGTAACCCGAAAGCCTTACCGCCGTGTGGAGGCGGCCTTGCCACGCGTCGCCGCCTGCCGCAGGGAGGCGGCATGGGACCGCCGCGCGGCGGCTGCTTGGGAGGACGAGAGATGAAGGCGCTCCTGTGCAAGACGCTCGGCGGGCCGGAGGAGCTGGTGATCGAGGACCTGCCCGCGCCGGCGCCGGGTCCCGGCGAGGTGCGGGTGCGCGTGGCGGTGGCGGCGCTCAACTTCTTCGACACGCTGATCATCGCCGGCCGCTACCAGGTGAAGCCCGACCTGCCGTTCTCGCCGGGCGCCGAGGCGGCCGGGGTGGTGGACGCGCTGGGAGAGGGCGTCACCGGCTTCCGGGTGGGCGAGCGCGTCATCGCGCATCTCGGCTACGGCGCCTGCCGCGAGGCGGTGGTGGTGCCGGCGGCCGCGCTCAGCCGCGTGCCGGACGGCGTCAGCGACGAGCAGGCGGCGGGCCTCACCGTCACGTACGGCACCTCGCTCCACGCCCTGAAGGACCGCGCCGCCCTGAAGCCGGGCGAGACGCTCGCCGTGCTGGGCGCCTCGGGCGGCGTCGGCCTGGCGGCGGTGGAGCTCGGCCACGCGATGGGCGCGCGGGTCATCGCCTGCGCCTCCTCGGCCGACAAGCTGGAGGCGGCAAGGGCGCACGGGGCCGACCTGCTGCTCGATTACGGGCAGGAGAACCTGCGGGAGGGGCTGCGGCGGCTCGGGGGCGAGGCCGGCATCGACGTGGTCTACGATCCCGTCGGCGGCGACTTCGCGGAGCCGGCCCTGCGGGCGCTCAACTGGAAGGGCCGCTTCCTGGTCGTCGGCTTCGCAGCCGGCCCGATCCCGAAGATCCCGCTCAATCTCGTGCTCCTGAAGGGCATCGACGTGCTCGGCGTGCACTGGGGCGCCTTCGTGCGCCAGGAGCCGCAGGCGCATGCGGAGAACCAAGCCCAGCTGCTGGCCCTGGTGGCCGCCGGCAGGCTCACCGCCAAGGTCCATGGGGTCTACCCGCTGGAGGAGGCGCAGGCGGCGCTGGGCGTGCTCTCGCGCCGCGAAGCCGTCGGCAAGGTCCTGCTGCGCCCCTGACCGGTCCGCCGGGAACCCTCGTGATGTCTCGCGGTTGCGAGAACGAGGGCGGTGCCGGACCGCCGGAACCGTCAGGCAGGGCCCTGGATGATGCGCCCCCGACGCCACGCCGAGGCGAACGGTGACGTCGCGTCAATGCGCCGCGCCGTTCCTGGGTTTTCAGAAATTTCTGAAAATCCGATAAGACCCGCAATCACCGGCCCAATCACCAGCCTCTGAGAGGGTTGCCATGCTGTCGAGTGTCGACGCGCTGCTCCTCGCGCGGATCCAGTTCGGATTCACGGTGGCGTTCCACATCATCTTTCCGGCCTTCTCGATCGGGCTGGCGAGTTATCTTGCCGTGCTCGAAGGGCTCTGGCTCGCCACCAAGCGGCAGGTCTATCTCGACCTGTTCAAGTACTGGATCAAGATCTTCGCCGTCGCCTTCGCGATGGGCGTCGTGTCCGGCTTGGTGATGTCGTATCAGTTCGGCACGAACTGGTCGGTTTTTTCGGACAAGACAGGTCCGGTGCTGGGACCGCTGATGGCCTACGAAGTTCTCACCGCCTTCTTCCTGGAGGCGGGCTTCCTCGGCGTGATGCTGTTCGGCATGAACAAGGTCGGGCCGCGGCTGCATTTCGGGGCGACGCTGATGGTGGCGCTCGGCACCTTCGTGTCGGCGTTCTGGATCCTGTCGGTGAACTCGTGGATGCACACGCCGCAGGGCCACGGGATGAACGCGCAGGGTCAGTTCATCCCGCTGGACTGGTGGGCGATCGTGTTCAACCCGTCCTTCCCCTACCGCCTCGTCCACATGGTGCTGGCCGCCTACCTGACCACGGCGCTGGTGGTGGGGGCGGTGGGCGCCTGGCACCTGCTGCGCGACCGCCTCGCGGCGGTGGGGCCGTCGAACGAGGGCGCCCGGGTCATGTTCTCGATGGCGATGTGGATGGCGGCCCTGGTAGCGCCGATCCAGATCGCGGCGGGCGACGCCCACGGGCTCAACACCCTGGAGCACCAGCCCACCAAGGTGATGGCGATGGAGGGCCACTTCGAGAGCCACCCGGCCGGCGCTCCCCTGATCCTGTTCGGCCTGCCCGACCAGGAGGCCGGACGGGTGCGCTACGCTCTCGAAGTGCCAAAGCTCTCCTCGCTGATCCTCAAGCACGACCTGAACGCGCCGCTGAAGGGGCTCGATTCGGTCCCGCGCGAGAACTGGCCGCCGGTGGCGGTCGTATTCTGGTCGTTCCGTGTCATGGTCGGGATCGGCTTCCTGATCCTGGGCCTCGGCCTCCTGAGCCTGTGGGCGCGGCTGCGCGGGCGCCTCTACGAGTGGGTGCTGCTGCACCGCTTCGCCCTGGTGATGGGACCGGCGGGTTTCGTGGCGGTGCTGGCGGGCTGGATCACCACGGAGGTCGGGCGCCAGCCCTTCACGGTCTACGGCCTGCTGCGCACGGCGGACTCCGCCTCGCCGCTCTCCGCCCCCGCGGTGGCCGGATCGCTGATCGCCTTCGTGCTGATCTACTTCGCGGTGTTCTCCATGGGTGTGCTCTACATCCTGGCGCTGATGCGCAAGCCGCCCTATCGCGGCGAGCCCGGACCGGAGGCCGGCCAGCCGATTCGCACGGCCGGCATCACCCCGGCCCCCTCGGTCCATCCGGACCGGACGCTGCAGCCGGCCGAGTGAGGAGGGGAGCATGCTCGACGGCATCGATCTGACGGTGGTCTGGGCCTTCGTGATCGCGTTCGCGGTCTTCGCCTACATCGTCATGGACGGGTTCGACCTCGGAATCGGGATCCTGTTCCCGGCCTTCCGGCCGGGCCACGAGCGCGACACCGCCATGAACTCGGTGGCACCGGTCTGGGACGGCAACGAGACCTGGCTGGTGCTGGGGGGAGGGGGACTGTTCGCCGCCTTTCCGCTCGCCTACGCGATCCTGCTGCCCGCCCTCTACGCGCCGATCATCGCGATGCTGCTCGGCCTGATCTTCCGCGGCGTCGCCTTCGAGTTCCGCTGGCGCGATCCCGGTCACCGTGCGTGGTGGGACGTCGCCTTCACGGGCGGCTCCGTCGTGGCGGCGCTGTCGCAGGGCGTCGCGCTCGGCGCCATGCTCCAGGGCATCGAGGTGCAGGGCCGCGCCTATGCGGGCGGATGGTGGGACTGGCTCTCGCCCTTCAGCCTCCTCGTGGGCGTGAGCGTGGTCTGCGCCTACGCGCTGCTGGGTGCCACGTGGCTGGTGATGCGCACGGAGGGCAGCCTGCAGGACCGGGCGCGCAGCCTGTCGCTGTGGCTCGGCGCCGGCACCGTGGTGGCGATCGCCGCGGTGAGCGCGATGACGCCCTTCCTCGAAGAGAAGTATTGGCAGCGCTGGTTCGAGATGCCGAACGTGCTGCTGACCGCGCAGGTGCCGCTCCTCGTCGCGCTGGCCTCCTACTTCTTCTTCCTGCTGCTGCGCCGCGGCGCCGACACCGCGCTGTTCCTGATCGCGCTCGGGCTGTTCCTGCTCACCTTCGCGGGCCTCGGGATCAGCATCTTCCCGGACATCGTGCCGGGGCGCGTCAGCATCTGGGAGGCGGCCTCGCCGCGCTCCAGCCAGATCTTCATGCTGGTCGGCGCCTCGGTGCTGATCCCGATCATCCTGGCCTACACCGCGTATTCCTACTGGGTCTTCCGCGGGAAGGTCGATTCGACGGGCTACCATTGATGGCCCCCGCGCCCGAGAGGCCGGGACCATTCCGGCAGCGCCTCCTCTGGTTCGTGGCGATCTACGGCGGCAGCGTGCTGGGCCTGGGCCTCGTGTCGCTCGCCCTGCGCGCATGGCTGAAGAGCGGGTGAGGGCCGGCGCCGTGCAGCTTCCGCCGCTCGTCCAGACCTTCGTGCTGCATTTCGGCGAGATGGGCTCGCGCTGGGGGATCAACCGCACCGTCGGGCAGATCTACGCCCTGCTCTTCGTCGCCGAGCGGGCCCTGAACGCCGACGAGATCGTCGAGCGGCTCGGGCTGTCGCGCTCGAACGTCAGCATGGGGCTGAAGGAGCTGCAGGCCTGGAACCTCGTCCGGCTGCAGCACGTGCCCGGGGACCGGCGCGACTACTTCGCCACGCCGGACGACATCTGGCAGATCGTCCGCACGCTGGTGGAGGAGCGCAAGAAGCGCGAGGTCGACCCGACCCTGACCCTCCTGCGCGAGATCCTGATGCAGGAGCCGGGTTCGCCCGAGGAGCGCCACGCCCAGGCGCGCCTGCGCGAGATGCACGACCTCTTCGAGCTGTTCTCCGGCTGGTACACGGACGTGCGCAGGCTCGACACGGACCGGCTGGTGCAACTCCTCTCCCTCGGGGCCAAGGTGCAGCGCATCCTGGAGGTGAAGGACCGGCTGCGGCTCGTCCCCGGCCGCCGCCGCGGCAGCCCGACCGCCTCCGACTGAAGGCGCCGGGCACGGCGCGATGCCGCAGGCTGTTCGCGCGTGCAGCATCCCGGCCGCTGTGGCATCATCCGGCCACGGTTCAACCCACCCGGACGCGCCCCCGCATGTCCTCGATCCATCTCGATCCCGCCGATCTCCAGGGTCTGGAAGCCGCCGGCGAGGCCGCCCTCAACGCGGCGCTCAGCCGCCTCTCTCCCACCGAGCGCGACGCCTACTGGGCCTCGGTGCGGCGCTGCTACAACGCGCCCTACAACGACGCGGCCCCCAAGGTCCGCACGCCCCAGGCTCCGCCCGGCCGCGAGGAGGCGCGGGCGGGCTGAGCGCGGCTCCTCCTCCTCCAGGCGCACCGGGATCCGCTCCCGGCCGCCTACGGCGGTCGGCCCCCGCCGCGCGTCTGCCTTCTTCCCAGCCCCCGTCGCAGCTCGACGCCGGTCCGGGTCGATCGGCTTCTGGACTGGAGGCGCGGCATTCCCTCTCGCCGCACGCGTGACGGATTCAAGAGCCGGATGTTGCGAGCACCTCCTCTCCCCGCCTGCGGGGACAGGAGCCAACCGCGTTTCCTCGACGATGGGTGAATGCGACAGCCCGACAAGGGATCAGCAAGGGCAGGGGGCGCTGCCGTGAGCGGCCCCGAGGTTCGTGCGTGAACCTCATCCGTTCCGCGTCGCTCACCGCTCCTCACAGAAGCGTCCGACCCTCGCGCCTGCCCGTCTGCCCCACCCGGGGGAGGGGCTGGGGCCGGCGCTTCGCCCGGCGATACAGGGTGCCGTGGATCCGCTCGTCGGCGGAGATGCGGCTCACCTCGGGCGGTGATGCCGCACGTCAGAGCGGGACAGCGGCAGGAGTGTCGGATCCTCCTGCCCCCGCCCCGATGACGAAGCCCCTGTGACCCGTCCGGTGTCCCGGACAGGCGCGCAGGGCCTCCTCAGCGCGGGCTCACGCGCCCTCGAAGCGCCCGCTCGCATGGGCGAGCATGGTGTAGACCTTGCCGGTCTCCGAGGTCAGGTAGGCGTTCGCTCGCTTCGGATCCTTGTCGGCGCGCGACACGTCCCCGAGCAGGCGCTCGAACTCCCGCACGTAGCGGTCCACCGTGCGCCGGAACTCCGGCTCGGCCTGATAGCGGCGGCGGATCTCGTCGAAGGTCTGCTGACCTTGCGCCGTGTAGATCCGCCGGCTGAACACGCCGGTTTCGCCGCGGTGATAACGCTCCCACAACTCCACGGCCGCCGGGTGATCGATCATCCGCGCGATGTTGCCGGTGATGGTGTCGATCGCCCCGAGGCTGCCGGCCTGCGTCGCCTTGCCGGGTTCGGTCGCCTCGCCCGTGGGGGCCTGCTCCTCCTGCGAGGCCCGGTTCAGGAGATCGGACAACCAGCCGGCCCCGCCGGCCTTCGGCAGGCCGGGCCGCGGCGCGGCCGGCTTCACCGGAGCCGGCTTGGCGGCCTCCGGCGCCGGACCCGAGGCCGGGCGCAGGGCAGGGCGGGCCGGCAGCGCGGGCGCCTCGGGCCGCGCGGCCGTGGGCGCCACCGGAGCAGGCGAGGGGGGCGCCGCCGGCGGCACGGCCGGACCCGCCGCCGGGCGAACGGGTTCCGCGGGCGCGGCCGGCCGGCGCGCCTCGACGGGCTTGGCCGCACCGGCCGCGGCCGCCTTCGGGGCGGCCACATCCACGCTGCGGCCGGAGCGCGCCACCAGGGCCGACAGCTCGTTGAGGGCGCTGATCTGCTCGGCCACGACGCGGCGCATCTCGCCCGTCGCGTCCTGCGTCTCCTGCGGGATCGACGCCACCCCGCGCTGGAGGTCGCCGCGGATCTCATCGAGGGTGCGGCGGATGTCGGCGGCCATGCCGCGCAGGGATTCCACCGTCTCCTGGAACCGGCCCGTGGCGTCGCCGAGCGCGCCCTTCAGCTCGCCCGACGCCCCCGTCACCGCCTCGCGCACCGTGTCTGCCGCGCGCGCACCCTCCTGGTCGGCGTTCGCACGCAGCTGCTCGAAGGCTTGCGCGAGGGCTTCGCCGGCCGCGCGGGCGCTCTCGCCGAGCGTTGCGCTCAGCGCCTGGGTGCGGGCCTCGATGCCGCGCAGGGTCTCCTCCAGCCGTCCGCCGAGGCCCTCGCTCGCCCCCGACAGCGCGGCGGAGCGCTCGTCGATCCGCGCGAGCAGGTCCTCGATCGCGCCGCGCCGCGCCGCGAGCGCGGCGGCCATGCGGCCCTCGGCGCCCTCCAGCGTTCCGGCCGCATCGGTCAGCACCGCGAGGTGCTGGCGCGTCGTATCGGAGAGCGCCCGGCCGCGGGCGTCGAGCGAGGTCGCGAGGCTCGCGGCCTGCCGCAGCGCGCCCGTCGCGGCGTCCTGCAGCGCCTCCACCTGTCCGGCGAGCTGATCGGAGGCGCGGCCGGTCTCGCCCGCCACCTCGGCGATCGCCGCCTGGATCTGCTGGATGCGGGTCGACAGCCCGTCCTCGATCGCCGCGAGATTGTCGCCGGTGCTGCCGAGGAGGTCCTGCAGGCCGTGACACGCGCTCTCCACCCGCCCGAGGAGGACGCCGAGGTCGCCGCCGAGTTGGCTGTTGACCTGCGTGAGGGCCGCCACCGCCCGGGCGGCACCCTGGTCGGCCGCCGCACCGAGTTCCTCGGCGGTCCGCGCCGCCACGGCGGCGAGGTCCTGCGTGCTCCGGCGCAGATTGTCGATCAGCGGGCCGACCCCCTCGGTCAGCACCTGCTCCAGGGCCTGCGAGCGTTCGCCGAGCGTCGCCACCAGGGCGGTGCCGGGACCTTCCACCACCGCCTGCAGAGAGGCGACCTGCCGGTCGAGGCCCTCCACCACCGTGCCGCCGGTCGATTCGAGGCTGGCGACGAGCGCCGCGCCGCGCCCGTCGATCGCGTCGTGGAGGCGGCGCGCCGTGTCGTCGAGGCTGCGGGCGAGGTCCCCGCCGCGCCCGTCGATCAGCTGCGACAGCTCGCCCATGCGCTCGCCCAGGGTGCGGGCGAGGTCGGCGCCGGGGCCGTCGAGAGCCCCGGCGAGCGACCGAGCCGCCTGGGCCAGCTCCCGGGCCAGCGTCGCGCTGCGCTGGTCGAGGAGGGAGGCCAGAGCCGCGGCCCGCCGGTCGAAGCCGGTGGCGAGCGCGTCGTGGCGCTCGTCGAGCGTGGTCTGCAGCGAAGTCAGGCGCTCGTCGAGCGCGCCGGTGAGCGCGGCGGTGCGGGCATCCACCAGCGCCGCATAGGCGTCGCTGCGGTCGTCGAAGGCGTCCGCCAGGGCCTCGCCCCGGGCGGCCACCAGGGCCGCGAAGGCGCGCATCCGTCCGTCGATCCGCGCCGTGAAGGCCGCGCTGCGCTCGTCCACCGCGCCCGACAGAGCCTCGCTGCGCTCCTGCATCAGCGCCGCGAGCGCTTGGCCGCGATCCTCCACCAGGGCCGCGAAGGCCTCCGCCCGGGTCTCAACGGTGCCGCCGAGGGCCTCGATCTGGGCCTGGAGGCGCGCAGCAAGGTCCTCGCCGCGGGCATCGAGCGTGCGGCCGAACTCCTCGATCCGGCCGTCGATGAGGCCGGCCACGGAGGCGTTGCGCTGGTCGACCGCCGCGGCGAGTTCGGCGATGCGGGCCTGGAGCTGGGTGCCCAGGGCCCCGCCGCGGGTCTCGATCAGGCGCAGGAAGTCGGCGGCGCGGCCGTCGAACAGGTCGGCGAGCGCCTCGGTGCTGCGCGCGACGGCGTCCGAGAGGGCCGCGACGCGCTCCTGCATCTGCCGGGCGGCGGCATCGCCCTCGCCCATCACGTCGGCCAGAATCTGGGCGCGGCTGGCCAGAAGGGCGGCCAGGGCGTCGCCGCGCTCGTCGAGGGCGCCCGACAGGACCCGGGTGCGCTCGTCCAGAAGCTCGGCGAGCGCGGTGGTGCGCACGCTCATCTCGCGGGCGAGCGCGGTCTGGCGCGCGTCGAGGAGGGCGGTGATCGCCCGCTCGTTCTGCTCCAGCACCTCCTTCAGCGTCGCGCCGCCGTCGAGGGCCTGCGCAATGGCGGCGCGATGGCCGTCGACGAGACCGGCGAAGGCCTGCGCCCGCAGCTCGATCGCCGTGCCGAGATCGTCGATCCGCTCCGCCAGCCGCTGCGCCAGCGCCTCGGTCCGCTCGTCCACCGTGCGCGCGAAGGCGTCGGTGCGGCCGTCGACCAGCACGGCAAGCGCGTTCGCGCGCTCCTCCACCATCTCGGCGAAGGCCGTGCCGCGCCGCTCGACCAGGAGGTCGAGGGCGGCGAGACGCTTGTCGAACAGCGAGCCCAGCGCGCGGGTGCGCTCGTCCACCGCGCCGGTGAGGCCGCCGACCTGCGCCTCCAGCTCCTCCACGAGACCGCGCCCGCGCTCGGCGAGCAGGCCCTGCAGCGCGCCGACGCGCTCGTCCAGCACCGTGCGCAGCACGTCGGACTGGCCGTCGAGCAGGCCGCGCACCTCGGCGGCGCGCTCGTCCAGCAGGGCGTGCATCGCCCGCACCCGCTCGTCGAGGCTGCCGCGCAGGGTCTCGGCTTGGCCGTCGAGAACGGCGTGGATCGTCGCCGCCTGCTCGTCCACGAGGCCCGCGAGCGCTCTGAGGCGCTGCTCGAACAGGCCGTCCACCGCCGCGGCCCGCTCGTCGAGCAGCGTCGTGAGGGCGGTGGTGCGCTCGGAGGCCCCGGCCGCGAGCCGGGCCGTGCCGGCATCGAGGACGCGATCGGCCTCGGCGGTGGCGTCCTGCAGGCGCCCGATGATGGTCTCGCCCCGGCGCTCCAGAAGCTCGGCCAGGGAGGCGCCGCCCCGGTCGAACAGGCGCGCGAGATCGGTGACCCGCTGCCCGACGGTGGCGAACATCGCCTGGCCGCGGGCGTCGAGTTCCGCCGCCAGCGCCGCCGTGCGCTCCTCGACGAGGCGGCCGAGGCTGTCGGCCCGCCCTTCGAAGGCGGCCCGGATCGACTCGGCATGGCCGCCGAGGTCGCGGGTCGCCGCCTCGCCGTGGGCCTCCACGAAGCTCACGAGATCGCGGGTGCGGCCGGCGAGTTCCTCGTCGATGGCCCGGGTGCGCTCCTCGATCCGCGCGAGAATCTCCCGGGCCTGAGCCCCGAAGGTCTCCTCGATCAGGCGGCTGCGCTCGGCGAGCGCCTCGGCGACGCCCTCCAGGCGCACCAGCACGCGCTCGTCGAAGCGGGCCGCACTCGCGTCGAGGTGGTCGGCCAGTTCGTCGGTGCGGCGACCGAAGGTGCTGCCGATCTCGCCGGCCTTGGCCGTCAGCGCGTCGCTCATCGCGAGGCTCTGGGCGCCGAGCGCCCGGCCGAGTTCGTCGGCGCGGGCGTCCAGGGCCTGCGCCACCTCGCGCCCGCCCTCCGCCATGGCCCGCGCGATCTCGCCGGCGCGCACGATCAGGGCTTCGTTGAGGGCGGTGGCGCGGGCGCCGAGGTTGCGGTCGATGGTCTCCACCAGCGTGCCGAAGCTCGCGGTGATCTCGGCGCTGCGCTTGGCCGAGTGCTCCTCCAGGGCGCCGAGTTGCAGTTCGACCGCCTCGCGGGCCTCGCGGGTGCGATCCGCGATGGTCTCGGCCACGGCACGGCCCTGGACCGTGATGACGCGGTCGATGGTCTCCACCAGCGTACCGACCGTCGCGGTGATCTCGGCGCTGCGCTTGGCGGAATGCTCCTCCAGGGCGCCGAGCTGCGTCGCGACCGTCTCGCGGGCCTCGCGGGTGCGGTCCGCGATGGTCTCGGCCACGGCGCGGCCCTGGACCGTGATGACGCGGTCGATCTCCTCCAGCCGCGTCGCCACCGTGTCGGTGAGCGCGCCGGTGTCGCGGGAGATGCGCTCGGCCAGGATGTCGCCGCGGGCGATCACCTCCTGCAGCGCGGCGAGACGGTTCGTCAGCACCGCGTCGATGGTCCGGCCGCTCGTCTCGGCGGCGCTGGTCAGGCCCTCGCCGGTCTGCATGAGGGCGTCGTTGACCCGCGCGCCCTGATGGGCGACCGCCAGGACGATGTCCCGGCCGACCGTGGCAAGGCGCGTGCGGGTCTCGTCGGCGTGCTGGTCGATCAGGCTGGTGAGGTCGCGGCCGTGTCCCTCGAAGGCGGCCGCCACCGCGGTGAGGCGGGCGGCGAGGTCGCCGCCGATGCCGTCCGCCGACCGGGCCAGGAGGGCGGAGGCCTCCTCGGCCCGGGCCGCCAGGGTCTCCAGGGAGGCGCGCAGGGCCGCATCCGCCTCGCCCGTGCGGGCACCGAGCCGTTCGCCGGCTTCCTCGGCCGCGTGGAGCAGGGCGGCGCTGGCCTCGACGCTGCGCCGGTCGATGCGTCCGGCGGCCGTCTCGGCGGCCTCGGCAATCGCCGCGGCCACCGCCTCGGCCCGGGCCGCCACCGCGTCGAGCGAGCGGCGCAGCGCCTCGTCGGCGGCACCGGTCTGGTCGCCGATGCGGCCGCCGGCCGCCTCGGCGGCCTGCGCGAAGCTCACGGCGAGACCGGCCAGGCGCCGGTCGAGCGTCTCGGTCGCGGTGTCGGCCGAGCGGGCGATGACCGTGGAGGCCTCCTCGGCCCGGGCCGCCAGCGCGCCCATCGCGAGGCGCGCCGTCTCGTCCGCCTCGCCCATGCGGGTGCCGATGCGGGCGCAGGCCTCCTCGGCCGCCGCCAGGAAGGCCGCCGCCGCCCCGGCGGTGCGCACGTCAAGGGCACCCGTCGCGTCCTCGGCGACCTGGGCCACCGTGTTCGTCGCCGCCTCGATCCGGGCGGCGAAGCCCGTGAGCAGCGTGCGCAGCGCCTCGTCGGTGCCGCCCACCCGCTCGCCGATCAGCCGGACGCTCTCGTCCGCCGCGCCGAGGAAGCGCAGGGCCGCCTCGTCGCTGCGGGCCTGGAGCGCCGCGGCGGCCTCCTCGGCGCTCTGCCGGAAGAGTTCGACGCTCTCGGCCGTGCGGGCGCCGACCGCGCCCGTGGCCGTCTCGGCCGCGCGCCGCAGCACGTCGGCCATCTCGGCGGTGCGGACGCCGATCTCGCCGGTCGCGGTCTCGGCGGCCTGCCGGAAGAGTTCGGCGGCCTGCGCCGAGCGGTCGCCGAGATCCGTCCCGGTCGCCTCCAGGGTGCGGCGGAAGATGTGGGCGGATTCCACCGTGCGGGTGCCGAGCGCGCCGGTCGCCGCCTCGGCGGCGGCGCGGATGGCCTCGACGGCCCGCGCGGCGCGCCCGTCCAGCTCGACCGCCGCCTCTTCCAGAGCGCGGCGGAACGCCGCCGCAGCGCTGTCGCCCGAGAGGGTCGCGGCCTGCGTGCCCTCCTCGGCCGCCTGGCGGAAGGCGGCGGCCGCCGCCGCGGTGCTCGCCGCCAGGGCGGCGGCCGTGCCGGTGCCGGCGCTGCGGACCGCCTCGACGGACTCGGCCGTATGCACGCCGAGCGCACCGGTGGCCTCCTCGGCCGCGTCGCGGAACGCCGCGACGGCCTGCGCGGTCCGCATGCCGACCGCGCCGGACGCCGCCTCCGCCGCCTCGCGGAAGGCCTCGACCGCCTCGACCGTGCGCGTACCGACCTCGCCGGACAGGGTCTCGGCCGCGCCGCGCAGCGCCTCCAGCGCCTCCGCGGTGCGCGCGCCGACCGCGCCCGAGGCCGTTTGCGCAGCCTCGCGGAAGGCCTCGACCGCCTCCGTGGTGCTCGACCCGACCTCGCCCGAGGCCGCCTGTGCGGCTCCGCGGAACGCCTGAACGACCTCGGCGGTGCGCGTCCCGACCTCGCCGGACGCGGCCTGCGCCGCGCCGCGCAGTGCTGCGATCGCCTCCGCCGTGCTGGTGCCGACTTCGCCCGCCACGGTCTGGGACGCCCCGCGGAACGCCTCGACCGCCTCGGCGGTGCGCGTCCCGACCTCGCCCGAGGCCGCCTCCGCCGCCCGGCGGAAGCCCGCGACGGCTTCGGCCGCCCGGGCGTCGATCTCGGACCCGACGGCGTCGGCGGCCTGACGCAGCGCGGCCACCGCGGCCTGCATCCGCTCGTCGAGCGTGCCGTGCAGCGCCTCGGAGGCGGCCGTGAAGGCGGCGGCGGTGGCGGCGGTGCGCTCGGCCATCAGGCCGGTGACGCGGTCGCCGGTCTCGGCGAGGCTGCGCTCCAGCGCCCCGCCGCGCGTCGTCAGGGTTTCCTCGATGCGCCCGATCGTGCCTTCGAGCTGCTCGGTCAGGTCGGCACCACGCACGCCGATGACCTGGGCGGCCTCGACGACCAGGGCGGTGACCTCCTCGCGCAGGAGCTGCGTGCGCGCCGAGAAGGCGCCGACCACGTCGTCGCCCGCCGCGGCGAGCGCCTGTCCGGTCTCCCGCGCGCGCTCCTCGAATTGCGCCGCGACGCGACGGCCGGCCTCGTCGATCTCCTCGCGCAGGACCACGCCGCGGTCGGCGATGTGGGCGCTGATGGCGCTGCCGGAGGCCGCGAAGCGCTGCGTGATGGCGTCGCCCGTCTCGGCGAAGCGGTCGGTGAGATCGTTGCCGCGGGCCAGGAGCCGCTCCTCCAGGGCCTGCGTCGAGCGCTCGAAGGTGTCGCGGACCTGGGCGCCCTCGCGGTTGAGCGCCTCGATCACGCCCGCCCCGGTCTGGCCGAGCATGCGGGCGACCTCGCCGGCATTGTTCGCCAGGGTGGTGGTGAGCAGGCCGCTGGTGTGGGCGATGGCCTGGGTGACGTCCTGGGTCCGGGCCTGCAGGGCGGTCTGGAGCGCGTCGCCGACCTCGCCGAGGCCGGATGTCAGGCTCTCGGTGGTCGCGGCGAGACGCTGCACGAGGTCGTCGCCCTGCGCCGCCACGCCCTTGGCCACGCGCTCGCCGGTCTCGCCGAGCGCCGCCGTGACGGCGTCGCCCTGGCGGCCGAGCGCCGCGGTGATCTCGTCGCCGCGGCTCCCGAGGGAGGCGGTCACGCGCTCGCCGGCCCCGGTGACGGCCGCCACGATGCGCTCGGAGGCGGTGTCGAGTTCCTGGGCGAGGGACTGGTGCGATCCCTGGATCGCACCGCGCACCCGCTCGGCATTGGCGACGATGGATTCGCGCTGGGCGACCAGTTCCTCGACGAGCGCGCGGATGCGGATCTCGTTGTCCGAATAGGCCCGCTCCAGGGTGGAGATCTCGCCGCGCACCAGCGTCTCGAGTTCGCCCGCCCGGGCGAGTGCCCGCTCCACACCGTCGCCCACCGCCGCGACCTCGCGCCGGACCGCCTGGGACATGGTGAGCACGGCGTCGGTCGAGAACGCCTCCGGCTCGGCGAGCCGGATCGCTACGTCGCCCACCGCCCGCGCCACGAGGCGCATCTCCTGGGCGCGCACCGCCAGCATGGCGGCGATGAAGAACAGGAGCACGGGCGCGAGCACCGCGGCCGCGCCCACCGCCCCCTGCAAGCCCGAGAGCCCGGCGAGGAAGCCGCGGATGTCGCCGTTCGCCTGGCCCCAGGCCAGCGCCGCGAACCCCGCGAGCCACACGGCGGCGGCCAGGACGGCGAGCACGTAGGGCGTGCGCGAGGGCTTGACCCGCAGGCTCTGGCGCATGGCGCCGATGCTGCGGCGGTCGTCGTTGGCGACGAGGGAGCGGTCGGGCGGCAGCAGGCCGCCTTCGCGCCGCGCCTCGCGCTCGAATTCCGGCATCACGCTGCCGTCGAACACCGGTTCGTTGGGGCGGCGGGCCGAGGTCGCGAGGGGATCGGCATCCTCCACGTCGGGAAGGCGCGGTTCCACGCGGGCGCTCTCCGGCCCGGCGGGCGTCTGGTCCAGGTTCAGCGCCTGCTCAATCGCCGACAGGGCCGCTTCCGTCGGATCCTTGAGCTTCTTGTCCGTCGCCATCGAACGCCTCGTTACGCCGTCAACGCCGGCGGGCGCCGCCACGAAGGCCGCTGCCGCGCCATCCCGGGACCCCCGGCCCTGCCCCGAGAAACAGGGGCGTGGCGCGAGGCTCCGCCGTTTACCACGCGGACCTTAGACGCAAGGAGTACCAGCCGGATACCCGATCGGCTCGAAGCCCGCCAAAAACCTTAACGGAATGGTTACCATGCTGCGGGACGGGGCTCCGAGACCCCGCTATCTCACGGCCCCGCAACGATTCCGCCCGGCATCCATGCGGCGGCCGGCGCGGGCAGCGGGCTGTGGATGACGCCGCACAGGGAGGCGAGCCGATGACCGAACCGGAACCGCTCCTCGACCGCGACCACCTCACCCGGCAGACCTTCGGCGATGCGGATCTCGCCGCCGAGGTGCTGGTGCTGTTTCGCCTACAATGCGACCGCCTGCTGCCGGCGCTGGCCGAGGCAGGCCGCCCGGCGGCCGAGCGCGCCGACCTCGCCCACACCCTGAAGGGCGCCGCGCTCGGCATCGGCGCGCGCCGGGTCGCGGCGGCGGCGGCGGCGCTGGAGGAGGCCCTGCGGACGAACGTGCCGGCCGAGCCCCCGCTCGCCGATCTCGCGGACGCGGTCGCGGCGACGCTCGCGCTCCTCTGATCCGTCCTCCCCGTGCGGCAAATGCCTGCAGGCCGGTGATGAACCGCGCCCGTCCGCGCCCGCGCGCGCTTCAGCCTGCCCGGGCGGCGAATGGCGCGCTTGCTTTCCGCCCGACCTCCCGCCAATCAGTCACCGCCGCGGCGCCCCGAACGGGCCGCGAGGTGCGAAAGGCGGAGAGCCCGATGGTCCAGATCACCTACGTCGATGCCGCAGGCACGCCCCGCAGCGTTCAGGGCGAGATCGGCTCGACCGTGATGGAGACCGCGATCCGCAACAACGTGCCGGGCATCGACGCCGAGTGCGGCGGGGCCTGCGCCTGTGCCACCTGTCACGTCTACGTCGATCCCGAATGGGAGGCGGCGGTGGGGCCGGCCGAGCCGATGGAGCAGGACATGCTCGACTTCGCCTCGGACGTGCGCCCGAATTCCCGGCTCTCCTGCCAGATCCGCGTGAAGCCCGAACTGGACGGGCTGAAGGTCACGACGCCGCGTCAGCAGGGGTAAGGCACGCCCCGGTCGAAGCGGGCCGGCCTCTTATCGCACCAGCGCCCGCATCGCCTCGTCGATCCCCTCCAGCGTCAGCGGGAACATCCGCCCGGACACGATCTGCCGGATCATCGCGATCGACTGCGTGTAGGGCCAGTGCGCCTCCGGCACCGGATTGAGCCAGACCGCCTTCGGGAAATGATCGAGGACCCGGCCGAGCCAGACCTGCCCGGCCTCCTCGTTCCAGTGCTCAACCGAGCCGCCCGGCATCGCGATCTCGTAGGGGGACATCGAGGCGTCGCCGACGAAGACCACGCGGTAATCGGACGGGTAGGTGCGGATCACGTCGAGGAGCGGCGTGCGCTCGGTGTGGCGCCGCCGGTTCTCGGTCCAGACCGACTCGTACAGGCAGTTGTGGAAGTAGAAGTGCTCGAAGTGCTTGAACTCCGAGCGCGCGGCGGAAAAGAGCTCCTCGGCGAGCCCGACATGCCAGTCCATCGAGCCGCCGACGTCGAGGAACAGCAGCACCTTCACGGCGTTGCGCCGCTCGGGCCGCAGGCGCAGGTCGAGGTAGCCGGCCTTCGCGGTCTCCCGGATGGTGCCGTCGAGGTCGAGTTCCTCGGCCGCCCCCGTGCGGGCGAAGCGGCGCAGCCGCCGCAGCGCAAGGCGCATGTTGCGCGAGCCGAGTTCCTCGGCGTCGTCCAGATCCTTGAAGGTGCGCTGGTCCCAGACCTTCACGGCGCGGAAGTTGCGGTTGCCGTCCTGTCCGATCCGGATGCCCTCGGGATTGTAGCCGTAGGCGCCGAAGGGCGAGGTGCCGGCGGTGCCGATCCACTTCGACCCGCCCTGGTGGCGGCCCTTCTGCTCGGCGAGCCGCTGCTTCAGGGTCTCGAACAGCTTGTCCCAGCCGAGCGCCTGCAGCTCCTTGCGCTCCTCCTCGGTGAGGTACTTCTCGGCGAGCTTGCGCAGCCACTCATCGGGGATCGCCTGCGGGTCCACGGCCTCGCCGAGGGACTCGATTCCCTTGAAGACCTGCCCGAACACCCGGTCGAACTTGTCGAGATTGCGCTCGTCCTTCACCAGGGCGGTGCGCGACAGGTAGTAGAAGTCCTCCACCCGCTGGTCGGCGAGGTCGCGGTCGAGGGCCTCCAGCAGGGTCAGGTACTCGCGCAGCGAGACCGGGACCTTGGCGGCGCGCAGTTCGGTGAAGAAGGTGAGCAGCATGCGCGATCAACGCGCGAGGTCGCGCGCGAGGTCAAGTCCCGCGCGCGGGCGGGCTCGCGGGCAGAGCGGCGGGCGGGGCGCGGCGCGTCTCGCGGGTGAGGTTCCAGACGAGGCCGCCGACGATCAGGCCCGCGCCCACGAACAGCCACGGGTCGAGCGCCTCGCCGTAGACCTGCCAGCCGACCACCGCGATGAGCGGCAGGCGCAGGAAATCCAGCGGCACGACGAGGATCGCGTCGCCGCGCTTGTAGGCGTTGGTGAGGCACCAATGCGAGGAGAGCCCGGCGAGGCAGACCACCGCCAGGGCGAGGCCGTGATGGCCGGCCAGAAACACGGCGCTCGGCGCGGCGGGCACGAGATGCGAGGCCGCGAGGTTCATCGGCAGCTGCATCGCGTTCATCCAGAACAGGATCGCCAGCGTCGGCTCGGTGCGGGTGAGCGCCTTGGTGGCGATGGCGACGAGCGCGAAGCAGAGCGCGGCCCCGAGCACCAGCAGGCTCGCCGGCTGGAGCGCCGCGAGACCGGGACGCAGGATCACCAGCACGCCGAGGAAGCCGAGCGCCACCGCGCCGGCCCGGCTCGGTGTCAGGCGCTCGCGCAGGATCAGCACGGCGAGCAGCGTCACCCAGGCCGGGGTGGTGAATTCGAGCGCGAAGACGATGCCGAGCGGCAGCAGCGTGACGCCGAGCGACCACGCGTAGTTGCCGAACCAGTGCACGACGTTGCGCAGGAGGTGCAGCGGCCAGCGCCGCACCGGGACCAGCACCCCGCCGGCCCCGCGCAGGAGCGCCACGACACCCACGATGACGACGCCCGCGCCCGCGCGCGCCGCCAGTATGTCGAACAGCCCGAGGGCGGGCGCGAGTTCGCGCACCGCGAGCGCGGTGGCGGAGAACGACAGGAGGGCACCCGCCATCCAGAGGATCGCGGCGGCGATGTCCGAGGCGGGCTTCACCGGCTGATTTAAGGCCAGCGCACCGTGGGCGGCATGGAGGACAGGATGGAATCGACGTTGCCGCCGGTCTTCAGCCCGAAGATGGTGCCGCGGTCGTAGAGCAGGTTGAACTCGACGTAGCGCCCGCGGCGGACCTGCTGCTCGCGCCGGTCGGCCTCGGTCCAGGACGTGGCGAGGTTGCGCCGCACGATGCCGGGATAGACGGACAGGAACGCCTCGCCGACCTCCCGGGTCAGGGCGAGGTCGGCCGCCGGATCGCCGGTCCAGTGATAGTCGTAGAAGATGCCGCCGATGCCGCGCGGCTCGTTGCGGTGCTTGAGGTGGAAGTACTCGTCGCACCACGCCTTGTAGCGGGCGTAATCCGCCCCCGGATGCCGCTCGCAGGCGGCCTGGAGTGCCGCATGGAACGCCACCGTGTCGGGATCGTCTTGCGTGCGGCGCCGGTCGAGGACGGGCGTGAGGTCGGCGCCCCCGCCGAACCACGCCTTCGTGGTGACCACGAGGCGCGTGTTCATGTGCACGGTCGGCACGTGCGGGTTCCAGGGATGGGCGATCAGCGAGATGCCGGTGGCGAAGAAGCGCGGATCCTCGGCGGCGCCCGGGATCTGGACGCGGAACTCGGGGGCGAACTCGCCGTGCACCGCCGAGACGTGCACGCCCGCCTTCTCGAACACGCGGCCGCGCAGCATCGCCATGACGCCGCCGCCGCCCGGCTGGCCCGAATGGTCGGTGCGCTCCCAGGGCGTGCGCACGAAGCGGCCGGGCGCATCGGTCTCCGGCGGGAACGGCCCGGTCGCCTCGTCCTCCAGCGCCTCGAAGGCGGCGCAGATCCGGTCGCGCAGCGTGGCGAACCACGCGGTCGCGTCCTGCTTGAGGGCGTCGAGGTCGAGGGAGGCGTCGATGCTCATGGCTCGTTCCATCCCACACCGGCGCGCCTGGGCCAAGAGGCACGATCTGCGAGGCACCGGAGTCGAGGGACGCGGAGCGTCAGCCCGGTGCGACGCCGCCGGTCTGGCGCACCGCCTCGCCCAGGATCATGCCGGCCGCCACCGCGACGTTGAGCGAGCGCATCCCGGCCTTGAGCGGGATCACCACCCGGGCGTCGGCGGCCGCGTGCACCGCCTCCGGAACCCCGGCGGATTCGCGCCCGACCATCAGGCAGTCCCCGGGCGCGAAGGCGAAGAGGGTGTAGGGCAGGGCGCCCGCCGTGGTGGCGAGCACGAGCCGGATGCCGGCCTCGGCCCGCCACGCCTCGAACGCGGCCCACGAGCGGTGGCGGGTGATGGCCACGTGGTCGAGGTAGTCGAGCCCCGAGCGCCGCAGGTGTCGGTCCGAGACGTCGAACCCCGCCGGCTCGATGATCTCCACCGCCACGCCGAGACAGGCGGCGAGGCGCAGCATGGTGCCGGTGTTCTGCGGGATGTCGGGCTGGTAGAGGGCGAGGCGCAGCATCGGGTGGAGTGGTTCAAGGGTCAACGACGTGCGGCATCGCCCCCCGGTTGGCAGGGCGCCGCCGCACGATACCTAAACGGGTCCGATCCCCCACGGATGGCTCCCGCATGTTCCTCGCCTGGCTCGAGCGCCGCATCGACCCGTTCGCGCCCTGCGACGAGGGGCGCCAGCCGCCCGGCACGGTCACGGGCTTCGCCGGCCACTACCTGCGCCCGGTGCGCACGGCCCTGGTCATCCTGTTCTTCGTCGGGCTCGCGGCCGGGATCGTCGAGGCGTCGCTCTACCTGCTGATGGGCTGGTTCGTCGACATCCTGGCGAAGTCGGAGCCGGCGACCCTGTGGGCGAACCACGCCACCGGCCTCACGCTGGCCGCCGCGCTGATCCTCGTGGTGCGCCCCTGCCTGTCGTGGCTGCACGAGGCGCTCTCCAACCAGCTCGTGGTGCCCCAGACCACGAACATGATCCGCTGGCGCACGCACCTTTACACGCTCGGCCACTCGCTCTCCTACTTCCAGGCCGATTTCGCCGGGCGGCTCGCCAACCGGGTGACGCAGGTCGGCCCGGCGGTGCGCGAACTCGCGGTGGTGTTCATCGACACGCTGCTCTACGTGGCGATCTTCGCCGTCACGGCGGTCGGGCTGTTCTCCTCGATCAGCCCGTGGCTGGTGCTGCCGGTGGCGCTCTGGATCGTGGCCTATGCCGGCCTCACCGCCTACTTCGTGCCCCGCGCCCGTGCCCGCTCGCTCAAGGTGGCGGACACCCGCTCGACCCTGATCGGGCGCATCGTCGACAGCTACACCAACATCCTCACCGTCAAGCTCTTCGCCCGCGACAGGGAGGAGCGCTCGGCGGTGCGCGAGGCGACCACCGCCCACACCGACGCCTACCTGCACTCGTTCCGGCTCATCACGGCGACCACCGGGACCCTGTCGCTCCTCAACAGCGTGCTCATCGTGGCGACGGCCGGGGCGGTGCTGGCGCTGTGGTCGCGCGGGCAGATGACGACCGGGGAGGGGGCCGCGGGCCTCGCCCTGGTGCTGCGCCTCATCGCCATGTCGGGCTGGGTGATGCAGACCGTGCGCGGCCTGTTCGAGAACATCGGCGTGATCCAGGAGAGCATGCAGACCATCGCCCGCCCGCACGGCATCGTCGACCGGCCGGACGCGCGGGAGCTGACGGTCCCGCGCGGGCGCATCGCCTTCGAGGGCGTGACCTTCCATTACGGCCGCGAGGACCGCGGCGTGATCGAGGGCCTGACCCTGACGATCGCGCCCGGCGAGAAGGTCGGGCTCGTCGGCACCAGCGGCGCCGGCAAGACCACCGTCACGTCGCTGCTGCTGCGCCTGCACGACCTCGAAGGCGGGCGCATCCTGATCGACGGCCAGGACATCGCGGGCGTGACCCAGGACTCGCTGCGGCGCCAGATCGCGGTCGTGACGCAGGACACCTCGCTCCTCCACCGCTCGATCCGCGACAACATCGCGTATGGCCGCCCCGAGGCGGGCGAGGAGGAGATCGTCGCGGCGGCCAAGCTCGCGCACGCCCACGACTTCATCCTGGGCCTGGAGGACCACAAGGGCCGCACCGGCTACGCGGCCCAGGTGGGCGAGCGCGGCGTCAAACTCTCGGGCGGGCAGCGCCAGCGCATCGCCATCGCGCGGGTGATCCTGAAGGACGCGCCGATCCTGATCCTGGACGAGGCGACCTCCGCGCTCGATTCGGAAGTGGAGGCGGCGATCCAGGGCTCGCTCGACACCCTGATGCAGGGCAAGACCGTGCTGGCCATCGCCCACCGGCTCTCGACCATCGCCGCCCTCGACCGGCTGATCGTGCTCGACCGCGGCCGCATCGTGGAGGAGGGCCGCCACGCGGAGCTGATCCGCCGCGGCGGGCTCTACGCGCGGCTGTGGGCGCGCCAGTCCGGCGGGTTCCTGGGGACCGGGGACCCGGCCTTCGAGGCGGCGGAGTAGGGGCCCCGCCGTCGCGAGACGGGGCCGCGGCGGCCGCGCCTACTGCGCGTTGCGGAAGGGCTCGAACTTGGTCAGGCCCCGTAGGAGCTGGCCGAGGAAGGCCTGCTCGCCGCCGCTGGTCGGCGTCGTGCGGGAGATGAAGTCGAACACCCGGCCGTCCTGCTGGCCGTAGAGCGCGACGCGCTCCACCTTGAAGCCCTGGTTGAAGTAGACGGCGAGCACCCGCTGATCCTGGGTGCTTTCGCCCAAGAACATCACGGTGCGGCGGGTGTTCTGGCTGATGTAGTACCAGGACTTGTTGCCGACGGTGGAGACGGTGGTCGGGGTGCCGAGGAGCTGGAGCACCTGCTCGGCGCTCGATCCGGGCTTCACCTGGGCCACCGCGGCCTCGTCGATGAGGTAGCCGCGGCGGAATTCCTCGCCGATCACGCAGCCGGCCACCGACAGGCCGAGGAGACCCGCCGCGGCGAGGCGGAGAAGCGACGGGGAGAAGCGACGCGGCATCGCGACCTCTGGAACACGCAAGCGGACGCCGGCCTTGCGCCGGGACGGACCGCTGCCGTACCCCGGGGTTGTGGCGTTGGCAAGGCACGGCCAAGGTTCGGCCACAGGCGTTGCGGCGGCCGCCGCGGCGCGGATTCCGGCAGGCCGCCCAGCGGGTTGGGCGACGGAGGCATGATGATCCGCAACCTCTTCCGGCGCGACGACGGGCGCCGCCGCGTCATCGAGGCGTTGCACGTGCGCATCAATGCGGCGGCCCGCCAGCCCGGCCTCTACCTCGCCCTCGGGGTGCCGGACACGGTGGAGGGGCGCTTCGAGACCCTGTGCCTGCACGTGATCCTGGTGCTGCGGCGGCTGCGGCAGCTGCCGGCACCGGCCGAGGACGTGGCGCAGGATCTCGTCGATTCGGTCTTCGCCCAGCTCGACTCGTCCCTGCGCGAACTCGGGGTCGGCGATCTCGGGGTCGCCAAGCGCATGAAGAAGCTCGCCCAGGCCTTCTACGGCCGGGCAGGGGCCTACGACGCGGCGCTCGATGCGGGCGACCGCCCGGCGCTCGCCGTCGCGCTCGCCCGCAACGTGCTGGCGCGCGACGAGGCGGAGGCGGGGACGCCGCTCGCCGCCTACGTGGCCGCCGCCGCCGAGGCCCTGGGCCGGCAGGATCTCGATGCCCTTCTCGGCCACGGCCCGGTGCTGCCCGACCCCGCCGCCTTCGCGTCGCCGGCCGGGAACCCGGGGCACCGCCCCGCGTGAATCGTCAGGTCGGCGCGGCCATCCGCTCTCGCGTCATCGCCGCCGCAGAACCGGCGGCCCATTCGGCGCATGAGGCTCAGACGAGGAGGACACCATGACACCTGACACCGTCGGCCCGCTGTCCCGCCCGGTCGCGGTCGAGCGCGCGCTCAAGGCGGGGCAGGAGGTCGTGGTCGAGGCGAGCCCGGAGGAGCGCGAGGCGCTCGCCCGTGACTTCGGCCTGCCGGCCATCCACAGCCTCGTCGGCCGCTTCCGCCTCGCCGGCTCGCTCCACCGCCTGCAGGTAACCGGCACCGTCGAGGCGGCCATCGCGCAGACCTGCGTGGTCACGCTCGATCCCTTCGACTCGACGATGCGCGAGGAGGTCGACGTGGATTTCGCCGCGCCCGACGCCTTCGCGGGCACGGCCGCCGAGGACGCGGAAATTCCCGACCCGATCGTCAACGGCCGCGTCGACCTCGGCAGCCTCACGGCGGAGTTCCTGGCGCTCGGGCTCGATCCCTACCCGCGCAAGCCCGGCGTCGCCTTCGAGCCCCCGGCCGGAGACGCGCCCGAGACGCCGTTCTCACGGCTCAAGAGCCTCAAGGACGGGGCCTGATCCGGCTCAGCCCTCGACCACCAGCTCCACCCGGTCGGCCACGAACAGCCCGCGCGTGGCCTGGATGCGGGTGCCCGCCGCGTCCGCATTCACGCTCGCGAGGCTGATGAGCACCCGGCCCGGCGCGAGGTCGAGCCGGGCCGCCTCCTCGGCGGCGGCCAAGCGGGCACCGATGCGGGTCGAGAGGCGGGTGTAGTCGGACACGCCGAACGCCGCGTAGGCCCGGGTGATCGATCCGAGCGCCGCGTAGGCCCTGTCGAAGCCGGCAAAGCGCGGCAGCGGCAGGCAGGTGCGGGCGGTCGAGATCGGCGTGCCGTCCGCGCGGTGCAGCGTGAGGAGATCGAGCACGGGCGCGCCCGGCGGCAGGCCGAGATCGGCCGCGATCTCGGCCTCCGCCGCCACCTCGGCGCTCGCGATCAGGTCGCCCCAGGCCTCGCGCCCGGCCCGCGAGACGATCTCCGAGAAGCGCGTGCGCGGGCCGATCGGGTAGGCGAGACGGGGCGCCTCGACGAAGGTGCCGCGCCCCTGCGTCGCCCGCACGAGGCCGCGCTCGGCCAGCACCGCCAGCGCCCGGCGCACCGTGTGGCGGTTCACGCCGAAGCGGGCCGCCAGCGCCGCCTCGGTCGGCAGCTGCGCGCCGGCCGCGAGAGCGCCCGTCCGGATCTCGGCCTCCAGGCCGTCCGCGATCTGCCGCCACGCGGCCAGCCCCTCGCCGCGCCTGAGCGCCGTCACCCGGATGTCGCCGCCCTCGCCCATACCGTCATCCAAACTTCATTTGCCCGCGCACGCTCACTTGTCTATACCATTAGACAAGTCAGGACCACCGGACGCCATGCCGACCGCCACCTCAACACGCTCTCCGCCGCGAACGCCAGAGACCGAGCAGCGCCGCGCCGTGATGGCCCGCTGCGCGCTCGCCACGCGCGAGGAGTTGCGGGCGGCCCTGGACCGGCTCGGGCCGGTGGACGGTGCGGAGGATCTGCGCCCGGCCGAGACCGGGCTGGTGATGGCGCGCGGGCGCATCGGCGGTGACGGGCGCGCCTTCAACCTCGGCGAGATGACGGTGACGCGCGCCGCGGTCCGGCTCTCCGGCGGGGAGACGGGCTTCGCCTACCATCTCGGCCGCGACCGCGAGAAGGCGCGCCTCGCCGCGATCCTCGACGCGGTCTGGCAGCGGCCGGAGCGGCGGGCGGCCGTGGAGGCGGCGCTCGCGCCGGCGGCCGGCCGGCGCGCGGCCGAGGACGCGGCAGCGGCGCGGCGGAGCGCGGCGACCAAGGTGAACTTCTTCACGATGGTGCGGGGAGAGGATTGATGGCGCTCGCCCCCGGGCTGCGGGATCCCGTGCACGACGCGCAGCGCGTCTTTCGCGCCGTGATGGACGCGCTCGCCCGGCCGGGCCGGGTGCAGGCGCTCACCCTCACGCTATCGCCCCCGGCGCCGCTCACGCCCGAACTCGCCGCCTTGGCGCTGACGCTCGCCGACGCGGACGCGCCGCTCTGGCTCGACGCGCCGCTCTCTGCCAGCCCGGAGGTCGCCGCCTTCCTGCGCTTCCACACCGGAGCGCCCGTGGTGGCGGATCCCGGGCAAGCCGCCTTCGCCCTCGTCTCCGATCCGGCGCGCTGCCCGGATTTCGCGGAGTTCGCGCAGGGCACGCCCGCCTATCCGGACCGCTCCGCCACCCTGGTGCTCGCGCTCGACCGGCTGGGGGAGGACGGGCGGCTCGTGCTGGAGGGGCCGGGCATCCGCGGCCGGGCGCACCTGTCCGCCGCACCGCTGCCGCCGGATTGCGCCGCCCGGCTCGCCGCGAACCATGCCCGCTTCCCGCTCGGCATCGACCTCCTGCTCGCCGCGCCGGGCCGGCTCGCCGGCCTGCCGCGCTCCACCCGCGTCACGGAGGCGTGATATGTACGTGGCCGTGAAGGGCGGCGAGGCCGCCATCGCCAACGCCCACCGGCTGCTCGCCGAGGCGCGCCGGGGCGACCCCGGGGTGCCGGACCTCGCGGTGGAGCAGATCGCCGGGCAGCTGAGCCTGCTCGTCGACCGGGTGATGACGGAAGGCTCGCTCTACGATCCCGGCCTCGCGGCGCTCGCCCTCAAGCAGGCGCGCGGCGACCTGATCGAGGCGGTGTTCCTGGTGCGGGCCTACCGCACCACGCTGCCCCGCTTCGGCGCCGGCGAACCGGTCGATACCGGGGCGATGCGGCTCGCGCGCCGCGTCTCCGCCACCTTCAAGGACCTGCCCGGCGGGCAGGTGCTCGGGCCGACCTTCGACTACACCCACCGCCTTCTCGATTTCGCGCTCGCCGCCGGGGGCGAGGTGCCGGCGGCCGCACAGGCCGAGCCGGAACCCGGCCCGGCGCCGCGGGTCACGGACCTGCTGGCGGGCGACGGCCTGATCGAGCCCTCGCCGCCCGAGGAGGGCGCTCCGGTGGGCGACCTCACCCGCGAGCCGGTGGATTATCCCGCCGACCGGGCGGTGCGCCTGCAGGCGCTCGCGCGCGGCGACGAAGGCTTCGTGCTCGCGCTCGGCTACGCGACCCAGCGCGGCTACGGCCGCACCCACCCCTTCGTCGGCGAGGTGCGGGTGGGCGAGGTCGAGGTGGAGTTCACGCCCGAGGAACTCGGCTTCCCAGTCCCGCTCGGGCGCGTCGCGCTCACCGAGTGCCAGATGGTCAACCAGTTCAAGGGCAGCGCCGCCGTGCCGCCGCAGTTCACCCGCGGCTACGGCCTCGCCTTCGGCCAGTGCGAGCGCAAGGCGATGGCGATGGCGCTGGTCGACCGCGCGCTGCGGGCGGAGGAACTCGGCGAGCCGGTCGCCTCCCCGGCCCAGGACCAGGAATTCGTGCTGGCGCATTGCGATGCGCTCCAGGCCACGGGCTTCGTCGAGCACCTCAAGCTGCCCCACTACGTCGACTTCCAGGCCGAGCTGGAGCTGGTGCGGCGGATGCGGGCGGAGCACGCGCGGCAGGGAGAGGGGCAAGGGCAAGCGCAAGGGCAAGGGCAAGGGCAAGGGCAGGACCACCTGCCGAGCGTGGAGGCGGTGGAATGAGCGACGAGGGCCATCGCGGCGACGCCCGCCTTCCGGGCCATGAGACGGACATCACGCCGTCTCCCGAGCCCCACGCCCGCACGGAAGACCTCCCGGCGGAGCCGGCGCCCGAGCCGGGGACCGGCTACAACTTCGCCTATCTCGACGAGGGCACCAAGCGGATGATCCGCCGGGCGATCCTCAAGGCGATCGCGATCCCCGGCTACCAGGTGCCCTTCGCCTCGCGCGAGATGCCGATGCCCTATGGCTGGGGCACCGGCGGCGTGCAGGTCACCGCCGCGATCCTGGGGCGGAGCGACGTGCTCAAGGTCATCGACCAGGGCTCGGACGATACCACCAACGCAGTCTCGATCCGCGCCTTCTTCGCCCGGACCGCGGGCGTCGCCGTCACGACCCGCACCGCCGAGGCGACGGTGATCCAGACGCGCCACCGCATCCCCGAGCGCCCGCTCGCCGAGGGCCAGGTGCTGGTCTACCAGGTGCCGATCCCCGAGCCCCTGCGCTTCCTCGAGCCGCGGGAGACCGAGACGCGCCAGCTCCACGCGCTCGCCGAGTACGGGCTGATGCACGTCAAGCTCTACGAGGACATCGCCCGCCACGGCCACATCGCCACCACCTACGCCTATCCGGTCGAGGTCGCGGGCCGCTACGTCATGGACCCCTCGCCGACCCCGAAATTCGACAACCCGAAGATGGACGATTGCCCGGCGCTCCAGCTCTTCGGTGCGGGGCGCGAGAAGCGGATCTACGCGGTGCCGCCGCACACGCGGGTGCGCAGCCTCGATTTCGAGGACCATCCGTTCCGGGTGCAACACTTCGCCGAACCCTGCGCGCTCTGCGCGGCCCGGGGCGTCTACCTCGACGAGGTGCTGCTCGACGATGCCGGGCGCCGGATGTTCGTGTGCTCGGACACCGACCATTGCGAGGAGCGCCGCGCGGCCGGCCATCGGGGGGAGGGGGCATGAGTGCCGGGGCGACGTGCGGACCGCTCCTCTGCGTGCGCGGCCTGACCAAGCGCTACGGGCACCGAATCGGCTGCGCCGACGTCGCGTTCGATCTCGATCCCGGCGAGGTGCTGGCGATCGTGGGCGAATCCGGCTCCGGCAAGTCGACGCTCCTGTCGCTGATCGCCCGCGACCTCGCGCCCGATGCGGGCACGGTGCGCTACCGGCTGCGCGACGGCACGCTGGCCGACCTCGCGGCCCTCTCGGAGGCCGAGCGGCGCCACCTGATGCGCACCGACTGGGGCTTCATCCGCCAGGATGCCGCGCAGGGCCTGCGGATGGGGGTCTCCGCCGGCGGCAATGTCGGCGAGCGGCTGATGGGGGTCGGCGCGCGCCATTACGGCCGGATCCGCTCCACCGCCGCCGAGTGGCTGGGCAAGGTCGAGATCGCCGCCGACCGCATCGACGACCCGCCGAAGGCCTTCTCGGGCGGCATGCGCCAGCGGCTGCAGATCGCCCGCAACCTCGTGACCGGCCCGCGCCTCGTGCTGATGGACGAGCCGACCTCCGGCCTCGACGTCTCGGTGCAGGCCCGCCTCCTCGACCTGATCCGCCGGCTCGTGGCGGAACTCGGCCTCGCGGTGGTCATCGTCACGCACGACCTTGCGGTGGCGCGCCTGCTCTCGCACCGGATGATCGTGATGCGCGGCGGCCGGGTGATCGAATCCGGCCTCACCGATCAGGTGCTCGACGATCCCGCCGAGCCCTACACCCAGCTTCTCGTCGCCTCGGTGCTCGCCGCATGATCCCGCTCATCGCCTTCGAGGACGTGGCCAAGCGCTTCACCCTGCACCTGCGCGGCGGGCTGGTGCTGCCGGTGGTCGATTCCGTCAGCCTCTCGGTCGATCCGGGGGAGTGCGTGGTGCTGGGCGGCCCGTCCGGCGCCGGCAAGTCCTCGCTGCTGCGGATGGCGAGCGGCAACTACCGCTGCGACCGCGGCGCCATCCGGGTCCGCGACGGGGACCGGGTGGTCGACGTGGCGACCGCCCCGCCGCGGGAGATCCTCGACCTGCGCCGCCGGGTGATCGCCTCGGTGTCGCAGTTCCTGCGGGTGATCCCGCGGGTGGGCGCCCGCGCGGTGGTGGAGGCGGCCGGCCGCGAGGGCGGCCTCGCGCCACAGGAGGCCGCGCGCCGCGCCGCCGAGCTGCTGGCCCGCCTCAACCTGCCCGAGCGCCTGTGGGACCTGCCGCCCGCGACCTTCTCGGGCGGCGAGCAGCAGCGCGTGAACATCGCCCGCGGCCTCGTCGCCGACAAGCCGCTCCTTCTCCTCGACGAGCCGACCGCCTCCCTGGACGCGCAGAACCGCGCCGTGGTGGTCGCGCTGATCCGCGAGCGGCAGGCGGCGGGGGCGGGCATCCTCGGCATCTTCCACGACGCGGACGTGCGCGAGGCCGTGGCCACGCGGATCGTCGACGTCACCCGCTTCCGTGCCCAGGCGGCGGCCTGAAGGAATCCCCGATGACCGAGATCTTCGAGAACGCGACGCTGGTCCTGCCCGACCGGGTGCAGCGCGGCTGGCTCGCGGTGGCGGACGGGCGCATCGCCGCCATCGGCGAGGGGCGGGCGCCGGAGCGCGGTCTCGACCTCGCGGGCGACCACCTGATCCCGGGGCTGATCGAGCTGCACACCGACCACCTGGAGAGCCACTACGCCCCGCGGCCGGGGGTGCGCTGGCACCCGCTCGGCGCGGTGCTGGCCTACGACGCGCAGATCGCGGCCTCGGGCATCACCACGGTGTTCGACAGCCTGCGGGCGGGCAGCGACCCGGACGGCAGCGGGCTCGGCCCCGAACTGATGCAGCTCGCGGAGGCGGTGGCGCGCGCGCGGGAGGCCGGCCTGTTCCGGGCCGAGCACCTCACGCATCTGCGCTGCGAACTGCCCTCTCCCGACGTGGTCGACACCGTGCGCGCCTTCGCGGAGCGCTACGCGATCGGCCTGATCTCGCTCATGGACCACACGCCGGGCCAGCGGCAGTTCCGCGACATCGCCAAGTACTACCAGTACGCCACGCGCGGCGGGCGCTCGCTGGAGGCGATCAAGGCCGGCACCGAGCGCAAGATCCGCGAGGGGCGGGCGCTCGAAGCGGCCAACCGCCCGGCGCTGGTGGCCTTCGCGCGGGAGCGCGGCATCGCGCTGGCGAGCCACGACGACACCACCCCGGACGACGTCGCGATGGCGCGCCGCGAGGGCGTGGCGCTGGCCGAGTTCCCGACCACCCGCGAGGCGGCGTCCGGCGCGAGGCAGGCCGGCATCACCGTGATGATGGGCGCGCCGAACCTGATCCGGGGCGGCTCGCATTCCGGCAACGTCGCGGCGGCGGCCCTGGCGGCGGACGGCCTGCTCGACATCCTGTCCTCCGACTACGTGCCCGCGAGCCTGCTGATGGGCGCCTTCGCGCTGCCGCGCCTCGTCCCCGGCATCGCCCTGCCCGAGGCGGTGGCGACGGTGACGCGCAACCCCGCCCGGGCGACCGGGCTCGCCGACCGCGGCGCGCTGGAGCCGGGCCTGCGCGCCGACCTCGTGCGGGTGCGCGTCAGCGAGGAAGTGCCGGTGGTGCGCCAGGTCTGGCGCGGCGGCGAGCGGGTGGCGTGATGGCGGGCGGCTTCGTGCTGGTGGTGGGGCCGAGCGGGGCTGGCAAGGACACGCTGATCCGGCTCGCCCACGCGGCGCTGGCCGGCGAGGCGCGCTACGTCTTCGCCCGCCGCCTCGTCACGCGCCCGCCCTCCGCCCATGAGGAGAACGAGGAGCTGAGCGAGGCCGCCTTCACGCAGGGCGAGGCGGACGGGCGCTTCGCCCTGTCCTGGCGTGCCCACGGCCTCGGCTACGCCCTGCCGGCCGAGACCCTGGACCACGCGCGGGCCGGCCGCGTGGTCGTCGCCAACGTCTCGCGCCGCGCGGTGGCGGAGGCGCGCACCCGGCTGCCCGGCGTCACCGTGGTCGCCGTAACGGCCCCGGCCGCCGTGCTGGCGCGGCGGCTTGCCGCGCGCGGGCGGCCCGAGGACGGCGACCTCGCGGCGCGGCTCGCCCGGGAGGCGCCGGTGCAGGCGGACCTCACCATCCGCAACGACGGCGCGCCCGAACAGGCCGCGGCAACGCTCGTCGCGCATCTGCGCGGGCGCTGATTGCCCGGAACCGATCCCCTTGCGGAGCTTTTCCGCCACGGCCATCATCCGGCGGCTCGCCGCGGGATGCGGCCGGAGCGGCGGCCCATCGGCCGCCACGCGGGAGATGGACGAGACCGGATGACGACGCCACGCGAGACCGAACTGAAGCTCGAATTCGAAGCCTCGGACCTCGCCACCCTGAGCGGACATCCGCTGCTGGACCCGCGCGAGGCGCCCGAGGAGGCGCGGCTCACCTCCGTCTACTTCGACACCGAGGACCGGCGCCTGAGGGCGGCCGGCTATACGCTGCGCGTGCGCAGCGACGGCGCCGGCCACGTGCAGACCGTGAAGGCCGCGCTGCCGGGCGCCGGCCTGTTCGACCGGCCCGAATGGGAATGGGCGGTGGCCGGGGCCGAGCCAGACCTGCGCCCGCTCGCCGAGACCCCGCTCGGCGACGTTCTCGGCCGCAAGGCGGTGCTGCGGCCGCTGTTCTCGGCGGCGGTCGAGCGCTCGGTGCGGGCGGTGGCGCATGGCGGCGCCCGGATCGAGGTGGCCCTGGACCGCGGCCGGATCACCGCCCTCGACGGGGCTGCCGATCGCGTGACGCCGCTCAACGAACTCGAACTCGAACTCAAGCAGGGATCGGCCGCGGACCTGTTCGGGCTCGCCCGGGAACTCGGCGCCAGCGTCCCGCTGCGGCTCGGTGTGCTGTCCAAGGCCGAGCGCGGCTACCGGCTCATCGGGGACGGGCTCGGCCGCTTCAGCAAGGCGGAGCCGGTGGCCCTCGACCCGGCGATGAGTGCCGGGGAGGCGTTCCAGGCGATCGCCCAGGCCTGCCTGCGCCACTTGCGGCTGAACGAGGAGGCGCTGCGCGACCACCGGCACGCGGAGGCGCTGCACCAGCTGCGCGTGGCGCTGCGGCGCCTGCGCTCGGCCTTCTCGCTGTTCGGCGACATCGTGGAGGATGCCCGGGTGCCGGCGCTCAAGGCCGAGCTGAAGCGCCTGAGCGAGCCGTTCGGGCACGCGCGCAACCTCGACGTCTTCCTGGCCACCACCTTGCCGGCCGAGCGCGAGCGGCGGCCCGACGAGGCCGGGCTCCTCACCCTGGAGCGGCACCTGGAGGATGAGCGCAACGCCGCCTACGCGGCGGTGATGGCGACCCTCGGCGGTACGGAGTGGCGCGGCGTCCTGATCGACCTCGTGGCGTGGCTCGATGCGGGGCCGTGGCGGGCCGCGGACGCCCCGCAGGCGGCGCGGCGCGACGCCCCCGCCCGCGCCTTCGCCACCGAGGAGCTGGAGCGCCGCCGCCGCAAGGTGAAGAAGCGCGGGCGCGGCCTCGACCATCTCGAGCCGCACGCCCGCCACGAGGTGCGCATCGCGGCCAAGAAGCTGCGCTACGGCGCCGAGTTCTTCGCCGGCCTCTACGCCAAGCCGAAGGCCGCCAAGCGCCACAAGAGGTTCGTGCGCGCCCTCGCCGACCTGCAGGACGCGCTGGGCGATCTCAACGACATCGCCACCGCCCACACGCTCACGGCCGACCTCGTGCGTGGCGCGCCGGGCGCCGCGGTCTTCGCCGCCGGCCTGACCGCGGCCGACGTGGAGCAGCGCACCCAGAAGCTCCTGGCCGAGGCCGCCGCCGCGCACACCGCCCTGATCGACGTGCGGCCCTTCTGGCGCTGAGGCCGCGTCAGCCGCGCGGCACCAGCGCGTAGAGCGTGATGGCGGCCGCGTTCGAGACGTTGAGGCTCTTGATCGCGCCCGGGAAATCGAGCCGGGCGACCACGTCGCAGCACTCGCGCGTGCGCTGACGCAGGCCCTTGCCTTCGGCCCCGAGCACGATGACGAGGGGGGTGCGCGGCGTGATGCCGGCGAGCGGCGTGTCGGCCTCGGAATCGAGGCCGATGCGCGTGAAGCCCCGCTCGCCGAGCTCGATCAGCGCCTCGGCGAGGTTGCGCACGATCACGAAGGGGACGTGCTCCAGCCCGCCCGAGGCCGATTTCGCCAGCACGCCGGTGGCGGCCGGGGAGTGCCGGGCCGTGGTGATGATGGCGTCGACCCGGAACGCCGCGGCGGTGCGCACGATGGCCCCGACATTGTGCGGATCGGTGATCTGGTCGAGCGCCAGCAGCACGGCCCCGTCCGGCAGGGCCTCGAAGGCCGGGGCGGGGAGGGGCTCGGCCTCCAGGTAGAGCCCCTGATGCACCGCCTCCGGCCCCAGCAGCGTCGTGATGGCGCCCGGCCGCACGAGTTCGGGCACGATGCGCAGCGGGCCGACCTCCTCGGTGAGGCGCTGGGCGGCGTTCTCCGTGGCGAGCAGCCGGTGCAGGCCGCGCGCGGGATTGCGCAGGGCCTCGGCCACCGGGTGCCAGCCGTAGAGCACCACCCGGCCCTCGTCCGGCCCCTCGTGTCGCCGCTCGGGCCGGCGATCAGGCCCCCGTCCACCCCGTCCCCGGTCCCGCGGCGCCGTCCGCCTCGTGGTCATGCCGTCTCATCTCCGCCGCGCCGCGCGGCGCTCCGACAAGCCGCGGCGCCTGCGCCGCGTCAACCCCATCGATCGCGCGGCCCATCAATCCGGTTGCTCCGCGCCGCGAACCTCACTATAGGACCCCAGGCCCGGCGAGCGCCCTTCGTCTAGCGGTCCAGGACGTCGCCCTTTCACGGCGAAAACACGGGTTCGAGTCCCGTAGGGCGCGCCAGCCACTATGGGTCCAGCACTTTTTGCCGCTTTTGGACGCTCCGGATGAGAGCGTCAGCACCGGTGTTTCGGACCGTTTCGGCGGTGGGTCCCATCTCCGGCTTCGGCTCTTGGACCATCGGCATGATTGTGCGCGGGTTCGCCAAGCTCAAGGTGTGGGTGGTAGGCGGCTCATGCGGTTCGAAGAGGTGGTGACGCTTCATCCCGCCCTGGATCGGCACCTCGAACGAGCCAGAGGGGCGGTCAGCATCGTCACGGCCCGTGGAGCGTCAGGCGACTGGACGGCGTCGAGGGGCCGAGAAAGGCAGCTTAGCCAACCGCTGCAGCCCCGGATTCGAAGGCTCGGGGCCGGGTGATCACACCGACGCCATTGGAGAGCGCTCAATTCAACGGCTTGGCCGAGGCCTTGGTGCGCCTGCTGCAACGCGACTTCGTCCGTGTCGCGGATCCCGGAGGCCCGGAGCGTGCTGCGCCGGCTTCCGCTTTGGCCGGCGCACGCCAATGAGCTTCGCCCTCATCGTCTGCTGAGCTATGGCTCGCCACGCGGGTTCATCGCTTGATCAGCTCAGGAGATCCGTCCGGGTTCCAAGGGGAAACAACACTGAATGATGTGGGCGATGCCGTCCGAAACCACGAGGTGGTAGGCGTCAGGTCACTTGCACGCATCGTGGCAATGGCGATCATGGGCTGGACGGGCATCTCATGGGGCCGCGTCGGGACAGATCCTGATCTTCGCAGCCAAGTCTTCCACGGTGTCGACGAGATTCCGCGACCGCAAAAACGTTTGTGAGTATGGGATACCTAGCCTGATCAGCACATCCTCGAAATATTCGATCTCCGATAAAAATTTACTGCAATTTTTATGCAGGGTTTGCTTGAGAGATTTTACATTCGCGAACCAAGATCAATAACCTGCGGCGTGAGCTTCTGCCAATCGAGAGGCGACCTGTTTCAACTGATAATCGGAAAGATCACCGGCTGAGAGGATGCTGATTTCAGCCATGCGCATAGCCTCACGCGGCGCGAACGGTGTTGAGGAAGGAGCTGACCTCGGTCGCGAGGTGCTCGGATTGGCGGGACAGCTCGGATGCGGCGACGAGGACTTGGCTCGCAGCGACGCCGGTTTCTTCCGATGCATGCGCGATACCCGTAATGTTGATGGTCACCTCCGACGTGCCGGTGGCTGCCTGGGCGACGTTGCGCACGATCTCCTGGGTCGCCGCGCCCTGCTCCTCGACCGCAGCGGCAATGGCGGTGCATACCGTGTTCATCTCGGCAATACGCGCGGTGATCGAGCCAATGGCCGAGACGGCCTGACCTGTCACCCCTTGGATGCGGCCGATCTGTCCGCTGATTTCGTCCGTTGCCCGAGCCGTCTGCGAAGCGAGTTCCTTCACCTCGGCGGCCACGACCGCAAAGCCCCGTCCCGCCTCGCCGGCGCGCGCCGCCTCAATGGTGGCGTTCAGCGCCAGCAGGTTGGTCTGACTCGCGATCGAGGAGATCAGCCCGACGACGTCGCCGACCTTCGTGACGGCCGCGGACAGGTCCTGCACGAGCCGCGCGGTCTGATCCGCTTCACCCACCGCAGCCTGCGCAAGAGATGCCGAGCCCTGCACTTGGCGTCCGATCTCCTGCACGGAGGTTCCCAGTTCCTCTGAAGCGGCCGCCACGGTGCTGACGTTGGAGGCGGCCTCCTCGGCGGCGGCCGCCACCGTGCCGGACTGCGATGCCGTTTCAGTTGCCGTCGTCGTCATCGTCGAAGCGGTGGCCTGCAACTGTGTCGCCGAGGCCGAGACCGTGCCGACGATCCCGCTGACCGCCCGCTCGAAACTGTCCGCGAGTTCGATCATCGTGCGACGCCGCTCGGCGGCGGCGGCTTCATCGGCGCGCCGCCGGATCTCCGCTTCCTCGACGGCCTTCCGGGCCACCATGGCCTTGATGCCTTCCACCGCCTGTCCAACAACGCCGATCTCGTCCTGGCGCGCCGCTTCCTTGATGTCGGCGTCGATCTCGCCCCTGGCCATGCGTTGCAGTACTGAAACCAAGTTCGCGAGCGGGCGCGTCAGCCCGAAGACGACGATGCCGATCGCCGTTCCCAACGCCGCGATCAACCCGATGGCGGCTGTCGCAACGAGGAGTGTGGTGGACGCCTCCGCGCTCGCCTGTGCGTCGGCCTTCGCCTTCTCCAACTCTTCCGTCAGTTGATCGATGCGGGGCTGGACGTAATCCCGAACCGCGCTGCGCGCTTGCAAGCCTTCGAGAAGGACGATTTTGGTTGCGGTCTCAATGTCGTTTTTCGAGGCTGCGGCATTCGCGCGGTCAACGATTCTGAAATAGACTTCGAGAATGTCGCGCAGCTTCTGATTGATTGCGCGTCGCTCGGGCGTGTCTGCGAGTGCTATCAGCGTGTCGGCTGCCTCGTATGTTCTCTTGACGGCCGCATCGAAGCGCACTTTATAATTCTCCAGTTCAGCGGCGCGCCTATCGACAAGCATGTTGCGGTTCTGAACTGTAGCCTCTGTCACGTTGATACGAACGCCCAAGATGTTCTCCAAGCGCTTGGCTTGAACGTCGACAATATTCTGAGTTTTATTGCTAAGTTCGAAAAAGGTGTTACGCGCCTGATAGACGATCAATCCTGCGATAATAGCCACCAACGCTAAGGGAAGCACAATCTTCGTGGTGATCTTGAAATTGGATAGGCGTAGCATGTCATGGCTCCACGACTGGAAGATATCTTTGATCACAGCAGTTAATGTTGTGTTGAAATGCAAAATCATGATCGAATATCTCCGTAGCCCGAAAGAACTAAGCCAAACGGGTTTCAGACTCGGGCCGGACTAAGGCGAAGCGCATAGTCTCCTCCTTGTAGGGAGGAAGCTTCGATCGCAGAGCGGCAGTTGAAACCCTTTCAAGGCTCAGCTGCACTCTCCAACCAGGGCATTGCGAAAGCCGGTGTCCGGATGCGAGAACTGCTTGGCCTCTGCCACGACGTGAAGGGCATGTTCAGTGACGGGCGGGCCGGACGGCCGGTCGCCGGGATTGCGCAGGGCGGAATCCGCTTCGAGGCGCTGGCGGCGACCATTTGGGCCTCGTTGAAGTCAGCCTGCACCGTCTCAGCATCACGATGAGAGTCGAGCGTGACGACCAGCGGGGTGGATGGCGCGCATCAGCGCGCCCTCCTGCCTGACAAGCGCCGGCCCGGCTCGAAGCACCAAGCATCCTCCTCAAGGGCCCAACGCGCCGCGTCCCGGCAACAATCCGCAACCAAACAGCGCCGCATTCCCATTGACAAATTGGAAGATCTCGCGGCTGATCGCCTGATATGACCGACTTGAATATTCGGCGAGAGACGATTTATCATCAGTAACATTTATTATTAGCACGTCTTCGCAATCCGAATTCCTCTCATCAGAACATGTTTGGAAGCCGATCTTCTCCTGGGCGTCGGGGTGTCGTGCGATCAGAGAGCAAGACCATCCTCCGGCGAAATGCGCATCGGGTGCTCGGGTGAGACGCCGCGCAACCGGGTGCGCCAAGCGCAGTGTCGTGCCAAGCTCCAGGTGCAAGACCGATGTGCAAGACCGATGTGCAAGACCGAGGTGCAAGACGGGTTTGCCTGACCCAAATCGCGTAGCCTTCCGGACGACCCGGCGCGGTTCAGCGTCCCCTCCCGACAGCGGACCTTCCGATGAGGTCGACCGATCGGCCTCGGTCCTTGGCCCGGCCGCGGAGGGCCGCGTATGGAACGGGCCAAGCACGACCGGCACCGGCACGCCTCCCGGCGATGCAGGCCGCCCGATCCGGAGCCGTGATGACCGCCTCGGGAGAGCAGCGCTGACCGCAGAGCTTTCGGCCGACGAGGCCCGTCGCATCGCACTCGCGGCACAAGGCTTCACGGCTTGGCGCCGCCGGGGGACCGTCGATGCGGCCCGCCTGCTCAAGGGAATCGATCAGCTCGGCCTGCTTCAGATCGACAGCGTCAACGTCCTCGTGCGTGCCCATTACATGCCGCTCTTCTCGCGTCTGGGTGCGTACGACCGCACGCTCCTCGACGCGATCGCGGCGGCGAGGTCCAAGCCGGTCTTCGAGTACTGGGGGCATGAGGCCTCGCTTCTGCCCATCGCCTGCCAGCCCTTGCTGCGCTGGCGCATGGAGCGCGCGCGCCGCGGACAGGACGTGTGGCGGCAACTCGCACCGTTCGCGGGGGAGCGACGCAGCGAGGCCGACGCGCTGCTTGCGCGCATCGAGAGGGACGGAGCGCTGGCCGGCTCCGATGTCGCCGGCACCAGGGCCTCGCAGGGCATGTGGGCCTGGAGCGCCGCCAAGCACGCGCTGGAATGGCTGTTCTGGGCCGGGCTGGTCGCCGCGACCCACCGGAGAGGCAGTTTTGAGCGGGTGTACGATCTGCCTGAGCGGGTGCTGCCCCGCGCCATCCTTCAGGTCCCGACGCCGAGCGAGGTGGATGCCCGGCGGAACCTCATCGCCCGGTCGGCACGCGCGCTCGGTGTCGCAACGGCGCACGATCTGCGCGACTACTACCGCATCGGCCCCACGGATGCCCGGCTGCCCATCGACCAGCTGGTCGAGGAGGGCACGCTCGTTCCCGTCCGCGTCCGCGGGTGGCTGCATCAGGCCTACCTGCACAAGGACGCGCGGCTCGGCCGCACGCGCGCCGGCGCGGCGCTGGTGTCGCCGTTCGACCCGCTCGTCTGGCATCGCCCGCGCACCGAGAGGCTGTTCGGCTTCCGCTATCGCCTGGAGATCTACACGCCTGCCCACAAGCGCGAGCACGGCTACTACGTCCTGCCGCTTCTTCTGGATGGTGCACTCGTGGCCCGCGTGGACCTGAAGGCGGACCGCAAGGCCGGCGCGCTGATCGTTCAGCGGGCGCATGTCGAGCGGCAGGCACCCTCGTGCACGGTGGAGCGCCTCGCGGACGCGCTCGGCTCCCTCGCGGCATGGCTCGGATTGTCGCGCCTTGCCGTCACGCCTGCCGCCGCCCTGGCGGGCTTGTCCCCGAGCGCCGCCATCCCGGCCGGACCGCCCGCCATCGGGTCGGCCCCCTCTGAAACGAGTGCCGATCCGTCGCGGCAGGTGCCCGTCACCGGCGGGGTCAAGGGCGGCACGTCCTGAACGAGAACGGATCGTTGCGCGGCCATGGATGGTCGTGGCCGCATGAAGGCCGCGCCCGGCCCCGGCACGGACGCTGGGGACAGCGACGCGCCATGGTTGCAGGAGGAGGGGTGGCACGGGAATGAGTCGCCGCGCAGCCGGCGTTTGCGACAGCCACGTGCGTGGCGACGCCCGCCGGCGCCGAGGAGCGGCCTGATCGATTGACCGGCCGGGCCGGCGCTGCCAGCGTGGCGGCAACGAGGGCCGGGTGCCCCCATTCGGGAGGATGACCGTGACGATGCGAGTTCGCGCAGCCGTGCTGCGCCACGCCCCCGCGCCGCGGCCCTACGCGACGAGCAGGCCCTTGACGATCGAGACCATCGACCTCGCGCCCCCTGGGCCGGACGAGGTTCTGGTCAGGATCGCAGGCGCCGGCCTGTGTCACTCCGACCTCTCGGTGATCAACGGCGACCGGCCGCGTCCCGTCCCGTTGGCGCTCGGGCACGAGGCTTCGGCGGTGGTGGAGGAATGCGGTCCCGGCGTCACCGACCTCGCCCGCGGCGACCATGTGGTGATGTCCTTCGTGCCGACCTGCGGCACCTGCCTGCCCTGCCGGGAGGGCCGGGCGGCTCTGTGCGAGCCGGGCAACGCCGCCAACGGTGAGGGCACGCTGCTCTCCGGCGCGCGGCGCATCCGCTGCGAGGGCGTCGAGGTCAACCACCACGCCGGCGTCTCGGCCTTCGGCGAGTACGCGGTGGTCTCACGCCACTCGATCGTCCGGATCGACCCGGAGATCCCGCTGATCGAGGCTGCCCTGTTCGGCTGCGCGGTGATGACCGGCGTCGGGGCCGTGGTGAACACCTGCGGGGTGAGGATGGGCCAGAGCGTCGCGGTGGTGGGCCTCGGCGGCGTCGGCCTCTCGGCGCTGCTGGGGGCCGTCGCGTGCGGAGCGGGCCGGGTGGTCGCCGTCGACCTCTCGGAGGACAAGCTCCGGATCGCCCGGGAGCTCGGCGCCACCGACACCTACCTCGCCTCCGATCCCGACGCGGTCGCGCAGATCCGCAGCGCCACGCAGGGCGGCGTCGACCACGCCCTGGAGATGGCCGGCTCCGTGAAGGCCTTCGACACCGCCTACCGGATCACCCGCCGCGGCGGCACGACGGCGACCGCCGGGCTCGCCCACCCCACGCAGGCCTTCACCCTGCCGGCGGTCGGCCTCGTGGGCGAGGAGCGGGTGGTGCGCGGCAGCTACATGGGAAGCTGCGTCCCGGCCCGGGACATCCCGCGCTACATCGCCCTGTACCGGCAGGGCCGCCTGCCGGTGAACAAGCTCATGACCGGCACCCTGGCGCTCGAGGCCATCAACGAAGGCTTCGACCGTCTGGACCGGGGCCAGGCGGTCCGGCAGGTGATCGCCCTATAGGCGCGTCAGGGCATCGCCCCTCGCCGCGCCCTCATGCCGGCCGCAGCCTCCGGCACAGGCAGCCCGACGGCGGTCGCGACCTCCGCCGCTCCCGCTCCAGAATGGTCTCAACATTCGGGAAGATTGACGGCCAGACCGCCCAGGCTGGTCTCCTTGTACTTCGCGTTCATCTCCTCGCCGGTCTGCCGCATCGCCGCGATGCAGTTGTCGAGCGGCATGAAGTGCGTTCCGTCCCCGCGCAGAGCCAGGGACGCGGCCGCAACGGCCTTGGTGGCGCCGATGCCGTTGCGCTCGATGCACGGCACCTGCACGAGGCCCGCGACCGGATCGCAGGTCATGCCGAGATGGTGCTCCAGGGCGATCTCCGCCGCGTTCTCGACCTGTGCCGGCGTGCCGCCGAGCACGGCGCACAGGCCCGCCGCCGCCATCGCGCTCGCTGAGCCGACCTCGCCCTGGCAGCCCGCCTCCGCGCCGGAGATGGAGGCATTGTGCTTGATCAATCCGCCGATGGCGGCGGCCGTCAGCAGGAACTCGGGGATCCGGCCCACATCGGCCCCGATGCAATGGTCCAGATAGTACCGCGCGACGGCCGGAACGACGCCGGCGGCCCCGTTGGTCGGCGCGGTCACGACCTTGCCCCCGGCCGCGTTCTCCTCATTGACCGCCATGGCGTAGACGCTCAGCCAGTCCGCTATCGCGTGCGGCTGCGCCGTGTTCGAGCCGCGTTCGCGCACGAGCTGCTCGCGGATGCGCTTGGCCCGCCGCTTGACGTGCAAGCCCCCGGGCAACTCGCCGTCCTGCGAGAGCCCGCGCTCGACGCAGCCGTTCATGGTCTGCCAGATGCGGGCGAGGCCAGCATCGACCTCTGCGGCGGACCGGCTGACCGCCTCGTTCGCGCGCTTCATCGCGGCGATCGACAGGCCGCTCTGTTGCGCCATCCGCAGCATGGCCGCCGCCGTGTCGAAGGGATACGGCCAGAGGCGCGGATCGGCCGCCGCGGAGGGCGGCGAGGTGCCGGCCTCCAGCTGCGCAGCCGTGACGACGAAGCCGCCGCCGATCGAGTAGTAGGTCTCGCAGAGGATGGGATCGCCCGCGGCGCCCGACGCCGTGAGGATCAACCCGTTCGCGTGCCCGGGCAGCGGCGGGCCGAAGTCGAACACGACCGCACATGCGGGATCGAAGGCGATCTCCGGCAGAGTGTCCGGCTTGAGCGTCTTGTGTCGGGCGAGGTCCGCGAGGCGGCGCTCCGCCTCGTCCATCTCGATCTCCGCGGGCCGGAATCCGAGGAGACCGAGTGCGACCGCCCGATCCGTGGCGTGCCCCCGGCCGGTGAAGGCGAGCGAGCCATGCAGCGTCACGCGGATCGCCGCCACATGCCTGCCGGCCTCGGTGCCGCGCAGGAGATCGAGGAAATCGGCGGCGGCCGTCATCGGGCCCATCGTGTGGGACGACGAAGGGCCGATGCCCGGCTTGAAGACGTCGAACACGCTGAGAAACATCGCTCACCATCCACTGCCGCGCGGATTTCGACGCGATCGTCTCGGCAAGGGGCATGGACCTCCGGCCGATGGTCCGGCTCGATCGTGTCCCACGGCGTGGTGCCGCCGAGGCTGGTCCACGACGATGACCGGGAGGGCCGGGCAGGTCAGACTGCCAGGGCGGGCAGGCCGAGGATAGGATCATCGCCGATCGGGGTGGTGCTTTCCAGGGGCTAACTCCGGTTCAGGACCGGCATCGACGGGAAGCCGGAGGTGGCATGGCGGCAGGCTCGGGACGCGTGACCTCCCCGGCACCCGGCAGGGGGGCGGATCAGCGCGTATCGCCGGCGATGCCGCCGGCCGTCCCCCCGGTGCCGGGAGGGCCGCTCGTCGGAGCGCCGCCGATCCAGACGCCGGGCGTGCTGCCCGGCACGGATTCGCTGCCCGGGTTGCCGGGCGGGGTGCGCGGTGGGCGCGACACGGATCCGGTGTGACCGAGACCGACATCCGCGTTCCCGCTCGGTCCCGGTGCGCCGACCGCATCGCTGGGTGCCGGCACCCTGGCCGTCTGTGCCGGCGCCGGCCCGGCGAGTGCGAGGCCGAGGGCCGCGGCGAGGGCGATCGTGGTGCGCATGCTGGGCGGCTCCGCCTGGTTGAGGTTGCGGTCAACCCGGGTCGTCCCGAGAGGTTCATGTCGGGCGGAGGGCGGCCGAACGGGCCAAGGGATTCACGCAGGCGCCGCAGAAGGGGCCGGCCGCAAGACGATCGGCGCAAGACCATCGGGCGCGGTTCGGCAATCGCGGCCTCGCGGCGGCGGCCTACGACGCCGGTCCGCAGCGCACCCGGCAATGGCTCTCCGGCCGCGCGAATCTGCCGTCGGAAACCCGCGACGACGTGACCAGGATCACGGGCCACAGCGCCGACGCGTGGCGGTTCGGCGGCGATCGCGACGCGGCAAACGCCGTGCGCGACCTGCGATTTCACCGGAGGGCCTCGCCTCCCGGCACGCCCGCGCTGCTGTGCTGGCGTGCTACAGCCGTCGACGGGTCTCGCCGGTTCGGCGCCGCGCCGGATCCACCGCGGGTGGACGGGTGTTGCGCAAGCACGAGGGAACGACGGGTGAAACCGATGCCGGTGCGGCTCCGGAATGCGGCGTGCGCCGTGGCCTGTCTCCTGGGCGGGGCCGCCGTGGGCGCCGAACCCCTGCGCGAGACGGGGCCGGTCAACAACTGGGCCGAGATGCGCGCCGCGCTCGCCGCGTGCTGGCACCCGCCGCCCGATACCGAGGGGGCGCTCATCGCCTTCTGGTTCGGGCTCGACAAGACGGGACGTCTGCGCAGCAAGCCCCGGGTCACCGCCCGCCGGCTCGCGGGCGATCGCGAGGCCGCCAAGCAGTTCGAGGATGCGGCCCTCGATGCCCTGTCGCGCTGCTTTCCGATGCGGGTGACGCCGTCCTTCGGGGCGATCCTGGGCGAGAGCCCGATCCGCCTGCGCTTCGTCAACACGCCGCCGACCACCGCCTACCAGATCAACAGCAACATCACGGTCTTCGCCCCACAGGAGTCCGGCAGGGCGGAACCACCGGCTCGCTGAAGGGCCTGTCTCACCTCATCACCGGCCGCTCGGATCCGGTCCCCTCGAACCCATCGTCGTCCACCGTCACGCAGCAATACGGCGGTCTGCCTCGACCTATCGGACCCCTCAGGCAAGAAGCCGCCGGTGCTCTTCTGTGAGTGTCGTTTGCATGATCGAACGGATGACTCTACCGTGAAGCTGAATCTGGACATCGGACTGTGCGGGCGGTCGACGTGCGGGATCGAAAGACATCACGGCTCCTGACCCGCGCACCACGACGGGCGTTGCGTCGATCGGGAACGCCTATGACACCGCTCGTCCGGTCCCGCGCGCCGGCTGCCGCAGCGTGGCTTCTCCTCGCGGCGACGGCCGCTCCGCTCCACGCGCAGGAGCGACCGGCCGGCTCCGCCACCGCGGCCCTGAGCGAGCCCGCCAATGTGGGCGACGCCAAGCGCGCGGCGAGGGAGTACCACGCGTCCGGGCGCTACGCCCGCGACCTGGCCGCCGTGACCGGACAGGCGGGGGCATGGCTGACCGAGCGCGCCCGGCAGGTGGAGCGCCCGGCCCTCGTGCTCGACGTGGACGACACGGCCCTCTCCAACTGGGAGGTGATCCAGGCCGACGATTTCGGCCGGGTCTTCGGCGGCCCCTGCGAGGCGCTGCCGGAGGGGCCATGCGGCTGGGTCAACTGGGATCTCCTGGGCCGCAGTCCCGTCCTGCCGGCGACCCTGGCGCTCTACACGCTCGCCCGCTCTCAAGGCATCGCGGTGTTCTTCATCACCGGCCGGGACGAGCCGCAGCGGGCGGCGACGGAGCGCAACCTGACCGAGGTGGGCTATACCGCGTTCGTGCGCCTCGACATGCCGGCCTTCGGGGCGCGCTACGCCTCGGCCGCAGACTTCAAGGCGCCGCGGCGGGCGGCCATCGAGGCGGAGGGCTACCGGATCATCGCGAATGTCGGCGACCAGCCGTCGGACCTCGCGGGCGGCTATGCCGAGCGCACCTTCCTGCTGCCGAACCCCTTCTACCGCATCCCCTGACCGGCCCGGCGTCCCGCGCTCGACCGAGCCGGTCGCGCCCGGCGAACCGGCCGATGCGCGACGGGGCGCCGGCCCCGCTCAGCCGAGAAAATCGGCGAGCGCGGCGAGCACCAGATCCGGGCGCTCCTCCTGCAGGGTGTGTCCGCAGTCGAGGGCGTGGCCGGAGACGTCGGTGGCCTTCTCCCGCCACGTCGCCAGCACGTCGTAGGTTCGGCCGACCGTGCCCTTCGCCCCCCAGAGCGCCAGGAGCGGGGCCTCCACCCGGCGATCCGCATCGGCGGCGTCGTGCTCCAGATCGATGGTCGCCGCGGCGCGGTAATCCTCGCAGATGGCGTGCCGCGTTGCCGGATCGCGGTAGACGCGCAGGTATTCCGCGAACAGGTCCGGCCCCGGCACCCCCGGCGTCTTCGACTGCCCCTCGACATGCGTGCGCAGGAAGAATTCCGGATCCGCACCGATCAGACGCTCCGGCAGCGGTGCGGGCTGGATCAGGAAGAACCACCAGAAATAGGCGGTGGCGAAGGCCTTGTCGGTGCGCGCGTACATGGTCGCGGTCGGCGCGATGTCCAGCACGGCGAGGCGGGTCACGGCCTGCGGATGGTCCAGCGCCATGCGGTGGGCGACGCGCCCGCCGCGGTCATGGCCCACGACGGCGAAGCGCTCATGCCCGAGCGCCCGCATCACCGCGACGGCATCGGCCGCCATGGTCCGCTTGGCGTAGTTGACGTGCCGGTCGCCGCCTTCGGGTTTGTCGGAGTCGCCGTAGCCGCGCAGGTCCATCGCCACCACGCTGAAGCGCGACGCGAGCGGCGGGGCGACGGCGTGCCACGTGGCATGGGTCTGCGGATGCCCGTGCAGCAGCAGCAGCGGCGGACCCGCGCCGCCGCAGGCGGCCCGGATCCGGACCCCGTTGGCCGCGATGTCGCGCAGCGCGAAGCCGTCGAGGAACGGATCCATCTCACTCATCGACCGCTCCTCGGCGCGCGAGCCCCGACCGCGCGCGGTCACACCGCTCCGCGACGGCCCGCATCGGGACGGTTCGATCGCCCCTCGTCGGACCCAGGCCGCCGGTGAGATGCACCACCGCGGCGGATCCTTCAACCGCCGTGGACCGACCGGAACGGGGCGGCCCTCCCGTCGCGCGCACGCGGCGCCGGGCGGCTACCGCCGCGCGGGGCGACGCTCGCGGGAGAGCAGGTACAGGCCCGAGGCGGCCACCACCGCGCCGCCGAGCAGGGTCCATCGGTCGGGCAGATCGTGGAAGACCACGAAGCCGAGCAGGACCGCCCAGAGCAGATGCGCGTAGGCGAAGGGCGCGAGCGTCGAGGCCGGGGCATGCCGGTGGGCCAGGATCAGCAGCCAGTGCCCGAGCGCGCCGAAGAAGCCGATCGCACCGATGCCGACCCACAGCCAGGGATCGGACGGGGCCTCCCAGATGAAGGGCAGGAGCGGGAGCATCAGAACGGAGCCGACGAGGCTCGTGTAGAGCATCGTGGTCTCCGGCGGATCGTGGCTGGCCAGCAGCCGCGTCACCACGATGTAGAGACCGTTGGCACAGGCCGTCACGCCCGCGAGACCGGCCGCCGGATGCAGGCCGCCGAGGCCCGGCCGGCTGACGATGAGGACGCCGCAGAACCCCACCAGCACGGCCGCCGTCCGGCGCCAGCCCACGGTCTCGCCGAGCAGCGGCCCGGCGATCAGGGCCACCACGAGGGGAGACGCGAAGGTGATGGAGGTCACCTGCGCCAGCGGCAGGTAGCGCAGGGCGACGACGGTGCAGAGGGTCGCGGCGACGAGGCAGAGCGAGCGCAGCACCTGGAGCAGGGGCCGGCGGGTCCGCAGCAGGCCGGCATGCGCCCGCGGCGCCAGCACGGCCGACACCACCAGCAGGCTGCCGACGTAGCGCGCCGCCACGATCAGCGGCGTGCTCATCTCGCGGTTGAGGAACTTGGCGGACGCGTCGATGCAGGCGAAGCCCGCCACGGCGCCGATCATCAGGGCGATCCCGATCAGCGTGCTGCCCTGGCCCGCTCCGCGCATTCCTGGCTCCCGGCTGCCGACCCCCGCATCTATGCGGCAGGCGGCATGCGGGTCCAACCGCACGCACCCGCATCGGGACCCGCGGGGCCGCCGGCGCAGGGGCCGCGGCGCAGGCCGATGATCGGCGGAAATCTGCCGATCCGCCGCGGACGATCGGCGGATTGTTGCCGATGACGGCGACGCCGGTGCCGGTCAACACGCTGGCAAATAAGTAGATTCTCTCATCGCCGGGGCTGGCATCCTGGTTGCCATTCGGCTTGGGCGCATCCCGTCGATGCCGCCCGCACAAGGCCGAAGGCTTGGGGGGCGACAGGGGTGCAGGTCAGCCCCGCAGCTCGTGCGGGACCGCAACGCGATCAGGGAGAACGCCCATGACCATGGCTGCACCCGCGGTGCTCGGGGGAGTCCCCGCCGCCGAGGCGACGGACCGCCAGAAGATCAAGGCCATCGTGGCCGCCTCGTCCGGCAACCTCGTCGAATGGTACGACTTCTACGCCTACGCCTTCACGTCGATCTACTTCGCCTCGGCCTTCTTCCCGAGCAGCAGCCCGACTGGCCAGTTGCTCGCGACCGCCGGCATCTTCGCGATGGGGTTCTTCATGCGCCCGCTCGGCGGCTGGCTGTTCGGCTGGCTCGCCGACAAGCGCGGGCGCAAGCTCTCGATGATGGTCTCGGTGCTGCTGATGTGCGCCGGCTCGCTGATGATCGGCCTGCTGCCGACCTACGAGACGATCGGCGTGATGGCGCCGGTGCTGCTCCTCGTGGCGCGGCTCGCGCAGGGCCTCTCGGTCGGCGGCGAGTACGGCACGGCGGCGACCTACATGAGCGAAATCGCGGGCCGCGGCCGGCGCGGGTTCCTGTCCTCGTTCCAGTACGTCACCCTGATCGGCGGACAGCTCCTCGCGGTGCTGGTCCTGTTCGCGCTGCAGCACCTGCTGACCGGCGAGGAGCTGCGCGCCTGGGGCTGGCGTATTCCGTTCCTGCTCGGGGCGGCGGGCGCGATCGTCGCGGTCCTCCTGCGCGGCGGCCTGGAGGAGTCGGGCTCCCACGACACCATGCAGCGCAAGGAGGCCGGCTCGCTTCGGGCGCTCCTGCTGCACAAGCGCGCGCTGCTGATCACGCTCGCCTTCACCATGGGAGGCTCGCTCTACTTCTACACGATGACGACCTACATGCAGAAGTTCCTGGTCAACACGATGAAACTCGACCTCAAGTCGGTCAGCACGGTGATGACGCTGGCGCTCATCGTGTTCATGCTGCTGCAGCCGCTGTTCGGCGCGCTCTCCGACCGGATCGGACGGCGCAACAACATGATCCTGTTCAGCGGGCTGGCCATGCTCGGCGCGGTGCCGCTGCTGTCCTCGCTCTCGCTGGTCGCCAGCCCCTCCGCGGCCTTCGCGCTGATCATGGTCGGGCTGGTCATCGCGACCTTCTACACCTCGATCAGCGGCGTGGTGAAGGCCGAGCTGTTTCCCGCGGAGGTGCGGGCGCTCGGCGTCGGCTTGCCCTACGCCATCGCCAACGCCCTGTTCGGCGGCACGGCGGAATACGTGGCGCTCTCGTTCAAGTCCTACGGCAACGAGAGCCTGTTCTTCTGGTACGTCGCCGTGATGGCCGGGGTGGCCTTCGCCGCCTCGCTCTGGATGCCCGACACCCGCAAGTACGGCTACCTCGACGGCAATGGCCGGATGAGCGATTGACATCGCTCGGGCGGATCCCGGCTCTTGCCGGCCGGGATCCGGCGACGAGGTAGGATGGCGAGGCCGCACGGACGAGCCCGGAACATCGCCCCACGGCGCCCCATGGGTCGTGCTCTCGGCACCAACAAGCAGAATTCACGATGGGAGGAGGCCGCCCATGGCCAAAGGATCAGATCTCCTCGTCCAGGCGCTCGAGAACGAGGGGGTCGAGCGCATCTTCGGCATTCCGGGCGAGGAGAACCTCGACGTCGTCGAGTCGCTGCGCACCTCCACGATCGAGCTGGTCCTGACCCGCCACGAGCAGGCCGCCGCCTTCATGGCCGCCACCTACGGCCGGCTGACCGGCAAGCCCGGCGTCTGCCTCTCGACGCTCGGGCCGGGCGCGCTCAACTTCTCCACTGGCGCGGCCTACGCGCATCTCGGCGCGATGCCGATGATCATCATCACCGGCCAGAAGGGCATCCTCTCCGCGCGCCAAGCCCGCTTCCAGATCGTCGACGTGATCGGCACCATGCGGCCGGTGACCAAGATGGCCCGGCAGATCGTCTCCGCCTCCTCGATCCCCACCATCGTGCGCGACGCCTTCCGGGTGGCCATGGAGGAGAGGCCCGGCCCGGTGCTCCTCGAACTGCCCGAGGACATCGCCGCGGAGGAGGCCGAGGCCACCACGGTGCCGAGCCACCCGATCGACATTCCGGTCGCGCATCCCAGGGCGATCGAGCGCGCCGCCGCGATGATCCTCGCCGCCGCGCGCCCGCTGGTGATGCTGGGCGCCGCCGCCAGCCGCCCGCGCTCGACGAGCGATCTCGGCGGCTTCGTGCAGCGCACCGGCATCCCGTTCTTCACCACCCAGATGGGCAAGGGCACCGTCGCCCACGGCACGCGGCTCTACATGGGCACTGCGGCCCTGTCCGAGCGCGACTACGTGCACGAGGCGATCGACGCGGCCGATCTGATCATCGCCATCGGGCACGACACGGTCGAGAAGCCGCCTTTCTTCATGGGTCAGCCGAACCAGAAGGTGATCCACATCAGCTACACGCCGGCCAACGTGGAGCAGGTCTACTATCCCGATGCCGAGGTGGTGGGCGATCTCGGGCCGACCCTGAAGCTGCTCGCGGACCGGCTGGAGGGCCGGCTGCCGCAGGCGGGCGCGCTGCTGCCGCTGCGCGAGCACATCCTGGCCCGCATCGCCGACCGCGCCGACGAGGAGCGGTTCCCGGTGACCCCGCAGCGGCTGGTGCGCGACGTGCGGCACGTCATGCCGGAGGACGGCATCGTCTGCCTCGACAACGGGATGTACAAGATCTGGTTCGCCCGCAACTACCGCACCGCCGTCGCCAACACGCTGCTCCTCGACAACGCGCTCGCCACCATGGGTGCGGGGCTGCCCTCGGCGATCTCGGCCGCCTTGCTCTACCCGGAGCGCCGCGTGCTCGCGGTGTGCGGCGACGGGGGCTTCCTGATGAACTCGCAGGAGCTGGAGACCGCGGTGCGGCTCAAGCTCAACCTCGTGGTGCTGATCATCGAGGATTCCGCCTACGGCATGATCCGCTGGAAACAGGCGGTGGACGCCTTTCCCGACCACGGCATGACCTTCACCAATCCGGATTTCGTGCTCTACGCCCGCTCCTACGGGGCCGAAGGCCACCGGGTGAACGCGGTCGCGGAGCTGGTGCCGACCCTGGAACAGGCCTTCCGGGCCGGCGGCGTCCACCTCGTGGCGGTGCCGATCGACTACTCGGAGAACATCCGCGTCCTCGTCGACGAGCTGCGCGCCAAGGTGAAGGACCCGGTGCCCGATCCGGCCGCGTGAGCCGCGACGGCACGCCCTCCGCGGCGGGCCGATCTCCCCCAGACATGTGCTCAGAACGGGTCTCATTCATGCCCGCCATCGCGTCCTCGTCCCTCGGTGGCCTGCATCCGCTCGCCGCCGGCGGTCCGGTCGAGGCGGCAGGCTCGACGCGCCGGGGTAAGGCCCGGGCGGCGCGCGGTCCCGGGGAGCGCCGAGGGGCCGCCCCATCCGGAGGCGATCTGCCATGAGGCGACCTGCCATGAGGCGGCCGGGCTGCGCCACCCGGGCGGTCGCGCGCCGGATCGCGCGCCCGCGCGCCGTGCTCAGGGCGCTGGGACTGTGGCGGTGGGCGCTCGCGGCGACGGCCCTCGCGGTCACGCTGGCGGCCTTCGCGGTCACGCTGGAGGCCGGCACCGAGCAGGCGCGGCGCCAGTCGCGCCAGCGGCTGGTGATCGCCGAGGCCGTGCTGCGTGCGGCGGTCGATCGCTACCAGTACCTGCCGGCGGTGCTCGCCCTCGACACGCAGGTGCGCGATCTCCTCGCCGATGCCGATGCGCCCGCCCGCGTCGCCGCCGTCAACGCGAAGCTCGAAGCCATCGCGCAGGTCTCGAACGCCGCCGCCCTCTACGTTCTGGATGCGGACGGGCTCACCCGCAGCGCCAGCAACTGGAACCTCCCGCTCGGCTTCGTCGGCATCTCCTACGCCTACCGGCCCTACTTTCTCGACGCGATGGCGATGGGCGCCTCCCGCTATTTCGGCGTCGGCACCACCACGAGCCTGCCCGGCCTGTTCATCGGCAAGGCGGTGCCGGGGGAGGGGGGCGTGGCCGGGGTCGTCGTGGCCAAGGTCGACCTCGAAGGGCTGCAGGAGGAGTGGCGGCAGGCGGGCGAGCGGATCCTCGTCTCGGACGCGGCGGGCGTGGTTTTCCTGGCCAGCGATCCGGCCTGGAAGTACCGGCCGTTCCGGCCGCTGCCGGAGGCCGAGGCAGCGCGCATCCGCGCGGCCCGGCAATACGGCGACGGCGATCTGCGCCCGCTGCTGGAGGAGGCGCCGGAGGGCACGATCCGGCTCACCGGCGGTCGGCAGGTGGTGAGCGGGATCGTCGAGCGCGACGCCATGCCGGATCTCGGCTGGACGCTCTGGTACGTCGCGGAGACCGGCCCGGCGCTGCGGCAGGCGCTGCTCGCGGCGCTGGCCGCCGGCATCGCCTGTCTGGCGCTCAGCTTCGGTCTCGCCGCAGCGAGCCAGCGGCGGCGGCGTCTGCGCAGCGAGCGGGCCATGCGGCTCACCCTGGAGCGGCGCGTGGCGGAGCGGACGCGCGACCTCAGCGCCGCCAATGCGCGCCTGCGCCGCGAGATCGAGGAGCGGGAGCGGACCACCGCGGCGTTGCGCACGACGCAGGACGAACTGGTCCATGCGGGCCGGCTGGCCGCGCTCGGCCAGCTCTCCATCGCGATCAACCACGAGATCAACCAGCCGCTCGCGGCCCTGCGCACCTTCCTGGCCAGTTCCTCCGTCTTCCTGGAGCGCGGCGACACCGCGACGGTCAGCCGGAACCTGCAGCGCATGACGGAGGTGACGCAGCGCATCGCCGAGATCATCCGCCACCTGAAGGCCTTCGCGCGCAGGACCGGACCCGCGCACGGCGAGCCGGTGCGGCTCGCGACCGCGGCCCAGGCCGCCCTGGACCTGCTCGCGGCCCGCATCCGCGCGGACGGCGTCGCGGTGACCTGCACGATCCCGCCCGAGGCCGTGGTGCGGGCCGAGCCGGTACGCCTGGAGCAGGTGCTCCTGAACCTCGTGGTCAACGCGCTCGACGCGATGCGGGACGCCCCCGAACGGCAGCTCGCATTGACGGCGACGCGCGACGCGGAGTCCACTTGGCACCTCTGCGTGGCCGACAGCGGGACCGGCATCCCCGAGGAGCACATGGCGCAGGTGTTCGACCCGTTCTTCACCACGAAGGCGCCCGGCGAAGGGCTCGGCCTCGGCCTGTCGCTCTCCTCGCAGATCGCGCGCGACCTCGGCGGCAGCCTCAGCGCCGCCAACGGCGCGCGCGGCGCCGTGCTCACCCTCGTCCTGCCCGCCGCGGAGGCGTGACGGGCATGGCGGCACGGGTCGAACGGGTCCTGTTCGTCGACGACGAGGAGACGGTGCGCGAGGCGCTGGAGCAATGGCTCACGCTCGCCGGCTACGCCGTCACGGCCTACGAGGCGCCTGAGGCGGCGCTCGCGCTGATCGACGAGGGTTTTCCCGGCATCCTCGTCAGCGACGTGCGCATGCCGCGGACCGACGGCCTCGCCGTGCTCGAACGCGCGCTCGCCCGGGATCCGGACCTGCCGGTGCTGCTCGTCACCGGGCACGGCGACGTGGCGATGGCGGTGGAGGCGATGCGGCGCGGCGCCTACGACTTCATCGAGAAGCCCTTCGTGCCCGAGCGGCTGGTCGAGGCCATCGGCCGGGCCTGCGAGAAGCGCCAGCTGACCCTGCGCATCCGCCGCCTCCACGCCGCCACGGATGCGCGCGGCATCGAGGGGCGCCTGATCGGCACCTCGCGGGGGATGGAGACCCTGCGGCGCGAGGTGCTCGACCTCGCCGCCACGCCGGTCAACGTGGTGATCAACGGCGAGACCGGCTCCGGCAAGGAGCTGGTGGCGCAGTGCCTGCACGCCTTCTCCGACCGGCGCGAGGCCCGCTTCGTCGCCGTCAATTGCGGGGCCATCCCGGACACGATGCTGGAGAGCGAGCTGTTCGGCCACGAGGCCGGCGCCTTCACGGGGGCGCTCAAGCGCCGGGTCGGCAAGCTCGAATACGCCCACCGCGGCACGCTCTTCCTCGACGAGATCGAGGCGATGCCGCTCTCCGGCCAAGTGACGCTCCTGCGCGTGCTGCAGGAGCGCAGCCTGGAGCGCCTCGGCTCGAACGCGGCGGTGCCGGCCGACCTGCGCACCCTCTGCGCCAGCAAGGTCGACCTGCGGGAGCAGGCCGCCGCCGGGCTCTTTCGCGCGGATCTCTACTACCGCCTCGGCGTGGCGGAGCTGCGCATCCCGCCCCTGCGCGAGCGCCGCGAGGACATCCCGCTCCTGTTCGCGCATTTCGCCGGCCGCGCCGCCGAGGCGCACGGCCGCGCGATGCGCCCGTTGAGCGCCCGGCTGGTCCAGGACCTCGTCGAGCACCCCTGGCCCGGCAACGTGCGCGAGTTGCGCAACGCGGCGGAGCGCTACGCCTTCGGGCTCGACCGGCCCGGCGCTGATCCGGAGGAGGGCGGGCCGCAGCCGCTCACGGCCCGGGTCGAGGCCTACGAGCGGGACCTGATCCGCCAAGCCCTGCGGCAGGCCGAGGGCAACATCGCCGAGGCCATGCGCCTCCTCGACCTGCCACGCCGCACCCTGAACGAGAAGATGCAGCGCTACGGCCTCAGCCGGAGCGACTTCGTCGCGTAGCGCCGGCCCGCGACCCGGCCGGCGGGCGCACCCGTTTTGGCCTTCCGATTCGGGTCAGTCCGCCAGGAACCGCTGCAGCGCGGCCAGCGTCGCCTCCGGATTCTCCTCCGCCACGAAGTGGCCGCTCGCGATCGCCTCGCCGGTCGCCTGCGGCGCGAAGGTCTCGTGCCAGGCCTGCAGGGCCGGCGCCAGGCCGCCGCGGCCGACGAAGCCGGAGCCGGGCAGGATCAGCACCGGACAGGCGAGGCGCTTGCCCGCCGCGAGGTCGGCCTCGTCCACGGCCCGGTCGGGGCCCGCGCCCGCCCGGTAATCCTCGCAGGCCGCGTGGATGCGCTCGGGCACGTTCCAGCTTTGGCGGTAGAGGTCGAGAGCGGCCGGCGCGAAGGCGTCGAGGGTGCCGTCGCCGGTCCAGGCGCGCAGCAGGCCCTCGAAATAGGCGTCGGGATCGCGGCCGATCTCGGTCTCGGGCCGCGGCGCCGGCTCGGCGAGGAAGGGCCAGTGCGGATAGAGGCGCGGATCGGCCTCGATGCGGCGCCACTGCACCACGGTCGGCAGGATGTCGAGGAGGGCGAGCCGCGCCACCCGCCCCGGCTCGTCGAGGGCGAGACGGTAGCCGACGCGCGCGCCGCGGTCGTGGCCGATCACCGTGAAATGGGCGTGGCCCAGCCGGTCCATCACGGCCACGGCCTCCTGGCCCATGCGGCGCTTGGAGTAGTCCTCGTGGGCCGCATCTCCCTGCGGCGCGGCCGACCAGCCGTAGCCCTTCAGGTCGAGGCAGACCACCCGGTGGGTCCGGGCCAGGGCCGGCGCGATCCGGTGCCAGCAGGCATGGGTCTGCGGGAAGCCGTGCAGCAGCAGCAGCGGCGGCGCCTCCGCCGGACCGCCGCTGCGGGCGAAGAAGCGCCCGTCGGGCAGATCGATCCAGTGGGAGTCGAAGCCGGGAAACAGGTCGGCGGGCATAAGCAGGGTCTCCGGGACGGACCCCGCGGGATCTAGAGCATTGTCCGCCGAAGTGGATGCCGGTTCGTCGCAGAAAATGCGGCAGAATCAAAGGCCTAGAACAGGCTTCACGGCTCGACCCGAACGACGCCTGCTTGAGGGCCGGGTCAGCCGGCCGTCTCGCGCTCCACCGCCCGCCAGCCGATGTCGCGGCGGCAGAACCCCTCCGGCCAGTCGATCCGGTCAAGGGCCGCATAGGCGCGCGCCTGCGCCGCGCGGACGCTCGGCCCCCGCGCCGTCACGGCGAGCACGCGGCCGCCATCGGCGAGGAGGCGATCCCCCTCCCGGCGCGTTCCCGCCTGGAAGACCAGCGCGCCCGCGGCCTCAGCCTCGGCGAGGCCGCGGATCTCCGACCCCTTGGCGACCGGGCCGGGATAGCCGGGCGCCGCCATCACCACGGTCAGGGCCGCCTCGGCGGACCAGTCCGGCGCGCCGCCCGCGAGGGCTCCCGCGAGGTCGCCCCGGCTTGCCGCCAGCAGCAGCGGCACGAGGTCGGAGGCGAGGCGCGGCATCAGCACCTGGCATTCCGGGTCGCCGAAGCGGACGTTGTACTCGATGAGCTTCGGCCCCTCGGCGGTGAGCATCAGCCCGGCGTAGAGGATGCCGCGGAAGGGCGTGCCGCGCGCCCGCATCCCGTCGAGGGTCGGGCGGATGATCCGCGCCATCACCTCCTCCTCCAGGGCCGGGGTGAGGACCGGGGCGGGGGAATAGGCGCCCATGCCGCCGGTGTTGGGGCCGCGGTCGCCGTCATGGACGCGCTTGTGGTCCTGCGCGGTGCCGAAGGCGACCGCGTGCGTGCCGTCGCAGAGCGCGAAGAAGCTCGCCTCCTCGCCCGCGAGATACTCCTCGATCACCACCTCGGCCCCGGCCGCGCCCAGGTCGCCGCCGAGCAGGCCCTGCACGGCGGCCTCGGCCTCCGCCAGGGTCTCGGCCACCACGACGCCCTTGCCGGCCGCCAAGCCGTCCGCCTTGACGACGATCGGCGCGCCGCGCGCGCGCAGATAGGCCAGCGCCGGCCCGGTCTCGCGGAAGCGCGCGAAGGCCGCGGTCGGAATGTCGCACGCGGCGCAGAGCTCCTTGGTGAAGCCCTTCGAGCCTTCGAGCCGGGCCGCCGCCGCGCTCGGCCCGAAGGCCGGGATGCCGGCTTGGTCCAGCGCGTCGACCAGCCCCGCCACCAGCGGCGCCTCCGGGCCGACCACCACGAAGCCGACGCCCTCGCGCCGGCAGAACGCCACCACGCCCGGAGGATCCGCCACGGCGAGGTCCGGCACGTTGGTGCCGTGGGCGGCGGTGCCGGGGTTGCCGGGCGCGACGAGCAGGCGCCCGCAGGCCGGGCTCTGCGACAGCTTCCAGGCCAGCGCGTGCTCGCGGCCGCCGGAGCCGATCAGCAGGATCGTGAGAGGATGGGGCATGGCCGGTCCGTGGATGCGTGGTCGCTGCCCGTGTAAGGACCGAGCGCCGGTTCCTCAACCGGGATGCGAGGGCGGCGCCCTGTGGCGGGCGCCAAGAGCCCCCCGCCGCGGGATCGAGAGGACGGATGCCCGCTCGAACGTTGCGGATCTCACCTCAATCAGATCGTTCGTGTAAGGCTGCTGCGGGTGGGAAGCCGTCGTTCGCTTCATGCCGTAGGTGGCCAAGGCCGCCTTGATCAGCCCCCGTGGAAACCCCGCTCGACGTGCCTGCTGCTGACAGCACGGTGGCAGCAGCGCTCCCCTATCGAAGGGTCCTCGACAGTACGAAGCGAGGAAGCAGGACCCATGATCAACGCCCTCTCTCACGTGAACTGGTTCGCCGTCCTGGTCGCCAGCGCCGCCCACTTCGTCCTCGGCGGCATCTGGTTCGCCGCGCTCGTGGGCGAGCACTACGCCGCCGCGCTCGGCATCGCCGATCAGCCGCGGCAGAAGCCCGGACTGCTCTTCCTCGCCGGGCCGTTCGTGTGCGGCGCGATCACCATCACGACCACCGCCATCCTTCTGCGCGCGCTCGGCATCACCACCTACGGCGACGCGCTCGCCCTGGGCGCGCTCGTCGGCGTCGGCTACCTCGTGCCGATGACCGTCACCATCGCCATCAACCCGCTCTTTCCCCGGCCCTTCGCCTACGCGCTCCTCAACGCGCCCTTCTTCGTCGCCAGCAGCCTGATATCGTGCACTATCCTGGTGGCGCTGTCGTAGGGCGGCCTTCCGCTATCGGACCCAGGCCATGCGCCGCGCCGACCGCCTCTTCGAGATCATCCAGGTGCTGCGCCGCGCCTCCAGACCGGTGACCGCCGACCGAATCGCCGCCGAACTGGAGACGAGCAAGCGCACGGTCTATCGCGACATCGACGCGCTCGTTGCCCAACGGGTGCCGATCCGGGGCGAGGCGGGCATCGGCTACGTTCTCGATCGGGGCTTCGACCTGCCGCCACTGATGCTCACCGTGGATGAGGTGGAAGCGGTCGCGCTCGGCGCACAGTGGGTCGTCGCAAACGCCGACGTGGCGCTGGCGCGTGCAGCGCACGGCGTGCTTGCCAAGGTCGCCGCGATCGTGCCCGAGGACCTGCGCCCGCTGATCGACGATCCCGCGGTTGGAACCCCGCCTGTGCGCGACCGTGACGACGGCCATGTCGATGTCGCACGCCTCAGGAAGTGGTGCCGCGAGGGGCGGAAGCTCGCCATCGGCTACGTCGACGAAACCGGTGCGGCCAGCGCCCGCGTCATCCGGCCGTTCATGATCGGATACGTCGCGACCGTCCGCATCATCATGGCATGGTGCGAGTTGCGGCAGGATTTCCGGATCTTCCGCACCGACCGCCTGACGGCGGTCGAGTTCCTCGACCAGCGCTACCCTGAACGTTCCGTCGCCCTGCGTCGCCGCTGGCTGGCGACGATGCGCGACAGGCACACCGTCGTTCCACCCGCTGGCTAATGGCTACGCCGAGAGAGCGAGAGCACCCGCCGATCCAACGTCAGCAACGGGTGGAGCCTGTGTGAAAACGAGAAGGCGGTAGAAGGATTTTACCTCATAGGCTCTGGGCAGTGCCGAATAGGCACTCTGTCCGCCTCGCCATCGGCGTTCCGCGGCCTGAAGCGTCTATCACATAGAACATTGTTCTCCATTTTTGGCATGCGCCCGCGTTTTCACACAGCCTCGGCGGGTAGCGCGCGTTGGCCCTTCCATTGGAAGCGGACGTCCCGCCGTGCCCCCAACCCCGAGAGGACGGCGACGAATGGTAGGACCTTCCCAAGAACCACCGGCCAGGTCCTGGTCACGATCACCATAGACTGGACGAAACTGCCAACTGTCGAGATCGCGATTCGGTCCATCTCGTGCGCCTCCGTGGCCTGTCGGACGCGGCGTTACACTTGATTATCGGGGCAGCGAATTCGTCGTTGCGAATGAATAGCGTGCAATCTTCCACGCGTCGTCTTTGACCTTGTGCAGAATGAAGAGTTCGTGGTTGGCGTCGGGAACACGTTGCTTGACGGCATTGATAGTCACGTGCCCATTCGAGCGCGTGCGAGCGAACGCCCAGTCCGGAGCGACCTGCACCACTTCCTCGACCGTCAACTCGGTGTCGAAGGTGATCGTCCGAAAAAGTCCGTCGTAAGCAGCCCGTATCGCATCGGCGCCGACCGTCGAGGGGTTGTTCGGAGCCATGAAGACACCGTCGAGCGCGAAAACGCTCAGCACCTTGTCGGGGTCCGAGGCGTTCAGCGCCGTCTCATAGGCCAGCAATACGTCCTCGATGTCGGACTGGACCGAGGCGGCATCCGTGTTGCTTTTTGCCGAGCTTGCGAGCTTCTTCATGAGTTTGGATTCCTCTCCGATTCAAGCTTTCAGCACGCGGATTTGATATCCGCGTCGTTCTTCCGAGGCGCTTGAGGGGCTGTGAAGCTGTGTCGCCGGTTCCGGAGCGCCGCACGCGGTGGCCGGGACCGGGGCGCGGCGCTTTCCGTCATCGTCCGCCGTGGAGCGCCGACCCGGCCTCGTCGCGGTAGCGAGTGAGGCGCCACGCAGCCACCGCATGGGGCCTGCCTGCGCCCCGGAGGCTTCCCGCGTACGGATCAGCCTGCGGCTCTCGGGACCGGCGTGTTGAGCAGCTGTTGCTCCCAAAGATACGCGATCCCGCACCCCGCGGCGTGTTGCGTGAGGATGTCGGTGACCCCGACCGCCGTGTCCAGCCGGGCCCAATCGCGCTGCCATTCCGCCATCACGGCGAGCCAAGTCATCATGTTTACGCCGGCCCGAATCATCCGCTGGATGGCGACCTCGTGAGCCTCGATGGAGATTCCGCCGGAGGCGTCGGTGACCACAGTGACGTCCCACCCCTCGCCGGCCGCCTGGATGGCCGGCATCGCAACGCAAACCTCAGTCCAGAGGCCTGCGATGATCAGCTGCTTGCGGCCCGTCGCTTCCACCGCGCTGACCACCTTCCTGTCCTCCCACGTGTTGATGAGCGTTCGGTCGATCACCTCCTGCCCCGGGAAGACATCGGTGACCTGAGGGAAAATGACCCCGCCCCGGTCGGCGAGCACACTCGTCAGGATGGCGGGAACACCGAATACCTTGGCGGTCTTCGCCAGAGCTGCCGTGTTGTTGACCACCATGTGCGGATCGTGGCTGTTCAGGCCCGCGAGCTGGTAGGGCTGGTGGTCGATCAGAACAAGGACCGAGTCCTCCGGACGAATAAGCGATGCCAACCCATTGCGAACGGTCATGACGATCCTTTTGTTGCCACCGGGACAGACCAAGTTCGGAGCAACATGCGCCGCCTTGCCGATGTCGAACCGACATTGCCATTGCGTTATGCGATACAGTAGCGTCGCTTGTACCGACACAGTGTCGCGAAAACTGGAACGCCGAATTGGACATCGAAGAGCTGAGAACCTTCGTGGAACTCGCGGACGCGGGGGGCGTGACCTCTGCCGCACGGCGGCTCGGCGTCTCCAAATCGATCGTCAGCCGTCGGCTGGCGCGCCTCGAGGCAGACCTCGGTGTGCAATTGCTCGCGCGGACCACCCGTGGCGCAGCCCTCACGGAGGCGGGCGCGACGTTCCGAAATCATGCGGCCAAAATCTGCGCCGAGATCGATCTAGCCAAAGATTCGATCCTGCCTGCCGGGGACGTCCGTGGCCGGCTACGGGTCGCTGCGCCGCTCTCCTTCGGGCCGACCCACCTTGCTGCCGTCTTCGCGGATTTGGCTCGGCGCCACCCACAGCTTCACCTTCAAGTCTGCTACAGCGACCGCTTCGTTGATCTCGTCTCAGAGGGGTTCGACTGCGCGATCAGGCTCGGCCATCTTCAAGACTCGAACTTGATCGCTCGGCGCGTCGGCCCGATCTACGGCAAGCTTGTCGCCAGTCCGGACTATATCAGCGCCCATGGCGCACCCGAGACACCCGATGACCTGCTCGATCACCAAGCTCTCATGCAGGGCACCGAAGCGTGGCACTTCATGGATGGCCGGAAGTCCATCGCTATCCGTCCCCAAGGACGGTTCAAGGCCGACAATGGGACCGCCCTGGTCGCCGCTGCCACGGCAGGGCTCGGGATCGCTTATCTTCCAGAGCGGCTCATCGAGGTGCAACTCGCATCCGGAGCGCTCGTCCCCGTCATGACGCGCTTCCCGATCCCGCCGGCGGGCTTGTTCGTCGTCCGGCCTCCTGGTCAGCATCCGGTGCGAACGGTGCGGATCCTCACTCAGCTGCTTATCGAGTGCTTCGATAAGGCGCCTTAGCGAGACGGGCTGCAACTCTGCGCGTAGTCTCGGAGGAAGGCTCCGACCCTGCCGGGCGTAGGACCGAGAAGGGTGGCAAACAGCCGTCCACATGGCCAAGCCGATTGAGTGTCGACCCGAGCGGAGCGTCAGTGGACGTCGGGGCTGCGACCGCCGGCGCCTGGAGCCGAACGAGCCCAGCACCACCGCTGATGCGCGGGCGCCACGCGCGCGGCGCCGTCAACAGACCCGTGCGATCCCGGCCTTCCGCCTCTCCCCGCGGCCCGGTAGCCTCGCGGCATGCCCGCCCCGCTCCTCTCCGCCGCCCTCTCGTCCGCGCCCGCTACGGCGGCGGAATGGTCGGTCACCGACCTTGCCGCCGCGCTCAAGCGCACGCTGGAGGAGGCGTTCGGGCATGTGCGGCTGCGCGGCGAGATCTCGGGGTATCGCGGCCCGCACGGCTCGGGCCACGCCTATTTCTCGCTCAAGGACGGCGGGGCGAAGATCGACGCGGTGATCTGGAAGGGCACGCTCGCGCGCCTGCGTCATCGGCCCAAGGAGGGGCTGGAGGTGGTCGCGACCGGGCGCATCACCACCTTCCCGGGCAAGTCCGCCTATCAGATCGTCATCGATGTGCTGGAGCCGGCCGGGGAGGGCGCCTGGATGGCGCTCTTGGAGGAGCGCCGCCGGCAGCTCGCCGCCGAGGGCCTGTTCGATTCCGCCCGCAAGCGGCCGCTGCCCTACCTGCCGCGGGTCGTGGGCGTCGTGACTTCGCCGACCGGCGCGGTGATCCGCGACATCCTCCACCGGCTGGAGGACCGCTTCCCCCGTCCGGTGCTGGTCTGGCCGGTGCGCGTGCAGGGCGAGGGCTCGGCCGAGGAGGTCGCGGCGGCGATCCGCGGCTTCAACGCGCTGCCGCCGGATGGGCCGATCCCGCGGCCGGACGTGCTGATCGTCGCCCGCGGCGGCGGCTCGATCGAGGATCTGTGGAGCTTCAACGAGGAGATCGTGGTGCGGGCCGCCGCCGAGAGCGCGATCCCGCTGATCGCCGCGGTCGGCCACGAGACCGACGTGACGCTGATCGACCACGCGGCCGACCGGCGCGCGCCCACCCCCACGGGCGCGGCCGAGATGGCGGTGCCGGTGCGCCTCGACCTGCTCGCCGATCTCGACGGCCTCGCCCGGCGCCATGCCGGGGCGCTCGCCCGGCTCATCGACCGCCGCCGCAGTGACCTGCGCGGGCTGGCCCGCGTGATCCCGAGCCCGGACGCGCTGCTGGCGGTGAAGCGCCAGCGCCTCGACCTCGCCGAGGCGCGGCTGCGCCCGGCGCTGGCGGAGGGCGCCCGCGCCGCGCAGCGGCGCCTCGCCCGGGTGCTGCAGGGGCTGACCCGCCACCCGCCGGCCCTGCGGCTGGCCCGCGCCCGCGAGCGCTTGGCGGCCATCGACCACCGGCCGCGCCACGCCCTCGAACGGGTCGTCGCGGTGCGGGCCGAGCGGCTGGCCGGGATGGCGCTGCGCCTTCACGCGGCGATCGCGCGCGACGACGAGCGCCGCCGCGGACGGTTCGCCCGCATCCTCGCCCTGTTCGACAGCCTGAACTACCGGGCGGTGCTGTCCCGCGGCTACGCGCTGGTGCTCGACGCCGAAGGCCGGCCGGTCGCGCAGGCCGAGGCGGCCCGCGCCGCCGGGCGCCTCACCGTCGAGTTCGCGGACGGCAAGGTGGCGGCCACCGTCGAGGGCGCCGCCCCCCGCCGCGCCGCCGCCAAGCGCGGGCCGGCGGCGCCGGCCCGGCAGGGCTCGCTGTTCGAGTGAGGAGCCGGCTCAGATCGACCGGACCGCGCCGCCGTCGACCCGGATCATGCTGCCGGTGACGTAGGAGGCCCGCTCGGAGGCGAGGAAGCAGGCGACGTCGGCGAATTCCTGCACCCGGCCGTAGCGGCGGGCGGGGATCGCGGCGCGGGCGGCCTCGGCGATCTCGGCCGGGGTCTTGCCCTGCGCCTTGGCGTTCGCCGCGTCGAGTTCCCCGGTGCGGTCGGTCTCGATCCGGCCCGGCAGGATCATGTTGACGGTCACGCCCTCGGCGGCGACCTCGGCCGACAGCGTCTTCGCCCAGCCCGCGAGCGAGGCGCGCAGCGCGTTCGACATCACGAGGTTGGGGATCGGCTGCTCGACGCCGCTGGATGCCACGATCAGGATGCGGCCGAACCCGCCCTGCCGCATGCCCGGCAGCACCAGCCCGGCGAGGCGGATCACCGGCAGCACCATCGCGTCGAATTGCGGCGTCCAGGCCTCGGGCTTGACGCTGGTCGCGGTGCCGGCCGGCGGACCGCCCGTGTTGGCGACCAGGATGTCGACGCCGCCGAGATGCTGCTGGGCCGCCGCCGCGATCGCCTCGACGCTGTCCTTCAGGTCGCCCGCCACCGCGAAGGCCCGGCCCTGGCCGCGGGCGTTGATCGCCGCCACCGCCGCATTGAGCTTGTCGGCGCTGCGCGCGGCGAGGAGCACGTTCGCGCCCTCCGCCGCCAGCCCCTCCGCGATGCCCCGGCCGAGGCCGCGGCTGGAGGAGAGGACGATGGCGCGCTTGCCCGTCAGGCCGAGATCCATGGGGGTGTCTCCCTTGTTGTGATGGTGTGGGTCGGTATCCGTCAGGCGGGCTCGCCGCCGAGGGCCTCAAGCCAGCGTTCGGCCTGCGCCCGGACGTTGCCGGGGGCGGTGCCGCCGTAGCTGGTGCGGCTCGCGACCGAGTTCTCGACCCCGAGGACGGCGTAGACGGCATCCGTGATGCGCGGCTCCTCGGCCTGCATCTCGGGCAGCGTCAGGGCCTCCAGCCCGACGCCGCGCGCCGAGGCGAGGCCGACGAGGCGGCCGGTGACGTGGTGGGCGTCGCGGAAGGGCAGGCCGAGTTCGCGCACCAGCCAGTCGGCGAGATCGGTGGCGGTGGCGTAGCCGGCGCCGGCGGCCTGCTTCAGCACCTCAGGCACCGGCTCCAGGTCGCGCACCATCCCGGCCATCGCCGCGAGGCAGAGCGAGAGGGTCTGGAGCGCGTCGAAGGTGCCTTCCTTGTCCTCCTGCATGTCCTTCGAATAGGCGAGGGGCAGGCCCTTCATCACGATGAGCAGGCCCGACAGCGCGCCGATCACCCGGCCGGCCTTGGCCCGCACCAGCTCGGCGGCGTCGGGGTTGCGCTTCTGCGGCATGATCGAGGAGCCGGTGGTGAAGCGGTCGGAGAGCCGCACGAAGCCGAACTGGGCCGAGGTCCAGATCACGATCTCCTCGGCGAAGCGCGAGAGGTGCACCGCCGCGATCGCCGCCGCCGCGAGGGCCTCCAGGGCGAAGTCGCGGTCGGCGACCGAATCGAGGGAGTTGGCGGTGGGACGGTCGAAGCCCAGCGCCCGGGCGGTGTCGTGGCGGTCGATCGGGAAGGAGGTGCCGGCGAGCGCCGCGGCGCCGAGCGGGCATTCGTTGAGGCGCGCCCGCGCGTCGCGGAAGCGCCCGCGGTCGCGGCCGAGCATCTCGACGTAGGCGAGGAGGTGGTGCCCGAACGTGACGGGCTGGGCCGATTGCAGGTGGGTGAAGCCCGGCATCACCGTACCGGCATGGCGCAGGGCCGCCTCGGCCAGCGCCCGCTGCAGGTCGGCGGCCTGCGCGTCCAGGGCGTCCAGCGTGTCCCGCACCCACAGGCGCATGTCGGTGGCGACCTGATCGTTGCGCGAGCGCGCGGTGTGCAGCCGCCCGGCCGCCGGGCCGACGATCTCGCGCAGCCGGCTCTCCACGTTCATGTGGATGTCTTCGAGGGCGCGCGCGAACGTGAAGCTGCCGGCCTCGATTTCGGCCTGCACCGTCTTGAGACCAGCCTCGATCGCCGCCACATCGGCCGGCGGCAGGATCCCCGTCCGTCCCAGCATCGCCACGTGGGCGAGCGAGCCCCGGATATCCTGGGGGGCGAGGCGCTTGTCGAAGCCGATGGAGGCGTTGATCTCCTCCATGATCTCGGCGGGGCCGCTCGCGAAGCGCCCGCCCCACATCCGGTTGCTCATGTCCGACCCTCGTCTCACGCCCACGCCCGCCCGCCTCGCCGTCGGGGGCGCGGCCCTCGCCGCCGTGCTCGCGCTCGGGGCCGCCCTATACGCCGCGGGCGGCGGGGGCACCAGCGGCACCTGCGCGGCGGCCGCCGCGACCGCCGCCCGCGTGGCGCCGCTCGCCCGCGGCGAGGTGGCGGCCCTGCAGGTCGACCGGGCGCCGAAGCCCGCGCCGGCCATCACCTTCACGGGGCCGGACGGCCGGCCGCGCACCCTGGACGACCTCAAGGGACGCACGGTCCTGTTAAACCTGTGGGCGACGTGGTGCGCGCCCTGCAAGGCCGAGATGCCGGCCCTCGACCGGCTCCAGGGCGAGCTCGGCGGCGATGCCTTCGAGGTCGTCGCCCTCAACGTCGACACCCGCAACCTCGACCGGCCGCCGGCCTGGATGAAGGAGAACGGGATTGCGCGCCTCGCCTACTATTCCGACCCGGCCGGCCGCGTGCTGCCGGTGCTGCAGAAGAGCGGCGAAGTGGTCGGCCTGCCGACCACGCTCCTCATCGACCCCGCCGGCTGCGAGATCGGCGTGATGAAGGGCCCGGCCGAATGGTCGAGCGCGGACGCGCTGGCGCTGGTGCGGGCGGCGCTGGGGCGCAAGCCGGCGGCTTGACCGGATCGGACGCGGCCTATCGCAGAGTCTCGAAATCCTTGTGTCCCCAGCTCAGCCGCGACGCTGCTTCGTCACAATCATGCCGAGGTGCGTTCCTTATGCGTCTTACTTTGCGGCATGGCCCCGGCCGTTCCATCCGGCCGGCGGCGGCGTTGAACCAGCTCACGTTTCCTGGCAGGGGCAGGGCATGATCGCTTCCCCGCCCGTCCGCCGCCGGCCGCGCCCGCTCTCGGCGCTGCGCAGTCTCCTCTCCAGCAGCGCCGGGGGCGGCGTGGTGCTGATGGCCAGCGCCGTGCTGGCCCTGATCGTGGCGAACGGGCCGCTCGGCGGCCTCTACGCCCACGCGCTCCATGTCGAGATCGGGCCGTTGAGCCTGCTGCACTGGATCAACGACGGCCTGATGGCGGTGTTCTTCCTGCTCGTGGGGCTGGAGATCAAGCGCGAGATCCTCGACGGCAACCTGCGCACGTGGCCGGACCGGATGCTGCCGGGCATCGCGGCACTGGGCGGCATGATCGCGCCCGCCCTCGTCTACGCGGCGGCGAACTGGCACACGCCCGCGACCCTGCGCGGGTGGGCGATCCCGGCCGCCACCGACATCGCCTTCGCGCTCGGCGTGCTGGCGCTGGTGGGGCCGCGCGTGCCGGTGTCGCTCAAGATCTTCCTCACGGCGCTCGCGATCCTCGACGATCTCGGCGCCGTGGTGATCATCGCGGTGTTCTACACGGCCGACCTGTCGCTGCCGATGCTCGGGCTCGCCGCGGCGGTCCTGGCCATGCTGATCACGCTGAACAAGGTCGGCCTGCGCCGCCTCGGCCCCTACCTCATCCTCGGCTTCGTGCTGTGGCTGCTGGTGCTGCGCTCCGGCCTGCACGCCACGATCGCGGGCGTGCTGCTTGCGCTCGCGATCCCGCTGCGCCCGAGCCCCGGACGGCCGGACGACGCGGCGTCGCCCCTGCACGTGCTGGAGCACGCGCTCCAGCCCTGGGTCGCCTACGCCATCGTGCCGATCTTCGGCTTCGCCAATGCGGGCGTGTCGGTGGGCGGGCTCGGGCTGAAGGACCTGCTCGCCCCGGTCACGCTCGGGGTCGCGGCGGGCCTCTTCGTCGGCAAGCAGATCGGCGTGTTCGGCGGCGTCTGGCTCGCGGTGCGGCTCGGCCTCGCGCAGAAGCCCGCGGGCGCCACGTGGCAGCACGTCTACGGGGTGGCGCTCCTGTGCGGCATCGGCTTCACCATGAGCCTGTTCATCGGCGCGCTCGCCTTCGCGGGCCAGCCGGTGCTGGAGGCCGAGACCAAGCTCGGGGTGCTGGCGGGCTCGCTGCTCTCGACGCTCGTCGGCGCGCTGGTGCTGTCCTCCGCGGCCCGCAAGGTGCCGGCGCCGGCCTGAGGCTCAGCCGAGGCGCCGCGGCCCGTGTGGCGTGTCGATCTCGATCGCGAGATGCGGCGGGCCGGTCTCCACGGCGACGCGCCGGTCGGCGTCGAGGAGCGCCGCGAGGGGCGCCCGGATCCGCTCGGCCTGCGGATGCACGACGGTGAGGCGGCGCAGCCCGCAGCCGGCCTCGGCCATGCGCGCGGCCGGATGCGGTCCCTCGGGCCACGCGATCAAGGCCGGAAGGTATCCGTCGAGCGCCATGCCGCCGTCCTCCGGCACCGTCAGGCGCCACGCGAGGGCGCCGCGGCTGACGCGCACGAAGGGGCCGAGGGCCGGCGGCAGCGCCGCCCGCGCGGCTTCGGCGTCGCCGTCCGCGCGGATGACCCAGGTCCAGGGCCGCGGCGCCGCGAGGCGCGCCGCCGTGCCGGCGGCGTCGAACGCGAACCAGCGCGGGCGCCCGGGCGGGGGTGCCGCGGGGTCGATCGCGATGACTTCGAGGAAGAGGTCGGAGCCGAGGCGCAGGAGGCGGTTGTGCGTGCCCATCTCCCGGTGCTGCCCGCCCGGCCCGAAGGCGACGCCGAGGGCCTCCTCCACGGCGGCCACGCCGGCCTCGAGGGAGTTCGCCGCGATCGCGACGTGATCGAGGAGCAGGCGCGGCGGGGTCATCGGCCGAACCGCTCGGCGCGCCCGTGCGGGGCGTCGTAGTCGAGGATCGGTCCCACCGGCACGATCCCGGTCGGATTGATGGTCGGGTGGCTCTCGTAATAGTGCCGCTTGATATGCGTGAGGTTCACCGTCGGGCCGATGCCGGGGTGCTGGTAGAGGTCGCGCAGGTAGGGCGCGAGGTTCGGGTAGTCGGCGATCCGGCGCAGGTTGCACTTGAAGTGCCCGACATAGACCGGATCGAAGCGGACCAGCGTGGTGAACAGGCGGATGTCGGCTTCGGTGAGCCGCGCCCCGAAGAGGTAGCGGCCGCGGTCGAGGCGGGCGTCGAGCGCGTCGAGTTCCGCGAACAGCGCCGTCACGGCCTCCTCGTAGGCCGCCTGCGCGGTCGCGAAGCCCGCCTTGTAGACCCCGTTGTTGACCCGGTCGTAGACGAGCGCGTTGAGCGCGTCGATCTCGGCGACGAGGTCGTCCGGGCAGAGGTCCGGCCCGGTCGCACCGACGCCCGCGAAGGCGCCGTTGAGCATCCGGATGATCTCGGCCGATTCGTTCGAGACGATCGTGTGGCGGCGCTTGTCCCACAGCACCGGCACGGTGACGCGGCCGGTATAGGCCGGATCGGCCTTGAGATAGACCTCGTAGAGGCGCCGGCAGCCGTTCACCGTGTCGGGACCGGCGCCCGGGGTGTCGCCGAACACCCAGCCCTCCCGGCCCATCTGCGGATCGACCACCGTGACGCCGATCGCCCCTTCCAGCCCCTTGAGGGCGCGCACGATCAGGGTGCGGTGCGCCCACGGGCAGGCGAGGGAGACGTAGAGGTGGTAGCGCCCGGCCTCGGCCGGGAAGCCGCCCTGGCCGGTGGGGCCGGGGGCGCCGTCCGCCGTCACCCAGTGGCGGAAGGCGGACTCCTTGCGCACGAAGCGGCCGCCGGTCGCCTTGGTGTCGTACCAGCTGTCCTGCCACACGCCCTCGACGAGCAGACCCATCGGTTCCTCCTCCCGCAGCCGCAGCGGCGCCCTGGCGCAGAAGTGGGGCGCGGCCAGCCCCCGGGAAGATCGCCGTCAGACCCGCGCGTCGGATCCCCGCGGCGCGGCCAGGCGCGCCCGCGCGAAGGCGTCGAGGTCGAAGCGGTCGTCGGGCAGCCGCGCCAGGAAGCGTTCCGCCATCTCGACCAGCAGGAGGTGCGGGCGCACGCGGGCGACGTAGTCCCAGTCGAGGCTCGACGACCAGACGAAATGCACCTCGCGAAAGCTCTCGGCGAGGAGGCCGGTGAGGAAGAACGTGTCGAAATGCGCGCAGGAATCGCCGAACAGCACCAGGGTGCGCGGGTCGGCGGCCGGGTTCTCGTTGCGATAGACCACGTTGGCCCCGACATGCAGGTCCATCAGGCGGCCTTCCGCCTCGAACGTCTCCACGAGGGCGTTGGCCTGCACCCGGGCGGCGTCCCGGCGGAACTCGAAGAAGCGCACGCTCTCGCGGGGCGACGGATCGAGCTTCATCCCGAGGTCGAGCACCGACTCGTGGCAGGCGGAGGGGCGCCCGGCGAGGTCCGGCGGCGGCACGGCGCCGAGCGCCCGCATGATGGCGTGGAAGCACAGCAGGCAGCCCTCCGGGCTCCAGTGGGTGTCGGTGCGCCGGTAGAGCGGCGGATCGGCCTCGCGCGCCGCCCGCAGCGGCCCGACGAGATCGATCCAGGCGCCCGCGGCGGAGGAGCGGGCCATCAGGGCGCCGAGGCGCCGGGCGGGCGCGCGGGCGGGATCGAGGCGCAGGCCGTCGAGCTTGTGGTCGTAGATGCTCAGCTTCTCCGGCACCACGACGTGCAGGTGGCGGATGCCGAGCCCCGCTGCCCGGGCGGTGCGCCGCTCGATCAGCCGCCGCCACCGCCGCAGGCGCCACGCCCCGGCAAGCGATGGGCGGTACTGCCGGAGCACGGCGTTGGTGCCGCCGGTCAGGAAAAGCCACCCGTCCTGCCCGACATGGACGAGGTCGCCGTCTCTCTTCGTCATGGGGCGCGTGTAACGCCCTCCCGCCCGGCTGAACAGCGTGGCCGGATGGACAAGCGGGGCGCCCGCCCCATCTCGCAGCGGATGCCCGATCCCCTGATCCTCACCCTGGCGATGGACGAGGCCGCCTCCGCGCGCTTCGACGCAGAGCGCCGCGCGCATTTCCCGCCCGCGCTGAACCGGATTCCGGCCCACGTCACCCTGTTCCACCACCTGCCGGGAGAGGAGGAGCGCGGCATCGTCGAGACGATTGCGGCCCTCGTGCGGGCGCAGGCGCCGCCCGACGTCGCCGTCACGGGCCTGCGCTTCACCGGGCGCGGGGTCGCCTACATCCTCGACGCCCCCGCGGTCGCAGCCCTGCGCGGACGGCTCGCGCAGGCCTTCGCGCCCTGGCTCACGCCCCAGGACCGCCAGGGCTTCCGCCCGCACGTGACGATCCAGAACAAGGTCGCGCCCGAAACCGCGCGGGCGCTGCACGCTCGGCTGCAGGAGGCCTTCGTGCCGTTCCGCTTCGCCGCCACGGGCCTCCTGCTCTGGCGCTATCTCGGCGGACCCTGGGAGGCGCGGGGGCGTTTCGCGTTCGCAGGAACCGCCAGCGCATGAACCGGCTCGTCCGCCTTCCCCTACCTCCCCAAGCCACCGCCCTGTGGCGCCGGCTGCGGCTGAACGAGCTCGGCCCGCTCGTCTCGCTGCTCGCCGTGAGCCTGTTCGGGTTCGGCTTCTTCTCGCTCGCCGGTCAGGTGGCGGAGGGCGACACCAAGGGGCTGGACGAGAGGCTGCTGCTGGCGCTGCGCCGCCCGGGCGACCTCGCCCAGCCGATCGGCCCGGCCTGGCTGCCCGAGACGATGCGGGACATCACGGCGTTCGGCAGCGTGTTCGGCATCGTCTACGTCACCGCCTGCGTGGTGCTCTACCTCGTGATGACGGCGCGCCGGAACGCCGCGCTGTTCGTGGTGGTGGCGGTGGGCGGCGGCGAGGTGCTCTCGACGGTGCTCAAGATGTTCTACCGGCGCCCGCGGCCGGACCTCGTGCCGCACGGGATGGAGACCTTCACGGCGAGCTTCCCGAGCGGCCACGCCATGCTGTCGGCCATCGCCTACCTGACGCTCGCGATCCTGCTCGCGCGCATCTCGCGCGGGCGGCGCGTGAAGGCCTTCGTGCTGACCCTCGGCGTGGTCACGACGCTTCTCGTCGGGATCAGCCGGATCTATCTCGGCGTGCACTGGCCGAGCGACGTGCTGGCCGGCTGGTGCGTCGGCGCGGCCTGGGCCTCGCTGTGCTGGTTCGTCGCCCTGCAGCTCCAGCGCCAGCACGTGGTCGAGGCGCCCGACCCCCCGCCTCCCGCCTGACCGCCGCAGCCTTGCCGAGGCCTCGCCGGCGCCTTGCCGAACCGCGCCGCCTCTTCTAGCGAGGAGGCGCAGAATCGGGAGGATCGACGGTGGCCTACGAGAACATCCGGGTCGAGACGCGGGGGCGGGTCGCCCTCGTCACGCTGCACCGGCCCGCCCAGCTCAACGCGCTCTGCAACGCGCTGATCGCCGAACTCAACGCGGCGCTCGACGGGTTCGACCGCGACGAGGGCATCGGCTGCATCGTCATCACGGGTTCGGACAAGGCCTTCGCGGCCGGCGCGGACATCGCCGAGATGCGCGAGCGCACCCACCCGGAATTCTACATGGCCGATCCGTTCGGCGAATGGGACAGGGTCGGGCGGCGGCGCAAGCCGATCATCGCCGCGGTGGCCGGCTACGCGCTCGGCGGCGGCTGCGAGCTCGCCATGATGTGCGACTTCATCCTGGCCGCCGACACCGCGAAGTTCGGCCAGCCCGAGATCAAGCTCGGGGTGATCCCCGGCGCGGGCGGGACGCAGCGCCTCACCCGCGCGGTCGGCAAGGCGAAGGCGATGGAGCTGTGCCTCACCGGGCGGATGATGGATGCGGCCGAGGCCGAGCGCGCCGGCCTCGTCGCCCGGGTGGTGCCGGCCGCCGACCTCCTCGACGAGGCCTGGAAAACCGCCGAGACCATCGCGGCGATGTCGCTGCCGGTGGTCATGGTGGCCAAGGAATGCGTCGACCGCGCCTTCGAGACCACCCTGGACGAGGGCGTGCGCTTCGAGCGCCGGGTCTTCTACGGGCTCTTCGCCACGGCCGATCAGAAGGAGGGCATGGCCGCCTTCCTGGAGAAGCGCAAGCCGCGCTTCGAGCACCGCTGATGAGCGTCACCTTCGCGGACGTGGAGGCGGCGGCCGGCCGCCTCCGGGGGGTGGCCCACCGCACGCCGGTGCTCACCTCGCGCACGGCGGATGCCCGCACGGGCGGGCGCCTGTTCTTCAAGGCCGAGGCACTTCAGCGCGGCGGCGCCTTCAAGTTCCGGGGCGCCTACAACGCCATCGCGGCGCTGGGGGAGGCCGAGCGCCGCCGCGGCGTCATCGCCTTCTCGTCGGGCAACCACGCCCAGGCCATCGCCTATGCGGGCGCGCTCCAGGGCGCGCCGACCGTGATCGTGATGCCGCACGACGCGCCCGCCATCAAGGTCGCGGCCACCCGCGGCTACGGCGCCGAGATCGTCCTGTACGACCGCTACACGGAGGACCGCGAGGCGGTGAGCCGCGGCCTCGCCGAGGCGCGCGGCCTGACGCTGATCCCGCCCTACGACCACCCGGACGTGATCGCCGGCCAGGGCACCGCGGTGATGGAACTCGTCGAGGAGACCGGCCCGCTCGACATGATCCTCGTTTGCCTCGGCGGCGGAGGCCTGCTCGCGGGCTCGCTTCTGGCCGCGCGCGCCCTCTCGCCCGAGGCCGCGGTCTACGGCGTCGAGCCGGAGGCGGGCAACGACGGCCAGATGTCGCTGGCCAGGGGCGAGGTCGTGCGCATCCCGGTCCCGGTCTCGATCGCCGACGGGGCGCTGACCACGCATCTCGGCGCGCACACCTTCCCGATCATCCGCCGGGAGGCCGCCGGCATCGTCACGGCAACCGATGCGCAGCTCGTGGCGGCGATGCGCTTCTTCATCGAGCGCATGAAGCTGGTGGTCGAGCCGACCGGGTGCCTCGCGGCCGCGGCCGCCTTCGCGGGCGCGGTGCCGGTGGCCGGCCGGCGGGTCGGGATCATCCTGTCGGGCGGCAACGTCGACCCGGCCGCCCTCGCCCGCCACCTCGCCGCCTGAGCCCGGCCGCCGTGGCGCCGCACGCGGGCCGGTCCAGGGGTCGCGGACAGGATAGGTGATCCTCCCTCGCCGACACTCGGGGATCGAGCCCCGACGGGCGCAGACCGCACGAGCCGACGTCGCACGACGCCGGCCGTTCCCGGCGTCGGGGGAGGATGATCGGCCGGTGCGGCATGCCGGTTTCGGTGGGATCGGCCTGTTCTCCGGGGGCTTCGCAGTCCACGGCCGCGCCGCCTGCGCCTGGAGCCGGCCTCGGCGTCAGGCCTCGACGTCGTCCGCATGGGTGATGCGGGCGGCGAGGGCGGCCGGCAGACCGGTCACGCGCTTGGCGGGCGGGCGTCGGAACGTGCCTTCGGTCGCCTTGCGCGGCCGGAGCGCGGCGAGCGCCTCGGCCTGCTTCACGGCGGCCGCCACCTGATCGACCACCGGCACCGGGATGCGGTGGGCCACCTTGGCGGCGAGACCCGACAGCGGCGCTCCGGCCAGGATCACGACGTCGGCCTCGTCCCGCTGGACGGCCTCGTTGGCCAGCCGGACGAGACGATCCTCCTTCTCCTCCTGCACCGCGGTCACCTCCCGGAAGGGCGAGTCGAGCAGGCGGATTCCGGCGCAGCGGCCGGTGAGCCCGTGCATCGCCACGCATTCCTCGTACCAGGGGCCGAGCGCGCGGGCGAAGCTGACGATGGCGAACCGGCGCCCGAGCATGCAGGCGGTCAGCATGGCGGCCTCGGCGAGCCCGACGACCGGGATGTCGAACAGCTCCCGGGCCCCGAACAGGCCCGGATCGCCGAAGGCCGCGATGATGGCCGCGTCGACGCGGCGATGGTGCTCGGCCAGCATCTCGAGGGCGATCGCGCCGCCGATCTGTGCCTCGGCCCGCGTCGCGATGTAGGGCACGCCGCGCACGGCCGTGAGCGGCACCAGATCCGTGTCCCGCGCCGCCACCGCCCGGCCCGCCTCCAGCATCCGCTCCGTCATCTCGGCGGAGGTGTTCGGATTGAGGAGCAGGATGCGCGCGCCGGTCACGCGACGGCCCTGCCGGTGCGGTGCGCGGGGGCGGCGGTCGGGAGGGCGAAGATCCGGCCCCACCCGGCGAAGGCGCCCGTCCCGGCGCCGATCCGGCGCAGACTCGCCCAGAGCGTCACCGCGACCGAATCGATCACCGGGATGCCGAGATCCCGTTCGAGCCCCGGCGCGACCGCGGCCCCGCGCATGTTGGTGCACACGATCGCCGCCGCGTCGCACCCCTCCGCCGCGACCTGACGGACCATGTCGGCGATCACCGTCTCGGCGGTCCCGGCGAAGGAGAAGTTGTCGGAGAGGTTCAGGTGCCGCTCCGCCGTGCACGGGAAGCCGGCCTCCGCCCAGTTTGCCATGATCCGCCGCTGCACGTCCGCGGTGTAGGGCGTGACGAGCCCGACCCGCCCGATCCCGAGGCTCCGGAAGGCATCCCGGAAGGCCAGGACCGAGCTCGTGGCCGGGATGCCGGTGGCGGCGGTGATGCGGGCGCAGAGCTCCTCGTCCTGCGGGAAGCCGAGCCAGCCGGCCGAGGTGCCGTTCCAGGCGATGACGTCGACCTTGGCATGGGCGAGCAGCTCCGCCGCCTGCAGCATGCCGTCGAGGGCGAACTGCCCGAGCCCCTGCTGCGAGAGCGAGATCTCGGTGACGCGGAAGCGGCTGTAATGGACGCTGAGTGCGCTCGGCCCCGTCATCCGCGCGAGCACGGGTTCGAGCACGGTGTTGGAGGACGGTGTCAGCATGCCGAGCCGGAGGGGCACGGGCGCTGTCGCAGGCTCGGGCGCCGTCGTAGGCGCGGGCGTCATGGAAACGGTCATGGCGGGTCCTGGGACGGGCGTGTCGAGCGGCGGGTCAGGCCGCCTTGCGGCTCGATCCGGCCTCCTCGCGGATGAGCGCGAGCACGCGCCGCTTGGCATCGTTGAAGGCCGGCGAGGTGATGTCGCGCGGGCGCGGCATGTCGAAGTCGAAATAATCGCGGATCCGGCCCGGCCGGCGCGTCATCACGGCGATCCGGTTGCCGAGGACGAGCGCCTCGTCGACGCTGTGCGTCACGAACACGATCGTGCAGCGGATCCGCTGCCAGATCGCGACGAGTTCCTCCTGCATCTCCAGCTTGGTCTGGGCGTCGAGGGCCGCGAAGGGCTCGTCCATCAGGATCACGCGCGGGTTCATCAGGAGCGCGCGGGCGATGCCGACGCGCTGGTTCATGCCGCCGGAGAGTTCGGAGGGATAATGTCCCTCGAACCCCGTGAGCCCCACGAGGTCGATGAAGTGCTGGGCGCGCGCGCGCCGCTCGGTGCGGCCGACGCCCTTGAGCTTGAGGTGGAAGGCGACGTTGTCGGCCACGGTCAGCCACGGCATCAGCGTCGGCTGCTGGAAGACCACGCCGCGATCCGCGCCCGGCTTCTCGACCAGGGTGCCGCCGACCTCGATCCGCCCCGAACTCGGCGCCTCGAAGCCGGCGATCATGTTGAGCAGCGTCGACTTCCCGCAGCCCGACGGCCCGAGCAGGCAGACGAAGTCGTGGTCGCCGATGTTCAGGCTCACGGTGTCGAGCGCGGTGATCTCGCGGCCCCGCGTGCGGTCCGTGAAGGTCTTGACGATGCTGCGGATCGCGATCTCGGCCATGCTCAGCCCTCCCGGCCCTGGACGGTGGTGGTGCGCTGCCAGCGGAGCACGACGCCCATCAGCCGCTTGATCGCGAGATCGGACAGGTAGCCGAGCAGGCCGATCGACACCATCGCGGCGATGACCATGTCGTAGCGGAGGAAATAGTAGGAATCCCACAGCACGTATCCGACGCCGCTCTTCACCGCGACCATCTCGGCGGTGACCGTCAGCATCCAGGCCGAGCCGATCGCGATGCGCAGGCCGGCGAAGATCGACGGCAGGGCGGCCGGCACGACGATGTGCACGAGGAGCTGCCGGCCGCTGGCGCCCATCATGGCGCCGGCGCGGATGAGGTTGCGGTCGATCGTCTTCACCCCGTGGATCGTGTTCATCAGGGTGGGGAAGAAGGCGCCCAGGAACACGAGGAAGATCGCGGGCTTGTCGGCGATGCCGAACCAGATGATCGCGAGCGGGATCCACGAGACCGGCGGCACCGGCCGGAGCATCTGCAGGGTCGGCTCCAGCGTCTTCTCGGCCGAGCGCGACCAGCCGATGGCGGTGCCGATGAGGATGCCGGACAGGCCGGCGATCACGAATCCGGCGAAGACGCGCCACGAGCTCGACAGGGCGTGCCTGAACCACGTCCCCGAATAATCCTGCGTGCTGCCGTCCAGGCCCAGCACCCAGTCCCCGAGCGCATGCAGCACCGCGGAGGGGGGCGGCAGCAGGCTCTGCGGCAGGGCACCCGACCGGGAAAACGCCTCCCAGCCCGCCAGGATGAGCGCCGGGACGACCACGCGCTCCAGTTTCGACCAGAGGCGCCAAGCCGCGGCGTATCGCGCGGCCGGCAGCCTCTCGCTTGCCGTCTGCATGATGGGCTCCGGATGAGATCGTGGCGCCCCCCGCGGGCCGGGCCGTCGCGGGTGAGGGCGGCGCGTTGCCTGGCACCACTTGGGGAGGGGGCGGGGCCGGGCGCAAGCCTTTTCTGGCGATTGCATGCAATTTGCGCGAAGTGACTGCAAAAACGCCGATAAATGCGAAATATATCGGCACCGGCGCGGTGAGAACCGCGGTATGACTCGCTCATGCAGCGCCCACCCACGCCGACCGATGCCGCCGCCGCCCGCCGTCGCGGCCGGCCGCGCAAGCGCCTCGACGCCGCGATCATGGCCGGTCAGCGCGTCGTGCGGGCGAACCTCCACGAGCAGGCGGCCGAACGGCTGCGCGACCTGATCGTGCGCGGCGACCTCGCGCCCGGCGCGTCCCTGGTCGAGGTGGAGCTCTCGGCGATGCTCGGCATCTCGCGCACGCCGATCCGGGAGGCGATCAAGCTTCTGGCCCAGCAGGGCCTCGTCGAGCTGCGGGCGAACCGCTCGCCGTGCGTGCGGCCGTTGCGGGCGGCCGAGATCCGCGAACTGTTCGAGGCGCTGGCCGGGATCGAGCGCATCGCGGCCGAACTCGCCGCCCAGCGCATCACGGCGGCGGACCTCGAGCGCCTGCGCGCGCTCCAGGCCGAGATCGTGCGCGAGCACGAGGCGGGGCGCCGCGACAGCTACGCGGCGGCCAACCGCACCATCCACCGCACCATCGTGCTGGCGGCCCGCAACGTGCCGCTCGCCGAGGTGCATGCCGCGCTGCTCTCGCGCGCCGATCAGGTGCGCGTCTTCGCCCTCGGGCTGGAGGACCGCTGGGAGCAGTCGATCCGCGAGCACCAAGCCATTCTGGACGCGCTCGACGCGCGCGATCCGCTCCAGGCCGGCCGCCTCCTGCAGGAGCATGTCGGCCAGACGGCCGCTGTGGTCACCACCAGCCTGGCCGGCCGGATCGATCCGGCGTCGAGCGCGGCCTGATCCCATCACGGACGAGGAGGACTCTGATGACGATTCTGCGACGCTGGCTGGCCGGTCTGGCCCTGATCCCGCTCATCACCGTGGCGGCCGCGGCCCAGGACAGGCCGAAGATCAAGCTCGGCTTCGCCAAGTGCGCCCATTGCACCCCGCTCGTGCTCACGCCCGACTATGCCAAGGACATCGACCTCGAAGTCGTGCCCTTCAACACCGGCAACGACGTGCTCACCGCGCTCGTCTCGAAGAGCATCGATCTCGGCCAGATCACCTACCTCCACTACGCCACCGCCCTCGACAAGGGCTTCGACCTCGTGGCGATCTCGGGCCAGGTCAACGGCGGCTCGCAGATCGTGCTGAGCAACGACCTGCCGGTGGAGGCCAACGACTGGGCCGCCCTGAAGACGCTGATCGCCGAGCGCAAGGCGGCCGGCAAGCCGCTGAAGGTCGCCGCCTCCCGCGGCAACGCGCAGGACATCCACATGCGCGGCGCCTTCGCCAGGCAGGGCATCGACTTCGCCAAGGAAGTCGAGTTCGTCAACATTCCGAACCCGTCCGACCATGCCCAGGCGCTGCGCCGGGGCGAGGTCGACCTGATCTGCTCGGTCGAGCCCTTCGCCACCCAGATCCGGCAGGTGAAGGCGGGCAAGTTCTTCACCTACCCGTACGACCAGTCGGCGGGCAATCTGACCAACCTGATGCTGACCCGGTCCGACGTGATCAAGGGCAACCGCAAGGGCCTGGAATCGACCGTCGCCGCCATCGTCAAGGTCAACGATTACATCGGCAAGAACCGCGAGGCCTGGGTCGGCGTCATCACCAAGGTGACCGGCCTCGACAAGGCCATCGCCGAAGGGGCGATCGAGAACCTCAAGCCCGATTACCGGATGTACAAGCCGCAGGCGCTGGCGATCGCCGGGATGATGCGGGACCTGAGATACATCTCGAAGGACGTCTCGGCGGAGGTGTCCAGGAACATGGATTACAGCTTCCTCCAGGCCGCGACCGGGCAGCCGGCGGCCGATCTCGGCGACAAGTAGCCTGGGGGAGGCGGCACCGTGACCCTCCTCGTCACCGGCGCCTCCGGGTTCGTCGGCGGGGCGCTCGCCGCCGCCCTCGTCGCTCGGGGCGAGGACGTGATCGGGGTCGACCGCGCCCCGCCCCCGGCCGAACCCCGGGAGGGGCGCGGCACCTTCCGGTTCGTGGCGGCCGACCTGCGGCAGGCGGGGGCGCTCGATCCGATCCTGGCCGAGGCCCGGCCCGACCGCCTCGTCATCGGCGCGGCGGTCACCGCCGATGCCGCCCGCGAGCGCGCCGATCCGGCGGGCGTCATCGCGGTCAATGTCGGCGCCGTGGCCGACGCGATCCGGGCGGCCGCGCGGCACCGCGTGGGGCGGGTGCTCTATCTCGGCTCCGGCGCGGTCTACGGCGAGAGCGCGGCCGGCACGGCGGCCCTGGTCGAGGACGAGACGCCGCTCCGGCCGCGCTCGCTCTACGCGATCAGCAAGCAGGCCGGCGAGGCCACGGCGCTTCGCCTCGCCGACACCTTCGGCCTCGACCTCGTCGCCGCGCGGCTCGGCACCTGCTTCGGCCCCTTCGAGCGCGACACGGGGCTGCGCGACACCCTGAGCGCCCCGCACCAGATCCTGCGCCTCGCCGCGCGGGGCGAGCCGGTGCGGCTGCCGCGCCCGGGCCGGCGCGACTGGCTCTACATCCGGGATGCGGTGGCGGGGCTGCTCGCGCTCCTCGACGCCGGGCGGCCGAGCCACGCCGTCTACAACGTCGCGGCGGGGTTCGAGTGGCCGCTGAGCGAGTTGTGCGCGGTTTTGGCGGGTGCCCGTCCGGGCTTCCGCTGGTCGGTCTCAGGCCCCGAGGCGGCGAATGTCGACCTCTACGAGGCCTTCGACCGGGCGCCGATGAGCGTCGCCCGGATCGTGGCCGACACCGCCTACCGGCCGGCATTCGACCTCGCGGCGGTCGCCCGCGACTTCCTCCGCGAGCCCTGGAGCGTATCGCCATGACGCAGCCGCCCGCCTTCGACGGCAACCGCCGCCTCGCCGGCCAGACTTGCATCGTGACGGGGGCGGCCTCGGGGATCGGGCGCGCCATCGCGCGGCTGTTTGCCCGCCACGGCGCCCATGTGGTGGTCGCGGACGTGACGGAGACGGTGCTCGAAGGCGGCGAGCCGACGGTCGGGCTGATCACCCGCGAGGGCGGCAGCGCCGTCTTCCGCCGGACCGACGTCTCGGATGCGCAGGCGGTCGAGGCGCTGGTGGACGAGGCCGCGCGACTCACCGGCCGGCTCGACGTGATCGTCAACAACGCCTGCATCCGGCACGCCCGCCGCCTCACGGAGCTGGAGGAGGGTGACTGGGACCGGGTGATGGCGGTGAACCTGAAGGGCGTCTTTATCTGCTGCCGGGCCGCGGCGCGCCGGATGCTCACGCAGGAGATCCGCAACGAGGCGCGCGGGCGCATCGTCAACCTGTCGTCGCAGCACGGGATGATCGCCGCGCCTGACGACCTCGCCTACGGTGTCGCCAAGGCCGGCGTCGCCTACCTGACCGGCCAGGTGGCGGCCGATTACGCCGGCCAGGGGATCATCTGCAACGCCGTCGCGCCCGGCAAGATCGTGACCGGCCAGGGCGGCCGGCTGCTGGACGAGGCGGTGCTCGATCGCGCCCGGCGGCGCACGCCCTGGCCGCGCCTGGGCCATCCCGACGACGTCGCGCGGGCGGCCCTGTTTCTGGCGAGCGGCGAGGCGAGCTTCGTGACGGGCATCAACCTGATGGTCGATGGCGGCTGGATGGCCGCCTGAGACCCGATTCGGACGCAGGACCACGCGCGGCCGGGCCCTGCGCCGATCCGCTCAAAACGCATGGCACCGATGGTCCGAGGGAGACGGTGGATGAGCACCTACGATCTGGTCATTCGCGGCGGCACCGTGGTCACGGCGGCCGACACGGTCCGGGCCGACGTGGCGATCCGGGCCGGCCGGATCGTCGCCGTGGCCGAGAGCCTCGCGGGAGGCGCGCGGGAGATCGACGCCGGCGGCCTGCTGGTCATGCCGGGGGGCATCGACAGCCATGTCCACCTCGCCCAGCCGGCCTTCGGCGGGCCTGAGATGGCGGACGACTTCGAGTCCGGCACGCGCTCGGCCATCGCCGGCGGGACGACGACGGTGCTGCCCTTCGCGCTCCAGCCCCGCGGCGCGCCCTTGCGGCAGAGCGTCCTCGACTACCACGCGCAGGCCGACGGCAGGAGCTACTGCGATTACGGCTTCCACCTCATCGTCTCAGACCCAACGCCCAGCGTGCTCGGCCAGGAACTGCCGGCGCTGGTGGCGGACGGCTACACCTCGTTCAAGGTCTTCATGACCTACGACGACCTGGTGCTGAACGACCGGCAGCTGCTCGACGTGTTCGACTGCGCCCGGGAATGCGGCGCGCTCGTGATGGTCCATTGCGAGGGCTACGACGCGATCCGCTTCATGACGGAAAAACTCGAACGCGCCGGCAAGACCGCGCCCTACTACCACGCCGTGTCCCGCCCGGCCTCGGTCGAGCGCGAGGCGACCCACCGGGCGATCAGCCACGCCGAACTCGTCGAGGTGCCGATCATGATCGTGCACGTCTCGGGCCGCGAGCCGATGGAGCAGATCCGCTGGGCGCAGCAGAAGGGGCTGAAGGTCTACGGCGAGACCTGCCCGCAATACATCGCGCTGACGGCCGACGACCTGAAGGGCCTCAACATGGACGAGAGCGGCGGCAAGTACGTCTGCTCGCCGCCGCCGCGCGACCACGCGAGCTGGGAGGCGATCTGGGAAGGCCTGCGCACGGGCGTCTTCCAGACCTTCTCCTCCGATCATTGCCCGTTCTTCTACGCGGGCGAGCAGGGCAAGCTGAACCCGAAGGCCCGCACCTCGTTCCGCTGGGTCCCGAACGGGATCCCGGGCGTCGAGACGCGGCTCCAGATCCTGTTCTCGAAGGGGGTGGTCGAAGGGCGGATCTCCCTCAACGAGTTCGTGGCGCTGACCTCGACCAATCACGCCAGGATGTACGGCCTCTATCCGGGCAAGGGCTCGATCGCGCCGGGCTTCGACGCCGACATCGTCATCTGGGATCCGAACCGGAAGGAGACCATCCGCCAGGAGCTGATGCACCACGGCGCCGACTACACGCCCTACGAGGGGATCAGCGTCACGGGCTGGCCGGTCATGACCATCGCGCGCGGGGAGGTGGTGGCCGAGGAGGGCCGCATCCTGGGAGCGCCCGGCCGGGGCCGCTTCCTGAAGCGGTCGCTGTCGCCCTTCGCGGCGCCGCGCCGGCCCTGACCTATTGCGGCGGGTGGAGGCTCGGCCTGGAGGCTCGGCCAGGAGGCTCGGCCGCGCCCGACCGCAGGGTCGCGCATCCGAGCCGGATTGCGTCGTGGCGTCACGCCGGGGGCGCCGGCCGGGCGCCATCCGCCGCCCGGCGCGTTCTCTTGATGAGCGGTCCACCTCATGCCGGGAGCGTCACGTGATCAGCACACGCCTGCACGCCGCGAGCGACTACGCGATCCCGGCCTTCGTCGCCGCACTCGGCCGGATGCCGGGACGCGGACCGGGGACGCGGAGGATCATGGGCGTCGGCCCGGTCTGGCACCTCGCCTACACCCTGCTGACCCGGCACCAGGGCGGGCTCCTGCCCGTGCTGCCGATGCGCACCCACCTCGCGCTGGACGCGCTGAGCGCCCTGTCCTTCGTCGGGGCCGGGCTGCTGATGCGCCGCGAGCGCCGGGAGGACCGTGCCCTGCTGGTCGCGCTCGGGCTCGGCGAACTGGCCCTCGTGGCGCTCAGCGACCGCGGGACGCCGGAGAACGGAGCGGCCGCGGGCCGCCCGGGCCGTCGGAACCTGCGGGACTTCGATCCCTACACCGACCGCAACGGCCAGGATTTCGGGCAGGACGATCCCCTGGACGCGGCGCGCCCCGGCCGCCTGCAGCGCCGGATCAACCGCGAGCCGGACGGGGAGGCGGAGGTGGTGCGGATCGCCTCCGACCGGGCGCGGCGCGACGCGGTCGAGGGCGGCAGCGTCGCGAGCGTCGCGGCCACGGAGGCCGAGACGCCGCCCGAGACCCTGCGGCGGCTCGGCGCCGCGCCGCCGGTGCGGCCGCAGATGCCCGCCGCGGGCCCGCACGCCGATCCCCGTCTCATGAACGCGGACGCCACGCCCGGAACCGGCGCCTTGCCGCCGATCGGACCCGCCGGCGAGTCCGACATGGAATCGACGGGGTGACGAGGCCGAGGCGGCGAGCGAGGCAGGACCGCTCCGCCTCAGCGACGGCGCAAAAAGGCGAGCGCCGTTAACCCGGGTGAACGCGCGCGACGCCGGATCCGGGATGCTCCGGATCCGGTGCGCGCCGACCGGATCTCCGGCCGGGGCAGCCGCCACTCGCGAGGAGCAGGCCTCATGCTGGTCAAGCGCAGGGACACCGGAGCGCGGCCGCCCCGTCAGGCCATCCTACCTCCGGGCGAGGCATCCGCCCTCGATCGGCGCAGCTTCCTGCGGCGCTCCGGCCTCGTGGCCGGCGGGCTCGCGGCGGCGGGCTCGCTGCGCCTCGGCGCGGTGCGCGAGGCGAAGGCCGCAGGCTCCTCCGCGGTCGGCCTCGAGACGGTGATCCGCCGCAACATCTGCACCCATTGCTCGGTCGGCTGCACGGTCACGGCAGAGGTCGTCAACGGCGTCTGGGTCGGCCAGGAGCCGTCCTGGGCGAGCCCGATCAATCGCGGCACCCACTGCGCCAAGGGCGCGGCCATCCGCGAACTCGTCCACAGCGAGCGGCGCCTGAAATACCCGATGAAGCTTCAGGGCGGCGCGTGGCACCGCATCGGCTGGGAGCAGGCGATCGAGGAGGTCGGCTCCAAGCTTCTGGCCATCCGGGCGGAATCGGGCGCCGATTCGGTCTACTGGCTCGGCTCGGCCAAATACACCAACGAGGCCGCCTACCTGCTGCGCAAGTTCGGCGCCTTCTGGGGCACCAACAACGTCGACCATCAGGCCCGCATCTGCCACTCCACCACCGTGGCGGGCGTCGCCAATACCTGGGGCTACGGCGCTCAGACCAACTCCTACAACGACATCCGCAACGCCAAGACCATGATCATCATGGGCGGCAATCCCGCCGAGGCG
>NZ_BPQQ01000009.1 GCF_022179325.1 Methylobacterium isbiliense | reverse complement strand
AAAGCGCGGAAGGACCCCCTTTTGGACGCCGATTGACACAGGGCCCATTCGCCACGGTAGGTAGCTCCGGCCGCACCAGGTTCGAAGCACTAAGGATTCCATCTGCTGATCGAAGCCCGAGTAACTCCAAGTTCGGCAAGCTCATGATCCTTGAACCGGCTCAGTTCACGCCTGGATCGAGCAGACTGATAGGAATTCGCCACATAAGCAAGAATCATCCCGATGGTCATGATGCTCTCCTGATTGATATTTGTCCGAGATAAGGCAAGTTAAGCTCCTTTCAGAGCACTTTCATCTTGATATGAATTGATTCCAGAAGGAACTTACTGTCGTGTTGGTGCGTAGCTTGCAGCATTCTGCCGCAGATGCGGGATCACCAGCGCCATACAGAGGATTTTAGCACGGTTTTGCTCTGACAGGAGTCTTAATACTCGCGCGCAATAGGTTGTTCGTGGCCAGCTCCCTCGTGTATGATAAAATCGTCAAAAATGAACCGAGTATGCGCAACCGAAGCATCGGCGGAACATGGCAGTCATTATTGATGACAGAGCATTGCCGTGCGATCTACTCGAGATTAAACCTGTTTATGCAATGATCCGCTCAATATCACCTTTGCAATGCAAAGCCCCGGCTACATTCCCGGCCTTTTCCCGGCCCGCTCGAGGGGGGATGACGCCAGCGCACTCGACCTACGTCGGCCCCATCGGCTGGTCGGGAGGCGTTCCCCTCGCGCGGCCATCGTAGCCCTCCATCCACTCCTCGCGCTCCTCCGAGTCGACCGGGTACGGGCATGCATCCCTCGGCCGGCCTTGTTGACGAGCCCGCGCCCCTCGGCAGTCGGATCAACCGCCGGGTTTGTCGGATCGGGGTCGTTGGTCGACATGCACGCTCCAAGTCACGATGGCGCCCGACCAGCTCTACGCGCCTCGGTAACCCGGCTTCTTGTCCTGGCCGGGCCTCGGCCGCCCGCCACCATCCTCCATGGCACTGTGCCCGGGTTTGCCCTGATCGGCGGGATCCGTGGCGCCGGATGAGGTCGCACTCTCACCCTCCGCCTTCGGCGGACGTTGCGCATATGCTCTGAGTCCAACCGCCGGGTGCAGAGGATCATCGTCGAGCTTGGGATCTGTCGGCTTGGTCATGGAGCCTCAACTGCAGCAGCGTCAGAGGGAGAAGGCTTGCTCGATCATCCGGTTCCGGCATCGCTCCTCTGTATGAAGCGAGGCGCTGCCGCGGGCGTGTGGCGCTTCGTCAAGAAGCCTCACTGTGGCTCGACCAAGTGCCTAATGGCGCAGCTTCGTGCTGTTAAGCGGAAGGTTCGCGCCTGGCACCTCGCAGACTTCGGCGAGAACTTGCCAGACTGAGCTTTTCGAGCACGGCGCCGTCGTCGAGCTATTCACAGCTCAGGCTTGGCACCGCGCCTTCAGGACTGAGGCTGACCGGCCTGCTGCGCCGCCGGATCGGTTCCGTCCGGCTCGGGAGCGGGCACCGCGGGCTGCTCGGGCCTGGTCTGCCCGTTGGGCGACTGGCGAAAGCGACCGGCATGCTGGTCGTAGGCCGATTCAGCGAGTGCCTCCGTCGATACCGGCGATACTGGCTTGTCAGGCATGACGTGGCTCCTTGGCTTCCAGCCGGATCAACGCCTCGTTGGCAGTGCCGTTCACGGCCAGTGCAACGGGTCAGATCAGGCAGCACGGGCGATTGCCATCCTATGCAGAACCTTATCCTGCCAGACGATGATCACGGTGTGCGCCAACAGAACGGGCGTCAGCGAGTCTCGTTGAGAGATCGGGCAATGCCGAATGACCTGGAACACCGGAACGGTGACGAAGACCCGTCTGGCGCTGAGGATGGCTTCGTGAAGCGCAAAACCCGGTGGTCGACCCGACCTCAGCCTCGGTAGTTACCACTAGTGATCCGACACGTTTTGCGGAGGGGCCACCTTGCTGCTTCAGGAGCACGGGATCGTTCACGGTTGTCCCGCATTCCTCAGGATGAGGAGGATCTCACGATGCAGGTCACCGCTGATGTCGATTGCACCCCTGAGGAGGCCCGGGTGTTCCTGGGCGTCCCCGACGTGCGGCCGCTTCAGGCCGCAGTCATGGCCCACATGCAAGAGCGCATGTTGGCTGAGGCCGACCGCTTCTCGCCGGAGCGTCTGATGAAGGCCTGGATGTCGCTCTTCGGGCGAGCCCCGCCGCCGGCCTCTTCTCGCACCAAGCGAGACGTCCCGAAGGGATCCGAGCCGACCCCGTAAGCCGTCCCAGGTGCACGAACATCGCCAAGGCAAGCTAGACGGTCCCCCGGATCTTGGTGCGGCCGAAGGGTGAGCCTCCGGTATGGCGGACGTTGCCGCCTCCGCTGCCGTCCACGATTGGTCCCGTGGCGTCGCCAGCTTCCGGGCCTACCCTCCACCGTGTTCCGGGACAACCGAGAGTGCTCCACCACCAAGCGCCCGACCTCTGCTCCGCGGAAGCGAACGGATTCCGGGTAGGGGAGGGGAACAGTGGGGAACACCATGGGGAACATGGGGAACACATCGGCCGCTAGGCTGATGAAAAGGTGTTCTATTCCAAGGAGTTGGTGGAGCGGGCGATCGGGATCGAACCGACGACATTCAGCTTGGGAAGCTATATGGCCCAAGTGAACCCCTCCCGATATTCAGTTAACCATCTCCTCAGAAGCCATTGATGTTGCGTGGTTTTCCTCGTTTAGAGGGGTGACATCTTCGTTGCCACGGCCCGAATACCCATGTTGTATCCCCGTTGTATCCCGGGGGATGGGCCATGGCGAAGGCGGCAGGCAGGGGCAGCTACGAGCGCGAGCGCGTGAGAATGACGGCGGCGACCGTCGAGCGCGCGGCCCGCATGATCCAGGAGGGGAAGCTCGTCGGCCGCGGCGCGGAGATCGCCGACGCGGACACCCCGGGCCTCACCCTGCGGATCACGCGTGCGGCGGGCACGTGGTACCTCCGCCACCGCAAGGGGACGTTCCGCCTCGGCTCCATGGACGCCCTGACCCTGCCGGCGGCCCGGCTCGCCGCCGACCGCGCGCGCCGGGACGTCGAGGCCGGGGTCAACCCGCGCGAGGATCTGCACGTGTTCGAGGCGGTGCTGGCCAAGGGCAAGCCGGTCGAGCTCGCCGCGGACGCCGCGTTCGCGGAGACTGTCGAGGTGCAGTCCGACGAGGACCGCCGCCGGCGCGGGCCATGGCAGTGGCAGGACCTCATGGCCGAGTTCCTCGCATCGAAGCTGCCTGACCTAAAGGAGAGCTACCGGCGCAGCTACTCGGCCTACCACACCGGCCCCGAGTTCGAGCCAATCGAGAGGCTGGAGCTGGCCTCGATTGAGATCTCGGATCTGGAGGAGTTGCGCGACCGCGTGATTGAATCCCGCACCCTCTCCGCCGCGGCCCGCGTCGTCGCGCAGTGCAAGGAAGCGCTGACCTGGGGGTGGCGCAGTCATGCGACGCGCTCGGGGCTCGCGGACGAAAAGCACGCGTGGTGGCAGGAGCGCTGGCACATCGAGTACAGCTCGAAGGCTCGCGAGCACACGCCGACGATCCAGGAGCTCGTCCGAACGCTGCTCGTCATCGAGCATCACCGTACCCTCAGCTCGACTGACCAGGAGACCGAGAACGGCATGCTGGCAGCCGTCTGGGCAGTCGTCCTGACCGGGCAGAGGACGGGCAGCCTCGGACGCACCCGGCGCGACGGCATCATCCCCATGCCCGACATGCCCGGCTGGGAGGTTTGGACTTGGACCGCGAAGGAAATGAAGAGCGGCCGGAAGGGAGGCCGCCCGCACGCCCTGCCGATCCCGCCGGCCGCGATCGCGGCGATCGATCGGCTCGGGGCGGACCCGTCATCGCCGTGGCGCTTCCCCAGTCGGGTCGACGGTAAGCACGTGACCCCGGCCGGGTTCACCGGCCTCTTCCATCGGTTGGAGGGCAAGACGAAGGCCGGCAAGACGAGGAAGGGCAAGAAGGGGCCGCTGTTCAAGCGTCCCCACGGCAACCTGTTCGAGCGCTACGGCATCAGGGTCTGGACCCCGCACGATGCCCGGCGCACGCTCGGGACCTTCCTCGACGAGGAGCAGCTCGGGGGCGCTGGCTCGGCGATCCTGGCGCACGCGCGGGACAAGACCGAGAACCGCGAGGAGGCACGCATCGAGGACGTGACCCGCAAGGTGTACGCTCGGGCTCAGCGCCTGAAGCTTAAGGCGAGCGGCATGGCCCCCTGGGTCGACCACGTCCTGGAGCACTACGAGCGCGAGCGCGCCCGCTTCAAGCCCCTTCCCCTGCCATGAGCGACCCCATCACGATTACAGTCCGCCTCCACGCCGACGGCGAGCTCGTCGTCTCGTCGCCGGGGACGCCCCCGACCCGCATCGTCGCCATCCGCGAGAAGCGCGCCCGGGCCGCGGGGCAGCGGGTCGCCGAGCTCGTCGAAGAGGCCCTGCAGACCCGTGACCATGCCCGTCAGGGACCGACTTCCAGATAGGTCGTCGCCACTAGTCGGCCATTCTCGTCCAGGCGGCCGTCCGGATCCCAGATTTCCATGGAGATGACGTATTCCTCCTCCGGACCGGGTACCCGGCCGTCACCAAACCCGGCCGCGAGGAACCGCGCCCCTCTCTCGTCTGGGACTCTGTAGACGAGGCTGTCCTCGACGCTGACAGCCTGGGCCTCAGCCGTAGCTAGGCCCGACACAATGCGGTGAGCGAAGCCGCCGATGGCGCCGTCGTCCCTCCAGATTGCATAGACGACGCTTCCGCCCATCATGCTCCGCTCGATGAAGATTCTTAGCGGCTCGCCGCGGCGAAGCCGCATCGATAAACTCTTGTCGGACCAGCGGGCCTTCCCCTGGAGTTCCTTTACGAGCTCAAGCGCGGTCTGCGTGGTGTAAGGAGCCATCTGTCCTGCCTCATGCCGACGCCATCGCCGGGAGGCCTGTTGATGTAATCGCAAATACCTGTTGGAACCTGAATCAGATTTGGTTCATAATAGCTTAGCGGGCGGCCACAAATTGTCTGGATCGACAAATTTTCGGGTTTGAACATTCCCGTTTTTTTCATGTGGTAGCCAGACCATCGTGGCCTGGACGTCCGCGATCATCGCCGGCGGACGAGAATTTTTTGAACTGGGGCGGCTAACGAGGCCTGCCGGCGGGAGCATCCCGGCATGCCCAACAACGCCTACGATCCCGCCACGATCCTGCGCGTCCTCACTGGGAGGGAGCAGTCCCGGCCCCGGCCCGCTAGGCACGTCGAGGACGTCCCGGACCCGACGTGGCTCGCCCTATCCCTAAGGGCGCGGAGGCTCGGCCATGGCGGCACTCCGGCCGTCAGTTGGTTGGGTGCTCGCCGACGGGTTTCATGACGGTATCTCCTGAGCGGCCGCGAACCTGTCCCGGCCTGGAAGCCTGCGCAAGCCCGAGGTGCCCGGATCCAAAACGGCGCCAGAGGCCGTCCCGACCGGGTGACCCCTGGGGGCCGGGAAACACAACTCGGCGGCAGGGTATCGGGTAGCGCTAACCCAATACCCTGCGCGCGAACGAACCGGGCCACTGCCAAGCCGTTATGTCACCGGCCCGGTCTGACCCCGTCGAGCGTCGATGGCCGCGAGGCGGCTTGGAAGCCGGTGCTTCGGCGGGCTAGCCTTCCGGCGACACGAACTCGGCGCCGGCCGGCGCACGCCTCGTCACCGACGTGACTTGGCCTCCACGACCTTGAGCGACCACGATGGACGGGCAGCCCGAGACGACCACGAGCCCTGACACGACCCGTCCTGCGCGGGGCGGACCGGCCAAGCCGCAGATCGGGTTCCACCATCGCGACGCGGTGCGCCTCCTGTACATCCTGGCACTCGGGAGCGAGGAGGCCGCACACGATGGGCGCATCTTCCGCGGCGAGAAGCGGGCGATGGCTATCGACTTCCTCGTCCGCTACCCGGATTACTTGGCCGACGAACTCCTGACCCGCTTCGAGACCGAGGGCGATCCTGCCGCCCTGGATGCTGCGTCCGACATCTTCGACGCCGACGAGCCGGACCTTCGCACGGTCGCGATGGTCCGCTGGCGCCGCGGGGCCTTCCAGAACATCGAGATGCCGCTCTCGATCCTCGCGGCGCATGGCCTGGTGCGTCCGCTGAAGCAGACCACCGGCCAGCGCCGGCACGACTTCATCGTCCTTCCGACCTCGTTCGCGTTCATCGAGCGGATCGAGCGCGAGCAGCCGAGCCTTGGCTGGTATAGGTCGCGGGTCGAGCTCGTGATGACGCTGGCCGGCTTCCGGAGCGGCTCTGACCTGAAGGGCGACCAGTATCTCCATCCCGAGTACCGCGACGCCCGCCACGGGACCGAAATCCCGTCCATCAAGGAGCGCGTCCTGGCCCGGCTCCGGAGCCTCAGGGGACGATGATGAGCACGCAAGCCACGGCAGCGGAGTGGATCGAGGCCATCGCCGGCAAGGCATCCCTGCCGATGCCGGTCGTGCAGGAGATGCTCGACCGGCACGCCGTCGAGCCTCAATCCACCTTGCCCCGTAGGAAGAGCCTCCGCATCCGCTCTGTCACGCTGAAGGGTATCAAGGAGGGCACCGTCGCCGACGGCCCGTTCGGCCAGACTTTCACTTTCGGTCCCGGGCTCTGGGCCATCGTTTCGGACCAGAACTTCAGGGGCAAGTCGACCCTGCTGGGCGTGATCCAGGGGGGCATCCGCGGCGACATCCACGAACGCGTGAAGCCGGACGTGTGGCGATGGCTGAGCAAGGCGGAGGTCGTCTTCGAGGCTAACGGCATCGGCCACCGGCTCCTCGTCACGAAGGAGGCGGGCGACCCCGACAAGGGCGCGGCCGGCAGCTTCAGCCGCGAACAGGAGGGCGGGTGGTTCACCCTGTACGAGGGCACGGTCGGGAAGCCTCTCGAACGGGCCGTCGAGGACGCCATGCTGGCGGAGTTCGGCTTCGCCAGGTTCCATGCCCACAACGAGAAGGACGGCAGCCATACCCATGGCTGGCCGGTCATCGCGTCGGCGCTGTTCGTCGACGGTCCGGGCAAGGCCGTGTTCGGCGAGCTGCTGGTCGATGCCATCCCGCTGAGGCTGCTGCAGATGTTCATGGGCCTGCCGTGGGTCAGCACCTACACGGCTGCCGCAACGGCGCTGAAGCGGCTGAGGGCGACGAAGGCCGAGCGTCCCACCGCCTCCCGCGGCCTCGGGGACAGGCTCCGGACTAGGCTCGAAGCGGTCGACGCCTCCCTTTCGTCCGCGCGCGGCCGGGTCCGCCCCGGGCCCGACCGTGCCGTCCTGCGGGCCACGATGCTTGAGCAGGACCGTCGGCTGCTGGCCCTGCGCGAGGGGATCGAGGAGACGCGGCAGGAGGCGGTCAGGGTGGACCGCCAGTTGCAGGGCGCGACGACCCTGCTCCTCGAAACGCGGAGGGCCTTGCAGCAACTCAGGGACGAGCGGGCAGCCGGCGTGGTGCTCCGGACCTTGCGCCCCGTCTGCTGCCCCTCGTGCGATGCCGGCATCGACCACAACCGGCATTCGCGGGCGGACGAGGGTTCTACCTGCGCCTTATGCGGCACGCGCCAGGCACCGGACGAGGACGAGGACGCGTTGCGGCTGGAGGAGTTGCAGCGGGACGTCGACGACGTTGAGGTCAATGTCGCGGAGCTGAGCGCCCAGGCGACCAAGGCGCAGGCGTCGCAGCGGGGGGCCGAGGCGGAGCTTTCCAAGGCCATCGAGGCGTCGCGCGCCACCGAAGCCGCCTTGCGGGCCGAGGGCTCCGCCGACCTAGAGATGGAGATCCGGGGCCTTGAGGCCCAGCGCGAGCAACTCCTCGCGCTGATCGCGGCCGAGGAGGAAGAGGAGGAGAAGGAAGAGGCTGCCACCGGCGCTCATGACGAGGCAGTGCTCCAGGCCGCCGAGGAGGTGACCAAGGATCTCTACGACGGGCTCGCGCGCGAGATCCTCGCCGACGTGTCGAGGGAGATCACCACGCTGTCCCGTTCGTTCGGCGTCCAGAACATCGAGAGCATGGACTGGGGCACCGGGGGGGCGATGCGGATCGTGCAGGGCAAGGCTCCGACCAGCTTCGGGAGGCTGTCCCCGGGAGAGAACCTGCGCGTGCGCATCGCGGCGGCGCTCGCCGTGATCGAGGTGGCCCGGCAACGCATGTACGGCCGGCACCCGGGCCTGCTGGTCCTGGATAGCCCGGGCGCGCAGGAGATGGCGCCCGCCGACTTCGCCGCGTTGCTGTCGCGCGTGCACGAGGCTATCCAGAGCGCGGGGGACATCCAGATCATCGTCGGCGCCCGTGCGGACCCGACGCTCCTCGACGTTGTCCCATGCGATCACGTGACCCACGCTCATGGCGAGCGATTCCTTTTCTGAGCCTGGCTCCGTGGCGCCGTCCGACCTGATCAGACGCCTTCTCGACGACGGCGACGCGCAAGACCTCGGCGACATCCCGGTCGACGAGCTCGCCGCGGCGGCCGCCGATCATGCGGCGGAAGTCGAGGGCGCGCGCCTCTTCGTCATCCTCGCCGAACATCCGCGAGCCGAGGCAACCACGAAGGCCCTGGTCGCGGTGGCGGAGAACGCCGACGTGCTCGCCATGATGGAGATTGCGTCTTGGCTTGGGCGCGGCGGGCAGGTTCCGCCGACGCACCGCCAAGGGCTCGGCCGGGTTTTCCTGGAACGGGCCGCCGACAGGTCGGCCCACTATGGCACCCGCTCCCAGGCGCTGAAGGCGGCGATGATCATGGCCCAGTCGGAGCGGTCGCTGCTCCGGCGCCTCCAAGCCGACCTCCTCGATCTCGACCCGTCGGACGACGGCATCTATCTCCGCCATGCGGCCAGGGTTGCCGGGGCCGTGCTGGCCCACGAGCCCGCCGACGACTTGCGCCACAAGCTGACGGAACTCGCGGATGTCGAGGACGCGGAGGACGAAGCCGCGGTCGAGCTCGGCCTCGATGCGCTGAGAACGGGGCTCGGCGCCACCACGCCGAAAACGGCGCTCGACGCCTTCGGGCGGGCCCGGGGCTGGTTTGCGCGTGCCGAGGACGCGACCGAGACGCGCCTCGATGCCCGGCTTTACCGGAACTGCCTCGACATGCTGGTGGCCTTCCAGGAAGGCCGTACCGGCGAGGATCTCCCAGAGCGGATCGACACCGTCACGCGATCGGCCTTCGAGTACACCGCCTACCTCACCGCGAATGACCGCGAGCCCGAGACGTCGTCCTGGCTCACGGCGAAGGACCTCGAACGCGTCCACTGGACTTCGCTCGCGCTCCGCCTCGGGGCGGTCACGGACAAGATCTCCCGCTCGGCGTGGCTCAAAGTCGCCGCGGTCATGGAGGAGGAGCTTCTGTCCGTCTATGCCGCGAGCCGTACCATGTTCCGGCGAGGGTCCGACGGCGGGCTAGAGCAGGTCGTGCGCCCGATGATCGTGGGCGCGATGCAGCGCGAGCTTCGTTCCCTGGACATCCTGGAGCACTGGATAGAGGAGAACGCCGGGTCCGCTTACCTGCCGGAGGCGATGTCCCTCGGGGACCTCGTGGGCCAAGCCCGGGTAGACCTCGTCACCCACCGCCCTTCCGGGGCGGCGGACGGGAGCTCACCGACCGCCGCCATCATTGAGCACCTCCCGGCGCAGGTACGCGAGACCGTCTCGGCCCGCATCGAGGCCGATGCCGTCATCCTGTACGACGAGACCGTATCCAGGACCGTCGACGAGGTGCTTGGGACAGCCCTTGCCGCCCTCGCCGGGAATGTCGACTACGGGGGGCGAGAGGATGTCCGGAGCTTCGTCGATGTACTGCTCCTAGAGGTCACACGCTTCGTCGTCTCGCGGTACAACCTCAGCAAGGCAACGTATCCCGGCGTCGCCTATCTCTTCAATCGTGACGCGGACAACCCGCCGCTGGAAGCCGATCTCCAGCATGACTTCGTCAACTTCCTCATGGGTTCGCGGCTCGCGGAGATCTGCCGACCCGAGGCCCGGGACCTCGGCGGCGGGCGCGTTGATGTCCTGTTCACCTACAGATGGATGAAGACGACGTCCGAACTGAAGCGCTCCTTCCCGAAGCTGACGCTTAGCGACTTGGTCGACCGATACGGCCCGCAAGCCATCTCGTATCAGGGCACGAACATCGCGCTTTCCATGCTGATGGTCCTCGACCTGCATGACCGAGCCGGAGCCCAGCCCGACATACGCGACCAGATTGGCGTCCATCATCGAACCGTTGCGGACAGCTCGGTGGAGACCGCAGTCGTCCTTTTCCGGGTTCAAGGGAAGCGGCATACCCCGTCGGATGTCCCGGAAGCCGCCCTAACACCATCAGGGGCCAACCAAGCGAGCGACGAGTAGCCGCTCGTGCATGAGGTATTGGGTAGCGCAAACCGATATGGCGGCCCCTAATCACTCTAGGTTGCTTCAGTGCGGAGCTTCGATGCGTGGGAGCAAAACAATGGCTCCGGCTATCATCACCAACGTCTCAACCAAAGCTGACAGAGGCAAACGCCGACCGTTTACCATGCCTCCAATCGGGCCTTCCCTCGGCTGGTGCCTGGGCCTAATTTTCAGGGCGTGCACAAGACGCCCCCTGACCTAGTGCTCAGGGATGACACATCGTGAGCGATACTGCCGGTGAGATGACCTAGCCCCTGTCCTCGTGCGCAGGGATGACAGCGTGTCTTTTACAGCCTTCAAGTGATCGAGATTTACCCGCCCTAGTGGGCGAGGTGTTCAGAGGGCCCCGGGGCGATGCCGGGGCTCTTCTCGTTATACGCCTCTGCACGCGGGCTTGCCCGCGGGTGGGGCCTGCGCGACCCTCTCGGCATGCCCGACTATCACGACCACCCCGAGCCCGCGCTGTCCCGCGCGCTGCGGGAGCGCCGGCATGCCCTCGGCGATCCCGAGGCGTGGGAGCCCGCTCGCGCGGAGGCGCTCGCGGACGGGGCAGGCTACGATGCCGAGACCGCCCTGCGCGTCTTGCGGGGATGACCCCGCCACGGCGGCCGGCCTGCCACGAGGAGGACTTGGTGCTGATGGTCCGCCTGAGCGCCGACAGCGAGCTGGTCGTCGCGTCGCCTGGGATGCATCTGCACCGGGTCGTCGCCATACGGGCGAAGCGCGGGGCCGCGCCGCGGGGCAGCGGGTCGCCGAACTCGTCGAGGAAGCCCTGCAGGCACAGGGGCGCGGATGAGGGCGTACGTGGTGCTTCGGAATCCCTGGACGACGTTCTTGGTTTGGTCCAGGTTAGCTGGGCAGCATGCCGCCGGAGCGGATCGTGGAGCCCACGAAGGTTTACGTCGATGAGCGCGACCCCACGATCAATCCAAACGTTCTCGGCCGCAAGGAGGTCGTCCTCAAAGACGGGCAGAAGGATCGCTCGAAGGTTCGACGGATCGCGCGCCTGACGAGCGTCCGCGACCGGCACACCGGTGAGCACCATCACGACGCGCTGAGCATCAAGACGATCGCCCTCTCGAAGGAGGCGTGCACGGTCGACCTGACCCGCTCCGTCCAACTCGATGGTGAGGAGACCAATCGGCTCGCGGACTTCCTCGCGGCGGCGCGCAGCGGGGCCCTCCCGCCCTCCACCGGCGGCTACATCGTGATGCCGACGCGAGGCGGGCCCAAGGACGTGATGCAGGCGCTGCGCGACCTCGCCGCGCCGGATCGGCTCGACGCGCTGACCATGCTCCTGCGGGAGGCCTCGGAGAAGCCCGACGTCCTCGGCGCTCTCGTCTCCCGGCTCGCCCGGGACGATGGGTTCATCGAGAAGGCGGCCGCCGCCATGAACCTCGCCGTCTACCGTGAGGTGGTCGACCGGTTCGAGGCTATGATCGAGGCTCCCGACACGAGCGAAGGCGACTTCCAGGCGCTGCTCGAACGGCACCCCTGGCTGTTCGGGAGCGAGTACAGCTGCATCCTCGACCGGCGCCGGTGGACGCGCGACGAGATCGCCGACTTCGTGCCGCGGCGGACGACGGACGGCCGGGTCGAGCTCATCGAGATCAAGACCCCCCTGAAGGGGAAGGCACTCTTCACCTTCGACACCTCGCACAAGGTCTGGGCGCCCGGCAGCGACCTGACGCGGGTGGTGGCCCAGGCCGAAAACTATTTGGAAAAGCTCGACCGGAACCGGGACTCGATCCTCGCCAACGACGGGGAGGACGTTACCAAGATGCGGGCCCGCATCATCATCGGCAGAGACCTGAACGACGACCAGCGGTCGGCCCTGCGGCGGCACAACGGCCACCTCCATCGCATCGAGATCCTGACCTTTGACGCGCTGCTCGCGATCGCCCGGCGGGTTCTGCGGCACTTCGAGGAAGCCCAGAAAGTCTGAGGTTGCGCCCGGCACAGCACAGAGCCCAAGGGGAAGAGGAGCGGGACCAAGCGCTGACGCAGAGATCAGCGGCGCCCGGGGTGCACGGTGTCGCGCAGGTCGGCAAGCGCCCGGTCGGCCCGGGCCAGGGTCCCGAGGACTGCCGTGGCAGAGACGAACGTCGCGGTCGCGACGAGGCCCGCAGGCGCCTTAGATCAAGAGCATGTCCACAAGGCCGCTTTGCTCGCGAGGTGCCCATGGCTCTTCAGGACGACCGTGATCGCCCCGGCGAGCTGGCGGTCGTCGTGGCCGATGGCGCGCCCGCGGGCGAGGGTCTCCTGGACGAGGGCGGCCGGTTCCTGTGGGGTGAGAGCCTGCCCGAACATGGCGACCTCGATCGCCGGGCGGCCGTCCACCGGCAGTGCGACGAGCGCGGCCGCTACGTCGTCGTAGACCATGACGGGGGGCCTCATTGAGTTCGTCACCCCGACTGCCGCAAAGGCGGCGACGACGTCGGGCTCTCCGCACCTGGCGCCGACGACCCGGCCCCGGAACACCGTCTGCGCCGGTTTTGGGAGCCGATAGAAATCCCACGCCGCCCGGTGCTCTTCGCTCGCGCTCGCCATCGTTCGCCCCTCCGCTACCCCTCCGACCAAGTGTAGCATCGGCGAACGATTCGCGATGGGAAGGGGCCGGCCCCCAACGTCCAGGGATATCTTCACCACGCCCCCCGATCGCGCGTTGCCTCGGGAGTCCCCGCCTGCCAGGGTAACCGCCTCACCGCAGGGATCGCCCTCGTGTTCGCAGCTCGCTTGTTACGGAAACGGATAGCCGCCGCCTGAGCCCTGCTCGGCGCGCCTCTTCGCGCATCCTGATCCCGTACCTGCGAGCTCCTCCCGTGACCAAGCATGCTGCCTCGTCGGCCGCCGCCGTGCGCGCCGCCATCCTCGACCCGCGCCCGTTCGCCGGGCCCCGTGACGGTCAGGGCACCCGCACCCGCGTGCAGCTTCTCTACGGCGGAGGGATGCTCGGCCACGACGCCGTCACGGATCTGCGCGCCCGCCTTCAGCCGCTCCTCGGCGCGCCGGGCCTGCGCGACCGCACGCACGCCGCGCTGACCGCCGCATTCGAGGAGGCCACCGTCGGCAGGATCTCCACGCTGGAGCGCATGCTCGCGAGCGAGGCCCTCCGCAACAGCCTGCCGACGCCGACGCTCGCGCTCGTGCGGGACGTGGGCGGGGTGCTCGTGTTCCACCTCGCCGAGCTGGGCTGCGAGCTCGCCTCGGCCAGGCTGGCGGCCGAGCTCCTCTCGACTGCGGCCGCGCAAGTCCGGGCCGCCCAGCTCGACCGCGCCTTCCTTGTCGTGCGGCACGCGCTGCTGCGCGCCGAGGACGCCCAAGCCACGTTCCGGGACGTGCCATACGTGCCCGGCCCCAGCTATCCGAGGCTTGAGAGCTTCGACGTGGAGGCGGCCGCGTGGGTGCAGGCTTGGACGACGTTCGGGTCGGCGCTCCGCATGGTAGAGGACGAGGACACGATCCTGCGCGGGGGCGCCGGGCAGCGGGTCGAGCCCCCCGTCGTGCAGGACGGCGACCTCGCCCTCGATCTGCCGGATGTGCCGCCGGGGCAGCTCTCCGCGGAAGAGATCCTCGCCGTTGCTAACGCGCGCCGGATCCTCGACGAGGGCGCACGCCGTCGGGCGGCCCGGCCAGCCCTGTCGCTCGTCGTCTTCCCCGTGATGACGCACCTGCCGGAGCCGTCGAAGAGCATCCGCGACCGGGGCGACAGCCCGCGCGCGCTCGCCGAGCCGTGGGCCGGCAAGCCCATGCCGCTCGTGTCGGCGCCGGATCCGGCAGCCTTCGTCAAGCGCCTGCGCGCCCGCTTCCCGTGGGCGGTCGAGGCGGTCGAGGCCTACGCGGCCGACCTTGTCGGTGCCCCCTACGCCCGGTTTTCCCCGCGGATCCTCGTCGGCCCAGCCGGCTGCGGGAAGACGGCGTTCGCGCGGGCCGTGCTTGAGGCGGCCGGGCTCGACGTCACCGTCTACGCCGGTGCAGGCCAGATGGATGGCGGCAGCTGGGCTGGTACCAGCAGAATGTGGGGATCCTGGCGCCCGTCCGTGCCGGCCCAGGCATGCCTCCGCTTCGGGAAGGCCTCCCACGGCATCGTCGTCGACGAGGTCGAGAAGGCGGGCGACAGCCGCCGATGGGGCCGCCTCGACGAGACGCTCCTCCCGTTCCTGGAGAGGGGCAGCACGGCCCGGGCGATCCACGATCCAGCGTTCGAGTGCGCCCTCGACCTCTCGCCCGTCTCCTATGTCCTGACCGCCAACTCGCTCGACGGGCTCTCCGCCCCGCTGCGCGACCGTTGCCAGGCCCTGGAGTGGAAGGCTCCGCGCGCGGAGGACCTGCCGGTCGTCGCCGCGGCGATCCTCGACGAGCTCCGGCGCGAGCGCGGCTTCGACGAGGCGTGGTGCCCCGCCCTCGATGGGGGCGAGCTCGACGTCCTCTCGGCATGGCGCGGCGGCAGCCTGCGCCCCCTGCGCCGGATGATCGAGGCGGTGGTGGCCAGCCGCGAGCTCTTCGCGCGCCGCCTCCCGAACTGAGGGGGGCGTGCCGTGGAGAGCTCCGACACGCTCGACGTCATCGCGTCGCGGATCCGCGCCGCCTGGGAGAGCGGCCGGGTCTGCTCCCTCGTCGGCCGCGGCTGCCGCGCCCGCGTCGTCCGCATCGGCCGGCTCGTCGAGGCCGGCCGGCTCGATCCCGCCCTCGGCCTGCGGCTTGCCCGCGAGGTCGAGGCCCTGGCTTTCTGTTTCGCCCCCCTGCCGCCGGAGCCCATGCCGTGATCGCCGAGGAATTTCTGAGCATCGCCGGGCCCGCCCTGCGCCACCACCGGGGCGCCGACAGCGTCACCGTCCTCGCGGTCGAGCCTTCGCCGCACGGGCCGCTCGTCCGGTGGCAGGGGCCGCTCCTCGCCGTCGAGCGGGAGCGCAGGGCCGACGGACCCAGCACGTTCGTCGGTCCCCTTCCGAGGCCCTTCCTGCTCGACCTGCTCGCACGCGTCCTCGCGTGCCGATGGCGAGACGGCGCGCCCCGGTGCCCGCCGGACTGGCAGCAGCGCCTGGCCAGGCGGCACCGGCGCGTGTTCGGCCAGGGCTGCTTCGAGTGCGGCCCGGGATGGAAGTGGCTGTGGGAAGGCGCGGCCGAACTCCTGCGCGAGCACGGCATCGCCGACGGCTTCCACACCACGCAGATGAAGGAGAAGTTCGGCTCGGCGCGCTGGTACTACGACGCCAACGAAGACTGCGAATACACGGCGAATACTGTCGATGCCGTCGAGCATCTATCCGCCTACATCTGCGAGGAATGCGGGAAGCCCGGCCGCGTACGCCAGGGAGGCTGGCTCCGGTGCCTGTGCCCGGAGCACGCCAACGGCAGGCGGGTGGTCGGCGGTGGCTGACGTCTACCGCAACCGCACCCGCTGCCGGTGGAGCGTCCGCATTTCCGGACGCGTGGTCGGCCACCGGCTCGGGGTCGTCCTCATCGGTGTCGCCTTCCGGGCATCCGAGGTGGCCCGCCTCCGGTGCCTGCGGGCGGGCGCGCGCGACGTCCATGCGTGGGCCTCCGGCGAACTCGCCGACCTGCCCCGGCCGCCGGGCGCGCGCCGGCTCAGGTACCGGCTCACGGAGAGCGGCTTCCGGATCGAGGGGCGGGTCGTCGTACGAGCGGCGGCCGCGTGGTTCGAGGCAGACGGCACCGCCTGGTGCGAGGGGGGAGAGTGATGGTCACGGTCTGGATCCTGTCCGACCTGCACGTCGACGCGACGCCGTGGACGCCGCCGCCGGGCCCGCGCGTGGACATTGCGATCGTCGCCGGAGATGTGGCCGACGGCCTCACCCGGAGGGCGCTCCCGTGGCTGGCGGAGCACGTCGTCCCCCGGGCGCGGGAGGTCGTCTATGTGCCGGGCAATCACGACATGTGGCGCGCGCGCTACCCGGACGAGCTCGCCAGCGCCCGGGACCTCGCCGAGGCCGCAGGGATCACGCTCCTCGACAGCGGGCAGGCCTGCCTCGTCGACGGCGTCGAGATCACCGGGGCGACGCTCTGGACGGACTACGCGATCGCGGGCGAGGAGCGTCGCGAGCTCGCGATGCGCGTCGCCGGGGACCGCCAAGTCGGCATGAGGGATCACAGGCTGGTGCAGATCCGGGATCGAAACGGCACCCCCGCGCCGTTCCGGCCGCCGGCCGCGCTCGCGCTGCACCGGCAGCACCGGGCGTGCATCGAGGGGCGGCTCGCGGAGCCTTGGAACGGACCACGGATCGTCGTCACGCACCACGCTCCACACCCGCGCAGCCTCCTGCACGGCGAGGTCCGCGAGCCGATCGACGCCGCCTACGCGAGCGACCTGACGCCGCTGATGGAGGGCCCCGGCGCCCCGAACATCTGGATCCATGGGCACGTGCATCGGTCGGCCGACTACCGCATCGGGCGCACGAGGGTGATCGCCAACGCCCGCGGGCACGACACCTCGCACCGGCGCCGGGACGGCATGTGGGCCGTCGAGCTGGAGAACCCCGCCTTCGACCCCTTCCTCGTCATGGAGATCTGAGATGCGCACCTTCCTCGCCCTCGTCCTCGCCGTCGCCCCGGCGGCTGCGGAGCCCCGGCCCGCGCCGGGCCGCTACTGCGCGGTCGGCCAGGACCTCCCCGACATCTCAATCGGGCCCGGGCGCGGGGTCGGCATCGATTTGATGGACTGCGCGACCGCCACGATCGCCGACGGCCGCGTCCGGGCCCCGAGGTGTTTCGGCATGGGCGGCGCGGAGGTCCCGTACGACACCGACCTCGTCGTGTGCCCCGACGGCAGCCTGGAGCACGACGGCGCGGTCTTCCGGCGCTGCCGCTAGTCGTCGTCCCGGCCGCCGAGGGCGTCGATCTGGCGGGCCCGGCGCCGGGCCAGCTTGCGTGCCCACGAGAGCGCCCGCTCCGAGACGGCGGCTTCGCCGGAGAGCCAGCGTCGGACCTGACGGGTGTCCTTGCCGACGTCCCAGGCGAGCTCCGCGGTCCACCGGGTCCCGTAGAGCAGCTCGCCGATCGCCCGGATCTCGGCGACGGCCGCGAGCATGGGTTGGCCCCCCGTTGCCAGTACGGCCGCCTGCCCGACGAGGGCCTGCGCAGTCGGGCGCGCCTCGGCCCGGGCCCGCGCGATCCGGCGTTCGCTGTGCAGATACCCATAAAATGAGCTGGCACTCCAGATGCGATTGCCTTTTTCGAGCCCCTCTGGCCCCATAATTCGCGACGATGCAAACCCATAAAGCGGCAAGCGAAGCCCTGTCAGACCCCATAATTTGGGACACGGTTATCAAGCCCGCGAAGGATGACTTGACCGGGTGCGGCTCGATCCGGGCCGATCGCAGGATCATCCGAGACACCTTGGACTGCCGTGCGCGGTCAAGTCATCCTTCGCGGGCGGCTTGGTACGGTCTTCGGTGAAGGGCGCCGCGACGGCGCGGCGGCTAATCAGATCGCATCCGCAACGAGGTTTGTCCGGGCAGCATGCATGGCGGCGCGCAGGGGCGGAACGATAGGCATCCGGTAAGGGTGCCGACTGGTCAAGGGAAACACCCGACCGATGCGGTCAAGGTATAGCCGCGGTCGGGCGAACACAGGTCTCCGGGGCGATGAGGGAAAATCCGATCAGCTTGCCCGTGTAAGGAGCCGCTTTCGCCCCAGCTTGATCCGTTCCGGTAGATCAGGCGCCGGTCGTGGCGGCCTTTTTCACCCCCGGTCGACTGGCGCGCCCGCCTTCTCCAATGCGGTGAAGCCCCCGGCGACATGGGCGACGGACCTGAGCCCCATGTCCTTGAGGGTCTTGGCGGCCAAGGCCGATCGGTTGCCCGAGCCGCAGTAGAGAACCAGCCTCCTGCCATCCCCGAGCTCGGCCTTGTGGGTCGGGCTCTTCGGATCGGCCTGGAACTCTAGGAAGCCGCGCGGCACATGGACCGCGCCGGCGATCCTGCCGGTCTTGGCCAATTCTTCGCCTTCCCGAACGTCGACGAGCACCGTGTCGGTCTGGCCGAGGCGTGCGAGCGCCTCCTCGGCCGATAGAGTCTCCACCTCGCGGTTGGCTTCCGCCACCAAGTCCTTCGCGCTCTTCGTGGTCATGGTCATCTCCGTCACGCGCCCCAGGCCGCGCCGTCGAGGGCGTCCAGCGGGATCTTCAGGTAACGCCGGCCGTTCGCCTCGGGCTCGGGCAGGCGGCCGCCACGGATGTTTACCTGCAGGGAATGCAGGATGAGCTTGGGCATCGGCAGTTCGCGGTCGCGGGCCTCGCGCATGCGGACGAACGCCTCCTCGCTCGGGGTCTCGACGAGGTGTGGGTTCTCCGCCCGTTGCCGGGCGACCGTGCTCTCCCAGGCCGCCTCGCGCCCACCCGGGCGGTAATCGTGCCCGGTGAACAGCCGGGTCTCCTCCGGCAGAGCCAGGATGCGCTGGATGCTGCGCCAGAGTGCGTGCGCGCTGCCGCCCGGGAAGTCGGCCCGCGCCGAGCCGCTGTCGGGCATGAACAGGGTGTCGTGGATGAAGGCGGCGTCGCCCACCCGGTAGGCGATGGAGGCCAGGGTATGGCCCGGCGTGAACATCACCTCGGCGTCGAGGTTGCCGATCCGGAAGCGCTCGCCGTCGGCGAAGAGCCGGTCCCACTGCGAGCCGTCCGTCCGGAACGTGTCGGGCAGGTTGTAGAGCCCCTTCCAGAGCCGCTGCACCTCGACCACCTTCTCGCCGATGGCGGTCGGGACGCCGGTCTTGTCGTGCAGGTGGCCGGCCGCCGAGAAGTGGTCGGCGTGCGGGTGGGTGTCGAGGATCCACTCCAACTCGTAGCCCTCGCGCTCGATATGGGCGAGCAGGGCGTCGGCGGAGCGGGTGGCGGTCGCCCCGGACTTCGGGTCGAAGTCGAGCACCGGGTCGATGATGGCGCAGCGCTTCGTCTCGGGATCGGCGACGACGTACTGGATGCTGCCGGTCGTCTCATCGTGGAAGCCGGTCACGATGGGTCGACCGCGCAACGACGGGATGGTCTGGTCGGACATGGATCTCCTCCTTCCGAGTTCAGGTTGTGGCTCCGAGGAGCGGCAGGGCTCCGCGGGCGACCACGTAGAGGCCGACCAGGATCACGAGGCCGGCGAAGGTGAGGGTCAGGGCGCGCTTGTGCTGGCTGAGCCGTCGGCCGAGGCCGGCACCGACGAGGCCGCCGAGCACGCCGCCCAGGACGAACAGGCCGGCCAACGGCCAGTCGATCAGGCCTGAGACGGCGTAGCTTGCCGCGGTGGCGGCTCCGAAGGCGCTGACCGCCACCAGCGAGGTGCCGATGGCCATCGGCAGCGGCATCGAGGTCGCCAGCATCAGGCCCGGCACGATCAGGAATCCCCCGCCGATGCCGAAGAAACCGGAGAACAGGCCCACAGCGAAGCCGATGCCGAGCAGCCAGGGCAGGAGCACCGGGGCGCTGGCCTTGGTCAGGCGCACCTCCGGGTCGCCCTCGCCGCGCCGCTTGCGCAGCATCAGCCCCCCGACCACGAGCATCACCACCCCGAACAGCGCCAGCAGGCTCTGCCCATCGACCGCCTTGGCTGCCGTCGAGCCGGCGAGCGCACCGAGGACGCCGGCCGCCGAGAACACCGCCGCGCAGCGCCACTTCACGTTCCCGGCCCGCCATTGCGGGACAAGGTTGCCGGCCGCGCTGACCGAGACCGCCAGGGCACTGGTGCCGATCGCCACATGGGGCGAGCTCACCCCGACCACGTAGGTCAGGAGCGGGACCGCCAGGATCGAGCCGCCCCCGCCGACGAGGCCGAGGATCACGCCGACGACCCCGCCCGAGCCGGTCGCGAGACCGGATGTGAGCAAGCCGGGCATCAAGCGTCGGCTCCCCGGACTGCCTTCGGGTTCGAGGTCGACGATGGCACGAGGCGGAACATCAGCATGCCCACGGCCATGGCGGCCACGAAGGTCGCGGCGGGGGCCGGCACCACCGAGAGGATGGTCAGGGCGGGTCCGGGGCAGAGGCCGACCAGACCCCAGCCGACGCCGAAGAGCGCGGCGCCGACGAGCAGGCGCGGGTCGAGGTCGCGCCGGGTCGGGATCTCCAACCGGGGCGCGAGCACCGGCCGGCCGCGCCGTCGCGCGACGCGGTAGCCGGCGGCCGAGACAGCGACGGCGCCCGCCATGACAAAGGCGAGGCTCGGATCCCAGCGTCCGGTCACGTCGAGGAAGGCCAGGACTTTCGCCGGGTTGGCCATGCCGGAAACGAGCAGCCCGATCCCGAACAACAGGCCGACGGTGAAGGCGGAGACGGTCTTGGCCATGGCTCAGGCTCCGAGCAGGTGACGGGTGACGAGGACGGTCAGGATGGCGACGGCCATGAAGGTGCCGGTCGCGATCAGCGAGCGGGGCGAGCCGCGACCGATGCCGCAGACGCCGTGACCGCTGGTACAGCCGGCCCCGAGGCGTGCACCGAAGCCGACGAGCAGACCTGCGACCACGATGAGCGGAAACGAGGCGCTGACCGTCACCGCCGGCAGGCTCCCGCCCAAGCCGGCGTAGACTAGCGGTGCCAGGACCAGCCCGGCCAGGAAGGCGGCTCGCCAGCCGGTCTCGCGCGAAGGCGAGGCGAGCAGGCCGCCGAGGATGCCGCTGATGCCGGCGATGCGTCCGTTGAGGAGCAGGAGCAGGGCTGCGGAAGCGCCGATCAGGCCGCCGCCGAGGAGGGCGCTCAATGGCGTGAAGCTGTCCATGGTCAGTCACTCCCGACGCGCGGCAAGGGGCACACCCGTGGGCGATGCATGATCCACACGCCGCCACTGGGGTTGTCATGGACGGGGTCCATCCCCGAACCGCGCTAGAATTAGATGATGCTTAATTAGTGACATCTAATGTAACGTCAAGAGGAGGCGATCGATGATCCCTGGAACAGCGGAGCGGGTTTCGCTTCACACAGGCGTGCGCGACAACCGGCGCATCGCTGCCGACCTCGATGCGAGCGTCCGCTGGCATGCCGAGCGCCCGCAAGACATCGGTCGCCGCCTGCGCGAGCTTGACGCGGAGTGGGACATCGAGCGGACGCTGGAGGCCAACGCCGCGACGCTGGCGCTCACCGGAACGGTGTTGGGCCTGACCACGGACCGACGGTGGCTTGCCCTGCCCCTGGCGGTGACCGCGTTCCTCCTCCAGCACGCAGTGCAGGGCTGGTGCCCGCCCTTGCCGGTCCTTCGGCGCCTCGGCTTCCGTACGGCTCGTGAGATCGAGGTCGAGCGCAACGCCCTGAAGGCGCTCAGAGGTGATTTCGGCCCTATCGGACCGGGTCCGGGTGACCACGACAGCCGGGCAAGCCACGCCCTCATGGCAGCTAGGCTCTGACGAGAGGGCGCCGGAACGGCTTCCCGTTCCCCGCGCTACGGGTGGATGTAGGCGAAACCCATGCCCTGCAGGCGCGCCAACTCGGCGACGCCGCTCGGCACGATGTCGTCCTCGCCCACCGCATAGAGAGCGCCGCGGTCGATCTTCCGCTCCCTCAAGGTATTGGCGCAGACCAGGAACCTGACGCCCGCGGCCTTGAGGGCGTCGATGCGTCCGGCGAGTTCCTTGTCCTCGGCGGCGGCCTGGAACAGAGCCAACCCGTCGCCGAGGCTCACCACGCGGATCTCGACGTGATCCTTGCCCACGGCGTCGACGTGGTTCCGCAGGTTGCCGAGCAGGCGCTTGAAGTAGGCGGCTCCGTCGGGGCCGCCGCCGTTATGATAGATCACCTTCTGGTTGGCGTAGTACCCGGCCGGGGCTTTCGAGCCGGCGTGGGCGGCCCCCATGCCGAGGGTTGCGAGAAGGACCGCGAGCGCCAGGCTCCTAAAGACCGTCGTCATCCGGCTCTCCGTCGTCGGTGAATGGCTCCGGCGCCTCCGAGGCGCGGGCGGACAGGCTATCGAGCCGCGCATGGTCGAGGCCGTCGTCCGGCTCCGGTCCGGCCGACGCGCCGCTCCCGAGGCTGCCGGTCGTCTCCGGCGCGACTTGCCGCGTGGCGTGGCTGGTGCCTCGTGACCCGAGCACCACGACCTTGGTGCCGGTGGGCACGCGCCGGTGCAGGTCGATCACGTCCTGGTTCAGCATGCGGATGCACCCCGAGGAGACCGCCTCGCCGATGCTCCAGGGCTCCGTGGTGCCGTGGATGCGGTAGAGCGTGTCCTTGCCGTCCTTGAACAGGTAGAGCGCACGCGCCCCGAGCGGGTTCCTGTCGCCGCCGGGCATGCCGCCGGCCCAGCGTCCGTTGCGGGCCGGGTCACGCCGGATCATGTCGGGCGTCGGCGTCCAGCGCGGCCAGGATGCCTTGCGGGCGACCGTCGCCTCGCCGGTGAACTCGAAGCCGGCCTTGCCGACCCCGACGCCGTAGCGCATCGCCTTGCCGCCCTCCATGACGAGGTAGAGGAAGCGCCTGTAGGGGTCGACCACGAGGGTGCCGGGTGGCTCCTTCGTCGGGTAATCGACGACCTGGCGGACATTTCGGGCCTTGAGGTCGCGCGGATCGATCGCCTCGACGGGGAAGAGCTCGTCCGTGATGGCCGCGTATCGGCGCAGGGCATCCGGGGCGATCTGCGGCCGGGCCTCCGCGACCGGGGCCGGCGCCCCCATCGAGGCCGTGCAGGCGCCAAGCGCCGAGGCGAGCGCCACCAGCGCCGATAGACGTGAGACCCGCCGCATCACGAGCGACCCTTGGCGCGCGCCTGGGCCACAGCCTGCTTGAAGCCGTCGTAGTCAAGCGCCGCGGCGACCTTCAGCGGGCCGATCAGGAAGACCGGCGTGCCCTGCAGGCCGAGGGCATCGGCCTGGTCGAGGTTGCGCTGGAGCAAGGCGCCGATCTCGGCTTGGTGAGCCCGCCGGTCCTCCTCCAGGCGGCCCATGTCGACGCCCGAGGCGGCCACCGCCTCCAGCATCCGCTCCTTCGGGATCTTGCGGCCGGGGATGCCCATAAGCGCCCTGTGCACGGCGTCGTAGCGGCCCTGGTATTTCGCCGCGAGGGCGAGCTGGGCGCCGTAGACGGAAGCGTCGCCGAGGATCGGCCAGTCCTTGTGGACGACGCGGATGCGCCCGTCCTCCTTCACCAGGCGGGTGAGGTCGGGCTCAGCCTTCTTGCAGAAGGGGCAGTTGTAATCGAGGAAGGCGACGATGGTCAGGTCGCCCTTCGGGTTGCCGGAGATCGGCGCTTCCGGGTCGTTGAGGATGGCGTTCGCATCGATGCCTTGAGCGAAGGCCTCCTCCGTATGCGGCGCCAGCGAGAGCAGGGCGGGCGCGAGCGCGACGGCGGGCAGAAGGGCGAGCAGGGTCCTGCGGTCCATGACGGTCTCCGTGGGGTTATCGAAGGGGGTGGCTCAGGCGCCGACCAGGGCAAGGCGGCGCGTCAGGTCCTCGACCGTGAGCTCTCCCTCGGTGCGGGCCTCCCGGACCTCGTCACCGTCGGGGCGCATCAGGATGAGGGTCGGCGGACCGACGACCCCGAACCGCTGCATCAGAGCCCGGGTGTCGGCGTCGTCGCGGGTGACGTCGGCCTTGATGACGGAGACGGCCTTCAGGCGCTCCCGGATGCCGGCGTCCGCCAGGACCGTCCGCTCGTTCGTCTTGCAGACGGTGCACCAGTCGGCGGCGAACTCGACGAGCACCGGCTTGCCCGCGGCGCGGGCGGCCTGAAGGGCGGTCTCGAAGGCAGGCAGCGAGGCCACGGCGCGGGTGTCGGCGGCGTGCACGGCTTGGGCCTGACCGAAGCCGGCGAGCGGCCGGAGCGGGTCGGTCCCACCCGCCGAGGCGCCGACGACGAGGGCGCAGCCATAGGTCACCGCGACGATGCCGACGCTCTTGCCCAGCCGGCCCACGGCACCGGCACCGGCCGGGAGGGCGTCGAAGGCCCCGACGAACACGCCGACGCCGACGGCCAACAGGCCCCAGAGCGCGAGCGTAACCTCGGGTGGCACGAGGCGGGAGACCATCGTGATGGTCAACCCGAGAAACACGACACCGAAGGCCTGCTTGGCGGAAACGAGCCAAGGGCCGGACTTCGGCAGGATCCCCGCCCCAAATGTCCCGAACGCGACCAGCGGCAAGCCCATGCCGAGGCCAAGCGCGAACAGGGCCGAGGCGCCGCGCGCCACGTCCCCGGTCTGGGCGACGTAGAGCAGGGCCGCGGCGAGCGGCGGCGTCACGCAGGGGCCGACGATCAGGGCGGAGGTGAAGCCCATGACCGCGGCGCCGCCGAGGGCGCCGAGCCTGCGCCCGCTCAGGCGGGACAGGCGGGCGGCGGCACCGGTCGGCAGCGCGAGGTCGAACGCACCGAACATCGACAGCGCCAGGGCGGCGAAGGTCGCGGCGAGCAGGCCCAGCGCCACGGGCGTCTGGAGCGCGACCTGGAGGTTGCGTCCGGACCAGGCCGCGGCCACGCCGAGCGTGCCGTAGGCCAGCGCCATCGCGAGCGCGTAGGTGCCGGACAGGACGAAACCGCGCCCGGCCGAGAGCTGCTCTCCGGAGCGGGTCAGCATGCCGGCTAGCACCGGAACCATCGGGAGCACGCACGGCGTGAAGGCCAGGAGCAGGCCGAGCCCGAGGAAGGTCGCCAGGACGCCCGCGAGATGGCCGGAGAGCAGACCGCTCCCGGTCTCGGCCTTCGTATCGACCGGGGGCGCACTCGCGGGCACCGCTGGGTTCGCCGGCACGGCCGCCGCTTGTGGACCGGGCGCAGGCACCTCGACGACCCGGGTGACCGGCGGGTAGCAGATGCCCCTCTCGGCACAGCCCTGGTAGGTGACGCGCACGTCGCGTACCCCCACAAGCGCCGCGCCCGGCACGACGGCCTCGGCCGCGCCGTGGTAGACCTCGGTCGCCCCGAAGTTCGGGTCGTCCTTGGTTTCGCCCGCAGCGGTCGTCACGGGAAGCTCCCGACCGCTACCGTCCGACGCGCCGATCTTGTCTCGGTAGAGGTAGGTGCCGGGGGCGGTGGTCCATCTCAGGCGAAGCGAGAGGTCCTCGTCGCGGGTCACGTCGAGAGTGAACGGCGCCTGCCGTGCGGCGGGCTCGCGGCAATGACCCGGCGACCACAGCGATGACCCCGCCCAGACCAGGACGGCGAGGATGACGTTGGCGAGAACGTTCGGCATGAGCGGGCGGGGTCCGGGCTCGGATCGGTCCGCCGCCGGTCGGAAACGTAGCTTAAGCCAGGCTTAAGCCTGGCCCGGAGGATGCCAGGCAGCCAACGGAGACACGCATGCGCATCCTCGTCGTCGAGGACGACCCCATCCTCTCGGACGGCCTCAGGGCCGGGCTCGGGCTGTCCGGCGCGACCGTCGAGTGCGTCGCGACCTGCGCGGACGCCGATGCCGCCCTCGCCGCAAGCGGCTTCGGCGCCGTGGTGCTCGACCTGATGCTGCCCGACGGCTCCGGGCTCGACGTGCTGCGTGGGCTACGCGAGCGGGGCGACCGCACGCCGGTGGTCCTGCTCACGGCCCGGGATGCGGTAGCGGACCGAATCGCAGGGCTCGACGGCGGAGCCGACGACTACCTCGGCAAGCCCTTCGACCTCGACGAGCTCTCGGCCCGCATCCGCGCCGTCGTCCGGCGGGCGTCAGGGCGGGCCTCGGCCTGCCTGGAGCATGCCGGCATTCGCCTCGACCCGGCCGAGCTCGCCGTCACGCTCCATGGGGAACCGGTCCCGGTGTCGCGGCGCGAGTTCATGGTGCTGACGGCGCTGATGGAACGGCCGAACGTGCTGCGCTCGAAGGCGGAGCTGGAGGAGCGCCTCTACGGCTGGCAGGAGGAGGTCGAGAGCAACACGGTCGAGGTGCACGTGCACAATCTGCGCGCCAAGATCGGCAAGCATGCCATCGAGACGGTGCGCGGCCTCGGCTACCGCATGAGGGCAACCGCATGATGTCACTACGCGTCAGGCTCTTCGCCATCCTGCTCCTCGCTACCGGCCTGATCTGGCTCAGCGCGGTCGCCTGGATCTACCTGGGGTCGAAGCGCGAGGTGGAGCAGGTCCTCGACAACCGCCTCCAGGAAGCCGCGCGCATGGTCAGCTCCCTGGTGGGTGCGGTCGGCGGCACGGCCCCGGACGGGACGCCGCGCACGTTTCCGGCGCCGACGGCCTACGAGCGGCAGCTCTCCTGCCAGATCTGGTCGCTGGACGGTCGCATGGTCGCGCGGTCGAGCGGAGCCCCGGAGCGACGCCTGACCGACGCGCCGGCGGGCTTCTCCGAGCGTGAGGTCGACGGCGAGACCTGGCGGGTTTTCACGGCGGAGGATGCCGAGAAGGGGGTGCGTGTCCTGGTCGGCGACCGTCTCAGCCTGCGCGAGCGCCTCGTCACCGACCTCATCATGGGCCTGCTCACCCCCGCGCTCCTCATTGTGCCGCTCCTCGGGATGCTGATCTGGGCGAGCCTCGGGCGCGGCCTGCGACCCTTACGGCTGATGGCCCGGAACCTCGCGGCGCGCGACGCCGACGACATGAGCGCCATCGACGCCGGCCAGGCGCCGACGGAGGTCCGCCCCTTGGCGGATGCCCTCAACGGGCTGTTCCTCAAGGTCGAGGCGGCGCGGCGGCACGAACGGGAGGTGACGGCGTTCGCCGCGCACGAGCTGCGCACCCCGCTCGCCGGTTTGAAGACGCAGGCCCAGGTCGCCATGGCCGCGACCGACCCTGACATCACGAGAGCCGCACTTCGCCAGATTCTCGCAGCCGTGGATCGTACGACACGCCTCGTCCGCCAGCTCCTCGACGCTGCCCGGCTCGACGCCGCCGAGGAGACCCGGCCTCTGACGGAGATCGACGTGGGCGCGCTGGTGGCCGAGACCGTGGCGGGCATGCGCGTGCCAGCGGAAATCCGAACCGTCGTCGATCCCGAGCTGCATGGCTACACGATGCGGGCCGACCCCGAGAGCCTGCGTCTCGCCGTCCGCAACCTGCACGAGAACGCCGTGCAGCACATGCAGGCCGGGCTCGTGGAATGGGCCGCGCGGCCGGGCGGTGGGGGCATCGTCGTGCGCGACGAAGGACCCGGCATCCCCGAGGAGGAGTTGCCGCAGGTCACGAAGCGCTTCTTCCGAGGACGCCACAAGAGCGCGACGGGAAGCGGGCTCGGACTGGCCATCGCGGAGATGGCCTCCCGTCGGAGCGGGTTGAGCCTGCACCTCCGCAATCGATCGGACCGGCGAGGGCTAGAGGCGGAGATCCTGCGAGGCTGACGCCGCCCCGGCTATCCGACCGACAAAAGGCTATTGCAGGTTCGGGCGGACCACCGTGTCGGTCACGTCCTGCCCCGTTTCCACCTCACGGACGCTGACCCGTATGCCCTGCTGAATGAGGCGCTCCAAGTCCTCCGCGGACAGATAGACCCGTCTCTCGGGGTCGAACAGCCGGCAGCCGGCATAGCGCTTCAGGTGGCGGATCGGAGAGGATTTCTTGCCGGACATCTTCACGACGGATGAAAGGAGGCCGACCGAGGGACGGAATGCATATTAGGTTTGGAATAATTAAAAGCTGTAGTGGATGGCGCACAACCCCTGACGCGCTCTCCAGCCCATTTGTTTACCCGAGAGAGGTCAAGGCTGCGGGCGTAAGGGCCCCGTGCGCTCAGCCTATGTCCGGGCAGAAGATGTCCTTCAAGGTCGCCAGCAGCCGCGCGGCCCTGGGGTCCTCCAGCCGATAGAACAGGGTCTGGCTCTCGCGCCGGAAAGTCACCAGCCCGTCCTCCCTGAGCTTGGCGAGGTGCTGCGACAGGGCCGACTGGCTGAGCTCGACCGCCTCGGCGAGGCTCGTCACGTCCATCTCTCCGCGGGCGACCAGCAGGCACAGGATGAGCAGGCGCTTCTCGTTGGCGAGGAGCCGCAACAGGCGCGCGGCGTCAGCCGCCTTGACTTGGAGGCGCAGCAGGTCGGTTGGCGTCACGACATCCATGGGTCCAAATCCCAGAACGTTAGGACTGACTTATTTAGGTGCTTCTAATGTATTTTCAGCGAGCCGTCCTCCTGGGCCTCGGTCTCGATGTGAATTTCTGCTCCGGGCCAACCAGGCCGGCATCCTCCGCCGGCCCAGGCGCTTCCGGGCCACCCTTTCAGATGCAGGTCCCCTCAAGCATCGACAGCGGGCCTGCCGCCGCGCGACCATGAAGGTCTGGTAGTGGCGCGATCTGACGCTCGGCAACCAACCTCCGAGCAGCCGCCTTTGACCTTCAGCCACCTCGCGCACGGTCGGGCTGATTGGGCTTTAAGCCATAGCCTTGGGTCCAGGATCTTCAGGGCAGTCCGATGCGCCTGATCAGGGCTTCGGCCTCCGGCCGCTCGAAGAGAAAACGCTCGAACTCCGGCGTGGAGCAGACGGGTCGGAGACCGTTCTTGAGCAGCAGATAGGTGACCGTGCGTGCGGTCCCATGCCTCTTCTCGCGACCGGCGAGGCGCCCGAGCTCGTTCGCGAACACACTCGCTTACGCTCCGCGGGCACAGCCAGACCCTCCATGGCCAGCAACTCGTCCAGGCACCCCTCCAAGACCGACTGAAAGGGTGCGAACTTGCTTGTGCCCGCCACCGCGAACATGTCCCGCAGGGCAGCCGTGTAGAGGAGGTCGAGGGCCATGGGCTGAAGACCGAGCGCCACCTGCTCGGCCCGCATCGGCTCCATGCTGAAAACCGTGCCGATGATGTCGAAGGCGACGACTTCGGGATGTGCGGCCATGATGCTCACGATCATCCTGATTGATCGCCCCGAGGCGATCTTCGCCGCGCGGCGGGAAGGGCGATGGGTCTTCCGCGGCCGTAGGTCGTGTTCCAGCGACCGTTGCCGGGCGAGAGAGGAGAACCTAACTGCGGCCAGGTGGTTCGTCTCGTACACCTTTGCGCACGCGTGTGCGGCGGACGAGGAGTACCCGGATGCCGAGTGAAGAGAACACGGCCCACTACGATGGTCCGTCCGGCGGCTGGGGCTCCGTGCGGGGCATCTCGCGCATCTTCGGCAAGGAGTGGGCAACGCCGCTCGCCACCGAGACCCTGTTCCGCCAGAACAAGCCCAAGGGCTTCATGTGCGTGTCCTGCTCGTGGGCCAAGCCCGCGAACTACCATCCCTTCGAATTCTGCGAGAACGGCGCGAAGGCCACGCTCTGGGAGCTGACGACCCGGCGCTGCACGCCCGACTTCTTTGCCAAGCACACGGTCACGGAACTTCGTGAGTGGAAGGATTACGACCTGGAGCAGCAGGGTCGCCTGACGCACCCGATGCGCTACGATCCGGCCACGGACAAGTACGTCCCCTGCGAGTGGGTGGAAGCTTTTCGGAAGATCGGGTCAGAGCTGAGGCGCCTCGATCCGAAGTCGGTTGTGTTCTACTCGTCGGGGCGCGCCAGCCTGGAGACCGCCTACCTCTACGCGCTGTTCGCCCGGCTCTATGGCTGCAACAATCTGCCCGACTCCTCGAACATGTGCCACGAGACGACGTCCGTGGCGCTCAAGAAGGTCATTGGTGCCAGCGTCGGCACGGTCGTGTTCGACGATCTCCAAAACTGCGATGCGATGTTCTTCTTCGGCCAGAACACCGGCTCGAACTCGCCCCGCTTCCTGCACCCGCTGCAAGAGGCCGCCAAGCGCGGCGTCCAGATCATCACCTTCAACCCGGTCCGCGAGAAGGGACTGGAGTTCTTCACGAACCCGCAGAGTCCGGTCGAGATGCTGACCGGCAAGGAGACGCGGATCAGCACGCAGTACCACCAGGTCCGGCCTGGCGGCGACATCGCGGTGCTCATGGGCATCTGCAAGCATGTCTTCGCGGCCGATGACGCAGCGAAGGCCCAGGGCCGGCGCGTGCTCGACGTCGCCTTCATCGAGCAGCATACGAGCGGGCTCGACGAGTTCGAGGCGAAGGTGCGAGCGAGCTCCTGGGAGGAGATCGAGCGGGAATCGGGCTTGAGCCGCCAAGCCATCGAGGCGGCCGCACAGGTCTACGTCGAGGCCGACCGCGTCATCGGCATCTACGGCATGGGCCTGACCCAGCACATGAACGGCTTCGAGAACGTCGCGCTGTTCGTCAACATGTTGCTCCTGAAGGGCAACATCGGCCGCGACGGCACCGGCATCTCGCCGGTGCGCGGCCATTCCAACGTGCAGGGACAGCGCACCGTCGGCATCTCGGAGAAACCTGAGTTGGTGCCGCTCGACAAGCTCGCCGCCCAGTTCGGCTTCGAGCCGCCGCGCGAGAAGGGCATGAACACGGTGGAGGCCTGCGAGGGCATCCTATCCGGCACGGTGCGAAGCTTCTTCGGTCTCGGCGGCAACTTCGTGCGCGCCATCCCCGAGCGGGACCGTATGGAGAAGGCCTGGACGCGGATGCGCCTCACCGTTCAAGTGGCGACGAAGCTCAACCGCTCGCACCTCGTCAACGGCGAGATTGCCTACCTCCTGCCCTGCCGGGGCAGGACCGAGGAGGACATGCAGGCGAGCGGTCCGCAGGCGGTCAGCATGGAGGACACGTTCAGCTGCATCTACGGCTCGCTTGGACGCCGGAGCCCCGCAAGCGAGCACCTCAAGTCGGAACCCGCCATCGTGGCGGGTATCGCCAAGGCGACGCTTGATCCGAACCCGAAGGTGCTCTGGGACGCCTGGGTCGGCGACTATGCCCTGATCCGGAACGCGATTGCCGAGACCTACCCGGAGGAGTTCCACGGCTTCGATGAGCGCATGTGGACACCGGGCGGCTTCTACCGCGGCAACTCGGCACGCGAGCGAATCTGGAAGACCGAAAGCAAGAAGGCGATATTCACCACCCCCAAGCAGATGACGGCAGTCGGCTTCGGCGAGGCGCCGGGCCGCTACCGCCTGATCACGATGCGCTCGAACGACCAGTTCAACACCACGATCTACGGCTACAGTGACCGCATGCGCGGGATCGAGGGCACCCGCGACGTGCTCCTCATCAACCCCGACGAGATGCAACGGGCCAACCTGCACGAGGGGCAGGTCGTCTCGCTCGTCAGCGACGCGGAGGACGGGGTCGAGCGTGAGGTGTTCGGGTTGAAGGTCGTCCCCTTCTCACTGCCGGACGGCTGCATTGGCGCCTACTACCCCGAGATGAACCCGCTGATGCCGCTGTCCCACCACGACGGACCATCGAAGACGCCAGCGGCGAAGTCGGTGCCCGTGCGGATCAGGGAAACGGACGAGAAAGGGACACCTGCCGAGCGACGCGAGCCGCCGGGACACGCGACGCAGCCGGTCTGAGGCGAGGCGCGGCTAGTCGGAGGGCCCCGGGACCGAGACTAATGAGGGACGACTGGCGCGACTATGTCGCGCGAAGGGTCCGTCTAGCCACGAGGCCGAGCGTCGAGCCCTGGACGACGATGGTGAACAGCACCACCGCGTAGGTCGCCGCGAGGATGGCCGGCTTGGCGTCGCTCTCGGGGACGGACAGGGCCAGCGCCACGGAGATGCCGCCGCGCACACCGGCCCAGGTCAGGAACGGCACGTTGCGCGCCGAGAGGTTGCCGCCCCACCGGAAGGCGAGGAGCGGCGTCGAGACCGCCGCGAGCCTCGCGCCCAGCACAATGGGGACGGCGCACGCGGCGAGGACGAGCCCGCCGGCCTGGAAGCGCAGGACTAAGACCTCCAAGCCGATAAGCAGGAACAGCACAGAGTTCAGCACCTCGTCGATCAGGGTCCAGAGCGAGGACACGTACCCTTGCGTCTCGTCGCTCATCGCGTCGCGCGGCGCCCGGTCGCCGACGAGCAGCCCCGCCGCGACCACCGCGAGCGGGCCGCTGAAGTGGAGCTTCTGCGCGAGCGCGTAGGTGCCGGCGACGAGCGCGAGGGTGATCAGCACCTCCACGGGGAAGTCGTCGATGGCCCGCATGGCCCGGTAGGCGACGTAGCCAGTGACCACGCCGAGGACGAGCCCGCCGCCGGCCTCTTGCAGGAGCAGGCGGGCGACGCCGCCGGCGCTCGTCGCCTCCCCGGCCGAGCCAGCGGCGAACGCGACGAGGACCGTGAACAGCACGATGCCGATGCCGTCGTTGAACAGGGCCTCGCCCTGCATCTCGACCTCAAGCGCCTCCGGCACCCTCACGTTCTTGAGGGTGGCCAGTACTGCGACCGGGTCGGTCGGGCTGATCAGCGCGCCGAACACGAGGGCCCAAGCGAGGGGGACGGGCTGGCCGAGGGCGTCGGCCGCGAACCAGAAGGCGCCTCCGACGATGGCGGTGGAGATCAGCGTGCCGACGAGGGCGAGCGTCGCCACCGCCCAGGCCCGGTCGCGCAGGGCGCGCAGGTCCAGGCTCATGGCGCCGGCGAACAGCAGGAAGGCCAGCATGCCGTTCATTACTACGTCGGTGAAGTCGACTTGGCGGAGGACCTGCGTAAGATCCTCGTAGAGGTGCTGAGATGGGAAGGCCAGGTCGAGGCCGACGAGGGCGAGCGAGGCGAGCAGCCCCATGACCAGCAGGCCGATGGTGTGCGGCAGCCGCAGGAAGCGGTGATTCAGCCAGCCGAACAGGGCCGACAGGGTCAGCAGCAGAGCGGCGAGGTCGAAGATGGAGATCACGAGCGTTCCCCCCTTAGGCCGCCGGCGGGTGCTCGGGGCTTCGCGGAAAGCAGGCTTAATGCGCCTGCAGTCGTTCGGTCGCGCCGACGTTCCTGGCCTCCCGCGGCGCCTCCGCCGCCGGGCCTGGTCCGGACCGGCCGCGGAGACGCAGGAGATAAGGGAAGTGGTCCGAGCCAAAGGCGCCGAGACATTCTACCGAGACCGCCGCGAAACCGCCTTCGTGGAAGCAGCCGCACCACCTGCCTCTCGGCCAAGACAAGCGAGACTAGGCTCGCGGTCGCGAGGGTCCCGGGTAGCACGGTCACCGTGACGTGCGCGAGCGCCGTCACGAGCGGGACCGGTCCGTCCCCAGCGGCGCGACGCCGTTCAGCCCGTCCCCGCGCCCAGACAGGGCCTTCAGCACGCTGATCGACCCATCGGTCTCAAGCACCACCGCGGCGGCCTGCGAAAGGTCGTCGAGACCTTCGGAGCGCAACGCCGCGAGGACGTCGTCCCAGGTCATACGCTGGCGGCGCATCGCGCCCTCGACCAAACGTCCGTCATGGGCGAGCAAGGTCGGCTCCGACTTGATCAGCGCCTTGACCCTGGGCGAGCGCACGCTTGACCACGTGATCAGGAACTGAAGCCCGATCAACGTCGCCAGGGCGAGCACGCCTTCCAGGAGCGCCACCGACTTGGTCAGCACGATGGAGGACAACGTCGAGCCGAGCGCCACGGTCACGACGAGGTCGAAGGCGTTGAGCTTGGTCAGGGTGCGCTTGCCGGAGATCCTGAGGAACAGGATGAGGGCCAGATAGGCCAGCGGCCCGACGACCAGGACCCGGATTAGGCCGTGCCAAGTGTCGAAGAACATCGACGGTGACCTCTAGGATTGTCGACCGCGGGCAGCGCCACCGCGTAGGGCAATTCGGGAGGCCGGCCCGCACGGGTGCGAGAATCGGCCGTCAGCGCATGTCTTTGGGCAGGTGCTTGACCGGGTGCGTCCCGCCTCCCTCGCCCTTGCCCTGGACCGTCCCCTCCGACTGCATCACGTCCGTCGAGGACTGGATGACGTTCGGCGGCGCGACCTGGCCGGAGGGCTGGTCGCGCGGTGCGGCACCATCGTCCTTCACCGTCGATGTCCCGGGCGGGAGCGTTCCGGCCGTCGGCTGGTCGATGGCGCTGCCGGCTGACTGCGCGGCGGCCGGCAGCGCCACGACCCCCGAGAGCATAGCGACGGCGCCGGCAAATAGGATGGCTGCGATACAACGGTAAGAGAGAAGACGACCGGCGGTCACCAAGATATCTCGCTTTGTCCGATGCGCCCGTGCGACGGGTATGCCGAGTTGCAAGTATTCCCCGCACGGGTTGGTTCCTGGCGGGATGGGAAGTGAACGACGCGCTGCATAACCTGCTCGCCGACATCCTGAACCTGCTGACGCAGCCCTTCGTCATCGGCGACCAGATCCGGGCGGGCAGCCACGAGTACACTGTCGAGGACGCCTGTGTGCGGGCCACAGTGCTTCGCACCTACGACAACCAGCGTGTGCTGCCCCGAACGCGACGCTGTTCGTGGACAAGATCACGGTCATCACCGCGCACGAGAGGCGACACCTCGCCTTCCCGCTGACTAACCGAGGGCGTGCTGGCCGACCCGCCGCCCGAGGCCCAGGTCTGGGGGCTGGGAGCGGCCAGCGTCGACATGACCGCCCGGCTGTAAATCGATCCGCCCCGGCGTCGCGACGCGGTCGATGCCCTCGACCATGCCATCGCCGAGGAAGCGCCGAACGCCGCCGGCATCGACCTGCCGTACCCGACCAGCCAAGTGCTGTTCCACGACCAGGTCGAGGAGACCTACGGAAACCGCTCTCGTCTGTGCGAGGGCTTGCCCGCCGGCCGGAATCCCCCGCTCGGCCGCTGACAGGTCACATGGGAGCGAAGAGAGGCCGACGGGTAGGAACGCGCTTGAGCGCCCGCCTTAGTAGGCGCCCTCGTCAGGGATGTTCAGGCCGGTGCCGCAGGCCTTGCAGTGCACGGCGTCCGTCTCGTGCCGCTGCAGGCCGCAGGTCGGGCAGGGGAAGCGTACCTTGTAGGGCCGGAACAGCACCTGGGCGAGGCGCAGGAACAGCGTCACCCCGCAGATCATCACCACCACCGAGACGAGGCGACCGCCGGTCCCGTGCAGGGTGACGTCGCCGTAGCCCGTCGTCGTCAGCGAGGTGACCGTAAAGTAGAGCGCGTCGACGTAGTTGCCGATGGCCGGGTTGCGCCCGTGCTGCGTGGCGAAGACGATGCCGGTCATCACGAACACGAACACCGCGAGGTTCACCGCCGCGATGATCACCTCCTCGTTGCGGCGGAAGAACGGGAAGTCGGCGCGCAGCCGGTCGAGCAGCTGGTAAGTGCGCAGCAGCCTCAAGGTCCGCAGGATGCGCAGGAAGCCCGCGCCCTCGCCGACGATGGGCGCGAGGAACGAGGCGATGGCCGCGAGGTCGGCCCAGGTGGTCGGACGCAGGAACTCGCGGCCCGGCCGCGGGCAGATGGCCAGCCGCGACAGGAAGTCCGCGGTCACCGCCGCCCCGATCAGCACGTCGACGCCCTCCACGAGCGGTTCGCGCGGCATGAAAGAGGAGACGATGATGAACAGCAGCGTGGCGAGGTCGAAGGCGAGCAGGCCGTAGCGGAAGCGGTGGGCGCGGTCGGTGTCGCCTTCGTACAGGGCTCGAAGCCTCTCTGTCAGGTGTGGCATGCGCCTGGAAATGCTCACTCGCGGGGCTCGGAGGCCGAAACCCGTACACCGGACACGGTTCCGGCCACCTGAACGGGGTGCCGCCCGTCGCACCCGCCGTGTGTAGTCACCGGGGCCGGGTTGTGCCTGCGGCACGCCGATGCGATAGCCCGCACGAGGGTGCGCGGTCCGTCGGTCGGACCGGCAGGACGAGCGCTGGTCGGGCCGCCAGCGCCGGAGACCCGTGCCCGTGTCGTCCTCCCCCCATGCCGTTGCGCGGCCTCGCCGCCGTCCCATCTCGGCCCTGCGCGACACGCTCGTCAGCGAGGCCGGCGGCGGCCTCGTCCTGATGGCCAGCGCGGCGCTTGCGCTCGTGGTGGCGAACTCCGCCCTTGCGGACACCTACTTCGCCGCGCTCAAGGCCTATCTCGGCCCGCTCTCGGTCCTGCATTGGATAAACGACGCCCTGATGGCGGTGTTCTTCCTGCACGTCGGGCTGGAGATCAAGCGCGAGATGCTGGACGGGCGCCTGCGGACCTGGCCCGACCGTGTGCTGCCGGGGCTGGCCGCGGCGGGGGGAATGGCCGCCCCGGCCCTCGTATACGCCGCCGTGAACTGGTCCTCGCCCGAGACGTTGCGGGGCTGGGCGATCCCGGCCGCCACAGACATCGCCTTCGCCCTCGGCGTCCTGGCGCTGCTGGGATCGCGGGTGCCGGTATCGCTGAAGGTGTTCCTGACGGCGCTCGCCATCATCGACGACCTCGGCGCGGTGCTCATCATCGCGGTGTTCTACACCGCCGACCTGTCGCTGCCGATGCTGGGCGGGGCCGCTCTGGTCCTCGCCGTGCTGTACGGGCTGAACAAGGCCGGCGTGGCCCGCCTCTGGCCCTACCTCCTGCTCGGCGTGGTCCTGTGGGTCCTCGTACTCAGGTCCGGGGTCCACGCCACCGTCGCCGGGGTGCTCCTGGCGATGACGGTTCCGTTGCGGCTGAGCGTGGGCAAGCCGGACGACCCGACCTCGCCGCTGCACCGCCTCGAACACGCGGTGCAGCCGTGGTCGGCCTACCTGATCCTGCCGGTCTTCGGCTTCGCCAACGCGGGCGTGTCGCTGGCCGGGTTCGCCCCGCACATGCTGCTCGACCCGGTCACGCTCGGCGTGGCGCTCGGCCTGTTCGTCGGCAAGCAGGCCGGCGTGTTCGGGCTCGTGCTGGCTGCGGTGAGGCTGGGGCTGGCGCAGCGCCCGGCCCACGCGACCTGGGCGCAGGTCTACGGCGTCTCGCTCCTCTGCGGCGTCGGCTTCACCATGAGCCTGTTCATCGGCCTGCTGGCCTTCGCGGACGCGCCAGCCTTGGAGGCCGAGGTCAAGATCGGCGTGCTCGCCGGCTCGGTCGCGTGCATGGTGGCCGGGGCGCTCGTCCTCCTGGTCGCCACCCCGAGGGAACAACGTGCGCGGCCAAGCCCGGCCTGAACCGAGCGGGCCAATCCGGGAAAGGGGGCGGCCGGCGCGTGTTGAACCCTCGACACTCGCCAAACCTCCCGGGGGGACCGGACCCGTTCATGCTTCTCGACGCCACCGCCATCTCGTTGACGGACATCCTCCTCCGGCTCGGCTCGGCCACGGTCTGCGGGCTGGCGCTCGGCTTCGAGCGGGAGCGCAAGGGCAAGGACGCCGGCATCCGTACGCACGCCCTCGTCGCCTTGAGTTCCGCGGTCATCACCACCTCGGCCCTGAGCCTCTACGCCGAGGTGCAGGCCCGCGGCGGTGACGCCGATCCCCTGCGCGTCATTCAAGGGCTTGCGCAGGCCATCGGCTTCATCGCGGCCGGTATGATCTTCGTCGCCCGGGGCGACGCGGAGCGAACCGTCCGCAACCTCACGACGGCCGCCAGCGTGTGGCTCGCGGCCTCGGCCGGCATCGTGGCCGGCGCCGCGCAGTTCACGCTGCTCGCGGCGGCGATGGGCTTCGGGCTGGCCATCCTGGTGCTGATCACCGCGCTCAAGCGGGTCGGTCTCGCCCGGGAGGAAGCGGAGGATTGAGCCGATGTCGATGAGCGGGAAAGTGGCACCCGCCCGGGTTCGGGCGGCGGAACGGGAGGGGCGCCGGTGAGGGCGAGGATACGGGCCTGGATCGAGTTCCTGGGCGACCAATTCTGGCTGCGGCCGGCCCTCGTCGTGCTCGCCTGCATCGGTCTGGCGCAGGTCGCCGTGGGGCTGGAGACCGCGCACATCGCCGGTTACGACCCGTCCTCCCCGGACGCGGACTGGGGCTGGACCGGCGGCGCCGAGGGCGCGCGGGCGCTGCTCAGCGCGGTGGCTTCCTCCACCATCGGGGTGGCGGGCACCACCTTCTCCATCACCATCGCGGCGCTGACGCTGGCCTCGAACCAGATGGGACCGCGGCTGCTGCGCAACTTCGTGCGCGACGCCCGCAACCAACTCGTGCTCGGCATCTTCCTCGGCACCTTCGCCTACGCGCTGATGGTGCTGCGCACGGTGCGCACCGTCGAGGAGGAGACCTTCGTCCCGCACCTCGCCATCTCGGGTGCCGTGCTGCTGGCGCTGGTCTCTCTCGGGACGCTGGTGTGGTTCGTCCACCACGTCGCCACCAGCATCAACGTCGAGACGGTGGTCGACGCCGTCCACCGCGACCTCTGCGCGGCCGTCGAGGCTCGGACGCGCGACGAGGCCGATGTCCAGCCACCGACGGAAGCCCTGCGCGGCGGCCCGGTCGCGCCGGCGGACGGCGGCTACCTGCAGGCGGTCGACACGGATGGCCTCGCCGACTGGGCGCACGAGCGGCGCGTCGTCCTTGCCCTGAGGGTTCGTCCGGGCGATTTCGTGCCACGGGGATTCCCGGTCGCCTTCCTTTCCGCGGGCGTCGAGGACGCCGCCGAGGCCGTCGGCCGCGCGCTCACTTTCGGACGCCGCCCCGCGGCGTTGCAGGATCTCGAATACTCGGTGCGGCAACTCGTCGAAATCGCGGTGCGGGCGCTCTCGCCCGGCATCAACGACCCGATGACGGCGGGCAGCGTGCTGGACCACCTGGGCGACGCCCTGTGCCGGATCGCGCCGCGCCACCTGCCGACCGGGGCCGTCGCGCGCGAGGGTCGCATCGTGCTCGTCCATCCGGTGACGGACTACGACGGCCTGTGCGACGCGATGTTCCACATGATCCGCCAGAACGCCGCCGGCTCGGTCCACGTGCTCGCGCGGATGCTGGACGTCCTGACACGCGCCGCAGAGGTCGAGCGGCTGACCTCGCGCCTGACCAAGCTCGGGCGCCATGCCGACCTCGTCCTGGCCGCCGCGCGGCGCGACGTCGCCGACCCGAGCGACCTCGCCGACCTTGAGGAGCGGCACGCTCGCTTCGTCCGGGTGAGGACCGGAGCGGATCGATCCGTCGGGTGAATGAGCAATGCACGCTCGGTCGATGAAGGGCGTGGCGCCTGCGGGGTCGACCCGTCGGGATCAAGCGGCGGCTGTACAAGTTGAGCGAAGGACCGCGCCTGACGAGGATCCGATGATCGACAAGCCGAGATATGGTTCGACCCTGGCACGCTCGCTCGTGATCATCCCGTTGATGGCCTTCGCAGGAGGCTTGGTGCCGCAACCGGCCGCCGCGCAGGACGGGGGGCCGGTGGATCGCGCGCGGGCACTCACGAAGGACCGCACCCTACCTAAGGCAAAGCCCGGCGCGGTCGGGACTCCTCCGATCATCACGAGGAGGGGGTCGTCGGTCCGGGGTACGCCCGCCCCATCGAAGGCGCGCGACGCAAGGAGCCGATGATCGTCGGGAAACACTCTGCGGCAGGCCCGTTCGGGCCGTGGCGTGCGCGGCGGAGTGAAAGGTATGGCGCTACCGCAAGGCCAAGGCGTCGAACCAGCCGTTCGCGGCGCCGTAGCGGATGATCTCGGCGCGGGTCCGCAACCCGAGCTTCTCGGCGGCCCGAGCCTTGTAGGTCTCGACCGACTTCACGCTGACGTCGATGCGCCGGGCGATCTCCTTGTTGCTGAAGCCTTGCGCGATCAACCGCAAGGTCTCGGCTTCGCGCGGGCTCAGCGGCTCGCGGCCTTCCGCCGTGCCCGGGCGCCCGTCCGAGCCGGAAGTTTCCGCCAGGGCGTGGCCGGCAATGGAGGGGTCGAGATAGACGCCGCCGGAGGCCACGGCCCGGACCGCCCGGAGCAGGTCGTCCGCGGCCGAGCGTTTGAGGAGGTAGCCGCGCGCGCCGGCTCTCATCAGCGGCTGCACGTAGGCCGCGTCCTCGTGGACGGTCAGCACCAGCACCCGGGTGCCGGGGCATTCACCCTTCACCCGCTCCGTCAATTCGAGGCCGTTCAGTCCGGGCATCGAGACGTCGACCACGGCGACGTCGGGCGCGACGGCGCGGATCATCGGCAGCGCCTCTCCGCCGTCGGTGGCCTCGCCGACGAGCTCGACCTCCGGGTCGGCGTTGAGTAGCGCCCGGATGCCCGCGAGGACGACCGGATGGTCGTCGGCCAGGATGACGCGAATACGGTCCATGCTGTTCCCCCTCGTGGGTCAGGCGGCTGGCGTCACCGGGATGCGGACGAACAGCGTGGTGCCGACGCCCGGGGATGCCTCCAGTGCGAGCGTGCCGTTCAGGAGGGTCAAACGCTCGCGGATGCCCGAGAGACCCAGCCGCGGCTCGGTCGGCGTGCGCGCCTCGGACGGGGAGGTGCCGGAGCCGGGCTCGAAGCCGACGCCGTCGTCCTCGATGATCACCTGGACCTCGTCCGGGCGACGGTCGACACAGACGCTGACGGTCGCCGCGCGGGCGTGCTTGAGCACGTTGGTGAGCGCCTCCTGCACGATTCGGTAGACCGCGCTCTCGACGGCCGCTGGAAGGCGCGACGCATCCCCGACGAACTCCAGGTCGGATCGGACGCCGTGGCGCTGTCCCCACTCGCGCAGCAGCGTCGCCAGCGCCTCGCGCAGCCCGAGGTCGTCCAGGGCGGTCGGGCGCAGGTCGATGGCGGCGCGGTGGATGTCGCGCCCGATCTCGCCGGCGAGGCGCTGCAGCCACTGGATCTGCCGTCCGGCTTCGGCCGAGGTTTCCTGCGCGTCGAGCAGACGTTCCAACCCCTTGAGGCCGAGCGACAGGCCGGTCACCGTCTGGCCGACCTGGTCGTGCAGCTCGCGGGCGATCCGGCGCTGTTCGTTCTCCTGCGCCTCGCCGAGGCGGCGCAGCAGGTCGAGCCGCTCCGCCTCGGCCCGCTTGCGCGGCTCGATGTCCGAGACCACGCCGTAGACGAGGCCCGAGGGGTCCCCCTGCCGAAGCCGAGGCGCTCGCCCGGTCAGGCGCACCCAGCGCGACACCGAACCAGCCTGAAAGACCCGGAACTCCACATCGAGGGGCTTGCCCTCGGCGAGGCTTCGCCGCATCTCCGCCGCCATCCGCTCCCGGTCGCCGGCGTCGACCGCCCGGAAGGCGATGTCGGCATCCGCGGTCATTTCGCGCCCCTCCGGCACCTCCGCTTCCCAACCCAAGAGCTCGGCGGCGCGTCGGGAGGCCGTCACGGTCTCCTCGGCCGTATCCCACCGTAGGGTGCCGAGCTCCGCGGCCTCGGCGGCGACGGCGCCCTGCTCCTCGCTCGACCGCAGGGCGAGGGCGAAGCGCGCCTGCTCGCCCGCCCTCCGCTGGGCCATGTCGCGCCCGACCAGCCCGACCAATGCGAGGCCGAGGCCGATGCTCAGCACGCTGCCGCCGGCCAGCAGGAGGTAGGAACGCGAAACCGGCGCGTTCAGCGTGGCGACCGGCATACCGAAATGCACCGACCAGCCACCGGTGTCCTTCAGGGTGCGGTAGACGACCTCGACGTCCGGCCCTTCCAGCGTCGATCCGGTGTAGAAGCCCTGCGGCTCCCGCCGGATCGCCGCCAGCAGGGCGGCGCCGGCGGGGTGGCCGAGTTCCTCCGCCTCGGCCCGGGTGCGTGCGATGGTGTTGCCCGCCGCATCGACGATGGTTCCGACCCAGCCCTCCGGCGCGCCCGCGTCGCGAAGGATCGCGCTGACCGCGCTCGTGGCGAGACCGACCGAGAGGACGTGGCGGAGCGTTCCGTCCCGGACGACCGGCACCCGCAGCGCGACGAGGCGCTTGCCCGAGATCGGCCCGAGCGGCCCGATCCCGCCGACCACCGGCCGCCCCGTCCGTACCACCGCATCGAAGCTCGCGCGGTCGGCGGTGGGTCCGAGCTCGTCGTCAAGGGAGCGGAGCAGGTTGACGACCTGGACGCCGTCGGGACCGGCGAGCTCGACGGTCTCCCAGAGCGGGTGCTCCCGCCTCAGCCGCTCGGCCTCGGCATAGAAGGCGGTGAGGTCCGGCCGGTCGAGGCTCGCCGAGGCGGCCTCGGCTCGGAGGACCGCGATCTGCGTGGCGATGTCGGAGGCGACGCGCTCGGCCACCCGGGCCGCGCTCGCCACGGCGGCGCTGCGGGTCAGTCCACGTTCCTGTTGCGCCATGAGCGTCGCCACCCAGCCGCTGAGCAGCAGCACGGGAATGGCGGCCGCCACCGCGAGCGCGACAAAGGTCCTGCCGTTGCCGCGATGGATCTCGGGGCGGCCGGCATCGCCGTTCTCACGTCCGGCGGACATGCGGGGGCAACCGATCAGGCGGGGCCGTAGCGGACGTTCCCGCCGGTGAGACCGGCAGAGCCATGCTCTCCACCACAGGGTCGGCCGAGACCGCGCTGCCCTCGACAGGCATGCCGGCCATGCCGTCATCCGTCAGCACGCGCTGGTCGGTCACCGTCTGCTCGTCGCCGAGGAGGCGACGTCCCGACGCGATCACCTGCAGGACCTGGCGGTCGCCCCCGGTGGCGGCGTTCCGTTCCAGGTCCCGCTGCCGTTCGACGAGGTTCGGCGGCGCGGCCGCACAGTCCTGCAAGCCCGCCTCGACCAGGGCGGTGACCACCCGTTCGAGGCTCCCGAAGGTCCGGCCCTCGAACGAGCGGGGTCGCTTCCGTCCCATCGCCTCTCCGCCGCCTTCCCGACGGTCCTCAAATTTCTGCCTAAGGGCCAGGGAAACCAGGGGTCGAGAGAAAGGTCCGCGACCTAGACCAAGTTCGGGTCAACCGCCCCGTTCCTGGTCGCGGGGCCGCGAGCCGTCACGGCCGGATGGGGAACTCGCTCTGCGAAGTCCCAGGTCGATCCATCGTAACCCTCGTACCAGGCCCGGCGCTCGCGGGAGTCGGCCGGATGGGGGCATGCATCCCGCGGTCGCCCGAGAGCCCGGGCGCGGGATCCCTGCATGATGACGTCCATGAGCATCGCCACTCCCTCCACCGCCTCGACGTTTACGAAGTGGCTTCGAGTAGCGCCCGTATCCTAGCCGGCGACAAGCGGTTTCGCCGGGCGCCGCCGTTCTCACCGACGCCTGTCAGGTTCATCCCGACACCGCCCGGGCGCTGGAATGCTTGGGCGTGGCCCCGCGGACACGGGACCACGCATCGGGGGTCAGGAGTTCTTGTTGTACTTGAACTCGGGCGCGTTCTTCAGTGCGTCCTTGTCGGTGTCGACCATCGCCTTGAGCTTGCCGTCCGCCTTGTGCAGGAAGATCGACGAGGGGTCGACCAGCACGTAGCGCTCGCCCATGCCGAGGAAGCCGCCGACGCTGACGACGACGCCGGTGACCGTCTTGCCGTTGTCGATGACGAGATCCTCGACCTCGCCGATGGTCTCGTTCTTGTTGTTGTAGAGGTTCTTGCCGACGAGCTTCGACGAGGTCACCTCGGCCGGCTTGGCGGTGACGAACTTGATCTTGGCGGTCGCGGTGTCGGCCATGGTCATGCCGCCCATGCCGCCAGCCGAGGTCGGCATCGCGGTGCCGGCCGGCGGCGTTTTCATCTGGTTGGTCTGAGCGTCGGCGGGCGGCTGGGCCGCCTTGTCCTGGGCGAGCGCGGGGCTGGCGAGCACGGAACTCGCGAGGAAGACGCCGAGTGCGAGGTTCTTCATCGGTTTCACCTTTCTATGCTGACGTGGGCTCGACCCGTCCCGAGGTCGGACCGGCGCACGCCGAGGGAGTCGGGAATGGGTGGAGACCCGGCGGGAATGCCGGGTCTCCTCGACGGAGGTCAGTAGCCGCAGGTGCAGTAGGAGCCGCGGGCGCCGTATCCGTATCCGACCGGGGCATAACCGTAGCCGCCGTATCCCCCGTAGTAGGCCGGCCGGACCGCCGTTGCGGCGAGGCCGAGCCCGAGGCCGGCAGCCAGGCCGAGACCGGGATAGCCGCGGCGGTAGCCGTAGCGTCGCCCGTAGCCGTAGCGCGAACCTCCGAAACCGACGCGACGGTACCCGCCGAAGCCGCGGCGATAGCCACGGAAGCCGACCGAACGGTGTCCACGGAAGCCGTGGCGGACGCCTCGGAAGCCGCCGTGGTGGCCGGCGAAACCGCCATGGTGGAAGCCATGGCCCCTGCCGAAGGGCCGCGCCTCGCTCGACGGCGAGAACAGTATCAGGCTCGATACGGCCGCGAGGGCCAGTGCGAGACGTTTCATCGGGTATCAGCTCCGTCATGGTGGTGACTGACCCTTGCGGGCCACGACCGTGACGGGTTCGACGGGGTGGCCTATGCCTTAGCCCGCGGGCCGGACGTTGCTGCGCCGGACCGCCGGGGACGCTCGGGCTCGGCGTCCCTCTCCCCGCCCATAGGGTGATTTGTGGCGCCGGGGATGGGCGCGCAGTCGGAGAAGACCGTATTCCTGTCAGGACAAACCTGACACGCCTCTGGGCGCGTCCTCGGGGTCGGCTTGCGCGGCCGGTTTGGTTCACGAAAGCTTAAACCGGAGCCGCCGACCCTGCCGCCATCGTGCGGGCGGCGGTGCCCGTCCGATCCGGTCACAGGGACGAGGGAGAGACATGAGGGCAACCATCGTTCGGAAGGCTCGGCTCGCTTGGGGAAGACGGGCGGAGACCGGAAGCGCGGTCGGCACGGGCGACGCCCAGGTGCCGACGATCCCGGCGGACGTGTCCATCGAGGACTGGGCACGCCTCGGCGGTGGCCTGGCATCGGCCGAAGCCGACCTCCGATGCGTCCTTGGCGGCACTGCCACTGGCGGCCGCGGCATCCGATATCCAGGTCATGTCGTGTCGCCATCGCCCTGACGCCGGATCGGGCCCGTCGGTCCTGCAGGCCCCGTCGACCTGCCGACGGTGGCGGCGCTGGCCGAGCGAGCTGCCGGGTCCGGCCAACGACAACGGCGACGGCTCCACCCCGTGGCCGCTGTCGGCTGCGTGCGGGATGGCGGTGGGTCTGCTCCTGCTCGTCGGCCTGGCCGGTATCCTCGTGTCCTGATGCCGGTCGTTCGCGAACGCCGACGGTCTAGCCCGATTCGCACGCCCCGGAGCGAACCGGGCGAAGGAGACCCATCATGTCCCGTTCCATGCTTCGCAAAGGCCACTGGCGGAAGCTCGCCTTCGGACCATGCCCTGCGGCGCCGCGCGCCTCCGATGTGGTCCTGGCCGTAGTCGCGACGTCCTTGCTCGCGGGTCTCTGCCTGCTGGCGGTGGCCAACGTTGCCGGCGATTTGGCAGGCTGACCGTCACCGGTTTCGGCGGGCCTCCGGGCGGAGCCGGCAGACGCATCATTGCCGCCCGTGCCCGATCCGACGGTTCGCGGGTTGTCCCTCGAACAGGACCGCCGGCAACGAGGAGCCGATCCATGCTCGACACCACCCGCAGGGCCATCGTCTATCGCATGGTCATGGAGAAGCACGTCTGCCCGTTCGGCCTGAAGACCAAGGACCTGCTCGAACGCGAGGGCTTCACGGTCGACGACCACTGGCTGACGACGCGCGAGGAGACCGACGCCTTCAAGGCCGAGCACGGCGTGAAGACCACCCCGCAGACCTTCATCAGCGGGCGGCGCATCGGTGGCTACGACGACCTGCGCCGCCACCTCGACAGGGAGGTTCAGGACCCGAACGCGACGAGCTACACGCCCGTCGTCGCCGTGTTCGCGATGACCGCCTTGATGGCGTTGGCGGCGAGCTACGCCGCCTACGGCACGCCGCTGACGATGCGGGCGGGCGAGTGGTTCATCGCCTTCAGCATGTGCGTGCTGGCCATCCTCAAGCTGCAAGACGTCGAGACCTTCTCCTCGATGTTCCTGGGCTACGACCTGCTGGCGCAGCGCTGGGTGCGCTACGCCTACGCCTACCCCTTCCTGGAGGGCATCGCCGGCGTCCTGATGGTGGCGGGCGCCCTGAACTGGCTCTCCATCCCGGTGGCGCTGTTCATCGGCACGATCGGGGCGGCCTCGGTGTTCAAGGCGGTCTACCTCGACAAGCGCGAGATCAAGTGCGCCTGCGTCGGCGGGGCGAGCAAGGTGCCGCTCGGCTTCGTCTCGCTGACCGAGAACCTGATGATGGTCGCCATGGCCGTCTGGATGCTGGTGGCGCACCATTGAGCGCCGCCTTCGCCGCCCCGGGCTGGCTCCATGCCGTCTCGATTGCCGCGCTGCTGCTGGGGGCCGCCTGCGCGCTGCTGCTGTCGGTGGAGGTGGTCCGGCACCCACAGCACATGACCGTGATGAACGTGGTCTGGCCAGTCAGCGCCCTATTCGGGTCGGTGGCCGTGGTCTGGGCCTACTTCCGCTACGGCCGCCTCGCGACGATGGAGGCGCACCACCACGCGAAGGAGCGGGGCGAGGAGCCGCCGAACATGACCGGCACGCCGTTCCCGGTGATGGTGGGCAAGGGCGCGCTCCACTGCGGCAGCGGCTGCATGCTGGGCGACGTCGCCGCCGAGTGGCTGGCCTTCCTGGTTCCGGCGGTGGCGGTCTGGTTCGGCTGGCAGTGGGCCTTCGAGGAGAAGATGTACGCCGTGTGGGCGCTGGACTTCGTCTTCGCCTACGCGCTCGGGATCGTGTTCCAGTATTACGCCATCGTGCCGATGCGGGGCCTTTCGCCAGGCGAGGGCCTGGTGGCTGCCCTCAAGGCCGACACCCTGTCGCTGATCGCCTGGCAGGTGGGGATGTACGGCCTGATGGCGCTGGTGCAGTTCTGGCTCTTCCCGCGCCTGGCCGGGCAGCGGGCGCCGGTTCACTCGGTCGAGTTCTGGTTCGCCATGCAGCTCGCCATGGTCGCGGGGTTCCTGACCAGCTACCCGGTGAACTGGTGGCTCGTCGGCTCCGGTATCAAGGAGCGGATGTGAGGGGCACCCCCTCCGGTGTCCCATTCAAGCGAGGAGTAAAGACCATGAAGCAAATCGCACTGGCTTCGGCCGCCCTGCTGCTGCTGGCGGCGTCCCCGGCGATGGCGATGTCCTGCTGCGGCGGCGGCAAGGGCAAGGGCGCCATGATGTGCGGCAAGCCCGGCATGAAGGGCGGCATGGCCATGAACCAAGGCGCCACGAAGGGGAAGAAGGGCGGCTGCTGCTGCGAGGGCATGTCCATGAACATGACCCGGCGCGGCTAGGGCGGCCCGACGGAGCGTTCACGTCCTCGGCGCGGCAACGGACGAGGACGGGATATCGAGGTCCCGCGCCGGGGAAGGCGCGGGATGTTGCCGCCTTGCCTGCCAGCGGTCGAAGACCTCCCGCAGGGGGCCGGGGAGCGCGCCCGCGAAGCCCTCGTGCAGGGGAAAGCCAGGCATTCCCGCCGCCAGCGCTTCGAGCAGTGTCGCGCCATCACGGGCGTCGCGCTCGCGATCCGCCGGGTCACGGCCGGTCCGCCGGGCCAGCCAGAGCTTGCGCAGGGCGAAGGTCCGCGGTTCCGGCGCGACGATCTGGGCGGGGATCCCCTCGACGGAGACCACGACGCGGGCGACGGTCTGGCCGCCGAGAAGCCATTCCGCTCCCTCGGGCTCCGCCCCCAGGTCGGGCCGGTGCAGGCGCACCTCGTGGCCGGCCGGGTTTCTGACCGGGCCGGCCCTGCCGCGGGATGCCCGGTACGGACTCCCGCAAAAGGTCATGAGGACGTCGAACGCCGCCGTGTCGGCGTCCTCCGGTCCGGCGACCAATTCGAGCGGCGCGCCGGCAGGAAAGGCCTGTCCGATCCGCGAGCCGGCGGCCAGCCCGTAGGTGATCGGCGCCTCGGGCCCGATCACGAGGAGCGGGTCGCCGAGGAAGCCCTGGCGGGCGGCTTAGCGCAGCACGGCGGCCGTGTTCGACCCGACGGTGGGCAGCCCGAGGTAGAGGCACTCGCGTCCGGCGGCGAGAAGCTCCCCCCGGCTGTGGGCCAGCTCCGCGTCGCGGCCCCGCGTCGGGTCGGAGGAGAGGAGGGCGAGGTGCGCCTCGTAGCGGTCGCCGAGCAAGGCGGCGCCATGGACCTCCTCGGGGGTGAGAGCGCCCACCCTCACCGGACGCCGACCGGCATCAGGACGGGGGCGCCGATACCATCGCGGGACCGGTCGGCCATGCCGGCGCGACGAGGGAAGGACGGGATGATCTTCACCTCGCGAAGCCACGTTTAATGTAGCACAACCTCCTGATGTCGTGGCCGCCGCTGCTAGGTCCGCTTCCTCCTACTGAGCAGACCTCTGGGCCGGCACGCTTGAATGTCCGCAAGGGGTCAGGAGTTCGCACGCTGATGGTTCTGCTGTGCGCCACTTCCGGACCTTCTGCCACAGCCGCTGGAATGGCCGCTCTTCGCTCGCAAGCGGTCTCTGCGCGGAGTGGTCGAGCCAAGAGGCCACAAGATCTTTAGGCTAGGAACGCCGCGCTCGCTGCCCAAGTCCAGGCCGCTGATGACGAGGCCGCCACGTTCAGATCCGCCTGGCGCAGGTCGAGAACCAGTTCGACCAGTTCCGCGTCGAGGAGTTCTGGGACGGCGTCATGCAGGAGATAGCCGAGCTCCCCGTCGAGCAGGGCCCCCTGACGCCGTCGGAGATCCTGCCGGGGCTCAGGGCTGTGACGGTCCGCGGTGCCTGCAAAGCAGGCTGAAGCCAGGATCGTCCACTGGATGGATGGCCGGCCCAGCGCCTAAACGCCTGGAACGATGCTGGTCCCTGCAAGCCCTGCCGCTTGTCCCGCGCGATGCTCGATCTCACCTTCGGCGCATGTACAACGAGTACGACGTCATCATCGTGGGGGCAGGCGCCGCCGGCATCGGCGCGGCGCGGAGGCTCGCGGATCAGGGGAAGGCGGCGCTGCTGCTTGAGGCCTCGTCGCGCCTCGGGGGACGCGCGTTCACCCAGGATCTCGGGGGATACCCGCTCGACCTCGGCTGCGAATGGCTGCACTCGGGTGACCGCAACGCCTGGGTCGGCATCGCCGAGGCATCCGGCTTCCCGGTCGACCACCCCGAGGTCGCCGTCGAAGAGGCGGGCGAGCATCATGCTGTCGCCGGCAACCCGCACCAGGAAGGTGGCCGGCCGGTTGGCGATCAGCAGCCTCTGCAGGTCGATCTCCTCCTCGACGAAGTCGTCGGCTGGGCTCGGGAAGCCGGCACGCACGGGTTTCGCCAGGATGGGGATGGGTGTCGGCAACCCGACCATGACGCCCGAGACCTGCATGCGCGCGATCCGAATCCAACGGAACAAAAGTGGAACACAACGGCCGGGTCCCGCCAAGCGTCCCAGCTTGGCCTCCGGCATGCGGCGTGAAGGGGTGTGGATAACGGGGATAGACCGCTGGAGCCCGTTGCCGGACCCACCCAGGAACGCATCAGGAACGTCGCCGGACCGTCGACGTTGAGCTGCGCCGGGGCGGGCCGGACCGCCTCACGTCTCCGTCCCGCGATACCGGGGGTATCCGCCATGAAGCGCCTCGCCATCTTCCTCGACGGCACCTGGAACACGCTCAACAACAGCCTCGGACGCCAACGCCCTTGAGAACGCGCCCGGCCTGCGCTGCCTGACCGGCAGCAGGGCCGAGCCGGTCCCCCTCGATGCGGCGCAGTCCGCGCTGGCCGAACTCGACCGGGGCGCCGAGCCCGGGGCGAGGGCCGCGCCGGTCGGCACGCCCCTGCCGCGTCGGTGTGCGCGCCCTCTGACGAACCTGGGCCGGTACGTGCGTCCCCGGCGCCGGGACGACGATGACCCGCCGCCCTGTCCGGCGGCGGCCATGCCGCGGCCCCGGACGCCTCCGGGTTCCGAGGCGGTCGCCCTCACGGCGTGTGGATGAGGTCCCGGATCCGCGAGCCGAGCGCGTCCATCGCGAACGGCTTTGTCAGGACCTGCATGCCGGGGCTGAGGTGTCCGTAGCCGACCGCCGCGTTCTCGGCGTAGCCGGTGATGAACAGGACCTTCAGGCCCGGACGGCGCTCGCGCTCGGCGTCGGCCATCTGCCGCCCGTTCATCCCGCCGGCAGGCGGCGGGCGCAAGCAGTCGAACCATTGCAGCGAGCGGCCCGTGAGGCGAAAGGTTTCGTCCCCGGCCGGTCCCGGCCTCGTACGGGGCCGGGCGGCTGGACGGCACCGGCGATCCCATGATCGCGGGAATGGCGCGGCGAGCTACAACGTGTCAGGCCGACAGGCGCCGTGCGTTGGCCGCGACCAGCTCCCGGTATCGCGCGACCACTTGGCAGTGGGTGCCGCCGGCCAGCAGCGTGTTGGCGGCTTCCATCGCGGCCACGATCTTCTCGCCGACCATCGACACCATCTCCGCCTGCGCCTCGGCCCCGCCCCAAGCGATGCGCACCAGCCGCAACTCGATGACCCGCTGCGCCTCGACGGCGAGCAGGAACGCGGCACAGAAGGGATTCGGCATCCGGATCTCCGATGGGACGTTCGCAACCGACAACTTCGGAGGACGCCCGCGGTCTCCCCGGACGGCTACGCAGGTGGGATCGTGGCTCGAAACCCGGTCGCGCGCTCGGGCGTCCCTGAACCGGCAGCAGCCCGCCGCCGCAACGCGCGGCGAACCTGCTCCCGAACCTCGACGGCGCCGCCGAGCCCCCGGTTGATCCGCACCCGGAAGCCCGTCAAATGGCGCCCACTCCGGAGCCATGCTAACCCCTCGACCTTGCGAGCGAGTTGCCGGCTGGTCGGCCATCGCGCATCGGGACGGAGCTGGCGATGCACGCGACCTCGGCCGACCCGACGCTTGAAACCCTCGCCACGGCCCGGGCCGGCTTGAGGCAGCGTCTGCTCGCCGGCCTCGTCAGCCTCGTCTCCGGTGCGGTCACGCTGGCGCTCCTGCCTTTCGCGAACCTGCCCATCCCGCCGATGCCGGGCTTCGTGCCCGTCTACCAATCGGCCCTGGTCGTGGTCTACGGCCTGACGACCTTCCTCTTCCTCACCCAGTACCGACGTACCCGCTCGGCGTCCCTGCTCGTGCTCGGGACCGGCAGCCTCTACGTGACGCTGGTCGTGTTCCTGCAGATGCTATCCTTCCCCAACGTGCTCGCACCGGGGCGCATCCTGGGCTCCGGTCCCGACACCACGACCTGGCTCTGGACGTTCTGGCATGTCGGGCCGCCGCTCTGCGCGTTGCCCTACGCCATCCTGGAGGGCGACGGGCGCAGCCGGACGGTCGCGCCGGCGCGCGCCGCCGCGGTCGCCCTGCTCGCGATAGCCGCGACGGTCGCGGCGGCCGCGCTCACGGCCGTGGTCGTCACGCGTTACGTCCACCTCCTGCCGAAGTGCGTCGAGGGCGACGACTACTGGCTGCTGACCACCTCGGGCGTCGGCCCGGCCGTCGTCGCCTTGACGGTTCTCGCCCTCGCAGTGCTGTGCTGGACCACGCGCCTGCGCACCGTCCTGCAGCTCTGGCTGGCCGTCTCCCTGCTCCTGCTCGTGTTCGACAACATGATCACGCTGCCGGGCGCGGCACGCGGCACGGTCGGCTGGTTCACGGGGCGGCTGGAGGCGCTCGTCGCGGGCTTCATCCTGCTGGGCGTCTACCTACGCGAGGTCGATTTCCTGTACGCCCGCGCCGAGGCCACCGCACAGGAGCGCGAGGCGCGAAGGGCGGAGCTGCAGCTGGCGCGCGACAACCTCGCCCTCGCGCTCGAAGCGGCCGAGATGGGCGACTGGGAGCTCGACCTGCGCACCGGCTTCTCGCGCCGGACCCCGCGGCACGACGCGATCTTCGGCTACCGTGAGCCGGTCGAGAGCTGGGACGTCGAGACCTTTCTTGGGCATGTGGTACCGGAAGACAGGGACGCTGTCCGGACCGCGCTCGAAGGCGTGGGCGGGAGCGGGCGCCTCGACCTCAACTGCCGCATCCGCCACGCCGGCGACGGCTCGATCCGACGGATCACGGTACGGGGCAAGGCCTACCGCGACGAGGCCGATCAAGCCCGGACAGTGGCCGGCATCGTCATGGACACCACACATCAGCACGAGGCCGAGGAGCGGCTCAACCAGGCCCAGAAGATGGAGGCCATCGGCCAGCTCACGGGCGGCGTGGCACACGACTTCAACAACCTGCTCACCGTCATCGTGGGCAACCTCGACATGATCGTGCGCAAGCCCGACAACGCACAGCGCGTGGAGCGCTTGGCGGCCTCGGCAATGACGGCGGCCAAGCGCGGGGCCGAGGTCACCGAGAAGCTGCTGTCCTTCTCGCGCCGGCAGGTGCTGCGGCCGGAGACGGTCAACCCGAACCGGCTGCTCAAGGACTTCCGGGCCCTGCTCCAGCGCGCGGTGGGCGAGACCATCGAGGTCCGGCTCGACCTCGACGCCAGCCTCGACCCGGTGCGGCTCGACCCCGGCCAGTTCGAGAGCGCGGTGCTCAACCTCGCGGTCAACGCGCGCGACGCGATGCCGGGCGGCGGGACGCTGACGGTGAGGACCTGCAACGCGCACCTCGACCCGCACGAGACGGCGGACCGGCCGGACCTGCGGCCTGGGGCCTACGTGCTCGTCTCGGTCTCTGACACCGGTCACGGGATGGATGACGCCACGCTCGCCCGCGCGTTCGAGCCTTTCTTCACCACGAAAGACGTCGGCAAGGGCACCGGCCTCGGCCTCAGCCAAGTCTACGGTTTCGTGCGGCAGGCCGGCGGCCACGCGCAGATCAAGAGCGAGGCCAGCCGCGGCACGTCCATCGAGCTCTACCTGCCGCGCTCGGTCGAGAAGGAGGCGCAGAACCGACCGGACGGGCCTATGCCCCTGCGCCGCGCCGCTTCGGGCGAGGTGGTGCTGGTGGTCGAGGATGAGCCGGCGGTGCTGGAAATGGCCGTCGAGAGCCTGGGCGAGCTCGGCTACCGGACGCTGACCGCGACGCAGGCCGAGCAGGCCCTGGAGCGGCTTGGCGGCCCGGAGCGGATCGACATCATGTTCTCGGACGTCGTGATGCCCGGCGGCATGAACGGTGTGCAGCTATCGGTGGAGGCGCGTCGCCTGCGCCCCGGCCTGCGAGTGCTGCTCGCCTCCGGCTACACGGGCACGGCGCTCGGCGAGCAGGGCGTGCCGGCCGACCTGCCGCTTCTCAGCAAGCCCTACCGGCGCGACGAGCTCGCGAACAAGCTCCGGGTCATCCTGGGCTGAACGGCGTGTCTGACCACCGACCCGACCGATCGATCACGCTTGCCGCCAAGTCGTGGACCTGTGCTACGGTCATGCCAGGAACCGGGACCCGGAGTACGGGCACCGACGGGCTGTGACGTGACGGACTACCGGGAACACGACCGCATCGACGCGGAGCTGACGCGGTCGGACGCGAGCTCCGACCCGTTCGCGGCCGCCGTGCGGGCGACGCGGATGCCGATGCTCGTCACCGACCCGAACCGGCCCGACAATCCCATCGTCTTCGCCAACGCGGCCTTCACGAAGCTGACCGGCTACACCCGCGACGAGATCCTCGGTCGGAACTGCCGCTTCCTCCAGGGTCCGGAGACCAACCCCTACGACGTCGCCCGAATACGGGACGCCATCGAGCGGCGCGTGCCCATCGAGATCGAGCTGCTCAACCACAAGAAGGACGGCGAGGTCTTCTGGAACCGCCTGCTGGTCTCGCCGGTGTTCGACCGCGACGGTGCGCTGACCTACTTCTTCGCCTCGCAGTTCGACGTCACGCTGGAGCGGAACAAGCTCGTGCGCCTCCAAGGCGAGCTCGCCGCGTTGGAGGACGAGGTCGCACGGCGCAAGGCGGAGCTCGCCCGGACCGATGACCGCATGCGGTTCGCCCTCAAGGCCGGCCGGATCGGCTCCTGGACGCTCGACCTCGCCGACCGCCGGCTGGAGGCGTCCGACATCTGCAAGGAGAACTTCGGTCGGAGCGCGAGCGAGCCGTTCCCGTACGAGGAGCTGCTCGCCGCCATCGTGCCGGCCGACCGGGAGCGGATGCAGGAGGCGGTGCAAACCTCGATCGCCGAGCGCGGAGACTACGACATCGAGTACCGCGCTCGCACGCCGAACGGCGAGGAGCGCTGGCTGCACGTCCGCGGGCAGACATTCTACGACCCGGAGGGCCAGCCTCTGAGCATGGCCGGGGTGTCCATCGACGTCACGGAACGCAAGCGCGGCGAAGAGCACCGCCGCCTCCTGGCGGACGAGCTCACGCATCGGGTCAAGAACTCGATGGCGACGATGCAGTCCATCGCCCACCAGACGCTGCGCAACGCGGGCGGCCTGGACGAGGCGCGCGAGACACTCGACGCACGCCTCGCGTCCCTGGCGGCGGCCCACGACGCCCTGATCCGTGGGGATTGGGGAGGAGCGACGCTGGGCGAGATCGTCGAGCGGGCCTTGCAACCGTTCCGGAGCGGCGCCGCCAGGCGCTTCACCGTCGCCGGTCCGGAGGTCTGGCTGTCGCCGCGGGCGAGCCTGGCGTTCGTGATGGCGTTGCACGAGCTGGCGACGAACGCGGTGAAGTACGGTGCCCTGTCGAACGATTCCGGCCGGGTGGTCCTCGACTGGGGGATCGTGGAGGGACGGCAGCCACCGCACCTCTGGCTGCGCTGGGAGGAGATCGGCGGCCCACCCGTCGCGAAGCCGAAGCGGAACGGCTTCGGCTCGCGCATGATCGAGCGGGCACTGGCGATGGAGCTCGGCGGCACGGCTCGGATCGCGTATCGCCCGGGCGGAGTGGTGTTCACCGTCGAGGCCCCGGCGCCCGAGGTCGCCGTCGCAAGCCAAGCGTAGGCGTCGAAGGTGACGATCGACGTCGGCGGCGTGCCGCGGCGCCGCACACGTAATGCCGGCGTAAGGCTTCGTGTGCCAGAACCCATGCGACGAAGAGAACGCCTGGGGAATGCCCGCCGATGGACCTGCCGCCCCGCCTCGCGAAGCGGCTGAGCTCCGCCCGCACCTGGATCGCGCTCGGCGTCCTGGCGCCCCTCGGCATGCTGGTCGTGTCCGGCCTGATGCTGCTCGACCTGCGCCGCGACGCCTGGGTGCAGGCGGAGCAGACCTCGAAGAACCTGCTGCAGGTCATCGAGCGGGACATTGCCCGCAACGTCGAGATCTTCGACCTGTCCCTGCAGGGCGTGCAGGAGAACCTCCGCGCCTCCGAACTCGACGCGGTGAGCCCGGCGATGCGCCAGCTCGTTCTGTTCGACCGTTCGGCGACGGCCCGGGACATGGGCGTCATGCTCGTCATCGACGAGCGCGGCGACATCGCGGTCGACGCCGGGGCGCTGCCGCCCCGCAAGGGCAACTACGCCGACCGCGACTACTTCCGCGTCCATGCGGAGCGGGGCGACCTCGGCCTCCACATCGGGCGGCCGCTCGTCTCCCGGCTGACGGGCGAGCGCATGCTTCCGTTCAGCCGCCGCATCTCGAAGCCCGACGGATCCTTCGGCGGCGTGGTGCTCGGCACCCTGAAGCTCGCCTACTTCAGCCGGCTCTTCGACCAGCTCGGCCTCGGCCGCGAGGGCGCGATCAACCTGTACCTGCGCGACGGCACGCGCATCATGCGCCAACCCTACGAGGAGGCGGACATCGGCGTGAACATCGCCGGAGCCCCCACCTTCAGGCGGTTCGTGAGCGCCTCTTCGGGCAGCTTCGTCGGCACCTCCGTCCGGGACGGGGTCGAGCGGCACTACGCCTTCACCCAGATCGGAGATCTGCCTCTGGTGCTCAACGTCGCCCTCGCCACCGACGACATCGAGGCGGGCTGGCGCGCCAAGGCCGCCGTCATCGGCGCGATCGTGCTGGTGCTGTGCGGCCTGACCGCGACCCTGTCGCTCTCGTTCGGACGCGAGCTGAGTCGCCGGGACGCGATGCAGGCCGAGCTCGCCACGCTGTCGCGTACGGACAGCCTCACGGGCTTGGCGAACCGGCGCCGGTTCGACGAGGTGTTCGAGACGGCCTGGGCCAGCGCACGGCGCACGGGCAAGCCTCTGTCGCTCCTCATCGTCGACGCCGACCACTTCAAGCGCTTCAACGACCGGTACGGCCACGCGGTCGGCGACGCGGTGCTCAAGGGGCTCGCCCGCTGCCTGTCGGCGAGCGTGCACCGACCCGACGACCTCGTGGCGCGGGTCGGCGGCGAGGAATTCGCGATCCTGCTGCCCGATACCGACGTGGAAGGCGCCGAGCGGGTCGCCGGGAAGGTGCACGCGATGGTCGGGACGCTCGTGGTCGCCTCCGCGGCCATCGGCGCGGGCTCGGTCACGGTCAGCGTCGGCCTGGCGGGCGGCGTCGGCGGGGCGGGCGTGGAGGCGGAGACGGTGTACCGCGCGGCGGATGCGGCGCTCTACGCCGCCAAAAAAGGCGGACGCAACCAGACCCGGAGCGCGACGGCGGCTGGCCAAGGCGCCGAACGGCCAGCTTCCCTGCGCCTGGTCCAGGCTTGATCCGGCACGCGCTCCCATCCGGTTGCCGAGGCCGGCAACGGGCCGGGAACCGACCTCGGCGCGCATCGGAGCCCATCAGGCGGCGGTGCCAGGTAGCGGCATCCGGACCGAGACCCGCAGGCCGTCCGGCGCGAAGTCGACATCGACCTCGGCTCGTGTCTGCGTCGCCAGGACCTTGTTGAGCAGGCGGTGGCCGAAGCCCTCGCGCGTGGGATGCGGGGCCGGAGGACCGTCGTGCTCGGTCCAGTCCTAGCGCAAGGCGCGTCCGGCAGGTCCCTCCTCGACCCACCAGGCCACCTGGAGCCGACCGGTCGGAGCGGCGAGCGACCCGTGGCGGAGGGCGTTGGTCGTCAGCTCGTGCAGGGCCATGCCGACCGGCACGGCGAGCTCCGACGGGAGCACGACCGCCGGGCCCTCCAAGGTCAGGCGCCCGCGCTCGTCGTAGGGGTCGAGTTCGGCGCGCAGCAGCCCCTCGAACGAGGCGGCTTGGGCGAGATCCTCGGTGATCAGCGCGTGCGTCCGGGCCAGCGACGTGGTGCGCCCGGACAGGGCCCGAGTGAATTCGGAGACCGAGAGCGACGAGCGCATGGTCGCGTTCAGGACGGCCTGCACCGTCGCCAGCGTGTTCTTCACGCGATGGTGAAGCTCCCGCACCAGCAACGCCTGCCGATCCTCGCCGGCGCGTCGGCCGGTGACGTCTCGCTGGGCGGAGACCCAGTGCGTGATGCGGCCTTCGGTGTCGCGCACGGGCGTGATCAGCCACTCCACCACGTAGGTCGTCCCGTCCTTGCGGTAGTTCAGCGCCTCGCCCTGGGCCATCTCGCCGGCCTTCATGGCGGCTTGCAACCCGTCCAGGACGGCCCGGTCGGTGCCGGGACCCTGGAGGAAGCGCGGGGACCGCCCAAGGACCTCCTCGGCCTCGTAGCCTGTCATGCGGGTGAAGGCCGGGTTGGCGTACTCGATACGCGGACCCGGCTCGTCGATGTCGGCCGAGGTGATGAGGATCGCCTCGCCGGTGGCCTCGACCGCCGCGCGCAGCAGCCTGGGATCCGGCGCACCCGTTCCCGTCCCGACACGTCCGGCCACCCCACCCTCCAGGATAAGCCGTCGCGTGTCGGCTCTCGAACCTCACGAGACCCTCGACAGGTCCCGGGAGCGTAACGTGGAAGCGGGTCTCGGGTTGCCGCGCCTCGTGCCCAGCGCTGCGCCCCATCGTCCCAGGCGGGAAGGCCGGCGACGAGGATCCCGTCGTTACGGACGTCATCATCGCCCCGGGGCAGGGCCTTGCCGTGGAACGCGGCGGCCGGCGATGACTTCCCATCCCGGTTCATGGAGGCGGGCATGGCGGATAAGAAGGGGGCACGGCAGCGCGACGGCCAAGAAGGCGAACGCGAAGGCGAGCCACGAGGGCAAGTCCAACCCGCGGACCTCCTCGACCGCGCAGGCCGAGCTCGGCAAGAAGGGCGGCAAGGGCAAGTAAGCCGGCGCGGCGCGTGACGTCGGGGCGGCGTAGCCGGGGCCGCATGCCGCAGGTGCGGGGCCAGGACGTTTCGGTGCCGCCGAGGTTGATCCAGGCGGCGCTGCCTTGCTGGGACAGCCGGACCGACCGACGAGGCAAGGGTTACCGTGCCGGACCGAGATGAACAGGGCCGCCCTTACCGGCGGCGCCTCGACGAGATGATGGCTTTTCGCCCCTCGCCGCCCTTCCCCGACCTGGAGGTCGCGCTGTTCCGGCGGTTACAGGCCTTCGACGTGGAAGCCCGGACGGCGGGCGCCTCGCGAGAGACCCTCGGCGCTATCTCGGCCGCACGGACCTCTTTGGGATCGTCTGACCTGAAGCAGTGGCTCCCCATGCCGCGCGGCAACTGAGGACACGTCGGAATCGTGCGATCATCCCACCCGCCGCTCCGCTTCCTCGTAGCCGAGAGCGAGACCCAGCAGGCCCGCGAGAAGCGTCGCGAGAGCGTCGGTCGGTCTTCCGGCGAGACCTACCTGGACATCCTGCACAGGCTCGTGCCGGACGCCGCGTGCGACCGCATCCAGCCCGCGGACACCGATGCCGCGCTCCCGCCAGGCCTGTCGCTCACGGGCTACGACGCGGTGCTCCTCACGGGCTCGCCGCTGCACCTCTACGAGGAGACACCCGAGACACGGCGCACGGTCGCCTTCATGCGGGCCGTGTTCGCCTCCGGCACGCCGGCCTTCGGCTCGTGCGCCGGGCTGCAGGTCGCCACCGTCGCGGCCGGGGGCAGCGTGCGCCCGAACGCGCGGAGGCTGGAGGCCGGCTTCGCGCGGCGGATCACGCCGACCGGGGAAGGTCGCGCGCACCCGCTTCTGGCGGGCCGGCCGGCCGCCTACGACGCGCCCGCCATCCACACGGACGAGGTCGAGGCGTTGCCGCCGGGGGCCACCCTGCTCGCCGGCAATCGCTTGACCGCCGTGCAGGCCGCCGAGATCCGCTTCGATGGCGGCGTGTTCTGGGGCGTGCAGTACCACCCCGAGATCGGCCTCGACGAGGTGGCCGGCGCCCTGCGCCGCCAAGCGGACAGCTTGGTCGAGGCGGGCCTCGCGCGGGACGGGGAGGACGTCGAGGCCTACGCGTGGCAGGTCGACGGCCTGCATGCGGATCCCACACGGCGCGACCTCGCTTGGCGCCTCGGCCTGGACGAGCAGGTCACCGACGAGCGCCTCAGGCAGACGGAGATGCGCAACTTCGTCGAGGCCCTCGGGCGGGGGAGACCGCTGGCTGTGGATAGCTAGGACCGGTCCGAGGCCGCGCGGAACGCGGCGGAGGCGGCGCCGTTGCCTGAGGCCCCGCCATCCCACGCGGGTTTCGCGGCCATCCATGCGACGTGCGTGCCGAGTTCCGATGCAACTGCCTAGAGACGACCAGAACCACCCTCGGGCCGAAGCCTTCCGAGCCTTCATCCGCGATGCCGGCTTCCCCTGCGTCGGAGCCAAGTCGGCGCTGACCAAGGGCCAGATGCGGGTCCTGGTCGCCCGCGACATCACCTCGGCCTGGGACGACATGCGCATCTACCCGGCGCTGATGGCGTTCGCGGCCCGCTACCGCCGCCGGCCCGACCTCTCCCAGAGCTTCGCCGTCATTTTCGAGGGACCCGGCGACCTCGACGAGGCCGGCTTCGAGCGGCACCTCTGGGACCGGGTGCAGTCGCTCGCCGACAAGGATGCCTGGCTCGGCCATCCCTGGGACGGTCGCGTCGCGCAGGAGCCAGACAGCCCGCACTTCTCCCTGAGCTTCGCCGGCGAGGCGTTCTTCGTCGTCGGGCTGCACCCGCATGCCAGCCGCCCGGCACGCCGGTTCTCCTCGCCCGCCCTGGTGTTCAACCTGCATGCCCAGTTCGAGCAGCTCCGCGCGGCCGGCCGCTACGAGAAGCTGCGCTCCTCCATCCTGCAGCGGGACGAGGCGCTCGCCGGTTCGGTCAACCCGATGCTGGCGCGGCACGGTGAGATATCGGAGGCGCGCCAGTACAGCGGCCGGGTCGTGGACGCGGGCTGGCGGTGCCCCTTCCGGCCGCGTGGCGCGAACCCCGGGGGCGCCGATGTGCGCTGACGCCGGCACCCACGAGATCGCGCCGCGCTCGGGCGTCGCCTTCACCCTCGACAAGGGCGACCGCCTCACCGTCATTGACCCGCGCGGCGAGCAGGTGGCCGACCTCCTCGCCTTCAACCGTCACGACCTCGACGAGGTGATCTCCTCCGGTCGCACGCTCGACTACGCGAGCCGGATCTACTTGACGACCGGCGACCCGCTCTACTCGAACCGCTCGAACGTGCTTCTGCGCATCGTCGAGGATACGGTCGGTCGGCACGACTTCCTGCTGACGCCGTGCTCGGCCGACACCTTCCGCATCATCTACGGCGACGCGGACCCGCACCGGGGCTGCTTCGGCAACCTCGCGCACGCACTCGCCCCTTACGGGGTCGCCGCCGACCGCATCCCGGTGGCGTTCAACTGCTTCATGAACGTGCCGGTGGACGGTGCGACGGGGACGTTCACGGTCGAGCCGCCGCTCAGCCGGGCCGGCGACCACATCACCTTCGAGGCGGAAAGGGACCTGGTCATCGGCTTGACCGCCTGCTCGGCGCTCCAATCGAACAACGGCAGCTTCAAGCCCATCCACTACCGGATCGAGCGTGGCCGCCCAGGCGAACCAAGTGAGGGGGCGAGCGAAAGCGTCGCCGACCGCAACGCTTTGCCTCCTGGCGCGTAGCCTCGCCAGGCCCCCACCCCGGGGCCGGCGAGGAGCGAACCGGACATGACGCATAAGCCGCTGCGCGAGCAGGTCATCGTGATCACCGGCGCGTCGAGCGGCATCGGTTTGGCCACCGCCCGCATGGCCGCCGAGCGCGGCGCCCGGGTCGTCCTCGCCGCCCGCAGCGGGGAGGTCCTGGCTCAAGTCGCCACCGAGCTCGGCCCGAAGGCTGCCTACGTGGTGGCCGACGTGGGTCGTCGCGAGGACGTCCGGGCCATCGCCGACAAGGCCATCGCGACGTTCGGCGGCTTCGACACCTGGGTCAACGTGGCCGGCCTGACCGTCTACGGCCCCCTAAGCGAGATTGCCTACGAGGATCACCAGCGCCTCATCCAGACCAACCTCTGGGGGACGGTGAACGGCTCGCTGGTCGCGGCGGAGCACCTGCGCCAGCGTGGCGGGGCGCTGATCAACGTCGGCAGCATCGCTTCCGACCTCGCCTTCCCGTTCCAGGGTCTCTACGCCACCTCGAAGCACGCGGTGAAGGGCTTCACCGACACGTTGCGCATGGAGCTCATCGCCGAGGGAGCACCGGTCTCCGTCACCCTGGTGAAGCCCGCCTCCATCGACACGCCCCTACCGAATAGGGCGCGCAACTACATGGACCGTCAGCCTACCCTGCCGCCGCCGATCTACCCGCCCGAGGAGGTGGCCAACGCCATCCTGCACGCCGCCGTGCACCCGCAGCGCGACATCGTCGTGGGCGGCGGCGGCAAGCTGTTCGTGATGGGCAAGGAGTTCGCGCCGGGCGCCTACGACGAGCTCGCGCCGGCCATCATAGCGCTGCAGAAGCGGTCTGAGCCTCCACGGGATCCGCAGGGCGCCCTGCACGCCCCGCGGCATGCCGGCGAGGTGCGCGGGGACCCGCCGGTCTACGTCATGCGCACCAGCGCCTACACCCGGGCGACCCTGCATCCGCTCGCGACGGCCGGCGTGCTCGCAGCAGGCTTGGCCGCGACGGCCGCCGTGATCCTCGGCACGCGATCCAGGCCGCGCCATCGCTGACCTTGGGTGCCTCGCCGCGCCGGAACCGAGCCGCGACCGACCTTCTTACCGACCCGATACGCGACGATCGGAGACGACCGACCATGAAAGCACTCACGTGGCAGAGCCGGGGCAAGATCACCTGCGAGACGGTGCCGGACCCGAAGATCGAGCATGGGCGAGACGTCATCATCAAGGTGACCGCCTGCGCGATCTGCGGCTCCGACCTGCACCTGATGGGCGGGTTCATGCCGACGATGGAGTGCGGCGACGTCCTCGGCCACGAGACCATGGGCGAGGTCATCGAGGTCGGTAAGGACAACCACACGCTCAAGGTCGGCGACCGCATCGTGGTGCCCTTCACCATCTGCTGCGGCGAGTGCCGCCAGTGCAAGTGGGGCAACTGGAGCTGCTGCGAGCGCACCAACCCGAACGGCAAGCTGCAGGCCGAGACCTACGGCTACCCGCTGGCCGGCCTGTTCGGCTTCTCCCACATCACCGGCGGCTTCGCCGGCGGGCAGGCCGAGTACCTGCGGGTGCCCTACGCCGACGTCGGGCCGATCGTCGTCCCCGAGGGCCTCACCGACGAGCAGGTGCTGTTCCTCTCTGACATCTTCCCGACCGCCTACCAGGCCGCCGAGCACTGCGACATCGGCCCGGAGGACACCGTCGCCATCTGGGGCTGCGGCCCGGTCGGCGTGCTGGCGGTGAAGTGCTGCTACCTGCTGGGCGCCAAGCGCGTCATCGCCATCGACAGCGTGCCCGAGCGCCTGGCGCTCGCCCGCGAGGCCGGCGCGGAGACCATCGACCTGTCGAGCCAGAACGTGCAGGACACGCTCATGGAGATGACCCACGGCCTCGGGCCCGATTCGGTCATCGAGGCGGTCGGCATGGAATCGCACGGGGCCGATACCACGCTCCAGAAGGTCTCCTCCACCATCATGGAGCATACGGTCAGCCTGGAGCGGCCTTTCGCGCTCAACCAGGCCATCCTCGCCTGCAGGCCCGGCGGCAACGTCTCGATGCCCGGTGTTTTTGCCGGTCCGGTGGGCCCCGTCGCCCTCGGCGTGCTCATGAACAAGGGCCTGACCCTGAAGACGGGTCAGACCCACATGGTGCGGTACATGAAGCCGCTCCTGGAGCGCATCCAGAAGGGCGAGATCGACCCCTCCTTCATCATCAGCCATCGCTCCACGAACCTGGAGGAAGGGCCGGCACTCTACGAAGCGTTCCGCGACAAGACCGACAACTGCACCAAAGTGGTGTTCAAGCCGCACGGCTGACGCCGGCCGGGTCCCGGCCGCGAACGGCCTCAACGCACGAAGGCACGATGGTGGACGACACACGCGACCTCGCCCTGGTCTTTGCCGGCGGCAACGCCGTCGGCGCCTACCATGCCGGGACCTACGAGGCGCTGCACGAACATGGGCTCAGGCCCGATTGGGTCGTAGGCGCATCCATCGGCGCGGTGACGGCCGCCATCGTCGCGGGCAACGCCCCCGAGGACAGGGTCGCCAATCTCCGGATGTTCTGGGACGAGGCGACCCAGGCCACGGGCCCGAGCCCGACCGGGCTGCTCAAGCCGCGCCAGGTCTACAACGGGCTGCACGCCCTCCTGGCGCTCGCCTGGGGACGCCCGAGCATCTTCGGCCACCGGTTGCCCGGCCCATGGTCGGCGCTGCCATGGGTGCCGAACGACGTGGCCCTGTTCGACAACAGGCCGCTTCTCCGGACCTTGGAGCGCCTCGTCGATTTCGAGTGGTTGAACAGGGGCGACACCCGCCTGACGGTGGGCTGCGTCGACGTCGAGACTGGCGAGGAGGTCTACTTCGACACCGCCCGCCAGGAGGTCCGGCCCGAGCACATCCTAGCCAGCACGGCGATCCTGCCCGCCTTCCCGCCCGTGGAGGTGGACGGGCGCGTCCTGTGCGACGCGGGCTACACCAACAACCTGCCCCTCGACCCGCTCTTCGAGACCGAGCCCGAGCGGGACCTCCTCTGCATCGCCTCGGACCTGTTCTCCCTGCGGGCGCCGCGTCCCGCCTCCCTCGACGCGGTGCTGGAACGCGCCAACGACCTCATCTTCGCCAGCGCGCCGCGCCGGGCGGTTGCAGGCCTCAGGCGCGAGTACGAGTTGCGCGAGCGGCTCGATCCCGAGGGACCGGCGGTGACGCTGCTCCACCTCGTCTATCAGGCCGGTGCCGACGAGCTCGCGGCCAAGAGCTTCGACTTCTCGCCCTCGTCCATCCGCGACCGCTGGGCCGCGGGCGGAAGGGACGCGGTGCGTGGCTTGGGGTTGTTGAGGGCGGACAAGCGTGCGAGCGGCCGCTTCGAGTATCTCACCCTTCCCGACAGCCTCGGCACCCGGAAAGCCGCGGAGCCTCGGGCCGCTTCCGCGGTGGCGTAACGTCGGCGGTGCCGAAGGTAGCCGACCTCGTGGCGGTCGGCGAGCCGGCCAGGCGCGGGCTCCCGTCAGGCCGCCACGCCGAGGCCCCCTTCGAGGGCCGGGTGGCGCAAGCCGGCGCGGACGTCGAGCCCCGCCGTGCCGCCCTCGCTCCACGCGACCGCCGCCGGCGTGCGCCCCCCGTCGGCCGTCTCGAACTCGACCGCCTCGCCGGGCGCAAGTTGCGGAGCGCCCGCGATGCGGGCACCGTGGGAGGAGACCTCCGCGAGGCGGACCGAATGCCGCCGCCCCCGCACGTGCAGGAAGGCCGCCTCGTCGACGGCGACACGAACCGTGCCGCGGCGCTCCTCCAGGTCGGTCGTCACCCGTTGCACGAACTGGGTCACCGAACGCGCGAGGTCGGCCGCGACCGCCTTGAGGGACTCGGACGCGGACACGGCGCTGTCGGCGTGCCGCTGCGTCTCCCGGGTGGCCTGCGAGACCGAGACGGCTCCGGCGTGCGCCTCGGAACTGCCCTGGGCGACCTGCGCCACGGTGCGGGAGATCTCCTGCGTCGCCGCCCGCTGCTGGTCGACCGACACGGCAATCGACGTGGTCAGGGCGTTCACCTCCTGCGTGGCCGAGGCCATCGCGTGGACGGAGCCGACGGTTCGCCGCGTCGAGGCCTGGATGGCCTCTACCTGGGACACGATCTCGTCGGCCGCCCGCATGGTCTGGCCCGACAGCGCCTTCACCTCCGAGGCCACCACCGCGAAGCCGCGGCCGGCTGCGCCGGCGCGCGCCGCCTCGATGGTGGCGTTGAGCGCCAGGAGGTTGGTCTGGTCGGCCACCGACTTGATCAGGCCCATGACTGTGCCGATGCGGTCGGCCACGACGGCGAGCTGCTCGACCTCCTCGTTCGTGTTCCGCGCGATCTCGGTCATGCGCGCGATGAGCTGGCTCGCCCGCTCCGTCTGGCCGGCGATGTCGGAGATGGAGGCGCTGAGTTCCTCGGCCCCCGCCGAGACCGAGAGCACGTTCTGCGCCGTCGCCGACGCCGTGGCCTCGGAGGCGGCCGCCTGACGGCTCGAATGCTCGGCGACGCCGCTGAGGGCGAGCGCGGTCTCGCGCATGCCGCCGGTCTCGCGTTCGACCGTGCGCTCGATCTCGACGAGGGCGTCGCGGAACTCGGCGACGACCTCGCCGAGGCGGCGCTGGCGGTGGGCCTCCAGGTTACGGTCCTGGCCGGCTGCCGCCTCGGCGCGGCGCTGCGCCAGCACGCTGTCGGCGGCCTGCCGGGTGGCCGCCTCTGCGGAGGCTAGCGCCTTCGCGAGCTGGCGGGCGGCCAGCACCAGGGCGGCGGCCTCGGTGACGAGGACGACGGCATGCAGCACGACGCGCAGGTACTCGGCCCCGTTCGGGAACACCGCGGCTGGGTAGAGTACGTTCAACGCGAGGTGGTGGACGGCCACGACGCCGGCCGCCATGAGGATGGACGACCAGCAGCACCAGCCGGCGGCGACCGCGAGGGCGGCGAAGAACACCATGTGCAGGTCGATCTGCAGGTGCGTGCCCGAGGCGGCCAGCACCAGCAGGCCGACCAGCATCATCAAGGAGGCCGACGAGAGGTGGCGCGTGATGGCCGCCGCCCCGTGCCGGCGGGCGGCGGCGAGGGTCGCGCCGGGCAGGAGGACCGCGAGGACCGTCACGGGCACGGGCATGACGTCTCGCCACCAGGCGAATGCCGTGACGATGACGGCGAGCACGCCGAGCGCGCCGAGCATCACCGGCAGGAAGGCGAGGCGAAGGCGGTCGAGGCTGCCGCTGTCGGTCATGACGGGGATGGTCCGGTGAGGATCGGGGGAGGCCGGTAGCCCGGGAGGCAGGCGCCCAGGGGTCCGGCGGCGAGGACGATGAAGGCGCCGGCCCGGCGCAGGTCGGCGGCGGCGTCGCCCCCGGAGGCGTCGAGCACCGCGACGTGCCCGCCGGTGGAGAGCCACAGGATGGAGGCGCCCGAGGCGGCGACGGCCTTGGGGATTGGGGCGTCGGGGAAGAGGGTTAGGACCGCGACGGGCTCGCCGGGGCGTGGCGCGAGGGCGAGGGCGACCGGGGCGAGGCCGCAGCCGGCGACCAGGGCGCATGTCAAAGCGGCGACCCGGAGCGGCGGGAGTGTCGTGGACGTGTCTCGTGTCATGCGCCCCTTCATGCCCGCCCCCGTCCTAGCCGACCCGACACCCTGATACGGGCGAGATCGACGCTCGCCCCCGCCGACAGGCTCAGGCGCGTTTTCGGTCGTCGGCGATGACGGGAACCGTGCCATGCGTGTGCTGGGCGAACTCTCCGATGGGCGACGGGCGGCCCATCAGGTAGCCCTGGGCGGCGTGGCACTGCTCGGCAGCGAGGAAGCCGAGCTCGGCGTCGGTCTCGACGCCTTCCGCCAGCACCGGCAGGCCGAGACCGCGCCCCAGGCCAAGCACCGAGCGCACGATGGCCGCGGTCTGCTCGTTGCTGTCGACGGAGCGCACGAACGAGCCGTCGATCTTGATCTTGTCGAACGGGAACGAGCGCAGGTTCGAGAGCGACGAGTAGCCAGTGCCGAAGTCGTCCATGGCGATGCGCAGCCCCAGCGACTTCAACTGCCTCAAGGTCAGCAGCGCTCGGTTCGGGTCGCTGATCAGGGCAGTCTCGGTCACCTCGACCTCAAGGCGACCGGGCGCCAGCCCGGTCTTGAGCAGCACCTCGTGCACCAGCCCGACGAAGTGCGGGCTGTGGATCTGCACCGCCGAGACGTTGACGGCGATGGACAGCGGGTTTGACCAGGTCGCTGCCTCCCGGCAGGCCTCGCGCAGCACCCACTCGCCGATCTGCAGGATGGCGTCGCTCTCCTCGGCGATCGGGATGAACAGGGCGGGCGAGACGTAGCCGCGCTCCGGGTGCTTCCAGCGCAGTAGCGCCTCGAAGCCGATGACGGCGCCCGAGCCGACGTCCGTCTGCGGCTGGTAGACGAGCTGCATCTCGCCGCGGGCCACGGCGTGGCGCAGGTCGTGTTCGAGGAGACGGCGCTCGCGGACCTCGACGCCCATCCTCGCCTCGAAGAAGCGGTAGGTGCCCCGGCCTTCCGACTTGGCGCGGTAGAGGGCCGTGTCGGCGTAGCTCAGGAGGGCCGCGCGCTCCTGCGCGTCGTCCGGGTAGAGGGCGACGCCGATGCTGGTGGCGATCTGCGGGCCGCCCGCGTCCGTCCGGCCGGAGCGCAGCGCCTCCAGGATGCGCTCGGCGAGACGGCCGGCCTCCGACGGGCCGCCGCAGGGCATCAGCACGGCGAACTCGTCGCCGCCGAGCCGGGCCATCATCTGGGTGTCGTCGAGCTCGGCCGAGACGATCCGGGCGACGCTCTCCAGCATCGCGTCGCCGGCGGCGTGACCGAACAGGTCGTTGACCTCCTTGAAGCGGTCGAGGTCGAGGCAGAGCACCGCGAGCTTGCGCCCGCCCGCGTCGGCGGCGCGCATCTCCTGGTCGAGGCGCTTGCCGAAGCTGGCCCGGTTGGCCAGCCCGGTGAGGGCGTCGTGGTGGGCGAGGAACTGGATCTGGCGCTCGGCCTGGCGCCGCGCCCGCAGGTCGCGCACGGCGACGGCGTAGTGCGGTCGACCGGCATGATCGACCGGCTGCATAATGATCTCGACCGGCACGAGCGTGCCGTCGGCCTGGCGAAGCTCGGCCTCGACCGGGCGCTCGGGCTGGCCGGCGAGCGCGAGCCGGGCCGCGTCGCCCGGCAGGTACGCCGACAGGGCCGTGCCCGCGAGCGCACCGGGCGGCAGGCCGACCAGCTTGGCGAAGCTGCGGTTGGCGCTGACGATCGCGTCGCCGGTGCAGACGACGAGACCCTCGACCGCGGCGTTGGCGAGGCTGTGCAGGCGGTCGGCCTCCACCTTGGCGTGACGGCGGTCGCGCACGTCGAGCGCGAGTGCGGCCCCGGCCAGGAGCAGGATGGCGAAGCTCGCGAGGGCCACGGCAACCGCGAGCCACGCGTTCGGGATCGCGGCCTCCGATACGGCGAGCGTCGGGTCGGGCGCAATCGTGACCGCACCCATGGCGGTGAAGTGGTGGCTGCAGATGGCAAGCAGCAGCAGGAGCGCCGCCGGCACCTGGCGAACGAGGCCGCGGGCGCCGAGCTGGGCCGCCAGGGCGGCGCCGCCGAGGATGCCGCCCAGCGCGAGCGAGACGCCAACGGTTGCGGGATCCCACGCCTTGTGGCCGGCCACCTCGTAGGCGGCCATGCCGGTATAGTGCATCGCCGCGATGCCGAGGCCGAGGATCGCGCCGCCGGCCCAGGCCGCGGCCCGGCCGCCGACGAGGGCGGCGAGGGACAGGCCGGAGCCGACCAAGGCGACGGCGATGGCGAGGGACAGGCCGGTGAGCGCGACATCGTAGCCGCTCGGCACGCCCGGCGCGAAGGCGAGCATGGCGATGAAGTGGGTCGCCCAGATGCCGGAGCCGCCCGCCGTCGCCGCGACGGCGAGCCACCCGGCCTGGGCCCACCCGGCCGCCCTGCGCGCGTGGCTGACGAGGCAGACTGTCGTCAGTGCCGAGAGGGCGCAGATCCCGGCCGCCAAGGCGACGAGCCGGAAGTCATGGGCTTCGACGAGGCAACCGACGACGGTGAGCATGGGGCGACCCCGCGGATGTTTCGATCCGCAAGATGGGCCATGCCGGTGTAGAACGATTTAATCGGGCGCGATCCCCGGACGATCCGGAGGTCGAGGATCCGCGCGACGGGAGCGTCGTACGGTCGCGGGAGCCGCCTACGAGCATGCCTCGGCGGCCGTCCCGAGGTCCCTCAACTGTCGGCCTTCGAGCCGCTTAGCGTCAGGTCGAGGTAGATCTTGGTGACCGGCTCAATCAGACCCACGATTTCCTCGGCTGCCTTGGTCTCCTCCTCGACCGCGGCACGGAAGAACGGGCGGCTTGCTTTTCGGGTGTTCTCCGTGGTGTCGGCCGCATCCTGCGTTGACGCGCCTACCCGGAGGATGACGATGAGCAACGACGCACTCAAGACGCTCGTGGCCCAGGGGCTCGCCGCCATGACGAACGGCGGCAAGGTCGCCGCGCAGGCCACCGACGAGATCCGGAACGACGCCTACCATCCCGACCTCAAGGCCGCCCTGAAGCAAGGCAACTAAACCTCGCAGCAGTGAGCGAAGCGCATCGACCAAGCCCTGCAGGAGGCAGGCGGCAGCGGCGAGCGGAAGAACTCAGTGCTGGAAGGCCTCTACGACGTCAGCCGCGAGACCCGCCAGCAGGCGCCCGACGGCGCCTCGCGCGACCTCGGCATCATCGCTAACGGGCAACTGGCGCTGCACTACTGGATCACGGCCTTCGGCACGATCCGCGCGTATGCCGAACAACTTGGCCTGAGCGGGATCGGGCAGGCGATGCAGACCTCGCTGGACGAGGCCAAGGCCGCCAACGAGCGGCACAACGAGATCGCCGCCACGATTATGGGTGCCTGAGCGACCGACCAACCCTTGGGGTCCCCCGACGCGCGGCATCCGGCTCCAACGCATGCTGCGCGAAGCCGGTGTGATCCACCTAGTAAGCCGACGCCGCTCGATACGCTTGAGCCGACGCTAGGCCGCCTCAAGGCGATGCTCGGTACCTTTTCGTCTCCGCGGACGCGACCACCAACGCGGCGAGGCCGACGGCGGCAACGTCCTCGGCAAGCCCCCGGGCTCGTCCTGCCGATGTCCGCGAGTCCCCGCCCCGGGCGCCGTGCCCGAGGAGCGTGCCGACGACCGCGCCTGCGACGCCGGCCAGGGCGCCGTACTCGGGCGATGCGCACCGGCCGGACAAGGCCCAGCCTCCGACCGCGCCGATCGCGAGCCGGAGCGCGAACGAGGGCGGGATGCGGCGGTCGGGTGCGAACGGCATCTTGTCGTCGGCCATCTCGGCAGCGGTGGCCGTCGTGGCGAGCGCCCGCGCGCCCGGCCTGCTGGGGATCAGGTCGCCGCGCGTCCGGTCCTGCGATGCCGCCCACGTCAGCGCGGCGCAGGCGGACATGCTGCGCATCCCCGCCACGAACCCGATGCCGAGCGAGGCTCCATATCTCTGCACGATCGCTGCCCGCTGCCCGCGTTGCGCCGACCGGATGTCAGAGCGGCTGCGCCAGCCGGTGTTCCGAGCGCGCGACGCCGGGCGTCATCTCGGCGGAGTGAGACCGCCACGTTGCCTGAACTCGCTGAAGCCCGCCCGCTACATGCGGCCGCTTGATGGGCCACAACCTGCTGATGTCGTGACCGTCCCGGGGAAGTCCGCTTCTCCGCTCGAAGCAGACGCTTCATCCGGCCAGCCGCTAGGTCTGCAAAGGGTCACTTTGAGGCATTCACCTGAGCGGCGTAGGACGTCCGCTTGCCCTTAGCTTGAGCCCCTAAGAGGACAGGCCGCTTGCGGCCAGGATCGGTCGTTCTGGGCCAATCAGATGGCCGATAAGCAGACAATCCGAAGGCCCGAGAAGGGTCGGGAGCGGCGGTCCAAGTCCGACTAGCCCGAAGTCGGCTCTCGGCGCTTCGTTGCTCATCGACGATGCTTAGGCGAACGGGAGCGAACCACCCTGCGCCTACCTAGAGAATGCGCCTTAGGGTGTGAAGCCGCCTATGGCGCCCGAGATGCGTCCGCCCCTACCCGCACCCGGCCGCTACTGCGCGCCGGGCATGCCCGACATTACCATCGGCCCAGGCCCTGACGTCGGCATCGACCTGATGGATTGCCGGCACGCGACAATCCCCGGCGGCCGCGTCCGAGCCGCGCGCTGCTACGGCATGGGTGGGGCGGAGGTCCCGTATGATGTGGATCTCGTCGTGCGCTCGGACGGCGCCCTGGAGCACGACGGCACGGTCTACAGCCGGCCTTGCGGTGCAAAGCGGTGACTTCGTCGCGCCGGTGCGGGGCCGGTCGCTCGCCCCGTCTCACGTCCGGACGGCCCGAATGCGATCCGCGGCGCAGTCGCGCGGATCTCTATGTGTTGTCTCGACGGCCCTGAGGTCGGAAATCCACGTAGAAGTCGTCGCCGATGGGGGCGGCCAGGAAGTCCCGCTCCGGCTTCCGGTTCGCCTGATCGCCCTTTTCGCCCGCGCAGGCGGCCGGGCGCCCAGCAAGGCTGGAGCGCCTGACGTATCGGCTCGGGTCGTTCTTGATCTTGGCCATCAGTAGGAACCTAGCAGCCGCTCCACGTCCCGCTCGGAGATTTTGGTCTGGCATGCGGCGGTCACGCGCTGCCGCCGTCCGCCGTCCTTCGTCTTGTAGCACTCGGAGCTCCCGTCCCCGTTTACGGTGAACTCGTACGACGTTCCGTTTTCGTTCTTCCCTAAACTCTCTTATCAGCTGTTGCCTCCAGGCGCCAGTCCAGCAGGCAGCCGTCGATGTCGGCCAGTGCGTTGGCCACGTCTAGGGCGGAACCGTATCGATCGGAGGGCTCTGTCTCCAGGCAGGCGCGGACGACCTTGCGGAGCTTCGACGGGATGTGCGGCGCGAACGCCCGGCGGTCAGGGAACCGCCCGTTCCGGACGTCATACCGGAAGCCGGCCCGGTCGAAACCGGGTCCCGGCGGACCGTACTTCGCCAGCTGCGCGTGGAAGGCCTCGTTCCCGTTGCACATCCGGTAGAGGGTCAGCCCGAACTGGTAGATGTCGAAGGTGAGGTCGAACCGATCCTCCGCCAGGGCCTCGGGCGGGATCATGGGGGTGTAGTGCCGGTCCTGCTCGGCCTTCCCGACGAAGTTCATCTGCTTGGCCTGCCCGAAATCCGACACCAGCGCCTCGCCCCGGTCCGACAGCAGGATGTTGTCGGGCTTCACGTCGAAGTGGACGAGCTTCTTCGAGTGGATGTGGTGAAGCCCGCTCAGGACTTGGCAGGCGACCGTGACGATCTCGCGGACGGTCATGTAGCGGCCCGTGATGAGGCCCTTCACCGAGCCGCGGCGGTAGAACGGCATCGCTAGGTAGATATGGTCTTCGTCGTAGCAGGCGTAGTGGATCTGAACGACGTTCTGATGAGCGCTCGCGTAGAGGGCCTGCGACTCCGCGAAGAACTCGGCCGGCGAGGCCAGGCTCGCCTTCGCGATCCGCTTCGTTACGATCTCCGCGTTGAGCTGGTGATCGCGCGAGAGGAAGGTCTCCGAGTTGCGGCCGTCCGCGCCGATGTCCCGCACCCGCTCAAAGGTCAGCTCGGCCTTGTTGTACGGCTTAAGCATTTTCGGCCCCCATGGCGTACAGGATCGCCTCCCGCTCCTCCTTCGACATCTTTCCCCAGTTCTCGATGCCGTACCCGTCCTCGCCGTCGGCGAGTGGCTTGAACCGCGTCCGCTCGATGCCAAGGCGGGCCGCCCCGGTGGCGATCGGGCCCGCGAAATAGGCCGAGAGCTCGCTGCTGGCGAAGGCCTCTTGAATGACGCCCTCGATCTGGACGCGGTCGATGCTGAGGGACTGCGCGCTGGGCTCGGTGAGCCGCACGCCGGCCCTCTCGACCCGGAACTCGCGCAGGACGTCCAGGAGGTTGCTGCGCAGGTACTTCAGCCCGTCGGGGGTCCCAAAGGCCGCCGGGATCCTGATCTCCTCGACGTTGATGACCGTCTTGGCGTCCGTGTCGTAGACCGCGAAGGTGACCACGCGTGGCGCCGCCCTGATCCCGATCGTGATCACCGCATCCCCCCAGTTGCCGCCCTGTCGAGCTTGGTGCCGGGCTTTTCGCACGGACGCGCGTGCGAAGGCCAGGAGCGGGGCGCGGGACGGGCGCAAGCGCCGCGGCGCGTCCGATGGGGCCCGCAGGCCGAAGCCCCGTCCGGTGCGGGATAACCAGACGCCCGATCGCGGGATGCCAGTTGCCGAGCGTGGTCGCGACGGCTACATTCCAAACCGGAGCCGATGCCCGGGCTGCAAGCGACCCAAAAGGCGGCGAACTCGATCTCGGATCGATACCTGAACGGCAACCATCTCTGCCGGCGCAGGGTGATCATCAAGCGCTTGTGACCACCCACTCAAGACGCCGGTGTGAAATGGATGTGCCATGTCCCTTCCCAAGGACTGCGCGGACCACCTGCGCGCGCGCTATCGCCTCCTGACCGGCAACAAGCTGGGCTCCTCTCACGCGCACGAACTCGTGGCCGCATTCTTCGGATACAAGACGGCCGCGGCGCTCCGAGCGGAAACCAGGTTTCCCCTGAGCGACATCGGCAAGGCCGAAATCCTCATCCCGGACCTGCGCCTAATGGACGAGCGAGTCGGAACGCTCCGGGGGCTTCCCGCCGACCTGCCCGGCGTCGAGGATCTCACGTCCGAGCTGTGCGACTTCCTCGCGAGCCAGGGCCACTTCGACGGCCGGTTCTGGAGGTCCAGGCATCTGAGCGACGATGTCAACGCGTTCGTCCAGGACGACCCGATGATGATCGAGGGGGCCCTGGACGGCGAGATCGCCTCGACGAACGCCTACTTCGATGAGCTCTACATCGAGGAATACGATTTCAAGCCGAGTGACGACGCGCTGGTCGCGACCCTGACCGGATCGCTGAACGGCGAGAACGACCAGGATCGGGCGTTCCATGGCGACAAGATCGTCTTCACGACTGTGATGACGTTCGAGCGCGTCGCAGGGCGGATCGCCTACATGGAACCGGAGCTTGAGACCGACGGCAAGGTGGACGACTCGATGTATTACGACGAGGACTTCGCCTGATGCCTTAGCCCGCTCCCGGTCGAGGAACAGGCGCGGCATAGCACGCGCCTGCTCCGTCGCGCCTACCGCGCCCACTCGTGAGGGCCGGAGTCCAGCGAACGATCATCGTCGACGACGCAAGCCTAGGGCTTGGCGAAACCGATGTCGGAAGCGATGGCCTTGAGCCGTTCCGGCTCGCGCTCCTTGCGCTCGCTGTAGCGGTCGACGAGGTAGTCGGCCCTCCCGCGGGTCAGGAGCGTGAACTTCATCAGCTCCTCGCATACGTCGACCACGCGCTCGTACAGGGGGCCCGGCTTCATGCGGCCGGCGTCGTCGAACTCCTTGTAGGCCATTGGCACGGACGACTGGTTCGGGATGGTGATCATCCGCATCCAGCGCCCGAGCACCCGCAGAGAGTTCACGGCGTTAAAGCTCTGCGAGCCGCCCGAGACCTGCATCACCGCGAGCGTCCGCCCCTGGGTCGGCCGGACCGAGCCCTCGCTCAAGGGCAGCCAGTCGATCTGGCTCTTCATCACGCCAGTCAGGTTGCCGTGGCGCTCCGGCGAGACCCAGACCTGGCCCTCGGACCAGATCGAGAGCTGCCGCAGCTCCTGCACCTTCGGGTGGTCGGCGGTGGCGTCGTCGGGCAGCGGCAGCCCGTGGGCGTCGTAGATCCGCACCTCGCCACCCATCGCTTCCAGCAGGCGCGCCGCCTCGTAGGCCAGGAAGCGGCTGAACGAGCGCGCGCGCAGCGAGCCGTAGAGGATCAGGAAGCGCGGCGCGTGGGCGAGCGGCATCGACGCCTCCACGCGCTCGGCGGTCGGCACCTCGAAATGCGCCTCGGAGAGGTTGGGCATCCCGTCGGCGAACGGCTGCTGGGGCTTGTCCAAGGCGCTTGATTCCTCTACGTTTCAACAGGAGTTGATATGTAGGTCATTCGATGGACGAACGGCAAGCCCTCGCCGCCTTCGCGGCGCTCGGACAGGAGCATCGCCTGCGGGTCGTGCGCGCCCTGGTCACGGCCGGTCCCGACGGCCTCGCGGCCGGAGTGCTCGCGGAGACCGTGGGCGTCGCCGGCAACAACCTGTCCTTCCACCTGAAGGAGCTCTCGCATGCCGGGCTGATCACGTCCCGCCGCGAGGGCAAGTCGGTCATCTACAGCGCCGCCTATGCCGGCCTGTCCGACCTCGTCCAGTTCCTCATGCGCGACTGCTGCCAGGGCCACCCGGAGGTGTGCAACCCGGCCGTCGCCGCGCTCGCCGCCTGCGACTGCACCACCGGGGACACCCTCCATGCCTGAGCCCGCCTACAACGTCCTGTTCCTCTGCACCGGCAACTCGGCCCGCTCGATCCTGGCCGAGGCCATGCTCAACAAGGAGGGCGGCGGGCGCTTCCGCGCCTTCTCGGCCGGCAGCCAACCGAAGGGCGAGCCGCACCCGCTGGCGCTGCAGGTCCTGCGGGAGAGCGACTACCCGACCGAGGGCCTGCGCTCGAAGTCGTGGGACGAGTTCGCCGGGCCCGACGCCCCCGTCATGGATTTCGTCTTCACCGTCTGTGACAACGCCGCCGGCGAGGCGTGCCCGTACTGGCCCGGCCAGCCGGTGACGGCCCACTGGGGCATCGAGGACCCCGCGGCGGCGGAGGGCTCGGAGATGGAGCGCAAGCGCGCATTCGTCACCGCCCAGCGCTACCTAAAGAATCGGATCGCGGCCTTCGTTGCCCTGCCGCTCGGCAGCCTCGACCAGGTCGCCCTGTCGTCGAAGGTCCGGGAGATCGGCCAGCTCGCCGGCGCCACCTCGGCCCGCCCGGAGGTCGCGTGATGGACGTCGTCATCTACCACAACCCCGCCTGCGGCACGTCGCGCAACACCCTGGCGATGATCCGCAACGCCGGCGTCGAGCCGCACGTGGTCGAGTACCTGAAGACGCCTCCGAGCCGGGCGCTCATCAAGCAACTGCTCGCCCGTGCCGGCCTCTCGGTCCGGGACGTGCTGCGCGAGAAAGGCACGCCCTACGCGGAACTCGGCCTCGCCAATCGGTCGCTGACCGACGAGCAGCTCCTCGACGCGATCGAGGCCCATCCGGTCCTGCTGAACCGCCCGCTCGTGGTCAGCCCGAAGGGCGTGCGCCTGTGCCGGCCGTCCGAGGCTGTGCTGGATCTGCTTCCCGCCCAGCAGGGCGAACTCGTGAAGGAGGACGGCGAGCGCGTCGTCGACGAGCACGGCCGCCGCGTCGCCACCGCCTGAGGAAGCCCGATGTCCCTGTTCGAACGCTACCTGACCGTCTGGGTTGCCCTCTGCATCGTGGCCGGCATCGCGCTCGGCCACGTCATGCCAGGCTTCTTCCACGCCGTCGGCGCGGCCGAGGTCGCCAAGGTGAACCTGCCGGTCGCCGCCCTGATCTGGCTCATGGTCATCCCCATGCTGCTCAAGATCGACTTCGCCTCGCTGCGGCAGGTCGGGCGGCACTGGCGCGGCATCGGCGTGACGTTGTTCATCAACTGGGCCGTTAAGCCCTTCTCGATGGCCGCGCTCGGCTGGCTGTTCATCGGCTACCTGTTCCGGCCCTACCTGCCGGCCGACCAGATCGACAGCTACATCGCCGGGCTCATCATCCTGGCGGCGGCGCCCTGCACCGCGATGGTGTTCGTGTGGTCGAACCTGACCCGGGGCGAGCCGCACTTCACCTTGAGCCAGGTGGCGCTGAACGACACGATCATGGTGGTGGCCTTCGCGCCGATCGTCGGCCTGCTGCTCGGGCTCTCCGCCATCACGGTGCCCTGGGGCACGCTGGTTCTGTCGGTGGTGCTCTACATCGTCATCCCGGTGATCATCGCCCAGGTCGTGCGCCGCGCCCTCCTCGCCTCGGGCGGGCAGGCGGCGCTGGACCGACTCCTCGCCAGGCTCGGGCCGGCCTCGCTCATGGCGCTCCTGGCCACCCTGGTGCTGCTGTTCGGCTTCCAGGGCGAGCAGATCCTGGCGCAGCCAGCGGTGATCGGCCTGCTCGCGGTCCCCATCCTCATCCAGGTCTACCTGAACTCCGGACTGGCCTACCTCCTGAACCGCGCCGCGGGCGAGCAGCACTGCGTGGCCGGCCCGTCGGCGCTGATCGGCGCCTCGAACTTCTTCGAGTTGGCGGTGGCCGCCGCGATCAGCCTGTTCGGCTTCAACTCGGGCGCAGCGCTGGCCACCGTGGTCGGCGTCCTCATCGAGGTGCCGGTCATGCTCTCGGTGGTGTGGATCGTGAACCGGAGCCAAGGCTGGTACGAGCGCGGGGCCGTCCGGCTGCCAGCGTCACGGAGCAGCCGGACGGAAGCGGCGGAGTAAATCAGTACGGATTATGGACGAAGCCGAGCACCCGCCCCTCTACGATGCTGAAGATGGGCAAGCCGGGAAAGTCCTTGCGGACGTCATCCATCGTCAGGTTTCTGAAGTTGGTGGGGTACTTGGCATCCGGTCCAAGCGGCCCCGTCCGCTCGGCCACTTGAGCATACCTGCCGGGCGCGAAGTAGATGCCGACGCAGTCGGCATCCGCGACCGTCCATTCGTTGTGCTCGCCGGTGGGTGTGAAGGCAGAGGGCAGGTTCTGCATGGTGAGCGGCACCGTTCTTCCCTTGGAGCGCTCGCCCGTAGCATCATCGTAAGTGGTGCCGCCATCTCCGGTGACGACACCCTTCACGGACGCAAACGTACGAGGCTTGATGACGATGCCGACCGAGCCATACGTGGCCTGATGAGCGGGCCAGATGAGGGAACACGGCAGTGTTCCAATGCCACGGTCGAGCACTTGGATCGCGTTCTGCAGGTCGTCTGGATAGACCCGCTCCTTCGGATCCTGACCCTTACCAGGACGAGAGCAATGGACGAGGAGAGCGTCATGGCTGCGGAGGGCAGCGAGAAGGTTTGCGTGGGTCATGTCCGTGCATAGGCTACGAGGCGACCGGCGGCGGCCCCGTTATTCGATGGATGCCGAATAAGGCATTGCACGCCGACGCGTTCCATGGCCATGTATTTCCATGAACGTCGAACAAGCGGCCAAGCAGCTTGAGGCCCTGGGCAGTCCCGCCCGGCTCCGGATCTACCGGGCGCTCGTGCGGGCCGGGCATGCCGGGCTGCCGGTGCGCCGGCTGCAGGACCGCGTCGGCATCCCCGCCGCCTCGACGCTGTCGCACCACCTCCACCGGCTCATCCTGACCGGCCTAGTCTCGCAGGAGCGGCAGGCCACCACCTTGATCTGCCGCGCCGTCTACCCCGCCATGGACGACCTCGTCGGGTTCCTCGCGGACGAGTGCTGCGCCGACGAGACCTGCTCCGGGACGGGCGAGGCGGCCTGACGACGTGCCCGTTATTTCGATAATTCCGGAACCTGCGGAGCAGCGCATGCCAGAGACGACGCCGCTACCGGGCGCAGTCGTCGGCGCCGGCCGGGTCGGTCTGGCGGCGGCCGCTCGCCTCCCTGCGCGGGGCTACGAGGCGGGCCCGTGGACGAGCCGGGCCCCGCCCGGGGACGGCTTCCCGACCGGCCAAGAGATCATGGGCCGCTGCCTGGCGGCGCTGGCCGCCACGCCCTGGTCGGCCGGTTCGGATGGATGCCGCGGCGCCGAACCCGAGGCGAAGGCGGCGACCGGCCCGCGGTGCGGTCGCGGGGTGCCGACATGAGCGGGCGAGGCAGGCTGGCCGTCATCTCGGCCCTGGGGGTGGTGGAGATCCTCGCCTGGGGTTCGTCGTTCTACCTGCCGGCGGTGCTCGCCGGTCCCATCGCCGCCGACACGGGCTGGCCACTCGCCTGGGTGGTCGGCGGCCTGTCCGTCGGGCTCCTGGTGGCGGCAATCGCCTCGCCCCGCGTGGGAATCGCCATCCACCGGCACGGGGGACGCCCGGTCCTGGCATCGGCCGCCCTGCTGCTGGCGGCGGGCCACGTCGTGATCGGCTTGGCGCCGAACCTGCCCGTGTTCCTGTCCGGTTGGCTCGTCATCGGGCTCGGCATGGGCTGCGGCCTCTACGACCCGGCCTTCGCGACCCTGGGCCGCCTCTACGGCGCGGAGGCGCGCCCGGCCATCACGAAGCTGACCCTCTGGGGCGGGTTCGCCAGCACCGTCTGCTGGCCGCTCTCGGCCTTCCTCGTCGACCATGTCGGCTGGCGCGGCGCCTGCCTCGCCTATGCCGGGCTGCACCTCGCCGTGACCCTGCCGCTGGTGCTCGGGCTGATCCCGCCGGCGCCCGTGGCGGCACCCGGTGCGGAGGTGACGCGCGGGCATGGCGAGCCGCTGACGCCGCGCGAGCGGCGGGCCTTCCTGCTGATGGCCGGCGTGCTGGTGCTAGGCGGCACGGTGATGACGCTAATCTCGGTGCACCTGATCACCCTGCTCCAGGCCCGCGGCGTCGCGCTCGCCGCGGCCGTGTCCTACGGCGCCTTGATCGGCCCAGCCCAGGTCGGCGCCCGCATCGTCGAGATGGCTGCGAAGGGGCGGCACCACCCGCTCTGGACGCTGACCGCGGCCATGGTGCTGGTGGCAGCCGGCCTGGCGGTCCTCGCGGCCGGCGTGCCGGCGGTCGGCGTCGCCCTGGCGCTCTACGGGGCCGGCAACGGGATCTACTCCATCGCCCGGGGCACGGTGCCGCTCGCCCTGTTTGGCCCGGTCCGCTACCCGGTGCTCGTTGGACGCTTGGCGCGGCCGGGCTTGATCGCGCAGGCCGTGGCACCCTCCCTCGGCGCGGTGGCGCTCACCTACGGCGGCGCCGACGCGGCCTACGGCGTGCTGGTGGCGCTCGCGCTGGCGAATCTCGGCATGGCGATAGCCTTGTGGGGGGCGCGGCCGGACGTCGTCGAGGGAAGCGACGCCGTTTGCTGAACGGAGGCTGCGCGCAGGCTTCAGAACCGGTTCAACGCGACTTGCCCAGTCTGGAGACATCTAAACCGAGGAGGGTCCTTCCATGAAGCTTCGCATCGCAGGCCTGGTCGCCGCCGCCCTCGTGCTCCTCCCTGGCGCCGCATCCGCGCAGTGGTACGATCACGGTCCGGGCCATCGCCACCACCATCATTGGGACCACCATCATCACCATGGCCACGGCCACCGCCATGGCTACGAGCGGCATCACCATCACGGCTACGACCGCCCCGTTCACTTCGACCGAGGCCATCACCATCACCATCACGGCTACTGACGCCGGGGCGCCGACTTGTGGCGCGCCATTTCGCTCGGCCGGTCGCAAGCCCTGACGCGTCCGGGAGGCGAGGCTTGACCCTCCCATCGTGGGAAGCCGTATCGTGCCCTCGATAATGGGAGCGTGGGTGCGAACGATGAAGGCCGACACGAGGACGACGCGCCGGGCGCTGCTCGCGGGACTGGCGGCGGGCATGGCCGTGGGGCCGCGGGCCCTCGCCGCGGGCCTGCCCGAGGTCGCGGTGACGAAGGACCCGACCTGCGGCTGCTGCGAAAAGTGGGTCACCCACCTGCGGGAGGCCGGCTTCGTGGTGACGGTGACCGTGGGGCCCGTGAACCCGGTGAAGGCCCGCCTCGGTGTGCCGCGGGACCTCGCCTCCTGCCACACCGCCCAGGTCGGCGGCTACGCAATCGAGGGGCACGTGCCGGCCGGCGCGATCAAGCGCCTGCTCGCCGAGAAGCCGAAGGGAACGGGTCTGGCCGTACCGGGCATGCCGGTCGGCTCGCCCGGCATGGAGGTCGACGGCATGGAGCCGGCCACTTACGATGTGGTCCTGTTCGGTCCGGAAGGCCGGTACACCTTTGCCCGATACCGGGGTGAGGAGCTTGTCTGAACGTGCCGCGTGAGCACGGTGCCGGTGAGGACCGACTCCGGCGCGCAAAGTCCCTCAAAACGACAAGCCGGTCCGTTATGTGGCTTTAAACGACGATTCCCATGGCCGGGCTGCCGTTATGTGGTGCTCGCCGCGGCGGCGACCGGCCTGAAGGTAGGGGCCTTGACCTTCCCACTATGGGAAGCCCCATCTGGGTGTGACGTCATCCAAGGGAGTGCGTCATGCATAGCTTCAAGGTCGAGAAGATGGGCTGCGGCGGCTGCGCCAAGTCGGTGACCCGCGCGGTCCAGGGCATCGAGCCGAACGCCCGGGTCGAGGTCGACCTCAGGACCAAGCTCGTCACGGTGTCGGGAGCGTCCGTCCCGGCAGACCGGATCGCTCAGGTCATCGCCGCCGCCGGCTACCCGGCCGAGCCGCTGCTCGCCGCCGCTTGAAACGCCGCGACGGCAACCAAACCTTCATCCCGGCATTCACGTCTCAACGGCGGACATAGTCCCGCCACCGGAATCGGTGTAAGCCAGAACTCATGAGCCTCGACCGGCAAATCGTGCGCCTGATGGCGGCGATGATCCTCGCGATCATCGCCTACGTCGCGCCGTCCGCCGTCCAGGCCCACGAGGGGCACGCGCACCACGGCCACCACGCCGCGGCGCAGCCGAAGGTCGCCCCTTCTCCGACGCCCAAGGCTGTTGCGCCCGCGGTCTCCGTGGCTCCCAAGGTCGCCGTCCGGGCCGTCCTGCCGGCATGGGCCAGGGTCGCGCTCGCCCCGGCCACGGTCGACGGCGCGCGCATCGAGCCGAGCCAGGACAAGTGCTGCCCGGTCGGCTGCAAGACCCGCTGCTGCGGGACGATGGCCTGCTGCGCCACCGGCGTCCTGTCCGGGCCCTATGCCCTGTCGCCGGCCCTGTTCCGAACCGTCACGCTGATCCCGCGCGACGTCGCCGGCCGTTCGGGCCCCGTCCCCGAGGCCCTGCCCAAGCCCCCACGAACCCTCGCGTGAAGTAGGGCGCGCCTGAGGCGCGCGACGCCCGGATTGCGCCCGAGAACGGCGCCGTCCGGACTTCCCGACGCGAGGATTTCTGTTCATGTCGACCCGTTTTGCCGCCGCCCTGCGCGCGGTGGCGCTGCTTGCCGCCGTCCTGGCGGGGCCGGCGCTCGCCCACGAGGGCCACGACCACGGCGCCGCCCAGCCCCCTGTCTCGAAGACCATCGCCCCGCGCGGCGAGGCGCTCTCGGACGCCTTCGAGCTCGTCGCCATCCCGCGCGACGGGACCCTGACGCTGTTCCTCGACCGCTTCCGGACGAACGAGCCGGTGCCCGGCGCGACCATCGAGGTCGAGACGCCGGACGGTCCCAAGGTCGCGACCGCCACGACCGACGGCGGCTACGCGCTGCCGGCCCCGTGGCTGTCGAAGCCCGGCCGGCACGAGCTCCTCGCGACCGTCACGGCCGGCGACGCGGTCGATGTGCTGACCGTGGCGGTCACCGTGCCCGACCCGAAGGTCGCCGCGGCCGCGGCGCCTGCCAAGCCGGCCCCGGCTCAGGCTGCCCTGGCGCGCCTGTCCGAGGTCGCCCACGACGTCCGGGAGCGGCTCACGGCCAAGGACCCGGCCCTGGTGGCCGCGGTCGCCGTCGCCTTCCTGCTCGGCGTGCTCGTGACGGCGCTCGCACGCGGGCGCCGTGGCGCGCCGGCGGTGGCGCTGGTCGCCATCGGCATCACCATCGTCCTCGGCACCGCCGCCTTCGCGCACGGCGACGAGGATCACGGCGCGCCCGTGCAGGGCGCCGCCCTGATCGAGCCGCGCCAGACCACGCCGGCCTCGTCGGACCTCGCGCAGCGCCTGCCCGACGGCTCCGTCTTCGTGCCGAAACCGACCCAGCGCCTGCTGGTCCTGCGCACTACCATGACCGAGCAGGGCAGCTTCCACCGCTCGGTCGAGCTGCCCGGCCGCATCATCCCGGACCCGAACGCCAGCGGGGTCGTGCAGTCCTCGGTCGGCGGCCGTCTCTCGCCGCCGCCGTCCGGCCTGTTCCCGCGCCTCGGCACGAAGGTGCGCAAGGGCGACGTGCTCGCGACCGTGACACCGCCGGTCCAGGCCGTCGACGTCTCCGACATGCGCCAGCGCCAGGGCGAACTCGACCAGCAGATCGCCATCGTCGAGCGTCGGGTCGAGCGTTTCAGGAAACTCGCCACGACCGGCGCCGTCGCCCAGACCCAGCTCGACGACGCGGTCGCCGAGCTCAACGGGCTGCACGACCGCCGCGCGGCTCTCGACAAGATCAGGCAACAGCCCGAGACCCTGGTCGCCCCCGTCGACGGCGTGGTGGCGCAGGCGACCGCGGTGGCCGGCCAGATGGCGGCACCCGGCGCCATGGTCTTCCAGATCGTCGACCCGAACCGCCTCTGGGTCGAGGCCCTCAGCTTCGACGCCCTGACGGCGGCCCAGAACGCCACGGCGCGGCTCGCCGACGGACGCGCCCTGAAGCTCGCCTACCAGGGCACGGGCCTCGCGGACCGCAACCAGGCCATCCCGGTGCAGTTCGCGGTGCAGGGCGACGCCTCCGGCCTGCGCGTCGGCCAGTTCGTCACCGTGCTGGCCGGGACCGACACCGAGCAGTCCGGCCTGGCGCTGCCGCGCGCGGCGGTCGTGCGCACCGGCAACGGGCAGGACGTCGTCTACGAGCACACCACCGCCGAGCGCTTCGAGGCCCGGCCCGTGCGGGTCGAGCCGCTCGACGGCGGCCGCGTGCTGGTCGCCGAGGGGATCGGACCCGGCAAGCGGGTCGTGACCCAGGGCGCCGAGCTCCTCGACCAGGTGCGCTGAGGAGGCAGGCCAGATGTTCACGTTCCTCGTCAGCCAGTCGGTCCGCAACCGCCTGCTCGTCCTCGCCATGGCCACGGTGCTGGTGCTCTTCGGCGCCTTCACCGCGACCAAGCTGCCGGTGGACGTCTTCCCCGACCTCAACAAGCCCACCGTCACCATCATGACGGAGGCCGAGGGCTACGCCCCCCAGGAGGTCGAGCAGCTCGTCACCTACCCCATCGAGACCCGGATGAACGGGCTGCCGGGGGTGACCCGGGTGCGCTCGGTCTCGGGCGTGGGGCTGTCCATCACCTACGTCGAGTTCGACTGGGGCACGGACATCTACCGCAACCGCCAGCAGGTCGCGGAGCGGCTGTCCCTGGTGCAGGACCAGCTGCCCCGGGGCGTGACCCCGGTCATGGGGCCGATCTCCTCGATCATGGGCCAGATCCTGCTGGTGGCGGTGACCGGCGAGACCGCGACCCCGATGCAGGTGCGCGAGGTCGCCGACTTCACCATCCGGCCGCGGCTCCTGACCATTCCGGGCGTGGCGCAGGTCATCCCCATCGGCGGCGAGGTGCGCCAGTTCCGGGTCAGCCCGAACCCGGCCGCCATGCGCTCGCTCGGGGTGACGAACGCCCAGCTCGAAACGGCGCTGGCGCAGTTCGGCACCAACGCCGGCGGCGGCTTCACCGACCAGCATTCCCGCGAGTACCTCATCCGGAACATCGGCCGGACCATGAGCCTCGACGACCTGCGCAACCTCGTGGTCGCGACGGTCGCCGAGACGCCGGTCCACTTGCGCCAGGTGGCCGAGGTCTCCTTCGCCGCCCGGACGAAGCGGGGCGACGCCGGCTACATGGCCAAGCCCTCGGTCATCGTCTCGGTCGAGAAGCAGCCCGACGTCGACACCGTGCGGCTGACCCGCAGCATCGAGACCGCCCTGAAGGAGATGTCGCCGACCCTGCCGGCCGGCATCCGTGCCGACCAGGTCCTGTTCCGGCAGGCCGACTTCATCGAGACCTCGATCCGCAACGTCGAGCGCGTCCTGTTGGAGGCGGTGCTGGTGGTGGCGGTGGTGCTGTTCGCCTTCCTGCTGAACGTGCGCACCACGGCCATCTCGCTGCTCGCCATCCCGGTCTCGGTGCTGACGACCGCCGTGGTGTTCCACCTGTTCGGGCTGTCCATCAACACCATGACGCTCGGGGGCTTGGCCATCGCCATCGGCGAGCTCGTCGACGACGCGGTGGTCGACGTCGAGAACATCTACCGGCGGCTCGGCGAGAACCGGCGGGCGGGCAACCCGAAAAGCGTGTTCCAGGTGGTGGTGGAGGCCTCGAACGAGGTGCGCTCTGGCATCGTCTACGCGACGCTCATCATCATCCTGGTGTTCGTGCCGCTCTTCGCGCTGTCGGGCATCGAGGGCCAGCTCTTCGCCCCGCTGGGGCAGGCCTACATCATCTCGATCCTGGCGAGCCTACTCACCTCCATCACCCTGACGCCGGTGCTGGCGTCCCTGCTGCTGCCGGGCTTGAAGAACCTGGAGGAGCACGACAGCCGCTTCCTGAAGCTGCTCAAGCGCGGCAACGCCGGCCTGCTGCGGGTCGCCTTCCGCCACAAGGGCCTGCTGGTCGGCACCGTCGCGGCGGCGGTGGTGGCCGCGGGCGTGGCCGCCTGGAACCTGCCGCGGGCCTTCCTGCCGCCGTTCAACGAGGGCTCGTTCACGGTCAACATGACCTTCAACCCGGGGATCTCGCTCGCCGAGAGCAACCGGGTCGGGCTGATCGCCGAACGGCTGCTGCTGGACATCCCGGGCGTGAAGGCGGTCGGCCGCCGCACCGGCCGTGCCGAGCTCGACGAGCACGCCGAGGGCGTCCACTCGTCCGAGATCGAGGTGGCGCTCGACGAAGGCGCCAAGCGTCCGAAGGAGGCGCTCGTCGCCGACATCCGCGGGCGCCTCGCGGCCCTACCGGTGGCCGTCAACGTCGGCCAGCCGATCTCGCACCGGCTCGACCACATGCTCTCGGGCGTGCGGGCCGAGATCGCGCTCAAGGTGTTCGGCGAGGACCTCGACGCCCTGCGCCGGGTCGCCAACTCCCTGCGCGACCGGATGGCCGCGATCCCGGGGCTCGTCGACCTGCAGGTCGAGCGGCAGGTGCGCATCCCGCAGCTTGAGGTGCGGGTCGATTACACCCGGGCGGCCCTCTACGGCGTCCAGCCGGCCGCGGTCGTCGAGCAGATCAGCCGCCTCTCGAACGGGCGGGTGGTCTCGACGGTCGTCGACGGCGTGCGCCGCTTCGACGTGGTCCTGCGCCTTTCGGAGAATCGCCGGACCACGACCGGGCTGGGCGACCTGCTGCTGGAGACGCCCTCGGGCTGGGTGCCGGCGCGGCAGGTGGCCGACATCCGCGAGACCGACGGGCCGAACCAGATCCTGCGCGAGAACGCCCGGCGCCGCATCGTCGTCCAGGCCAACACCAACGGCGAGAGCGACATGGCCACCATCGTGGCGGCCATCCGCGAGGCCGTGGCGAAGGAGCCGCTGCCGCCCGGCTTCTTCACCAGCCTGGAGGGCACCTTCCAGGCGCAGGAGGAGGCGAGCCGGACCATCGCGGCGCTGTCGGCGCTGTCCCTCGCCCTGGTCTTCGCCATCCTCTACAGCCGATACCGCTCGGCCGCGCTGGCGCTCATCATCATGGGCAACGTGCCGCTCGCCCTGATCGGCTCGGTGGCGGCGCTGTGGCTGGTCGGGCAGCCGCTGTCGGTGGCGTCGATGATCGGCTTCATCACGCTAACCGGCATCGCCGCGCGCAACGGCATCCTGAAGATCAGCCACTACCTGAACCTGTCGCTGCACGAGGGCGTGCCGTTCGGCCCCGACCTCGTCGTGCGCGGCAGCCTGGAGCGGCTGACCCCGGTGCTGATGACGGCGCTCTCGGCCGGCGTCGCCCTGGTGCCGCTGCTCTACGATGCCGCGAGCCCGGGCAAGGAGATCCTGCACCCGGTCGCGGTGACGATCTTCGGCGGCCTCGTCAGCGCGACGCTGCTCGACACCTTCCTGACCCCCGTCCTGTTCCTGCGCTTCGGACGCAAGCCGCTGGAGCGGCTGCGCGCCCTCCACGCCGAAGCACCGGTCCACCCATCCCCGGACGGCGCGCGCCCGCGCCAGGCCGAGGCCTACTGAACCCCGAGAGGAGACCTGAGCATGATCCTACCGCGAGTGACCCTGGTCGCCGGCCTGCTCGCCGCCACGACCGTGTATGCCCACGAGACCTCCGGCCAGCACGGCGGCCGGGTAGCGGACGCCGGCAAGTTCCACGTCGAGCTCGTCGCCAAGGGCGAGACCGTAGACGTGTTCGTGTCCGACGAGGGCCAGAAGCCTGTCCCGGCCGCGGGCTTCAAGGGCACGGCCATCCTCGTCGTCGGCGGCAAGCCGACCCGCGTGCCCCTGGAGCCCGCCGACGGCAACCGCCTCACCGGCAAGGCCGCCGCGGCGCTCGGCGACAGCCCGAAGGGCGCCGTGCAGCTCACCGGCCCGGACGGCGCAACCGCCAGCGGCAAGTTCAACTGATCCCACGCACCAGGAAGACCCCTTCGATGAAGACCCTGACCTCGACCCTCGCCGCGGCGGCCCTGACCCTCGGCCTCTCGGGCATCGCCCTGGCGCACGAGGCCCACGACCATGCCGGGCACGACCACGCCGCGATGACGGCGACGGACAAGTCGGACACGCCGGCCACGAAGGCGTTCCGGGACGTCGGCGCCGAAATGCACCGGGACATGGACATCCGCTACACGAACGACGTCGACGTCGACTTCGTGCGCGGCATGATCCCCCACCACAAGGGGGCCGTCGCCATGGCCAAGGTCGCGCTGGAGCACTCGAAGAACCCCGAAATCCGGAAGCTGGCCGAGGAGATCATCAAGGCTCAGGACGTCGAGATCGCCCAGATGGAGGCCTTCCTCAAAAAGAAGGGCACCCAGTGAGGTCGCCCTCGCGCAGGTAGGCGAAGCTCCCAAATCCGTGATCGTACAGAGTATTTATTTCTGAACGCTTCGCGGATTGAGGAGTTTGATATCCAGGTTGTAGCTAGCTGGTTGAGTTAATACTTTATCAGATCTCTAGCTGTGCCCTCATTCGCAAATACAAGCGAGAAGGATATCTGAATGAGCCACGTGTCGAGCGAGATGCAATCCTGCATCGACGAGTGCCTGCGCTGCTACCAGACCTGCCTGGGCATGGCTTCGAACCACTGCCTGCCGGCCGGGGGCAAGCACGTCGAGCCGGGGCATTTCCGGCTGATGCTGGCCTGCGCGGAGATCTGCCGGACCTCGGCGCACTTCATGCTGATCGGCCTGCCGGAGCACAAGCACACCTGCCGGGCCTGCGCCGAGATCTGCGAGGCCTGCGCCAGGAGCTGCGAGCAGGTCGGCGACATGCAGGACTGCGTCGCGCAGTGCCGGGCCTGCGCCGAGAGCTGCCGGAAGATGGCCGCCTGAACCCGACGCGGCGGCTCGACCGGCCGCCCCCGCCAACCGACCTGAGGAGGCAATCTTGTTCGTTCGCACCCTGACCCTCGCCGCGACTTTGGCGCTCGCCGGCACCGGGGCGGCCTTCGCCGCCGACCACGACCACGGCTCCATGCAGGGGCCCTCGTTCGAGCTGCCCGCGGCCTGCAAGGCGGCGTCGGCTGCCAAGGAGGATTCGATGAAGGACATGCAGGGTCACATGTCCCAGGCCATGC
>NZ_BPQQ01000008.1 GCF_022179325.1 Methylobacterium isbiliense | reverse complement strand
GCGCTTGAAGGCCGAGAAGGCGCGCACCAGCGGCATGTTGCTGACGAGGTCGACCATCTCGCCGTCCACGGAAGCCGCCTTCTCGGCGAAGTCGTGGTGGAGCGGCTTGCCGGCGGCGGCGATGCGGAACATCAGCACAACCACCCCGCCGCAGATCACCAGCAGGCCGAGCGCCATCGGGATGCTCACGGCGCCGACGTACAGGATCGCCCCGAACGCCGCCGCGCAGGGCGGCATCACGTTCCAGACGAACATGTTCTCGGCGGTGAAGATCGCGTTCGAGGTCGCCGTGATGCGGCTCGCCAGCGTGCCCGGCTGCCGGTCGGCGAAATAGGAGGGCGAGTGCCCGGTGAGGTGCTTGAACAGGTCACGCCGGATGTCGCCTGTCACCGACACGAAGGTGAAGCTGGCGATCAGGCTCGCCACGCGCCAGAGCATGTTGTCGGCGGCGATGAAGACGACCAGGATCGTCAGAGCGGTCCAGATCTCGCCGCTCTGCGGCCCCTTGCCCAGCGCGTCAACGACCCCCTTGAGGCCGTACTGCGTGCTGACCGAACAGGCCACGGCCCCCAGCACCGCCACGATGATCGCGGCATGCGGAACCGCGCGGCGGCGGATGTAGCGGGCGACGAAGGCCCACGGCCGGTGAGCGTACGCGCAGAGGTCGTCCATCGTGCTGATCGATCCCGGTTCTTCGCGTGCGGTTGCTCGCCGGTCGGCGGGCAGGACCCGCCCGAACTCGCAACGCGCAAGCGTCGCCTTATGTTGCAGGCAAAAGACGTCGGTCGCCCGCTTTATACGCGTCCCACATGAACGGGAGTTGAGCGGACGTGCCGCGATGCGGCGGACGCGTGCGGTGCAACGGCCCGCGCCGACGGCGGCGGCGCTCAGCGCCCACGCGCACGGCGCGTCTCCGGCATGAGCAGCACGAGGGCCAGGAATGCGAAACCCGCAACGGCCGCGAGCCCCAGAAAGGCGGCGTGGGTGCCGAATCGGTCGGCCATGTAGCCCGACAGGGTGGTCGAGACCGCCGCCCCGATGCCCATTGCCGTGCCCACCGCCCCGAGCGCGAGGTTGAAGCGGCCGGTCCCGCGCGTGGCGTCGGCCACCACCAGCGGCACCATCACGCCGATCACCGCCGCCGAGATGCCGTCGAGGATCTGGATGACCACGAGCAGTTCCGGCTCGTCCGTGAAGGCGAACAGCAGGCCGCGCAGCGGCAGGGCGGCGAAGCCGAGGAGGAGCAGGGGACGGCGGCCGTAGGTCTGCGCCGCCCGGCCCACCGCCGGGGCGATCAGCGCCAGTACCACCTGCGGGGCCATGATGCAGGCGGCGATCAGGATCGTCGCGGTCTGGCTCGTGCGCATCGTCAGCACGCTGCCCACGAGCGGCAGCATCGCCGCGTTGGCGACGTAGAACAGCAGGATGCAGAACGAGAAGCAGAGCAGCGCCCGGTTGGTGAGGACGAGCCGCAGGCTCGCCCAGCCGCCGGGCGGGGAGGCGCCGCCCTCGCGCGCCTGCGGGCGCACCACGTCGATCTCGCTCGCGCGCACGAACCAGAGCGCGGCGAGCGTCGGCAGGACGAGGGCGGCCGTCACGTAGAACACGGCGGCGTTCGACAGGTAGTAGCCGCAGGCCCCCATGCCGGCGGCCGCGAGCGCGTTGCCGATCGACGAGAAGCGCGCGTTGCGGCCGAGCCGCTCGCCCAGCCGGTCGTGACCGACGAGACCGAGGCTGATCGCCGCGATGGCCGGGGTGAGCGTGCAGCTCGCCAGCGAGTGGGCCGCCATCGCCACGGCGACGATCAGGAAGGTCGGCCACAGGGCGAGGCCGGCGGCGCTCGCCCCGATGATCGCGACCGACAGCGCGGCCACGAACCGCTTCGAGCGCACCCAGTCGACGAAGGCGCCGCCCGGCACTTGGCCGAGCAGGCTGAACAGCCCGCCGATGGTGAGCACGAGGCCGATATCCGCCTGCGTCCAGCTGTGGGAGGTGAAATGGACCGCCAGGAAGGGGCCGAAGCCGGTCTGCAGGTTGGCGACGAAGAACGTGAAGGCGTCGAGGCCGCGGCTGCTGGTCGCCGAGGGCGCCGGCTTCTCGCGCAGCCGCGCCGGCTGGACCGCGGCGGGGGCCGGCCGGGCTTGGTCGCGCAGCACCTCGCCGCGCGGATCGTAGCGGGACGCCTCGCGATGGCTCGGGGGCCGTCGTTGCGTCTGGCGGGCAGGCGTCATTTGTCCGGCGGGTTGCGCGCGGCGGCCTGTTCGGGGTCGGGCGCCGGCGAGGCCGGTCCCAGGACCACGATCGGATCGCCGGGCTTGTATTCGGGCGAAACCCGCACTTGGTTTCGGGTGAGCTGGAGGACGGCCCGGCCGGGCTTGTTGTCGGCCGAGAAGTGCAGCGCCCGCCAGTCGACCGCGATCTTGCGCGAGCCGACGCCGAGGAAGCCGCCGAAATCGATGATCGCGGCCCGCGGCCGGCCCTCCTTGTCGACCACGATGTCGATGATGCGCCCCATGTCCTCGCCGGCCGCGCTGCGCACCGGCTTGCCGAGCACGCCGTCGTAATCCTGGGTGTCGAGGACGGTGGCGGGGGTGCCGGGGGCCTTGGGCGGCGTCGCGGGCTGGGCCGCGGGCGGCGCGGCGGGGGGCTGCGCAGACTGCGCCGCCGGGAGTGCCTGGCCGGCCGGCGGCGGGGAGGGTGCCTGACCGGAGGGCGCCTGGGCGGGGGGTACCTGGGCGGCAGGCGGCGGGGTCGGCGCGGGCTGGGCCGCCGGGGGCGCGGCCTCGGGCGGCTTCGCCTCCTGGGGCGGGGCGACGGGCGGTGCCGTCGTGTCCTGCGCCGCCGCGGCCACGGCCGACAGGGTCGCGAGCGCAGCGATGACTGTCCGCAGGGTCCTCAGCACGTCCGCCTCTCGTCGCAAGGTCACGCCGGTCGCTCCGCCAACCGCGGCCGTCCGCGCGGGTTCCACCAGGAGTTCCGGGGCAGGGCGCCCTGCTCCCGGATGCCGGAGGAAGGCGGCGAAGTTGTGGGAGCAGGCCCGCAGGGCGCGCCGGGGATCGGGGGCGCCGCGGGTGGGCCGTCGAACAGGCATCGTCACTCGTCTCCCGGACCGGCGGGGGCCGGCCCGCATCGGGTCGTCGCTCGGGGAGGGCCGGCGGGCGGCCCGCGCCTCAGAGTGCGGGCACCCCGGGGGCCTGTCCAGGCGCAAGAGCGGGATTTCGCCGCGCGCACCGGCCGCCCTCCGGGCGGAGTCGGGCATTGCCCACTCGTCCGCTGGTTTCGCGGGGCGGCGTCCGCTACATCGCGCGGCAGCCCCGGGAGTGCCCTACCGATGCCCGCGTCATCCCTCCGCCTCGGCGTCAACATCGACCACATCGCCACGCTCCGGAACGCCCGGGGCGGCGTGATGCCGGATCCCCTGCGCGCGGCCCACGCGGCCGTGGCGGCGGGGGCCGACGGCATCACCGCCCATCTGCGCGAGGACCGCCGCCACATCCGCGACGTCGACGTCGAGCGCCTCAAGGCGGAGATCGACCGCCCGCTGAACCTGGAGATGGCGACCACCGACGAGATGATCGCCATCGCGGTGCGCCTGAAGCCCCACGCCGCCTGCCTCGTGCCCGAGCGGCGCGAGGAGCGCACCACCGAGGGCGGCCTCGACATCGTCGGCGCCCGCGAGACGGTCGGGCCGGCGGTCGCGCGCCTGGGCGAGGCCGGCATCCGGGTCTCGCTCTTCGTCGAGCCGGACGTGCACATCATGGACGCGGCCCGGCAGCTCGGCGCGCCGGTGGTCGAACTGCATACCGGCCGCTACTGCGAGGCGGTGGCGGCGGGCGAGACCGAGGAGGCGCGGCGCGAACTTGCCCGCATCGCCCGCGCGGCGGCCCACGGCAGCGCGCTCGGGCTCGAGGTCCATGCGGGCCACGGCCTCACCCTCGACAGCGTCGGCCCGGTGGCGGCCGTGCCGCAGATCCGCGAGCTGAACATCGGCCACGCCATCGTGGCGGAGGCGGTGTTCGTCGGCTTCGGCGAGGCCGTGCGGGCGATGCGCGCGGCGATGGACGCGGCCCGGGCCGAGGCGGCCGCATGATTGTCGGCATCGGCTCGGACCTCTGCGACATCCGCCGGATCGCCCGCTCCCTGGAGCGGTTCGGCGACCGCTTCACCCACCGGGTGTTCACCGCGGGGGAGCGGGCGCGCAGCGACCGCCGGGCCGCCCGGGCGCCGTCCTACGCCCGCCGCTTCGCCGCCAAGGAGGCCTGCGCCAAGGCGCTGGGCACCGGGCTGGCGCGCGGCGTCTTCTGGCGCGACATGGAGGTGGTCAACCTGCCCGGCGGCCGCCCGACCCTGCGGCTCACCGGCGGGGCCGCCGCGCGCCTCGCCGACCTGATCCCCGCCGGCCACCGCGCCAACGTCCACGTCTCGCTCACGGACGACCCGCCGCTCGCCCAGGCCTTCGTGGTGATCGAGGCCGTTCCGGAATGAGGCGCGCCCGTCCTCGCGCCGGCCTCCGTTGCGGGCGCGCCGACGTTGGTCTAGACCCCCCGCACCGCGGATGGCTGGCCCGCGTCCCGGCGGTCGCCCAGGTGACTGGTCCAAGGTGACGGAACCCAGGCGAGATCACGGACCGCCGGAGACGTAACGCAATGGAACGCGCGCGCACGAACCAGGACCTCAAGCCGGCCAAGGAGGCCGGCCTGTGGGAGTCGATCAAGGAGACCGTGAAGGTCGGCCTCCAGGCGCTGCTGATCGCGCTCGTCGTGCGCACGCTGCTGTTCCAGCCCTTCAACATCCCGTCGGGCTCGCTGGTGCCGACCCTGCTGATCGGCGACTATCTCTTCGTCTCGAAGTACTCCTACGGCTATTCCAAGTACTCGCTTCCCTTGAGCGAGTACCTGCCCTTCGAGGCCAAGGGCCGGATCTGGAGCGCGGAGCCGAAGCGCGGCGACATCGCGGTGTTCAAGCTGCCCAAGGACAACGCCACCGACTACATCAAGCGGGTGATCGGTCTGCCGGGCGACCGGATCCAGATGATCAACGGTACGCTGACCATCAACGGCAAGGCGGTGAAGCGCGAGCAGATCGCCGACTACGCCACCACCGACGCCTTCGGCCAGCCGATCCAGGTGCCGCAATACGTCGAGACCCTGCCGGGCGGCGTCTCCCACCGCATCATCGAGCGCGACGGCGACCGCGGCATGTGGGACAACACCCAGGTCTACACGGTGCCGCCCAACCACTTCTTCATGATGGGCGACAACCGCGACAATTCGACGGATTCGCGCGACCTCGGCAGCGTCGGCTACGTTCCCTTCGACAACTTCGTCGGGCGGGCCGAGGTGATCTTCTTCTCGATCGACGAGGGCGCCTCCGCGTGGCAGATCTGGAACTGGCCCTGGACGGTGCGCTGGAACCGCCTGTTCAACCCGATCCACTGAGGCCGGCCGTGGGGGCCGCCGACGCGACCGAGCCGCCCGCGCCCGCGGACGGGAAGGCCGCGACCGCGCGCGCCAAGCGCCGCCGCGAGCGGCCCGACCTCGCGGCCCTCCAGGAGCGGATCGGCCATTCCTTCCGCGATGCCGGCCTGCTGCAGCGGGCGCTCACCCATGTCAGCGCGGGGAGCGGGCTCGAAAGCTACCAGCGCCTCGAATTCCTCGGCGACCGCGTGCTCGGGCTGGCGGTCGCGGACGGGCTGTTCGCGGCGCTCCCCGGCGCCGACGAGGGCGACCTGTCGCGGCGCCTGTCCGGCCTCGTGCGCCGCGAGAGCTGCGCGGCGGTGGCGGGCGCCTGGGACGTCGGCCCGCACCTCAAGCTCGGCAGCGGCGAGGTGCACGGGGGCGGGCGGCGCAACGCCGCCATCCTGGCCGACGTCTGCGAGGCGATCCTCGGCGCGGTCTTCCTCGATGCCGGCTACGAGGCCGCCAAGGCGGTGATCGACCGCGCCTTCGCGGCCGGGAACGAGACCGAGGGCACGCGGACCCGCGACCCGAAATCCGCGTTGCAGGAATGGGCGCAGGGGCTCGGCCTGCCGACCCCGACCTACGCGGTGGTGGAGCGCGCCGGGCCCGACCACGCCCCGATCTTCCACATCGAGGCGCGCGTGTCGGGCGTCGCGCCGGGGCTCGGCATCGGCGGCTCGAAGCGCCTCGCCGAGCAGGAGGCCGCGCGCCTGATCCTCGTGCGCGAGGGGGTGTGGCGGCAGGAGGAGGGCGCCGCGGGCGCCGGATGAGAGATGGCCGAGGATACGCCTGAGACCCGCGCGGGCTTCGCCGCCCTGATCGGGGTGCCGAATGCCGGCAAGTCGACCCTTCTCAACAGCCTCGTCGGCTCCAAGGTCTCGATCGTCTCGCGCAAGGTGCAGACGACCCGGGCGCTGGTGCGCGGCATCGCCATCGAGGGATCGGCGCAGATCGTGTTCGTGGACACGCCCGGCATCTTCGCGCCCAAGCGCCGGCTCGACCGGGCGATGGTGACCTCGGCCTGGAGCGGGGCGGCGGATGCGGACGCGGTCTGCCTGCTGGTCGATGCCCGCAAGGGCGTGGACGAGGAGGTGGAGGCGGTGCTGGGCAAGCTGCCCGACCTGCGCCGGCCCAAGATCCTGGTGCTCAACAAGATCGACGTGATCGCCCGCGAGCGCCTGCTCGACCTCGCCGCGTCGCTGAACGCGCGGCTGCCCTTCGACCACACCTTCATGATCTCGGCGCTCACCGGCGACGGCGTGCCCGATCTGCGGCGCGTGCTCGCCGGCCTGATGCCGCCCGGGCCCTGGCTCTACCCGGAGGATCAGGTCTCGGACGCGCCGCTGCGCCTGCTTGCGGCCGAGATCACCCGCGAGAAGATCTACGACCGGCTGCACGAGGAACTGCCCTATTCCTCGACCGTCGAGACCGACCAGTGGCAGGTGCGGCCGGACGGGTCGGTGCGCATCGAGCAGACGATCTTCGTCGAGCGCGAGAGTCAGCGGAAGATCGTGCTCGGTAAGGGCGGCCAGACCATCAAGGCGATCGGGCAGGCGGCGCGGGTCGACATCGCCGAGGCGGCGGACGCGCCGGTGCACCTGTTTCTCTACGTGAAGGTGCGCGAGAACTGGGCCGACGACCCGGAGCGCTACCGGGAGATGGGCCTCGACTTCCCGCGCGGCTGAGCCTCCGTCACGGACGCCGGTCCGGCGGCGGGGCGGGAGGTCCCGCTCACTCGCAGACGCGGACCCGCTCGACGAAGACCTCGCCGTAGGCGTCGACGACGCGGCGGCGCGCCCAGTAGCAATCCTCCGCCACCACCGGGCGCGGGGCCGCATGCGCCGCGGTCGCCAGCGCGCCGAGCGCGAGGCCGCCGGCCACCGCCGCACCGACGCCCCAGCCGGGCACGCCGCAGGGATGGAACTTGCAGTAGGGACCGGCCGAGGCGGCGGTCGAGGCGGTGAGGCCTGCGCCGAGCACGGCGGCCGAGGCGGCCATGAGGGCGGTCTTGCGGAGGGAGGGGCGGAAGGCGGGGAAAGACATCGGCGGATCCTCAGGGTGGGTGCGGGGAGCACCGCGGGGGAGGGAGATCGCCGGACCGCGCCGGCGATGACGCGACCATGCCCCGGGCCGCCGCCCGGATCGGTGCGCGGCGGCACGCGCGCGGGGCGCGATCCGGCCTGGCGGCCTTGGCCGCGTGCTTGGCTGCGTGCTTGGCCGCGTGCGCCCGCGCACTATCTCAATGGGGCCGGGACGACCCGGCCGGCGAACCGAACGCGGGGACGGCCCTGCCTTTCCAGGGGGTCCCCCACATGGCTTGGCTCTACCTCTTCGTCGCCGGCTTGCTTGAGGTCGGCTGGGCGATCGGCCTCAAGTACACCGAGGGCTTCACCCGCCTCGTGCCCTCGCTGCTGACCGTGGCGAGCATGGTCGTCAGCCTCTGGCTGCTCGGCCTCGCCCTGAAGACCCTGCCGGTCGGCACCGGCTACGCGGTCTGGACCGGGATCGGCACGGTGGGCACGGCGATCCTCGGCATCGTGCTGCTCGGCGAGCCGGCGACGCTCCTGCGCCTCCTCTGCATCGGGCTCATCGTGGCGGGCATCATGGGGCTGAAATTCGCCGCCTGAGGCGGGTGGGCGCGCGGTTTGTGCCCGGCCGCGTCCCGCGCTAGAGCGGTGCGGCCATGTCGCACAACAGCTTCGGCCATCTCTTCCGCGTCACCACCTTCGGCGAGAGCCACGGCCCGGCCCTCGGCTGCGTGGTCGACGGCTGCCCGCCGCTGATCCCGCTGGAGGCCGCCGAGATCCAGGCCGAGCTGGACCGGCGCCGGCCGGGCCAGTCGCGCTTCACCACGCAGCGCCAGGAGCCCGACGCGGTGCGCATCCTCTCGGGCGTCTTCTCGGACGACCGCACCGGCGGGCGCCAGCTCACCACCGGCACGCCGATCGCGCTGATGATCGAGAACGTCGACCAGCGCTCGAAGGATTATTCGGAGATCCGCGACAGCTACCGGCCCGGCCATGCCGACTTCACCTACGAGGCCAAGTACGGCATCCGCGACTACCGGGGCGGCGGACGCTCCTCCGCCCGCGAGACCGCAGCCCGGGTGGCGGCGGGCGCCATCGCCCGCAAGGTCCTGCCCGGCATCACCATCCGGGGCGCCCTGGTGCAGCTCGGCCCCCACCGGATCGACCGCGCCCGCTTCGACTGGGACGAGGTCGGCCGCAACCCGTTCTTCTGCCCCGACCCGGTGGCCGCCGCCGAGTGGGCCGGGATCCTCGATGCCGTGCGCAAGCAGGGCTCGTCGCTCGGCGCCGTGATCGAGGTGGTGGCCGAGGGCGTGCCGGCGGGCCTCGGCGCGCCGATCTACGGCAAGCTCGACGCGGACCTCGCGAGCGCCATGATGTCGATCAACGCCGTGAAGGGCGTGGAGATCGGCGACGGCTTCGCGGCGGCCGCCCTGCGCGGGGAGGAGAACGCCGACGAGATGCGCCCCGGCAATGCCGGCGCTCCGCACTTCCTCGCCAACCACGCGGGCGGCATCCTGGGGGGCATCTCCAGCGGCCAGCCGGTGGTCTGCCGCTTCGCCGTGAAGCCGACCTCCTCCATCCTCACCCCCCGCGCCAGCGTCACCCGCGACAACCGCGCCACCGACGTGGTGACGAAGGGCCGCCACGACCCCTGCGTCGGCATCCGGGCGGTGCCGGTGGGTGAGGCGATGATGGCCTGCGTGCTCGCCGACCACTACCTGCGCCATCGCGCGCAGGTCGGCAGCAATGCGGCGTTTCAGCCCGGCTGAAACGCCGTCAGATTTCGGTTTCGCCGAAATCGCTCCGGGTCTATGACGGCGCGGTGAAACTCGGCGACTGGCTCCGGCGGCAGGGCGTGTCCCGCCTCGACTTCGCGCGGCGCTGCGGCCTGTCGCCCGCGGCGGTGACGGGCCTGTGCAACAACCCCGCCCCCTGGCTGACCCGCGAGACCGCGGCGCTCGTCGCCCGCGAGACGGGCGGCGCCGTGACTCCGAACGACTTCCTGGGCCTTTCGCCCCCGCGGCAGGAGATGTCCGTGCCCCACGCTTCCGTCGTCGAGACCATCGAGGCCTTCGCCCGCGGCGAGATCGTCGTCGTCACGGATGACGACGACCGCGAGAACGAGGGCGACCTCGTCGTCGCGGCCTCCCTCTGCACGCCGGAGAAGATGGCCTTCATCATCCGCAACACCTGCGGCATCGTCTGCGCGCCGGTGACGGCCGCGGAGGCGCGGCGCCTGCGGCTCGAACCGATGGTGGCCTCCAACGACGCGCCGCTCGGCACCGCCTTCACGGTCACGGTGGACGTCAAGCACGGGCTCACCACCGGCATCTCGGCCGAGCAGCGCTGCAACACCGTGCGGGCGCTCGCCAACGGCAACATGGGGGCGGCGGATTTCGTGCGGCCGGGCCACGTCTTCCCGCTCATCGCCCGCGACGGCGGCGTGCTGATGCGCTCCGGGCACACGGAGGCGGCCGTCGACCTCTGCCGGCTCGCCAAGCTGCCGCCCGTGGGGGTGATCTGCGAACTCGCCAACGACGACGGCACGGTGATGAAGGGGCCGCAGATCGCCGCCTTCGCGCAGACCCACGGGCTGCGCCAGATCTCGGTCGCCGACCTCATCGCCTACCGGCAGGCCCGCGAGAAGCTCGTCGAGCGCGTCGGCACCTTCCCGGTGAGGACCGAGTGGGGAGACCTGACCGGCTACGCCTACACGACGCCGTTCGAGCCGATGCAGCAATTCGCCTTCGTGCACGGCCGCATCGGCGACGGACGCGACGTGCTGGTGCGCCTGCACCGCTCCAACGTGGTGGCGGACGTGATCGAGGGCGGGCACGCGATCGGCTGCGTGATGCGCCGCTTCGCCGAGGCCGGCCGCGGCGTGCTGGTCTACCTGCGCGACGGCACCGCGGGCGTGCCCCTCACCACCTTCCCGGACGAACAGGGCGACGGCGCCGAGGCCGCCCGGGTGCGCCAGTGGCGCGAGATCGGCCTCGGCGCCCAGATCCTGCGCGACCTCGGCGTGGTCTCGATCCGCAACCTCGCCACCGCCTCGCGCTCCTATGTCGGCCTGTCGGGCTTCGGGATCGAGCTTGTGGGCGACGAGCCGCTGGAGGGGGAGGGGATGCCGCGTTCCCCGGCGGCAACCCCGGGTTAAGGCGCCTGCGGCAGACTGGCCCGGACACTGCGCACAGGCTGGACACGCGATGGACAGGGGTCCGGACCCGCTCGGCACGCACGCCCCGCTCGGGCTCCACAAGCGCCTGCACGAGCAGGCCTTCCGCCTCGCCCGGATGGGCGCCTGGGAATGCGATCTCGCAGACGAGCGGCTGATCTGGACGGACGGCGTCTACGACCTGTTCGGGCTGCCCGTCGGCGCGCCCCTGCGGCGCGGCGCGATCGTCGATCTCTACGCCGACGAGTCGCGCCGCGAGATGGAGGCGATGCGGGCGGCGGCCCTGCGCACCGGGCAGGGCTTCACCCTCGATGCCGAGATCCGCACCCCGCGGGGCGAGTGCCGCTGGATCCGGATCGCCGCCGACATCGCCTGCGAGCAGGGCCGGGCCGTGCGCCTGTTCGGCTACAAGCAGGACGTGACCGCCGAGCGCGCGGCCTGGGCGCGGCTGCGCGCGCGGGCGGAGCACGACCCGCTCACCGGCTTGGCCAATCGCGGCGTGTTCGAGGCCCGCTCCCGCGAGCTGGCCTCCGGCGTCATCGGCGCCTCCGCCCTCGTCCTCGTCGATCTCGACCACTTCAAGGCGATCAACGACGGGCTCGGGCATGCCGCCGGCGATGCCTGCCTGCGCGAGGTGGCCCGGCGGCTGGCGCGCACCTTCGAGGATGCCGTCCTGATCGCCCGGCTCGGCGGCGACGAATTCGCCGTGCTCTTGCCCGCCTCGCTCGGTCCGGCGCAGGTCGCCGAGCGGCTCGCGCGGGCCTCCCGCGCGCTCGCGCGGCCGCTGGCCTGGTCCGGCCGCTGCCTGCGCGTCGGCGCCTCGATGGGCGCGACGCTGGTGCGGCGGTCGGGCGGCCCGGCGCCCGATCTCTTCGCCGAGGCGGACGCGGCGCTCTATGCCGCCAAGGCCGCGGGGCGCAATACGGTGCGGATCTTCGATCCGGCGGCGCAGGCCACGCGGGGTCCGGAGCACCTGCTGCCGGCGCACGCCGCCGCCCGCGCCGGGACGAGGCTCGCCCCGTCGGCGCCGTCGACCGGCTGAACGGACGGGCGCCGGACCATGCCGGCGGCGCAGAGGTGACCGTGCGTCGCCCCGGCTTCGCCCCCGGCGCGATCGCCCGTATGGTCGCGCTCGACGCAAGGGACTGATCCACCATGGCGCCGAACCCGGCCGTCCGGACCGCCGCTCCGGCCGCGACAGCGCGGCCGCGCCGTACGGGCCTCCGGGCCGGACGGGCACGGGGACGCGCGGCGTGATCGGCCCCATCCTCCTCGCGCTCGTACCGATCGCCCTCCTGATCGGCCTCGGCGCGCTCCTGCGCCGGGCGGCCTTCGTGTCGGAGGCGTTCTGGCCGCAGGCCGAGCGGCTCGGCTATTACGTGCTCCTGCCGGCCCTGTTCATCCACGGGCTCGGCACGGCGCGGCTCGACGGGGTTCCGGTGGCCGCCCTCGCAGGCGTTCTGGTGGTCTCCACCCTCGCGGTGGCAGCGATCCTGCTGGCGGCCCGCCCGCATCTCGGCTTCGACGGGGCCGCCTTCACCTCCGTGTTCCAGGGCGGCGTGCGCTTCAACAACTACGTCGGCGTCTCGGCGGCGGCCGGGCTGTTCGGGGCGCAGGGCATCGCGCTCGCGGCGGTCGCCAACGCGGCCATCGTGCCGACCGTCAACGTGCTCTGCGTGCTGGTCTTCGCGCGCTTCGGGGCCGGAGGCCGGCTCACCGGGCGCGCGGTGCTGCGCCAGCTCGCGCTCAATCCCCTGCTGGTCGCCTGCGCGATCGGCATCGGCCTTCAGGCCGCCGGGCTCGGGCTGCCGCCGGGGCTCGAACCGATGCTCAAGGCCCTCGGCCAAGCCTCGCTGCCGCTCGGCCTGCTCTGCGTGGGGGCGGCCCTTGAGTTCGGCGCGGCGCGCCGCTGGGCGCGCCCGGTCGCCGTGGCCTCGGCGGCGAAGTTCGTGCTCATGCCGCTCGCGACCCTGCTGGCCTGCCGCGCGCTCGATCTGCACGGTCCGGCCGCCGCGACGGCGCTGCTGTTCCAGGCGCTGCCGACCGCCTCCTCGTCCTACATCCTGGCCCGCCAGCTCGGCGGCGACGCTCCCCTGATGGCCGGGATCACGGCGGCCCAGACGGTGCTGGCCGGCGCCGCCATCCCGCTCGTCCTGATGGGGCTCCTCGGGCTCGCGGCCTGACCCGGCCCGGCGGCCGGCCGGCGCCCCGGATTCACTCCGCCGCTTCCGGCTTCCGGCGGATGCGGGGACGCAGATCGGGCCGCGCGTAGCCGATGACCGGGACGGCGACCCAACCCGTCAGCTCCTTGACCGCCTGCCGGATGGAGCGCGCCTTGCCCTCCACCAGCAGGGCCGAGGCGGATGACCGGTCGAGCAGCGCGATGTTCGGGTCGGCCTCGATCCGGCTCGTCGCGGAGTCGGCGGGCGTGCCGTGCGGTTCGGTCCGGCGAAGGACCATACGTGTGCCGCTCATCTCGATCCATCCCTCCGACCTCAGGAGACCAGCCCGGCCCCCTCGTGGTTCCGGCCGAAGCCCTTCGAGGCGGCACTGCCGGTGAGCTTCGCCTTCCACAGAGCGACCCGCCGGGACGCCGCACATTGCTGCAATACCGGATCCGCGCCGAGCAGCCGGACGGCCGCGGGATTCCTCGGTCGAATCCCGATCTTCTCACCGGTGGCCGCGCGGCCGGGGTCACCGCCCCATCAGCGCCTCGACATGGGCGACGACCGAGCGCGCCAGACCGTCGAGGTCGTAGCCGCCCTCCAGCACGGAGACGACGCGCCCGCCCGCATGCCGGTCGGCCAGGTCCATCAAGCGGCGCGTCGCCCAGCCGAAATCGGCTTCCGTGAGCTGGAGGTTGGCGAGCGGGTCGCGCCAATGGGCATCGAAGCCCGCCGAGATCAGGATCAGGTCCGGCGCGAAGGCGTCGATCCGCGGCAGGACGCCGTGCTCGAAGGCCTCGCGGAAGCGCTCGCCGTCGTCGCCGGGGCGCAGGGGCACGTTGACGATGGTGTCGTGCTCGCCCCGCTCCGAGGTCGCGCCGGTGCCGGGATAGAGCGGCATCTGGTGGGTGGAGCAGTACAGGACGCTGCGGTCGTCCCAGAAGATGTCCTGCGAGCCGTTGCCGTGGTGCACGTCCCAGTCGACGAGGGCGACGCGCTCGGCGCCGTGCGCCTTCTGCGCGTGGCGCGCCGCGATCGCCGCGCTGTTGAACAGGCAGAAGCCCATCGCCCGGGTGCGCTCGGCGTGGTGGCCGGGCGGGCGCATGGCCGAGAAGGCGTTGGCGACGCGCCCGCTCATCACCTCGTCGACCGCGTGCATGGCCCCGCCGACCGCGCGCAGCACCGCCTCCAGGGTGCCGGGGGACATCACCGTGTCCCCGTCGATCGCCACCATGCCCTCGCGCGGCGCGGCCTCGGCGATCGCGTCCACGAAGGCCTGCGGATGAACGAGCGCCGCCGCTGCGAGGTCCGCCCGCGGCGCCTGCTCGCGCACGAGCGGGGAGAAGCGCTCGTCCTCCAGCGCCCGCTCGATGGCGCGGATGCGGTCGGGCCGCTCGGGATGGCCGGCGGGCATCGCATGATCGAGGGATGCGGGGTGGCAGAGATACAGCGTCGTCATGCGCGGTCCTTGACCCGGCGCGGGGCCGGCCTCCCGTGATCGTGCGACACGGTGGCAGGAGGCTGACACGGACGCAACACGTGCGTGCTTTCGATCCGGACCCGTCTGCCCACGTCTTCGCAGCGCTACGGCCAAGCTCTACACGTTAGGACTTGGTCAACCACGAGTCGATTCAACTCGGGCTCCCAGCGGAAACACGTCGATGCGTCGCCCCTTGATCGTGCTCGCGGCCGCCCTCGTGCTCGCGGGCTGCAGCTACAAGTCCCTGCCGGATCCGGCCCTGTCCGCGCAGGACGCCGCCTGGATGGCGATGGTGCCGGATGCGGAGGCCGACCCGCGCTTCGCCCGTTACCTGATCGACGATCCGACCGGCGAGGCGCCCGGCACCATCGTGGTCCAGACCAAGGAGCGCCAGCTCTACTACGTGCTGCCCGAGCGCAAGGCGGTCCGCTACGGCGTCACGGTAGGCGACGAGGCCTATGGCTGGACCGGCACCGCGCGGGTCTTCCGCAAGGCGGCGTGGCCGGACTGGAATCCCCCGCCCGAGATGGTCCGGCGCTGGCCGCACGTGCACCCGATGAAGGGCGGCCCCGCGAACCCGCTGGGTGCGCGGGCGCTCTACCTTGCGGACGGCAACCGCGACACGCTCTACCGCATCCACGGCACCAACGAGCCGGAGCGGATCGGGCAGGCGGCCTCCTCCGGCTGCATCCGCATGCGCAACATCGACGTGGTCGACCTGTTCAACCGCGTGCCCGTCGACGCGAAGGTCATCGTGCGCTGAAACCGTTTCGCAACGCTGCCTCCTTGCTCAAGCTTAACCTGAACGCCGATTCAGACTCCGCCGTTAACCGCCGGCAGGATCATCGCCTCGCATAGTCGTCCTCACACAGGGACAAGCACCGGCACCAAAAAAGCCGGGGAGGCACGACAGATGATCCAGGCTTCGCTGCAAGACTTCTGCAACCGTATGGTCGCCAAGGGCACGATCACCCGCGACGACGTGAACGAGCTGATCCGCGAGATCCTGCCCGAAGGGCTGGCCTGCCGCGACGAGGCCGACATGCTGATCGGCCTCGACCGGGCGGTGCGCGGCGCCGACCCCGCCTTCGGGGACGTCCTCACCGCCGTGCTGGTCGACTTCGCGGTATGGGGCGAACGGCCGACCGGCCACATCGACGCGGAGATCGCCCGTTGGCTCGCCGGCTCGCTGAGCGTCGGCGGCGGCCCGACCCCGCTCGGGACCCGGATCGCCCGCGAGGTGATCCGCGAGGCGCAGTCGAGCCACGAGCTGCTGCTGGCCTGCGCGCTCGGCGGCAGCGCCTGCATCCCCGCCGTCACTCGCCGCCTCGCGGCCTGACGGCACGCAGCAGCCCCGGGCTCCGCCCGCGCGGCTAGCGGGCGCCCCGCTGCGGCGCCGGTTGACGCTAGGGCCGCGCCCGGGCCGAAATCACCGCGCCCCACCCGTTCGTCAGCTTGCCCAACCGCGCGCATGTGCTTTAACGGGGTCGAAGCTTGAGTTTTTGAACCGGACCGGACCCGGAAAGCCGGCGGCGCGCCCGCTGGCGCCCGCGGCCGTCCCGGTGCGGAGAGTGGGCGCGGCATCCGATGTTCGAGAAGATCCTGATCGCAAACCGGGGCGAGATCGCCTGCCGCATCATCAAGACGGCGCGCCGGATGGGGATCAAGACGGTGGCGGTCTACTCCGACGCGGATCGCGACGCCGTCCACGTGGCGATGGCCGATGAGGCCGTCCCTATCGGCCCGGCGCCGGCCGCCCAGTCCTATCTGGTGATCGAGAAGATCATCGCGGCCTGCAAGGCGACGGGCGCCCAGGCGGTGCATCCGGGCTACGGCTTCCTGTCCGAGCGCGAGGCCTTCCCCAAGGCGCTGGCGGAGGCCGGCATCGTGTTCATCGGCCCGAACCCCGGCGCCATCGCGGCGATGGGCGACAAGATCGAGTCGAAGAAGGCCGCCTCGGCGGCCAAGGTCTCGACCGTGCCGGGCTTCCTCGGCGTGATCGAGTCGCCGGAGCACGCGGTGACGATCGCCGACGAGATCGGCTACCCGGTGATGATCAAGGCCTCGGCCGGCGGCGGCGGCAAGGGCATGCGCATCGCCCACTCGGCCGGCGAGGTGGCGGAGGGCTTCGCCCGCGCCCGTTCGGAGGCCGCCTCGTCCTTCGGCGACGACCGGGTCTTCGTGGAAAAGTTCATCACCGACCCGCGCCACATCGAGATCCAGGTCATCGGCGACAAGCACGGCAACGTGATCTATCTCGGCGAGCGCGAATGCTCGATCCAGCGCCGCAACCAGAAGGTCATCGAGGAGGCCCCGTCCCCGCTCCTCGATGCGGAGACCCGCCGCCGGATGGGCGAGCAGGCGGTCGCGCTCGCCAAGGCGGTGAACTACGATTCCGCCGGCACCGTCGAGTTCGTCGCCGGCCAGGACAAGTCCTTCTACTTCCTGGAGATGAACACGCGGCTGCAGGTCGAACACCCGGTCACCGAGATGATCACCGGCCTCGACCTCGTCGAGCTGATGATCCGGGTGGCGGCCGGCGAGACGCTACCGCTCTCCCAGGACGACGTGAGGCTCGACGGCTGGGCGGTCGAAAGCCGGGTCTACGCCGAGGACCCGACCCGCAACTTCCTGCCCTCGATCGGGCGCCTCACCACCTATCGCCCGCCGGCCGAGGGCGCGCGGGGCGGCGCGACCGTGCGCAACGACACGGGCGTGGAGGAGGGGAGCGAGATCGCCATCCACTACGATCCGATGATCGCCAAGCTGGTGACCTGGGCGCCGACCCGCGCCGAGGCGATCACCGCGCAGGCCGAGGCACTCGACGCCTTCGCGATCGACGGCATCCGCCACAACATCCCGTTCCTCGCCGCCCTGATGGCGCATCCGCGCTGGCAGGAGGGGCGCCTCTCCACCGGCTTCATCGCGGAGGAATTCCCGGGTGGCTTCGAGGCGCCGGTGCCGGCGGGCGACGTCGCGCGCCGGATGGCGGCGGTGGCCGCCTCGATCGACCACCAGCTCAACGAGCGCAAGCGCGGCATCTCGGGCCAGATGCGCGACCCGAAATACCTGCGCTTCGAGCGCGAGCGCGTGGTGTGGCTCGGCGAGCAGCGCTTCGAGGCGACGGTCGAGACGGTCGACGGCGGCGTGGCGGTCGCCTTCGCGGACGGCACCACCTGGATGGTCGAGAGCGCATGGCGCCCGGGCGAGCCGGTCTGGACCGGCAGCGTCGGGGGCGCCCGGGCGGCGATCCAGGTGCGCGGGCTGCTCAACGGCGTGTTCCTGCAGCACGCGGGCGCGGCCGCTGAGGCGCGGGTCTACACCCGGCGCGAGGCCGATCTCGCCGCGCTGATGCCGGTCAAGGAGGCGGGCGGCTCGGGCAAGCAGCTGCTCTGCCCGATGCCGGGCCTCGTGAAGAGCATCATGGTGAGCGCCGGCCAGGAGGTGAAGGCGGGCGAGCCCCTCGCCATCGTCGAGGCGATGAAGATGGAGAACGTGCTGCGCGCCGAGCGCGACGGCACGGTGCAGACCATCCAGGCCAAGGAGGGCGACAGCCTCGCGGTGGATGCGGTGATCCTCGAATTCGCCTGACGCCGTGCCGCTCTACTTCGCGTACGGCTCCAACATGGACCGGGCCGCGATGGCCCGGCGCTGCCCGGCCTCGACGGTGCGGGGTGTCGGGCGTCTCTACCGCCACCGGTTCGTGATCATGCGCGAGGGCTACGCCTCGGTGGTGCGCGATCCCGCCGCCACCGTGTGGGGGCTGGTCTGGGACCTCGCCCTGTCCGACGTGCCGGCGCTCGACCGCTACGAGGGCGTGGCGGGCGGGCTCTACGTGAAGGCACAGCAGCCGGTGGCAACGCCCGAGGGGGTGCGCCGCGCGCTGGTCTATCTCGGGCGCAGCCAGGGCGGCACGCCGCGGCCGGGCTACCTGCAGGGCGTGATCGCGGCGGGGCGCGAGGCCGGGCTGCCGGAGGCGTATCTGCGCGGGCTTTCGGGATTGCTGCGGTAAGCCGCGTCGCGATCAGACCTTCACCGCGAGAGGATGGCTGACGAGGATGCGATCGACGGTCGCAAGCCGCAGATCCTCGCACTGACAAGCGGCGAACAGCAGCCGGTCGCACGGATCGCGCGTCGGGGGCTCGGGCGCGACCGCGGCGACGTCATGTGCGCTCGCGATCGGAAGGACGTCCACGGCCGACGGAGACCAAGCCGGGGCCTGGGAGCCGCTACCGCCCCCTGAACACCGGGTGCTCCACCTTGTCCCCCGCCCGGATGCCGAGCTTGGCGGCGGTGCCGGCGTTGAGTTCGAGCACCGCGAGCACCGGCTCGCCCGACGAGATCGTGCGCGTCGAGAGCGGCTCGGTGTCGGCGGCGATGCGCGCGACCGTGCCGTCGGCGCGGATGAACAGCATGTCGAGGGGCAGGTAGGTGTTCTTCATCCACATGGAGACCGGAGCCACCTGCGCGAAGTCGAACAGCATGCCGCGGTCGGGCGCCATGGTGCGGCGGTACATCAGCCCCTGGGCGCGCCCGGCCTCGTCGCGCATCACCTCGACCTTGAAGGCGTGGCGGCCGGAGCGGGAGGCGATGGTCAGGGGCTCGGTCGGCCCCTCGGCGAGGGCCGGGCGGGCGAGGAGGGCGAGTGCCAGGACCAGGACGGCGAGCGCCGCCGCGGCGCCCTGCTGCGCGGAGCGAATCGACATGCGGGACAAGCTAGTGCGAGGCCGGCAGGGCGCCATCCGCCAGCCGCACCTCGGCGGCCATCAGCCCCTTCGATCCGTCGCCGTAGCGCACCATCACCCGCTCGCCGGGCTTCAGCTCCGCGATGCCGTAGCGGCGCAGGGTCTCCATGTGAACGAAGATGTCGGGCGTGCCCTCGCCGCGGCTGAGGAAGCCGAAGCCGCGCAGGCGGTTGAACCACTTCACCACCGCGCTCTCCAGCGCGCTGGTCGGCACCACGGTGACGTGGGTGCGCGGCATCGGCAGTTCGGCCGGGTGGAGTGCGGTCGACTGATCGAGGGAGATCACCCGGAAGGCCTGCCAGCCGCGGGCCCGCTGCACCGCCTCGACGACGATGCGGGCGCCCTCGCTCGCGCTCTGGTGGCCGTCGCGCCGCAGGCAGGTCACATGCAGCAGCACGTCCGGTGAGCCGTCGTCCGGGACGATGAAGCCGAAGCCCTTGGCGACGTCGAACCACTTGATCCGGCCGCTGACCTCGACGAGGTCGAGAGGTCGTTCGGTCTCCGCGTCGGATCCTGCCGCCGCGCGGCGCGCGCCGGTCTCGAACGTACTCCCCGGCAGCGGGCCGAGCGGGCCTGAACCGACTTCGTCCGACATGGTAAGCAACCCAACACCGAATCGCGCAGTGCGATTCCCGGAGGAGCTTAACAAAGTCATGACCCCGGGAAAGCCCGTTTCCTCGCTTCCCGCGGCCTAGTCCGCGCGAAATCCGGCGCGACGACCGTCGCGCGTGCCCGGTCCGCATGCCCGAGAGGCAATCCGCCGCCGCACTGTGCAGCACCGGCGGCCGGAGCGCGGCGCGCGGGCGGACACCGCGCGATTCTGTCGCAGGGTTCGACGGATCGTCCGTGCAGCGCTATCAGCGTCGGCGCCCTCCTCGGATCCGCTGCCCGATGCCGCTGCCCGCGCGGTTGCGCCGCCCCCTCGCTCCCGCCGCCCCGACCGGCGCGACTCGCCTTCCGGGCATCGACGCCGCGCGCGGCGCGGCGCTGGCCGCGATGGCGCTCTACCACCTGACCTGGGATCTCGGCTTCCTGCGGCTGACGCCCGAGAACTACGCCCTGACGCCGCCCGGCCGCGTCTGCGCGCACGCGATCGCCGGGAGCTTCCTCACCCTCGTGGGCATCGGCCTCGTCCTGGCGCAGGGCAAGGGATTCCGGCCGCGTCCCTTCCTGGCCCGGCTCGCCCGCATCGCCGCGGCCGCCGCCGCCATCTCGCTCGCGACCCGGATCGCCTTCCCGGATTCCTGGATCTTCTTCGGCATCCTGCACTGCATCGCGCTGTCGAGCGTGCTGGCGCTCCCGGCGCTGCGGGCACCCCGCCCGCTCGTCGGGGCGGGTGCGGCGGCGGCCTTCGCGGCGCCGGCGCTCGCCGCGTGGAGCGGGGCGGATGCGGGTCTCCTCGACGCTCCGGCGCTGCTGTTCCTCGGGCTCGGCCGCACGGTGCCGGCCACGAACGACTACGTGCCGCTGTTTCCCTGGATCGGCTTCGTGCTCGCCGGGATCGGCCTCGCGCGGCTCGGCCTGACGCGGCGCGCCGCCCGGGAATTGCCCGGCCGGGCCGGGCGGTTCCTCGCGGCGGCGGGGCGGCACAGCCTCGCGGTGTACCTCGTGCACCAGCCCGTGCTGTTCGGCCTCGCGGCCGGAGTCGCGGCGATGACGGGGCCGCATCCGCGGGCCGGCGAGGGGGCCTTCCTGCGCGAGTACCGGGAGAGCTGCGCGACGGCGGGAGGCGAGGCGGGGGCCTGCCGGGCGGCCGCCCGCTGCCTGCTCGGGCGCCTGCGCGCGGAGGGGCTGTGGCCGGCGGTCGAGCGGGGCGCGCTGACGGCCGAGGCGCGCGAGCGCGCCGTCGCGGCCTCGCAGGATTGCTTCAGCCGGGCCAAGCCCGGCTGAGCGTCGCGGCGCCGGAGCGCCGCCGGATCAGTCCTTCGCCCGCTCCACGTAGGAGCCGTCCGCCGTCATGATGACGACGCGGGTGCCGGTGGTGATGTGGGGCGGCACCAGGGTGCGCACGCCGTTCGAGAGCGTGGCGGGCTTGTAGGAGGAGGAGGCGGTCTGGCCCTTCGTCACCGGCTCGGTATCGGTGATCTCCAGCGTCACGCGCTGGGGCAGTTCGATGGCGAGCGGCACGCCGTTGTGCAGCGAGAGCATCACCGCCATGCCCTCCTGGAGGTAGGCGGCCTGGTCGCCGATCACGTCCTCGGGCACCGCCACCTGCTCGTAGGATTCGGGGTTCATGAAGTGGAAGCCCTCGCCGTCCGAGTACAGGAAGGTGTGCTCCCGGTCCTCCACGAAGGCGCGCTCGACCTGCTCGGTGGTGCGGTAGCGCTCCGAGACCTTCACGCCGTCGGTGATGCGGCGCATGTCGAGCTGCGTCACCGGGGTGCCCTTGCCGGGATGGATGTTCTCGGCGGAGAGGATCACGTAGAGGCGGCCGTCCTTCTCGACGACGTTGCCCTTTCGGAGCGAGCTGGCGATCACCTTCACGGGGTCAGATCCTGGGTGCGAGCGTTGACAGAAGCGGCCGGCGTCCCGCAAGCCGCTGCCGGCCCAGGGGCGCCCGAGCGCCCGCCCTATCGCATCTGACGCGCGACCGCCAGTCGCGAGCGGTTCGAGCCCGATCCATGCCCTCCCGTGCCCCGACCTCCGCCTCGCCCTGGTGGGCGCCCCACGTCCACGCCGACCGCCGCCCGCGGCTGCTGGCCCGCAACCGTATCCGGGCGGCGCTGCGGGGCTGGTTCGAGGAGCGCGGCTTCGTCGAGGTGGAGACCGCCGCCCTCCAGGTCTCGCCGGGCAACGAGACGCATCTCTCGGCCTTCGCCACCCGGGCCATCGGCCCGGACGGGCGGACGAGCCCGCTCTACCTGCACACCTCACCGGAATTCGCCTGCAAGAAGCTCCTGGCGGCGGGCGAGCGCCGGCTGGTGAGCCTGTCCGCCGTCTACCGCAACCGGGAGCGGGGTCCGCTGCACCACCCGGAATTCACGATGGTGGAATGGTACCGGGCCGGCGAGCCCTACGAGACCCTGATGCGCGATTGCGCGGCGCTGCTGGCGCGCGCCGCCGAGGCGGCGGGCACCGGCCGCCTCGCCTGGCGCGGCCGCGAGGCCGACCCGTTCGCGGAACCCGAGCGGCTGACCGTCGCGGAGGCGTTCGCGCATTTCGCCGGGATCGACCTCCTGGCGAGCGTCGCGCCGGACGGCGCCACCGACCGCGCGGCCCTGCACGCGGCCGTCGCGGCGGCGGGGATCCGCACCGCCCCGGACGACACCTGGGCCGACCTGTTCAGCCGCGTGCTGGTCGAGCGGGTCGAGCCGGCGCTGGGGCAGGGCAGGGCGACGATCCTGTGCGAGTACCCGGTGCCCGAGGCGGCGCTCGCGCGGCCGAGCCCGGCCGACCAGCGCGTCGCCGAGCGCTTCGAGCTCTACGCCTGCGGGGTCGAACTCGCCAACGGCTTCGGGGAACTCACCGACCCGGCCGAGCAGCGCCGCCGCTTCCAGGCCGAGATGGACGAGAAGGAGCGGATCTACGGCGAGCGCTATCCCCTCGACGAGGATTTTCTCGACGCCCTCGCGCTCATGCCGGAGGCGAGCGGGGTGGCGCTCGGCTTCGACCGCCTCGTGATGCTGGCGACCCACGCCCGGCGGATCGACGAGGTGATCTGGACCCCCGTCGCGGGGGGCGGTCCGTGAGCGCGCGCACCCTGCGCGATCCCGCCTCCCTGGCGCAGGCCGGGCTGGTGGCGCCCGAGCGCCTGCCCGCCCTGGAGCGGGTCGCCGCCCGCTACGCCGTGGCGGTCACGCCCGACATGGCCGAGCTGATCGAGTCGCCCGAGGACGGCATCGGCCGCCAGTTCCTGCCGGACCCGGCCGAACTCGACACCGCGCCCGGCGAGCGCGCCGATCCGATCGGCGACGACGTCCACGCGCCGCTGCCCGGCATCGTGCACCGCTACCCCGACCGGGTGCTGCTGAAGCCGCTCCACGTCTGCCCGGTCTATTGCCGCTTCTGCTTCAGGCGCGAGGTGGTGGGACCGGAGGGCCTCGGCGCCTTGAGCGAGGCGGATCTCGACGCGGCGCTCGCCTACGTCGCGGCGCGGCCCGGGATCTGGGAGGTGGTGCTCACGGGCGGCGACCCGCTGCTGCTTTCGCCCCGCCGTCTCGCGCGGATCGCGCGGGCGCTCGGGGAGACCGAACACGTCCGGGTGCTGCGCCTGCACACCCGCGTGCCGGTGGTCGAGCCCGCCCGGGTCGACGCGGCGCTGATCGCGGCCCTGAAGGCGTTCGGCCGGGCGGTGTTCGTGGCGCTGCACGCCAACCACCCGCGGGAATTCACGCCCGCCGCCCAGGGGGCCGTCGCCCGGCTGGTCGATGCCGGCATCCCGCTGGTGAGCCAGTCGGTGCTCCTGCGTGGCATCAACGACGACGCAGAGACCCTGGCGGCCCTGATGCGCGCCTTCGTGGAGAACCGGGTCAAGCCCTACTACCTCCACCACGGCGACCTCGCGCCCGGCACCGGGCATTTCCGCACGACGCTGCGGGAGGGGCGGGATCTGATGCGCACCCTGCGCGGGCGGATCTCCGGCCTGTGCCAGCCGACCTACGTCCTCGACATTCCGGGCGGGCACGGCAAGGTGCCGGTGGGGCCGGACTACCTCGCGCCGCGCGCCGGGGCGGGAGAGAGCTGGACCGTGACGGATCCGGACGGGCGGCCGCACGCCTATCCGCCGGAGGAGGGAGAGGCCTGATGCGCAGACTCTGGGGACGGCTGAGTTCGGTCAACGTGCAGAAGGCGGTCTGGGGCCTGGAGGAGCTGGGACTGCCCTACGAGCGGGTGGAGGCCGGCGGCGCCCACGGGCGGGTGCGCGACCCGGACTACCTCGCGCTCAATCCCAATGGCCTCGTGCCGGTCCTGGAGGAGGACGGCTTCGTGCTGTGGGAGTCGAACGCCATCCTGCGCCACCTCGCGGAGACGCACGGGCGCGGGGGCCTGTGGCCCCAGGAGCCGCAGGCCCGCGCCCACGTCAACCAATGGCTCGACTGGCAGGCCACCGCCTTCACGCCGGCCATGCGCGACGCCTTCTGGCAGACGGTGCGGGTGCCCGAGGCGGAGCGCGATCCGGCCGTGATCGCCCGCTCGGTGGCGGAGACCGAGGCCTGCGCGGCGATCCTCGACGCGCACCTCGCCGGCCGCGCCTTCGCGGTGGGCGACCACTTCACGGCCGCCGACATCGCGCTCGGCTGCCCGGCGCATCGCTGGCTCCACCTCGCGGTGCCGCGCCAGCCGCGGCCGGCGCTCGAAGCGTGGTACGCGCGCATCGCCGCCCGGCCGGCGGCCGCTACGGTGCTGCTGACGCCGATCACCTGAGCACGGCGCGGAGAAAGGGGCAGAGAACTGGGCAGAGAACTGGGGAGGAGTCCGTCCGCCGGGTCTTCTGCCCCGCGCCCCGATCGGCTAAGGCGCGGGTCAGGCCCCTCGCACCCGGACCCTTCGATGCCCCTCGACAAGACGCTGATCGACGCGCTCCAGGCGGTCACCACCGCGACTCTCACCACGGTCATGCTGAAGAAGGGCCTGCGCCGCTGCTGGATGCGCGGGCCGATGCCGCGATTCGCCGCCGACCGGCGCATCGTCGGCCCGGCCTTCACGCTGCGCTTCGTGCCCGCCCGCGAGGACCTCGCGACGCCCGAATCGTGGTCGAGCCCGACCTCGACGCGCGGCGCCATCGAGGCGATGCCTGAGGGCTGCATCGCGGTCGTGGACGCCATGGGCGTGACCGACGCCGGCATCTTCGGCGACATCCTGGCCGCGCGCATGCACAAGCGCGGCGTCGCCGCCCTGGTGACCGACGGCGTGATGCGCGACGGCGAGGGCGTGGCCGGCACCGGCCTGCCGATCTGGTGCTCCGGCGTCGCGGCCCCCGCCTCGGTGGCGGGGCTGACCTTCGTCGGCTGGAACCAGCCGATCGGCTGCGGCGGCGTCGCGATCTTCCCCGACGACGTGATCGTGGCGGACGGGGACGGCGCCGTGGTGATCCCGGCCGCCATCGCCCAGGAGGTGGCGCTCGCCGCCGTGGAGCAGGAGCGGCTCGAACTCTGGATCATGCGCGAGGTCGAGAAGGGCCTGCCGCTCCCGGGCCTCTATCCGCCGAACGCCGAGACCAAGGCCCGCTACGAGGCCGAGATGGCCGCCAAGTAGACCTAGCCCCAGGCCTCGGCGGATCGGCGCGGTGCACGCCCCGGTCCGCCTCAGCGCGGCAGCGACAGCCGGTAGACGCCGCGGAAATCGTCGGGGTCGACGACGCGCCCCTTGCGCAGGATGACGATCCGGCCGTCCTTCATCAGCCGCACCGCCGCGCGGCGCACCGGCTGCATCAGCGGCCCCCAGCCGTCCGGATGCGGCCCGCCGAGCGCGCGCGCCACCTCCGAGGGGCAGACGGTCTTGTCGGCGCCGCGCTCGGCGACGAGGCGCAGCAGCGTCTCGGCGATGGCCGCCTCATCGGGCTTCGCCGGGGGGCTCGCCTGTGAACTCTCAGACGTCATCGGTCTCCTGCAGGGCGCGCCGGGCGTCGGAGGCGAACTGGCGCTGCCACATCACGTACATCACGGCGGCTGTGGTGGCGAACAGCACGTAGGCGCTCACGAACCAGCCGAGATAGGCGAGCGCGAAGAAGAACGCCCGCTGGCCGCGATTGAAGTGCCCGCCCGCCACCACGTTCATGGCGGCGGCCCGCCGCGAGGCGCGGAGGATCTCCTCCGGGTCGGATCCGCGGGGCGGCACCGCCCCGATCAGGATGGCGCCGTAGTTGAACAGCCGGTAGGCCCAGGCGAATTTGAAGAACGCGTAGACGAAGATCAGCGCCAGCCCGGCGACCTTGATCTCCCAGGTCACCCGCGTGGTCTGCATGCCGAAGGGCAGCGTGGAGAAGAGCGTCAGCACGTCGTCGGCCGAGCGCGTGAGCGTGAGCACGCTGCCGAGCGCGATCAGCGAGGTCGAGGCGAAGAAGGCGGTGCCGTTCTGCAGCGAGGCGTTGATGGTGGTGTCGACCACCCGGTTGTCGCGCACCGCGAGCTGATCGGTCCAGGCATGGCGGTAGCGGTTCATCATCCGGTTCAGGCTGGAGCGCCCGCGCACCCGCTCGACGGCGGTGCTGTAGGCGATCCAGGCGACGAGGAAGGCCGCCACGGCCGCGAAGTCGAGGAGCGAGAAGTCGTTCACGCCCGGGCCGGCGTCACGGCGCGCGCAGGATGTCGAAGCCGCCGCCGGCCGGGCGGGGGGCGTCCGCGACCTCGGCGACCGCGACCTCGGCGACCCGGGCGCCCGCCGGCCCGTGCCGCAGGGCGGCGAGCATCGCCTCCACCGCCTCGGGCGGGCCGGAGAGCAGGGCCTCGACGCTCCCGTCCGGACAATTGCGCACGTGGCCCGCGAGGCCGCGCCGCACCGCCTCGCCGCGGGTCCAGGCCCGGAACCCGACGCCCTGCACCCGCCCGCGCACGACGACCCGCACCCTTCGCTCCCGGCTCGACTCGTGGCTCACAGGGTCTCGGCTCCGGCGCGTCCCGATGGGGCCGAGTGGTAGGCGGGCCCTGCCCGAGGAGCAAGGCCCTTCGCCGAAGCCGAGACCGGTTCGGCGATGAGTGCCGGGACGCTGGAGCGCTCTGTCGCCGACATGGGCGCCGGTCCGGCGAAAGAGCGCGGGAATGCAAGGCCCTGGATCTGCACCTTGGATCTGCATCCGCTCGGGTTGCGAGCGGATGCAGAGCTAACGGAGATGCCGCTCCACATCCATCCGGCCGTGCAGGATGCGCACCACGATCACGAGGCCGGAATCGTCTCGCCTGAAGATGACGAGGTGCGATCTGACCGTGGCCCTGAAATAGCCCGGCTTCACGTCGACCGGCCGGCTGATCCGCCTGCCGCATGCCAAGTCCTCGCAGGCGTCCCGGATCGCGCGGAGGTAGGATGTCGCCTGCTCTCAACTCCACCGCTCGGCCGTGTAGTCCCAGATCTCCGCCACATCGGCCTGTGCCTGAGGCGTGAGGACGTAGCCGCTCATTGCGACTCCGACCCGGGCGCGCTTCTGCTGGCGATGAAAGCCTCGAAGTCGAAAGCGGTCGCCGGTCCGGATTCCTCGCCGGCCTGGAGCGCGGCCTGGAGCGCCTGCACCTTCGCCTCGTGCTCTTCGAGCAGACGCAGACCCGCCCGTACCACCTCGCTCGCCGAGCCGTAGCGTCCCGCCTCGACTTGGCGGTCGATGAAGCTGGTGAAATGGTCGCCCAGAGTGACGGATGTGTTCTTGGCCATGGCTGCCTCCCGATGGCAACATGTACCAAAAAATATTAGAATGCACACCGCGTTCCGGCCAGGATCTGAAACCGCCCTCGGGCGCGACCGGCTATCAGGCGCCGATCCGCCTGCTCACTCCTCGTCCGATTCCCGGAACCATCCCCGTGCCGGGTCGTGGCCGGAGCGGCCCGTCATGGATTCCCAGGTGCTGCGCCGCATCACGAGGTAGCCCGCCGCCTGGGCGCGGCGGATCCGCTCCATGCGGTCGGCCTCCCAGACCTCCCAGCCGCCGTCGTAAGCGGCGGGCCGCGGCGTCTGGAGGCGGACGGGCCGGGGCCGGACGGCGGCGGTGCGCACCACGGGGTGGCGCACCGGACGGGCCGTGGCGGCGATCGCCGGGCGGGCCTTGGACACGGCCCGGGCCACGGGCGCCGGCCGGCGCCGCGCCGCCTCGGTGCGGACCCGCGCGGGGCGGGCCGCCACCGCCGGCGCGGGCCGGGCGGGGGCTTCCACCTTCGGGGCGGCCGCTTTCGGGGTGGCCGTCTTCGGGGTATCCGCTCTCGGGCTCTGGGACGGGGGCTCGGGCGGTGCGGTGCGGACCGGCGGGTCGGTCCATCCCGGCCGGGACTGCGCCGCGGCCGGAGCGGCCCAGACCGCGCCGAGCAGGATGGCTGCCGAGACGAGGCGGCATGGCGGGATGAGGGATCGCTTCGGCATCGGGATCCTCCTCGCCGGAGAGGCCGCCTCCGGCGGGCCACGGCGCGAACGGGAATCGCCCCGCTCTCTGGTTGTAGGATCGGGCACCGCCGCCGTCCACGCTTCCGGTTAAGGATTCCTCAACCATCTGCCGGATGCGCCCGTGCGGCGTCCGCAGCCCGTGCGGGGATGCGGCGGGCGCCGGATCGGTCATGATGCGCCCGCCCGCGGGACCTGTGGGCGAATGGAGACCACGGACGATGACCCACCCCGCCGCGTTCCGGCGCGCATTCCTGGCCGCGCTCGCCTGCGCGGGCGCCTGCCTGACGGGCGAGGCGGCCGCGCAGGGCTGCGACGAGCTCTGGTACGAGCGCAACCGCATCTACAAGGAGGCGGGCTACTGCTTCCGCACGCCGCGCGGCATCCGGGCCTTCGGCAATGCGGGCTGCAGCTACGACGACGAGCGCGACGTGCCGCTCTCCGCCCGCCAGCGCGAGACGGTGGCGCAGATCCGGCGGACCGAGCGGGCGATCGGCTGCGCTCCGTGAGGGCGGCGCGGCGCTTGCGCCGAGGCGGGCCGACCAGACAGGAGGGCTCACGCCTTGCGCAGGAACGACACGCACTTGTCCGGGAACGGCGCCGGTGGCCCGTACGGGGACAGGCTGCGGCAGGCCGCCTTCGTGCTGACCCTCGCGGTCGGCATTCCCCTCGTGGTCGCGTGGTTCGGCCTCGTGGGGTGGGGCGTGGTGTGGCTCGCCATCAGCGTGCTGTAGCCGCCCCGTCACCGATCCGTCACGGGCGCGTGCTGAAGCGGAAGGCCAGGAGGACGCCCCCGTGAGCGACCGCAGGCGCTACGCGCTCTACTACACGCCCGCACCCGGCACGCCGCTCGCGCATTTCGGCAACGGCCTCCTCGGCTACGACAGCGCCACCGGCGCGGCGGTGGCGCCGCTGCCCGGCGTCCCGGAGGCCGGCGCGGTGACGGCCTCGCCCCGGCGCTACGGCTTCCACGCCACCCTCAAGGCGCCGATGCGCCTGCGCGAGGGCGTCGGCGAGGACGACCTGATCGCCGCCGCCGCGGCCTTGAGCGCCGATCACCCGCCGGTGGCGGTGGGCCGCCTCGCGGTCGCGACGCTCGGCGGCTTCACCGCCCTGGTGCCGGTCGAGGCGAGCCCGGATCTCGGCCTGTTCGCGGCCGAGTGCGTGGCCGCCCTCGACCCGCTGCGGGCGCCGCTCACCGCTCCGGAGCTGGCCCGCCGGAACCCCGAGCGCCTGAGCCCGCGCCAGCGCGCGCTGCTGGCGCGCTGGGGCTACCCGCACGTGTTCGAGGAGTTCCGCTTCCACATGACGCTCACCGACGCGCTGCCGGAGGCGGAGCGCGAACCCTGGCGCGCCCGGCTCCAGGCCGCCTACGGCGCGGGGGAGCCGCTCGTCATCGACGCCGTGACGCTGCTGTGCCAGGAGGGCGACGCGCCCTTCCGGGTCCTGCGCCGGCTGCCCTTCGGAGCGACGCGATGAGCGGGAAGCGCCTCGGCCACAAGCGCCTCGGCCCCTTGCCGCTCATCGACCCGAGCGCCCGGGTCGTGGAGAGCCGCCTCGGCCGCTACACGGAGGTGGGCGCCCGCACGCAGCTCACCGAGACGGTGCTGGGCGACTATTCCTACATCGTCAACGACGGCGAGGTCTTCGCCACGACGATCGGCAAGTTCTGCTCCATCGCCGCGATGGTGCGCCTCAATCCCGGCAACCACCCGATGCAGCGCGCCTCGCAGGCGCATTTCACCTACCGCTCGCGCCTCTACTGGCCGGAGGAGGCGGACGAGGCCGCGTTCTTCGACTGGCGCCGCGAGAGCCCGGTGACCGTCGGCCACGACGTCTGGATCGGGCACGGGGCGGTGGTGCTGCCGGGCCGGCGCATCGGCACCGGGGCGGTGGTGGGCGCGGGCGCGGTGGTGACCCGCGACGTTCCCCCCTACACGATCGTGGCCGGCAACCCGGCCCGGGTGCTGCGGCGGCGCTTCGACGAGGAGACCGCCCGGCGCCTGGACGCCCTGGCATGGTGGGACTGGGACCACGAGCGCCTGCGCGCGGCGCTGCCGGACTTCCGGTCGCTGGAGATCGACGCCTTCCTGCGCCGCTACGGCGGGTGAGGCGCGCGGGCCTCTGTCATCCGTCTGTCGTTAAACCGGCGTTTAGGTTTGCCGGCCCCGCGAACCGGACGGACGGATGCTGGTCGTCGAGAATCTCACGCGTCAGTACGGCGCGCGCCGCGCCGTGGACGGCGTGTCCCTGCGCATCGAGCCCGGCAGCTTCGTCGGCGTGATCGGGCGCTCGGGCGCCGGCAAGTCGACGCTGCTGCGCATGATCAACCGCCTCCAAGACCCCAGCGGCGGGCGCATCCTGTTCGGCGACACCGACGTGACGGCCCTGCGCGGGTCGGCGCTCCGGGCGTGGCGGGGGCGCTGCGCGATGATCTTCCAGCAGTTCAACCTCGTCGGCCGGCTCGACGTGCTGACGAACGTGCTGATGGGACGGCTCAACCACGTGCCCGCGCACCGCTCGCTGCTCAAGCTGTGGAGCGAGGAGGACCGGGCGCTGGCGCTCGCGGCGCTGGAGAGCTTCGACATGGGCGGGTTCGCCGCCGCGCGGGCCGACCAGCTCTCGGGCGGGCAGCAGCAGCGCGTGGCGATCGCCCGCGCCCTGGTGCAGGAGCCCGAGATCATCCTGGCCGACGAGCCGGTGGCCTCGCTCGATCCGCGCAACACCCGCCTCGTCATGGACGCGCTCGCCGAGGCCAACCGGCGCTACGGGATCACGGTCCTGTGCAACCTGCATTCCCTCGATCTCGCCCGGGCCTATTGCGACCGGCTGGTCGGCCTCTCGGCCGGGCGGGTCGTGTTCGAGGGCCGCGCCTTCGACCTGACCGAGGACGTGGCGCGCGACCTCTACGGGCTTGAGGCCGGCGAGGTCATGGACGACGCGCCCGGCGGCCGCGCCCCCGCCCGGGCGGAGCCGCAGGCCGCGGTCGCCTGAGAGCCGCGCCGGAGACCAGTTCCGCGCGGGAGAGTGCTGCCGCGCGCCGCGCGGGGTCACGCCCCGCGCCCACACCAGAGGATGGACCGATGCTCACCCGACGCACCCTCGCGGGCGCCGCCGCCGCGGCGTTCGCCTGTCTCGCCGCGCCCGCCCTCGCGCAGGACTGGAAGGCCAAGTACCCCGAGCTCACCCTCGGGGTGATCCCGGCCGAGAACGCCTCCGGCACCGTCGACCGCTACACCCCGCTCACCGCCTATCTCACCAAGGAGATCGGCGTGCCGGTGAAGCTGCGGGTCGCCAACGACTACGCGGCGGTGATCGAGGGCCAGCGCGCCGGCAACATCCACATCGCCTTCTACGGCCCGGCCTCGTTCGCCCGCGCGGTGATGACCGGCGTGAAGACCGAGCCGGTGGTCAACCAGAAGCACGACAACGGCGCCTCGGGCTACTACTCGGTGATCTACGTGCGCGCCGACAGCCCCTACCAGAAGATCGAGGACCTCAAGGGCAAGAACCTCGCCCTCGTCGATCCCAACTCGACCTCCGGCAACCAGGCGCCGCGCTTCTTCCTGCAGAAGGCCGGCCACGACGTCGACAAGCTGTTCGGCAAGACCTTCTACGCGGGCAGCCACGAGAACGCCGTGCTGGCGCTCGTCCAGGGCACGGCGGACGCCGCCGCCAACCTGTGGAACTCCGAGACCGACACCGCCGTCACCCGCATGGTCACCAAGGGCATGCTGAAGAAGCCCGACGGCTCGCCGATGGCGCAGTCGGACTTCCGGGTGATCTTCCGGTCGGACTTCCTGCCCGAAGGCCCCTTCGCCATGCTCTCGGCCCTGCCGGACGACCTCAAGCAGGCGATCCGCACCGCCCTCACGGCGATGCCGAAGAAGGACAAGGCCGCCTTCGACCGGCTCTCCGACGGCAAGGACCTCGACTTCACGCCCGTGACGCTGAAGGACTACCAGCCGATCATCGAGATGCTCCGCTACAACGACGAGCAGCGCAAGCGCTCCTGAGGCGGCCGCGCGTGACGCTGCCCCTCGACAGATTGCCCCCCGCGCGGGCCTCGGCCCTCGCGGGGGCCTACGCGGCGAGCGTCGCGGGAGCGCGCCGGCGGGGCCTCGCCCTGCTGGTGCTGCTCCTCGCGCTCGTGGCGCTGGCCGGGTTCGCCGCCGAGGTGCGCCCGCTGACGCTCGCGGAGAACATCCGCAACTTCACCGCCTACATCGCCCAGATCGTCCCGCCGCTCACCCTGTCGAACCTCGGCGGCGACCTCGCCGCCTGGTACTGGGGCCTGCCGAAATGGCTGGCGCTGCTCGGCGAGACGCTGCTGATGGCCTATCTCGGCACCCTGTTCGGGGGGCTCGCCGCCTTCGCGCTGTGCTTCGCCGCCGCCTCCAACCTCGTGGCCTCCCGCGCGGTCCGGTTCGGCACCCGGCGCCTGCTCGAGATCTGCCGCACCGTGCCGGAGGTGGTGTTCGCGCTGATCTTCGTGATCGCCTTCGGGCTCGGCCCGATGGTGGGGGTGCTGGCGCTCGCCATCCACACCGCGGGCGCGCTCGGCAAGCTGTTCGCGGAGGTGGTCGAGAACATCGACATGAAGCCCGTCGAGGGGCTGACCGCGACTGGCGCCTCCTGGGTCGAGACCGTGCGCTTCGCGGTGATGCCGCAGGTCCTGTCGAACTTCGCCTCCTACGGGCTCCTGCGCTTCGAGATCAACGTGCGCGGCGCGGGCGTGATGGGCTTCGTCGGCGCGGGCGGGATCGGCCAGGAATTCCTCGTGGCGATCCGCAACTTCTACTATTCGGACGTGAGCGCGATCCTGCTGCTGATCATCCTGACGGTGATCGGGATCGATCTCGCGACCGAACGCCTGCGCCACCACCTGCTCGGCCGGGAGGCCGCCCGATGAGCCGGGACGCCCTGCCCAGATCCGCCCCGCAGCGATCCGCCCTGCGCCGGGCGGCCCTCGCCGACCTTGCGGGCCTGCGCGCCCGCCACCCGCAGGTCTTTTCCGTGCCGCTGCGCCGGCGCCTGCTCGTCGCGGGCGTGGTGGCGGGCCTCGCCGGCCTCGCCCTCGTGGCGATGGTACGGCTCGACTTCTCGCTCCTGCGCATCCTCACCGGGCTGCACCGGCTCGGCGAGTTCGCCGTGCTGATGCTGCCGCCCTCGCCGGAGGGGCAGGGCCTCGTCTTCCTCAAGGCCCTGGCCGAGACGCTGGCCATCGCCTTCCTGGGCACGCTCACGGCCGCGCTCCTCGCCCTGCCGGTGGCGCTGCTGGCCGCCCGCAACGTGATGCCGAACGTCTTCCTGCGCTTCACCGTCAAGCGCGGCTTCGACGTGATCCGCGCGGTCGACGTGCTGATCTGGGCCTTGATCTGGATCAACGTGGTCGGGCTCGGCCCCTTCGCGGGGGCGCTCGCCATCGCCTGCTCGGATTTCGGCGCCTTCGGCAAGCTGTTCTCGGAGGCGATCGAGGCCGCCGACCGCCGGCCGCAGGAGGGCGTGACCGCCGCGGGCGGCAGCCCGCTCCACCGCGTCCGCTTCGGCCTCCTGCCCGGCGTGCTGCCGGTGCTGGCGAGCCAGGTGCTCTACTTCTTCGAATCGAACACCCGCTCGGCGACGATCATCGGCATCGTCGGAGCGGGGGGCATCGGCCAGTACCTGACGGAGCTGATCCGGGTGCTGGAGATGCAGCAGGTCGCCTTCCTGGTGCTGATGATCCTCGTGACGGTCGCGGGCATCGACTGGGTCTCGGGCCGGCTGCGGCGGGCGATCATCGGGGCGCCGGCCTGAGGCGGGCGCCGGGCAGCGGGGCCTGAGAATTCGTTTGCGGCCGGGCGCCGGGTCGCTATTTTCCGCCGCGCCGCGGCCCCCCTCCCGCCCGCCGCGAACGAGGCTTGTCAACGTCCCCATGTCCCAGAGAGTGCGCATCTCGCTCGACGCGATGGGCGGCGATCACGGTCCGTCCACGGTCGTGCCCGGGGCGGCGATCGCCCGCGAGCGCCATCCCGAGACGACCTTCCTGATGTTCGGCGACGAGGCGGTCCTCACCCCGATGGTGGAGGCCGAGCCGCGGCTCGCGGGCGCGGTGGAGATCCGCCACACCAGCGTGGCGGTGTCCATGGACGAGAAGCCGAGCCAGGCGGTGCGCACCGGGCGCGGCAAGTCCTCGATGTGGAGGGCGATCCAGGCCGTGCGCGACGGCGAGGCCGAGGCCGCCGTCTCGGCCGGCAACACCGGCGCGCTGATGGCGATGTCGAAGATCTGCCTCAAGACCATGGCGCATATCGAGCGTCCGGCCATCGCCTGCCTGTGGCCGACGGTGCGCGGCGAGAGCGTGGTGCTCGATGTCGGCGCCACCATCGGGACCGACGCCGCCCATCTGGTCGACATGGCGCTGATGGGAGCCGCCATGGCGCGCATCGTGTTCGACCTCGACCGGCCGACGGTGGGCCTGCTCAACGTCGGCACCGAGGAGATGAAGGGCAACGAGGCGGTCAAGGAGGCGGCGCGCATGCTGCGCGAGGCCGACCTGCCCAACCTCAGCTATCACGGCTTCGTGGAGGGCACCGATCTCGGCCGCGGCACCGTGGACGTGGTTGTCACTGAGGGCTTCACCGGCAACATCGCCCTCAAGACCGCCGAGGGAACCGCCAAGCAGATCGCCACGTATCTCAAGGGCGCGATGAGCCGGACCCTGATGGCGAAGATCGGCTACCTGTTTGCCCGCGGCGCCTTCGAGGCCCTGCGGGAGAAGATGAATCCGAGCCGGGCCAACGGCGGCGTCTTCCTCGGGCTGGAGGGCATCGTGATCAAGAGCCACGGCTCGGAGGACGCGCACGGCTTCGCGAGCGCCATCGACATCGCGCACGACATGGCCCGCCACGACCTGATGCGCACGATCCGCGACATGCTCGAGACCACCCCGGCGGTGACATCGGCCTGAGAGAGGACACCCGCCATGACCCGCCTTCGCTCGGTGGTGCGGGGCTGCGGCTCCTATCTGCCGCGGACCGTCGTCACCAACGACGACCTCGCCACCCGCGTCGACACCTCCGACGAGTGGATCGTGCAGCGCACCGGCATCCGCCAGCGCCACATCGCGGAGCCCGACGAGACCACCTCCGTGCTCGGCGTCAAGGCCGCGCGGGCCGCGCTCGCCGCCGCCGACATCGACCCGGCGAGCATCGACCTCGTGATCTGCGCCACCTCGACGCCGGACCACACCTTCCCGTCCACCGCGACCCAGATCCAGCACGGGCTGGGCATCCACGGCGGCGCCGCTTTCGACCTGCAGGCGGTCTGCGCCGGCTTCGTCTACGGGGTCGCCACCGCCGACAAGTTCCTGACGACCGGCGCCGCCCGGCGCGCGCTGGTGGTCGGGGCCGAGACCTTCTCGCGCCTCCTCGACTGGGAGGACCGCACCACCTGCGTGCTGTTCGGCGACGGCGCGGGCGCGCTGGTGCTGGAGGCGCAGCCCGGCGAGGGCCATGCGGGCGACCGCGGGGTGCTCACCAGCCACCTGCGCTCGGACGGGCGCTACCGCGACAAGCTCTTCGTGGACGGCGGCCCCGGCTCCACCGGCACCACCGGCAAGCTGCGGATGGTCGGCAAGGAGGTCTTCCGCTTCGCGGTCGGCTCGGTCACCGACGTGATCGCGGACGCGTTCCGGGCCACCGGCACCACGGCGGAGGACCTCGACTGGTTCGTGCCCCACCAAGCCAACCGCCGCATCATCGAGGCTTCGGCCGACAAGCTCGGGATCGCCCGCGAGAAGGTCGTGCTGACCGTGGACCGCCACGGCAACACCTCGGCGGCCTCGATTCCCCTCGCCCTCGACGCGGCCTGTCGCGACGGGCGCATCAAGCGCGGCGACCTCGTGATGATCGAGGCGATCGGCGGCGGCTTCGCCTGGGGCAGCGCCCTCATCCGCTGGTGAACGGCGCGCGGCCGAGAAACCGCACCAGGGCCCCCGGGCGAAGCCCGATCATCGAGAGGGCGGGCGCGACGAGCGCCCCGCGGCGCGGGTCCGAGAGGACAGTCTTCCTCTCGGACGCATGGCCAAGCGAAGCCGAGGCCGCCGATGCGGCCGCCGGCGCCTGAGGCCCCGTCGACAAGGCAGCGCAATTGGGCTCACCCGATTGCCCCGGAAACCGCACGACTCCCGGTTGACCCCGCGACCGGCGCGGATTAGCGTGCACGATCATACACATATGACGGTTTTTGAAGAGCCGCCGGGGAGCAGCAGGATGGCAGGCAAGACGGTCACGCGGGCTGACCTGACCGAGGCCGTCTACCAGAGGGTCGGCCTCTCGCGGACCGAATCGGCGGCCCTGGTCGAGACGGTGCTGGCCCAGATCTGCGATTGCCTGGCCGCGGGCGAGACCGTGAAGCTGTCCTCCTTCGGCTCCTTCGTGGTGCGGGGGAAGGGCAAGCGGGTGGGGCGCAACCCCAAGACCGGCGTCGAGGTGGCGATCGAGCCGCGCCGTGTCATGGTGTTCAAGCCCTCGAACGTGCTCAAGGCCCGCATCAACGGCGATCCCGCCGAGCCCGACGAGGGCTGAGCGCCCGGGGCGCGGTCCCCGGAACGACGGAGGCTGAAGGGTCGCGCGCATGACGACGCTCGCGGCGGCCGAAGCGGCCGGCGACAAGGCTCCGGATGCGTTCCGCACCATCAGCGAGGTGGCGGAGGATCTCGACCTGCCCCAGCACGTGCTGCGGTTCTGGGAGACCCGCTTCGCGCAGATCCGGCCGCTCAAGCGCGGCGGCAACCGGCGCTACTACCGGCCCGACGACGTCGACCTGCTGCGCGGCGTGCGCCAGCTTCTCTACGGGCAGGGCTACACGATCCGCGGCGTGCAGCGCATCCTGCGCGAGCGCGGCATGCGCTTCGTCCAGGCGGTGGGCCGCGGCGAGCAGGTCGCCCCGGCGGCCTTCCCGGAGGCGGAGCCGGACGGCACGCCGGCGGACGGCGCGAGGCCGGCCCTGTCGCCCGCCGACCGGGCGGCGCTCGGGCGTGCCCTGGCGACCCTGCGCGACTGCCGGGCGCAGCTCGCCGCGTGGCGGACCGGCCGGGACGACGAGGAGCGGTCCGACGCGCACCCGGCGGCGGGAACGTTGCCGAGAACCTTGCCGAGAACCTTGCCGAGAACCTTGCAGAGCGAAGGGAGTTAGGCGGACATGGCCGAGCCGTCCCGCCACGCTTCTCCGACCACCGCGCTGATCGCCCGGCTGATGCGCATCGTGCGCACCTGCCCGGAGGCGACCGCGGACGTGCTCGAACTCGTCCTGCTGGTGAGCCAGATCGAGGCCCTGACCAACGTCGACCGCGACTACCGCGACGCCAAGCGGGTGATCGCGCGCCTGCGCCACCCGCTCTGGGACATGACGCCCGACCAGCGCGCCACCCTGCGGCGGGCCGCCGACACCATCCGGGACGCCTGCGGGCTCGCCGAAGCCGAGATCCCGGCCGACCCGATCGGGGATGCGGGCGAGCGCCAGCGTATCGAGGTGCAGCTCGGCACGGCCCTGTCGGGCGAGTTCACCCCGACGCAGATCGCCCGGGTGACCGGGGCCGTGATGGCGGTGCTGCAATCCTCCGGCAGCGGCGGGGAGCGGTGATGTTCGGCGACTATCCGGTCGAGGGACGCGGCTACTGGCTCTGGCTGGCCGGCATCGCGCTCTTGGGCCTGTTCAACCTCGCGGTGATGCTGACGCTGCATTAGGGCGGGCGCCTCGTCGGTCCGGCGCGCGGAAAGTGCTCCTGGGTCAGCCCGGCGGACTCGACGCGGGTCGGCGCGCTCCCCACATCGGGGCCGCAGCGCTTCCTCGGAGAGACACGCTCATGATCCGCCCCCTCCTGACGCTCGCCGCCTGTGCGGTGCTCGCAGGCCCGGCCCTCGCCCAGACCACCAAGACCCGCGAGCAATCGGTCGCGTCCGGCAAGCAGGTGCGCATCCTGCTCGCCCCCAACCTGAAGAAGGATTGCTCGCTCGGGCCGCAGCCCGAGATCAAGATCACCACGGGGCCGAAGAACGGGTCGCTGATCCAGCGCGCCGGCAAGCTCAAGACCCCCGCCACCTACCGCTGCCCGAACACCGAGGCCAACGTCCAGGCGGTGTTCTACGAGAGCAAGGCCGGCTTCACCGGCACCGACGAGGTGACGGTCGAGGTGAAGGGAGCGGACGGCAACACCACGGTCGAGACGATCAAGATCAAGGTCGGCGGGCCGGGCGGCGCCAAGTCCGAGACCACCGACCTCTGAGGGCGCCCGCCCCCTCGGGCACATCGCCCCCTGGGGCGATGTGCCCGGAACGTCCCGCCCCGGGCCGGCGTTTCCTCCATGCCGCCGGCGCGGGCCGTACGGACGGCCGGTTCGAAGATCGCCGATCGGCGTGTCCTTTCGAACACACGGGCGGAGCCCGCCACCCTTTCGCCTTGGCGGGCCACGGACTTTCCGCACGGTCGCGACGGCGCGGGCGCAACTCCGCCCCGTTTCGGGGCCACGCTGCTCCCGCCTGCGCAGTCTGCCCGTCGCCGCACTGCGACAAACATGGGGATATCGATTGCATCCGAGGCGGGACAGGATGAAGCTGGCGATGTCGTGAGGGTTCGGGATGCCAATGCCGTCAGCGAGCGACCTATTTCAGACCTTTGCCCGCAGCTATGAGGCTCGGCGCGACGCGGAACTGTCGCTGACCGAGTACCTTGAAGCGTGCCGCGACGACCCCCTGATGTACGCTAGCGCCCCGGAGCGGATCCTGGAGGCGATCGGCAAGCCGGAATTCGTGGACACGGCGCGGGACTCACGCCTCGGCCGGATCTTCATGAACCGGACGATCCGGATCTACCCGGCCTTCTCCGAATTCTACGGCATGGAGGAGACGATCGAGCGGATCGTCTCGTTCTTCCGCCATGCCGCGCAAGGCTTGGAGGAGAGGAAGCAGATCCTCTACCTGCTCGGACCGGTGGGCGGCGGCAAGTCGTCCCTGGCCGAGCGGCTCAAGGCCCTGATGGAGGTGCACCCGATCTACGTGCTCAAGGCCGGCAACGAATTGAGCCCGGTCTTCGAGAGCCCGCTGGTGCTGTTCGACCCCGAGACGATGGGGCCGGCGATCGAGGAGCGCTACGGCATCCCGCGCCGCCGCCTCACCGGGCTGATGAGCCCCTGGTGCCTCAAGCGCCTCGACGAGTTCGGCGGCGACATCTCGCAGTTCAAGGTGGTGAAGGTGCGCCCCTCGCGCCTGCGCCAGATCGCGGTTGCCAAGACCGAGCCGGGGGACGAGAACAACCAGGACATCTCCTCGCTCGTCGGCAAGGTTGACATCCGCAAGCTCGAGACCCTGAGCCAGGCCGATCCCGACGCCTATTCCTATTCCGGCGGCCTCAACCGGGCGAACCAGGGCATCCTCGAATTCGTCGAGATGTTCAAGGCGCCGATCAAGATGCTCCACCCCCTGCTCACCGCGACGCAAGAGGGCAACTACGTCGGCACCGAGAACATCGGCGCGATCCCGTTCTCCGGCATCATCCTCGCCCACTCGAACGAGGCCGAGTGGCAGAGCTTCAAGACCAACAAGAACAACGAAGCCTTCATCGACCGGATCTACGTCATCAAGGTGCCGTACTGCCTGCGCGTCACCGAGGAGCAGCGGATCTACGAGAAGCTGGTCTCCGGCTCCGAACTCGCCGCCGCGCCCTGCGCGCCCGGCACCCTGGAAATGCTGGCCCGCTTCTCGGTGCTCTCGCGCCTGCGCGAGCACCCGAACTCCAACGTCTTCTCGAAGATGCGGGTCTACGACGGCGAGTCGCTGCGCGAGGTCGACCCCCGCGCCCGCTCGCTGCAGGAATACAAGGACTCGGCCGGCGTCGACGAGGGCATGGACGGGATCTCGACCCGCTTCGCCTTCAAGGTCATGGCGGCGACCTTCAACCACGACACCACCGAGGTCTCGGCCGATCCGGTCCACCTGATGTACGTGCTGGAGCAGTCGCTGCGCCGCGAGCAGCTGCCCCCCGAGACCGAGAAGCGCTACCTCGAATTCATCAAGGGGGAACTCGCGCCGCGCTACGCTGAGTTCATCGGCCACGAGATCCAGAAGGCCTACCTCGAATCCTACCACGATTACGGGCAGAACCTGTTCGACCGCTACATCGACTATGCCGACGCCTGGATCGAGGATCAGGACTTCAAGGATCCGGAGACCGGCCAGCTGCTCAACCGCGAGCTCCTGAACCAGGAACTGACCAAGATCGAGAAGCCGGCGGGCATCGCCAACCCGAAGGACTTCCGCAACGAGGTGGTGAAGTTCGCCCTCCGCTCGCGGGCGCAGCACGGCGGGCGCAACCCCTCCTGGACCTCCTACGAGAAGATCCGCGAGGTGATCGAGCGGCGCATGTTCTCCCAGGTGGAGGAGCTGCTGCCCGTCATCTCCTTCGGCTCGAAGAAGGACAGCGAGACCGAGAAGAAGCACGGCGAGTTCGTCGAGCGCATGCGCGCCCGCGGCTACACGGAGCGGCAGGTCCGCCGTCTCGTGGAATGGTACATGCGGGTGAAGCAGGCGGGCTGACGCGCCGGCGGTGTCGCGGGTGATGCCGGATGCCGCCCGGTAGGGTAGGATGGGCGTGATCGGAAACGTGGTCTGATGCACATTATCGACCGACGCCTCAATCCGGGCGGCAAGAGCTTGGCGAACCGGCAGCGCTTCCTGCGGCGCGTGCGCGACGTGGCGCAGCGCGCCGTGCGGGAGGCGGCGCGCGACCGGGACATCCGCAACATCGACAAGGAAGCGAGCGTCACCGTCCCGGCGGACGGCGTGCGCGAGCCGAAATTCGTGCGCTCCCCCGGCAGCGGGGTGCAGAACCACATCCTGCCGGGCAACAAGACCTACGTGGAGGGCGACACGATCGAACGCCCGCCGCGCGGTCAGTCGGGCGGCGGCGGCGGCCAGGCCGGGGAGGGCGGCCAGGACAGCGAGGATTCCTTCCAGTTCGTGCTCACCCGGGAGGAGTTCCTCGAACTCTTCCTCGAAGACCTCGAACTGCCGGACCTCGCCAAGCGGCGCCTCGCCGTGGTCGAGACGGAGGCGCTGCGCCGGGCCGGCTACATGGTGTCGGGCTCGCCCGCCAACCTCGCGCTCACGCGCACGCTGCGCAACTCGCTGTCGCGGCGCATCGCCCTCAAGCGGCCGAAGGCCGACGACCTCGCCGCCCTGGAGGCGCAGGTCCGGGAGATCGAGGCCCGCGACCCCGACGCGCCCGAACTCGCCGACCTCCTGGCGGAGCTGGAGCGGGTGCGCACCCGCTCGCAGCGCATCCCCTACATCGACCCGATCGACCTGCGCTACCGGCGCTTCGAGGCCTATCCGCGCCCCGTGGCCCAGGCGGTGATGTTCTGCCTCATGGACGTCTCGGGCTCGATGACCGAGCACATGAAGGACCTCGCCAAGCGGTTCTACATCCTGCTGCACATCTTCCTGGTGCGACGCTACAAGCACGTCGAGATCGTCTTCATCCGCCACACCGACCAAGCCAAGGAGGTGGACGAGGAGACGTTCTTCGGCTCGCGCGAGACCGGCGGCACGCTGGTCTCCTCGGCCCTCGTCGAGATGAAGCGGATCGTCGCCGAGCGCTACAACCCCGAGGACTGGAACATCTACGCCGCCCAGGCCTCGGACGGCGACAACGTGTCGAGCGACTCGACCACCTCGCAGGACCTGCTGCGCTCGGCCATCCTGCCGGCCTGCCAGCATTTCGCCTACCTGGAGGTCGGCGACGAGACCGGGCCGCGGGCGGGCTTCGTCGAGCACCGCACCACCCTGTGGCGGACCTACGAGCCGGTGTCCAAGACCAATCCCGTGCTCGCCATGCGCAAGGTCAACCACCGGCGCGACATCTACCCGGTCTTCCGCGAGCTGTTCGCCCGCAAGGCCGGGCAGGAGACGGCGGCGCCCTGAACACCCCTGACGGGGCGGGCCGGGGAGAGCGGTCCGCCGGAGGATACGAGAGGTCCAGGCTCCGATGAGTTCAGCCCCGAGCGGGACGACCCGGCTCGCCAGCCCCGCCCTGATCCGGACGGGCGAGCCCCTGTTCACCGGAAACGACTGGGACTTCGACACCATCCGGCGCATCCACGACGCCTGCGAGGCGGTGGCCGGGCCGGAACTGGGGCTCTCCTGGTACCCGAACCAGATCGAGATCATCACCGCCGAGCAGATGCTCGACGCCTACGCGTCGATCGGCATGCCGCTCTTCTACAAGCACTGGTCGTTCGGCAAGCACTTCGCCCAGCACGAGGCCGGCTACCGGCGCGGCCTGATGGGGCTGGCCTACGAGATCGTCATCAACTCGAATCCGTGCATCTCCTACATCATGGAGGAGAACACGGCGACGATGCAGACGCTGGTGATCGCGCACGCCGCCTTCGGGCACAACCACTTCTTCAAGAACAACTATCTGTTCCGGCAGTGGACGGATGCCGAGGGCATCCTCGACTATCTCGACTTCGCCAAGCGCTACATCTCGCGCTGCGAGGAGCGCTACGGCCACGGCGCCGTCGAGGCGGTGCTGGACGCCGCCCACGCGCTGATGAACCAGGGCGTCCACCGCTATCCGCGCAAGAAGCGTCCCGACCTCTCCTCCGAGCAGCGCCGCGAGCGCGAGCGCAAGGAGCACCAGGAGAGGATGTACAACGACCTCTGGCGCACGCTTCCCGCCAAGGCCAAGACCGACAAGCCGGACCTGTCGGTGGAGCGCCGCCGGGCGCTGCTCGAACTGCCCCAGGAGAACATCCTCTACTTCCTAGAGAAGGCCGCGCCCCGGCTGCGGCCCTGGCAGCGCGAGATCCTGCGCATCGTCCGCCATGTGGCGCAGTACTTCTACCCGCAGCGCCAGACCAAGGTGATGAACGAGGGCTGCGCCACCTACTCGCACTACCGGATCATGACCCGGCTCTCCGAGACCGGGCGGATCAGCGAGGCGGCCTACCTCGAGTTCCTGCAATCGCACACCAACGTCATCCGCCAGCCGACCTACGAGGACCGGCATTACGGCGGCCACAATCCCTACGCGATCGGCTTCGCCATGATGACGGACATCGCCCGCATCTGCACCGAGCCGACCGAGGAGGACCGGGCGTGGTTCCCGGACATCGCCGGCTCCGGCGACGCGATGGGGGTGCTGCGCGACGTCTGGGAGAACTATCGCGACGAGAGCTTCATCGCGCAGTTCCTCTCGCCCCGCCTGATGCGCCAGCTGCGGCTCTTCCACGTGGTGGACGATCCCGACCAGCCGGAATTGCGGGTCGAGGCGATCCACGACGAGCGCGGCTACCGGCGCCTGCGCCGGGCCTTCGCGCGCCAATACGACGTGGCGTGGCTCGACCCCGACATCGAGGTGATCGACGTCGACCTGGAAGGGGACCGCAAGCTGATCCTGCATCACCGGGTGCTCAACCGCGTCCTGCTGCAGAAGGACGAGGCGCACCGCGTGCTCCAGCACCTCGCCGACCTCTGGGGCTACGACGTGGTGCTCAAGGAAGTCGACCCCGCCACCGGCACCGTGCTGAAGGAGCACACTGCGAGCGCGCGGCCGACCTTCTTCTGAGACCGGCAGTCATTGGACATGACCGCCGGTTCGGTGCTCGATTGGTCGCCAGATCTCTGATTTGACGTCGAACCATCGAGATGCCTCAACGGCCCCCTCGATCCCGGGCTTGCCCGGGATCGGGATCGATGCGTCGGCTTCCCGGGCTTGCCCGGGATCGAGATCGACGCGTCGGCATCCTGGGCCGTTGGTGTGAGACCCTTCAGGCCGCCCTGACCTCCCGGGCCGCTTCGGCGGCGCAGCGCGCGACGAGGCCGGGCAGGTCGCGCACCTCGACGCCGCGGGCGTCGAGATCGGCGCGCAGCCTTGCCACCAGGGCCTCGTCGGTGAGCGGGATCGCCACGGTTTCGACGAGGCGGCGCGTGTACTCCTCGGCCTCCGCCTCGCTCAGCCCGATCCGCCGGGCGATCCAGGTCCCGATCATCCGGTTGCGTCGCACCAGGGCGAGAAACCGCAACTCCTCCTCGTGCGCGAACAGCCTCTCGAAGGCCCGCTCGCGCTCCTCGAACAGCGTCGTCATGGCCAGCTCCGCTCCGGTCCGGATCCAGCCATGCTACGCCGATCCGGCGCACGCGCCAGGGTGCGGGCGCCGGCGGGCCATCACTCGATCGCGAGGCAGAACGGCTCCCCCTCGAAGGCGTCGGCGCCGCGCCCGATCGCCGCGATCGCCGCGACCATCCGGCCGTCGCGGCCCAGAACCTCGTCCGCCACCGCGACGAGGCGGCGGTTCGGGGTGGCGGAGGGCGACAGCCGGCGCAGGCGCTGCGCCAGCTCTGCCTCGTCCCGGTCCGGATGGAGCGCGCAGGCCGCGATGTAGGCCGCCGCCGTCGAGCGGCTGATCCCGGCATAGCAGTGCAGGACCAGCGGCCGCGCCCGGTCCCAGGCGCGCAGGAAGGCCAGGAATTCCTCCACATGCGGCCGCTCGGGAAGGACGTGGTCCAGCGTCGGCGCCGAGATGTCGCTGATCCCGAGGATCAGGTGGTCGTCCGCCCGCACGGTGGCGGGGCGCCGGACCACCGTGCCGCGGGTGACGAGGGTGACGACGTGGCTGGCGCCGACCGCGGCCACGGTCTCGGGCAGGCGCGAGAGGGAGCAGACGTGGAGGGTCGGCACGGCGGTCAGGCCTCTGTGCAGGCGGGCGGGCGCACGGGAGATGCCGCGAGCGCGTGGAAACGGGCAAGGAAGCGGTCCTGCGCCTCGGCGGTGGGCCAGGGGACGAGGAGCGCATCGAGTGCGGCGGGCAGGGGCTCGGGCCGGCCGAACACCTTCAGGGCCTCCGCGCGCGAGAAGCCGGCGAGCCGCGTGGCTTCGAGGAAGGCGGCGAGCCGGTCGGCCCGCTTGATCAGCCGCTGCATCGCGGCGGCCGGCTGGGCGCTGAGACCGAAGCGCAGCCGGATCGCCGCGAGCAGCCGCAGTTCCACCGCCTTGTAGGAGTCGCCGATCGCCGCCTTGAAGGGCGAGATCATGTCGCCGATCACGTATTCGGGCGCGTCGTGCAGCAGGAGGTCGAGCCGCTCGGGCGCGCTCGCCTCCGGGCAGAAGCCCGCGCCGATCGCCTCGACCAGGAGCGCGTGCTGGGCCACCGAGAAGACGTGCGGCCCCAAAGTCTGGCCGTTCCAGCGCGCGACCCGGGCCAGCCCGTGGGCGATGTCGCCGATCTCGACATCGAGCGGGGAGGGGTCGAGGAGGTCGAGGCGGCGGCCCGAGAGCATGCGCTGCCATGCGCGCGGCGGCCGGCTCATGCGGCGGGGCCGGAGCGCGCGGCATGTCCCCTGGGGCCGGGCAGGGCCGCGCAGGGTGCGTGGCGGCAGCAGCCGACGAGGTGGTCGTTGACCATGCCCACCGCCTGCATGAAGGCGTACACGATGGTGGGGCCGCAGAAGCCGAAGCCCTCGGCCTTGAGCGCCTTCGAGAGGCGGCGCGACACCTCGGTCTCGGTGGCGATGTCCGCCCGGTCGCGGGCGGATCCCTGCAGCGGCCGCCCGTCCACGAAGTCCCACAGGAAGGCCGAGAAGCCCGGGCCGCGCTCCTGGATGGCGAGGTAGGCGCGGGCGCTCCGCACCGTACCGACGATCTTGGCGCGGTTGCGGATGATGCCGGAATCGGCCATCAGCGCCTCGACCTCGGCCTCGCCGAACCGGGCGATGATCTCGGGCTCGAAGCCCCGGAAGGCGCGCCGGAATCCGTCGCGGCGGCGCAGGATGGTGATCCAGGACAGGCCGGCCTGGAACCCGTCGAGGATCAGCTTCTCGAACAGGGCCCTGTCGTCGAGCTCCGGCACGCCCCATTCGGTGTCGTGATAGGCGACGTAGAGCGGGTCGAGGCCCGGCCACCAGCAGCGGTCGTGCCCGTCGGGATGGGAGATCAGTCCGGTCGCCATGATGCGCAGGGTGCGGGAGCGGGGCGAACGACGACGGCCGCGGCTCAGGCCACGAACTCGGCCGCGGCGAAGCCCTGGAGGTAGAGAAGGGCCGTGAGGTCCCCGTGCTGCACGCGGGCCTGCGCCGCCGCGGCCACGGCGGGCTTGGCGCGGAAGGCGACGCCGAGCCCGGCCTCCTCCAGCATGGCGAGGTCGTTGGCCCCGTCGCCCACCGCGAGCGTCTCGGCGGGGGCGAGCCCGAGGCGGTCGCGCAGCTCGATCAGGGTGGCGCGCTTGGCATCGCGCCCGACGATCGGCTCCTCGACCCGGCCCGCGAGGCGCCCGTCCGCCACCACGAGGCGGTTCGCCCGGTGCTCGTCGAACCCGATCCGGGCCGCCACCGGCCCGGTGAACAGCGTGAACCCACCCGAGACGAGACACGCATAGGCGCCGTGCGCCCGCATGGTCTGCACCAGCGTGCGGCCGCCCGGCGTCGGCGTGATGCGCTCGGCGATCACCTCGTCGATGGCGCCGACCGGCAGCCCGTCGAGAAGGGCGACCCGCTCGCGCAGGGCCGGCTCGAAGGCGATCTCGCCGCGCATCGCCCGCTCGGTGATCGCCGCGACGTGGTCCTTGAGCCCGACCCTGTCGGCGAGTTCGTCGATGCATTCCTGCTCGATCATGGTGGAGTCCATGTCGGCCAGAAACAGGCGCTTGCGCCGGTGGGCGTCGGCCGGGCGCACGGCCACGTCGATCGGCTCGTCGCCGAGGGCGTGGCGCAGCCGCTCCGCCAGGGCCGGCGCGGATTCGGGCGCGCCCGGGACCAGCACCTCGGCGGCGACCTCGCCGTGCAGGATGCGGGGCTGGTGCTCGGTCGCCAGCACCCGGCGGGTCTCGGCCAGGACCGCGTCGGTGATGGCGGGGCGCGCGGGGTTTGCTATCAGGGTCGCCACAAGGGTCATCACGGCACTCGTCTGGCCCGGCACGGCGTCGGGAGCGACAATGGTGGGGCGTCAGGCGATCCTCATCGCAGGGCCGACCGCCTCGGGCAAGTCGGCGCTGGCGCTGGCGCTCGCCCGCGCGCGGAACGGGGTGGTCATCAACGCCGACTCGATGCAGGTCTACGGCGACCTGCGCCGGCTCACCGCCCGGCCGAGCGAGGCCGAGGAGGCGCAGGCGCCCCACCGCCTCTACGGGCAGGTGGACGGGGCGGTGAACTACTCGGTCGGCCACTACCTCGCGGATGTCGAGGCGGTGCTGGACGAGACCTGGGCGGCGGGGCGCCTGCCGGTGCTGGTCGGCGGCACCGGGCTCTACTTCAAGGCGATGCTGGAGGGCCTGTCCGCGATCCCGCCCGTGCCCGAGGCGGTGCGGGCCGCCGTCCGGGCGCAGGCCGAGGCCCGCGGGACCGCCGCGCTCCACGCGGACCTCGCCCGGCGCGACCCGGATGGGGCGGCGCGGATCGCGCCTGGCGATCGCCTGCGGGTGCTGCGCGGCCTGGAGGTCCTGGCCGCCACCGGCCGCCCGCTCGCGGCCTTCCAGGGCACCCGCCGGCCGGGGCCGCTGGCCGGGTTCGCGTGCGAAAAAATCTTCCTGGTGCCGGACCGCGCGGCCCTGCGCGCGCGCATCGACGCGCGCTTCCTCGCCATGATGGAGGAGGGCGCCCTCGACGAGGTGCGGGCGCTGCGGGAGCGGCGCCTCGACCCGATGCTGCCGGTGATGCGCGCCCACGGGGTGCCGGGGCTGATCGCCTTCCTCGACGGCGCGCTCCCGCGCGAGGAGGCCGTGGCGCGGGGCCAAGCGGATACCCGCCGCTACGCCAAGCGGCAGGTGACGTGGTTCCGGCACCAAGTGGGCGAGGGGTGGCGCTGGCTGGCGCCGGAGGACGCAGCCAGGCTGGCGGGCGGCTGAGACCGCGCCGGCCCGACGGCCGATGGGGCGCGCCCTATTGCCGGCTCATCAGCCCGTCGACCGTTCCGATGCCGGTGACGATCAGCATGCAGACGAACCCGGCGGCGACCACGTAGGTGATGAGCTTGGTGAAGGCCATCGTTGCTCCTGACTGACGTGCGGCGACCAGACTCCTCGAGGACAGAACCCTCAAGGACGACGAACCGGACCTTGCGGAGCGGTCACCGCTCACCTGGGTAACGTGCGCCGCAGCATTCGGTTCGCCGGGGCGCACACTCGCCGACATCAGGGGCAGGGAGCGGGCCGCGTGCTACTTCTCCAGGCGCGCGATCAGGCTCGACGTGTCCCAGCGCCCGCCGCCGAGCGTCTGCACCTCGGCGTAGAACTGGTCGACGAGGGCCGTCACCGGCAGCAGCGCCTTGTTGTGGCGGGCCTCGGCCAGCACGATCGCGAGGTCCTTGCGCATCCAGTCGACCGCGAAGCCGAAGTCGAACCTGTTCTGGTTCATGGTGCGGCCGCGGTTCTCCATCTGCCAGGAGCCGGCCGCGCCCTTGGCGATCACGTCGAGCACGGCCTCGATGTCGAGCCCGGCGCGCTTGCCGAAGTGGATCCCCTCCGCGAGGCCCTGCACCAGCCCGGCGATGCAGATCTGGTTCACCATCTTGGTGAGCTGGCCCGAGCCCGCCGGCCCCATCAGCCGGCACGAGCGGGCGAAGGCCATGATGACCGGCTCGACCCGGGCGTAGATCTCGGGATCGCCGCCGCACATCACCGTGAGCACGCCGTTCTCGGCGCCGGCCTGCCCGCCGGAGACCGGCGCGTCCACGAAATCGAAGCCGCGCTCGGACGAGGCCGCCGCGAGTTCGCGCGCCACGTCCGCGGAGGCGGTGGTGTGGTCCACGAAGACCGCGCCCGCGCGCATGGCCGGGAAGGCGCCGTCCGGACCGAGCGCGACCTGGCGCAGATCGTCGTCGTTGCCCACGCAGGCGAAGACGATCTCCTGGCCGGCGGCGGCCTCGGCGGGGGTGGCGGCGCTGCGGCCGCCATGCGCGGCGACCCAGGCCTGCGCCTTCTCGGCCGTGCGGTTGTAGACCGTGACCTCGTGGCCCTTGGCGGCGAGATGGCGCGCCATCGGCGCCCCCATCACGCCGAGACCGAGAAACGCGACCTTCGCCATGCTGATTCCTCCCTGCCCGCCCGGTACGCCGGGCGGCCCCGTGTAGTGAGGGCATGGCGTGGCCGTCAAACGGCCAAGCCTGCGGCCATCGAACGGCAAAGCCTGCGGCCGTCGAACGGCCGCTCACGCGCGGCCGCGCCGGTCGCGCTACTTCGTGTCGAAGGGCAGGTACTTGGCGCGGATGCGGTCGTAGGTGCCGTCCGCGACGATCGCCGCGAGCGCCCGATCGAAGGCATCGCGCAGGTCGGTGTCGGACTTGCGGAAGGCGGCGCCGATGCCTTCGCCCAGCAGCGGGTCCCCCGGGGGAGCGTCCCCCACGAGCCGGCAACAGGCGGCCCCATCCGGCAGTTCGAGGATGCGCCACAACGCGAGCTTGTCGCCGAACACGAGGTCGAGGCGGCCGAGCCGCAGGTCGTAGCCGGCATCCCGCAGGGTGTCGAAGCTGCGGATGTCCGCCTCGGGCGCGCGCGCCTCCAGGTAGGCGAGCTGGGGCGAATGCGCGGCGGTGCCCACCGCGCGGCCCTTCAGCGAGGCCGGATCGAGCCGGTCCGCCACGGCGTCGCGCCGCGCCATGAAGGCGGAGGGGATGCGGTAATAGGGCCGCGAGAAGGCCACCCGCGCGCGCCGCTTCGGCGTGATCGCGAGCGAGGCCATGATGGCGTCGTACGCACCGGCCTCCAGGCCCTTGATGATGCCGTCCCACTGGTGGAGCACGATGGTGCAGGTGAGCTTGGCCGCGGTGCAGAGCGCCTGCGCAAGCTCGACCTCGAACCCTGCCGGCTTGCCGTCCTCGACGTAGTTGAAGGGCGGCTTGCCCCCTTCCGTGGCGATGCGCACCGGCGAGGGCAGCGGATCGGCGCGGGCCGGGATCGCCGCGGCGGCGAGGACGACGAGGAGGCCGCCGAGCCGGGAGGCGCTCCGCCGGGGCGGCCTGCCGGCCCGGAGGGACCGGACCGCCCCGTCGATCCGCAGGGTGGCGCAGGTTCTGGTCGGCAGACCGTGGGGCACGGCGGGGGACCCTCGCCACTCGGGGCTGGCCGTTCCTTGCCACGCTTGGCCGCACCGGTGCAACACCGCGCGCGGCGCGGCGCCGTCATCCCGGCCGGGCCGGCCGCAGGGTTAAGCCGGCCTTAAGGGGGTGTGGCGCCCAATCGCGCCATGCGCCGGATCGACCGCTCCCGCATTGCCCCGGGCCATCACAGCCCCGCCGACGCCTCCGCGGCGCGCGCCGATCCGGTCCGTGCGGGCCGGGACGCGATCGCGCTGGTGGAAGCGGAGGTCGCGCGGGCCGCCGGCGCGGCGCGACCGGCCGCGGCGGCCGGCGCCGTGGCGGATCTCGCGCGGGCGGCCGACCGCGTCGCCGAGGGCTGCGGCAGCCTGTCGGGCGAGGGCGCGGGCGCCGGCGAGGTGCTGGCGCAGGCCGGACGCCATCTCGGCCTCGCGCGCCTGCACTGCGGCGAGGCCGCCCGGTCCGCCCTGCCGCTCGCGGAGGCGGCGGGCGAGATCGACGCGCTCGCGGCGGCGTTCGCCGGCGTGGCGCGGCGCGCCCATCTGGCGGCCCTCCAGGCCACCGTCGAGGCGGCCCGGCTCGGCGAGGCCGGCGAGGGGATCGTGCAGCTCGCGCAGGCGGTGCGGGCCCTGTCCGCCGAGGGCAGCCGCACGGCCGCCTCCCTGCGCGGCCTCGGCGACCGGGCGGGCTGCGCCGCGGCCGCGATCGAGGCGGCGCGTGCCGCCGAGGCCCTGGTCGGCGGCCTGGGGCCGGTGCTCGACACGCTCAACGCCGCGAGCCGCGGGCAGGCGCAGACCGCCGCCCATCTGGCCGCCGAGGCCGCCGCGATGGCCGGCACCCTCGGCACGCTCGCGGAGGCCGGGGCGACGGGGGAGACGGACGGGCTGGGATCACGGGTCGTGGCCGCCCTGCGCCAAGCCGAGATCGGCGACCGCCGGATCCACGACCGCTACCCCGTGGACCTGCCGGCCCGGGTGGGCACCTTCGGCGTCGGGCGGATCCTCGACCTCGGCCGCGGCGGGCTCCTGCTCGCCCCGCCGGAGGGCCTGCGGCCCGCCGCGGGCACGCCGCTCGCCCTGGCGGTGCGGCCCCTCGGCCCGGTGCGGGTGAGGGTGGCGGGAGCGAGCGCGCGCGGGCTGCACTGCGCCTTCGCGGAGCCGGTCCCCGAGGCGGTGCGGCAGGCGATGGCGCGGATCGAGGCGGAGCATCGGCCGCTGGTCGCGGCGGCGCAGGCCGGTGCCGCGCAGGTCGGTGCGGCGCTGGAGGCCGCCATCGCCGCCGGGCTCCTCGGCCGCGATGCGCTGTTCGACGAGGCCTACCGGCCGCTGCCCGGCACCGACCCGCCACGCTACCTCACGGCGGCGCTGCCGGCCCTGGAGGAGATCCTGCCGCCGGTCCTGGAGCCGCTGCTGATCGGGGACGAGCGCCTCGCCCATTGCTTCGCGGTCGACCGCAACGGCTACGCGCCGGTGCACAACCGCCGCTTCTCGCAGCCGCCGCGCCCGGACGACCCGGCCTGGAACGACCGCCATTCCCGCCACCGCCGCTTCCACGACGATCCCGCGGGCCTCACCGCGGCCCGCTCGAACCGGCCCTTCGTGGTGCAGATGTGCCGCCCCGAGGGCCGCAGCCGCCCTCTGATGCTGCGCGAGATCGCGGCACCGATCCGCGTCCACGGCCGCCACTGGGGAGGCTTGCGGATGGGCTACCGGCTGTAGCCGGGACCAAGACCGGGGCCGGCGCGGCCGGGTCTCAGCGCGGCATCCGGGCCGGGCTCGCGGACATCACCGAGCGGATCAGCGCGTCCCCGTCGAGATCCTGGCCGGTATAGCCGAGCTGGGCGGCGAGCTGCGTGCGGGCGCGCGAGACCCGGCTCTTGATGGTGCCGATCGCCACGCCCATGATCTGCGCCGCCTGCTCGTAGCTCACCTCCTGCACGCCCACGAGGATCAGCACCTCGCGCATGTCGGGGCGCAGCCGCCCCAGTGCCGTCTGCACCTCGGCGAGGCTGATCCCGTGGTCCTGGCGGGGCGCCACGGCGAGCGTCGCCGCGTACTGGCCGTCGTCGTCCTCGACCTCCCGCGACCGCTTGCGGCGCAGGGAGTAGAAGATGTTGCGCATGATCGTGAACAGCCACGCGTCGAGGTTGCTGCCGGGCTGGAAGCGATGCTGGTTCTGCCAGCCGCGCAGCACCGTCTCCTGCACGAGATCGTCCGCCTCGGCGGAGCGGCCCGCGAGGCTGAGCGCGAAGGCGCGCAGGGAAGGCAGCGCCCGCATCAGCCCGGCATGGAAGGCCCGCGCATCCGCGTCGGACTGCTCGGCGAGGGCCTGGGTCAGCCGGCCCAGCAGGGCGGCGAGCGGTGCGGACAGCTCCTCGCTCTGGTGCGCGGCGTAGAGGTCGCGCAGCAGATGGCCGAGGTGATCGCGCACGGGCTCGGCCAGCGACACGGGGGCGGCGGCTTCGTCGAAGGAGCGGAGCAAGGAACCTCCCACCATACTATACAGGAGTACTGATCCCGGCAGGTATGGCGGGCCCGCTTGACGTCAAGGAGGGCGAGTTCCGTCCCCGGCATCGGCAGGGCTGGGCCACCCTGTCGCAGTCCTCGCGGGAGACGGACGGGCGGCGGGGCGGCGGCCGTCGTCGCGGGTGCCGTGCGCGGCCCGGCATGGGAGGAGTTCACGCGGCCCGGGCGGTCTCCAGGAAGCGGTCGATGTCGGCGCGCAGCCGGGCGAGTTGCGTCCCGAGCGTCGCCCGCGCGGCGACCACGCCCTGCGCCGCCGACGCGGCCGAGGCGGTCGAGCCCCGCAGGGTCTCGATGGTGCCCGCCACCTCCTGCGTGTTCGTCGCGGTCCGCTGCACGGTCAGGGCGATGTCCGAGGTGACGGCCGTCTGCTCCTCCACGGCCGCCGCGATGGCGGTCGCGATGGCGCTGACGTCGCCGATCACCCGCACGATCTCCTGGATGTCGGCCGCGCTGCGCAGGGTCGCGTCCTGGATCGCGCCGATGCGCGCGCCGATCTCCGTGGTGGCCTTCGCGGTCTGGCCGGCCAATTCCTTGACCTCGGTGGCGACCACGGCGAAGCCGCGGCCCGCCTCGCCGGCCCGCGCCGCCTCGATCGTCGCGTTGAGGGCGAGGAGGTTGGTCTGCCCGGCGATCTGGTTGATGAGATCGACCACCTGGCCGATCCCGCGCGCCTGCTCGGCCAGCCCGCTCACCGTGCGCTCGGTGCGCTGCGCGCTCTCGACCGCCTGCCGGGCGACCTCGGCGGAGCGGCCGGCCTGCGTGCCGATCTCGCGCACCGAGACGGCGAGTTCCTCGGCGGCGGCGGCGCCCGCCTGCATGTTGGAGGAGGTCTGTCCGGCCGCGCTCGCGACGGTGTCGGCGATGCCGCCGGCCTCGGCGGTGGCGGCGTCCAGCGTCGCGGCACTCCGCGCCAAGTCGTCGCCGGCCGCGCCCGACACCGAGAGGCTGGCCTGCACCGCCTCCGAGAAGGTCGCGATCGCCCCCGACAGCACCTGTCCCTTGCGCTGGCGCTCCTCGACCAGCATGTCCTGGTAGACCGAGATGGCGAAGTCCATGTCGAGCATCACCACCTTGTTGAGGGCCGCGACCTGCCGGGCGAGCCTCCGGCGCCCGCCCAACCCCGCCCGCTCCGACAGGAGCCGCACCAGCTCGTTCAGCACGAAGGCGTAGCCGCCGATGTACCAGCGCGGCTCCAGCCCGATCGTGTGGTGGACGCGGCCGATGCGCCGAATGCCGGCGACGTAGTCGGCGTCGAACCGCCCGCTGAACAGACGCTCCCAATGCGAGGATTGCGCCGTCACGAGCCGGTCCTGCTGCCGGCCGATCATCGCCGCGAGATGCGGCACCGCCGTCATCTTGGTGTAGAACCGGGCCAGCACCTGCGGCAGGGCAGGCCCGATGACGGCCCACAGCTGTGGCAGTTCCGACACCGTGGTTCGATCAATTTCGAGGAACGCCAAACGTTCCGACACTGAATCATCGCTCATTTTCACAGGCCATTGGACGGTATTCGCCTGATAATTACTGCATAAATTGTGTTAATGATGTATTTTAACTTGATAGCTGTGTGCCTATTTCGTGATCGGCCGATCGGACTAAGCCGCCAGAACGAGCCCGCCGCGGCCGCCGCCCCACGGCCGGACCATGCAATCATCCCGACACACTCGGCGGCTAAGCATCATTCGCCGAGGCGGTCATCGATTCGGCGAAAATGGTTCAACATCAAAAGCTTAAGCAGAATTGTCGCGTGCCTTTCCGCTGACGGCCGGGGCCGTGCCGGATTCCGGTCGGTGCCATCGCGCACCGCACGGGCAACGACGCCCGTGCCCCTTTCGCCGCCGACAGGGCGGGCGCATCCAGGCGAGGTCAGAATGAGCACTGTCGTCACCCGGCGCGTCGCGCTGGCGATCCAGGCCCAGGACAGCCTCCGCGAGGTCCCGCTCGGCATCGACGAGGCCGCGGCCGAGGACCTCGCCCGGGCGGCGATCGCCGCGTACGGCGATGCCCTGGCGGAGGCCGGGCTGGCGATCGTGCCGCTCGCCACCGTCAAGGCGTTGCAGGCGCGGGCCGGCCGGAGCCTGGAGCGCACCGGCCACGACGGCGCGGGCCGCGAAGTGGTCCGGGCGCGGCTCAGCCTCTACCGCTCGCTGGGGGGCCGCAAGCCGTGAACGGCCGCGCCACCGCCAACGGCGGCGCGGGCCTCCCGGGCCGGCGCGCCGGCCCGGAGCGCGTTCAGCTGACCAGTGACGACAGAATGACCGCTACCGCACCCCCGGCGGCGGCGAGGCCGAGCAGCACGACGCTGCTGAGCTGATCCACCGTGTCGACGCTGGGGCCCTGCCTGTGCTGGGAATCGTTGCCGGCCATGATCTCTCCTCCCGTGCCGCGCCCCTGCGGGCGCCGCAGAATCAAGGCGACCCGGGCCGATCGGTTGCACGGTGGTGCCATTGACTTTTCGGGCCGCGGAGGTAAACGCCACCGCACCACGGGCGGTGCTGCGCGTCGCCCGACCCCGGCGTTCGGCCCGAAAAGGCCGACGATGGCCGGCCGTTCCGTTCAACCCCGCCAGGCGCCGGCCGGAGCCGGCCGAGACCCGCGAGACCGTAGTCCCATGAAGATCCGCAATTCGCTGAAGTCGCTGCGCGGCCGGCATCGCGACAACCAGATCGTGCGCCGCAAGGGCCGCGTCTACGTCATCAACAAGACGCAGAAGCGCTACAAGGCCCGCCAGGGCTGAGGGCAGGGGGATGCGTCCCCCTTTCGGCCGCGGCAAGCCATCGCGTTGACCGCATCGCGGCTGCATCCGACGATGAGGCCATGCGCCGCCTCACCGTCGCCCTGACCCTCATCGCCGGGCTCGCCTTCGCCGCACCGCCGGCCGGGGCCGCCGGCCCGGAGCAGGGTGCCGCTCCCCAGGGCGCCGCTCCCAAGGAGGCGCCCAAACCGCCTCCCACGCTCGACGACCTCTTCGCCCGGCTCAAGGCCGCGAAGGACGACCCGGAGGCCCGCGGCGTGGCGCAGCTCATCGAGCGCCGCCTCGACCGCTCCGGGAGCGACACGGTCGACCTCCTGGCCAGCCGCGCCGGACAGGCCCTCAAGGACAAGGACACCGCGCTCGCCGTCGAATTGCTCGACCGGGTCGTGACCCTGGAGCCCGGCTGGGCCGAGGGCTGGAGCCGCCGCGCCACCGCCTTCTACCTCCTCGACGATCAGGCGAGCGCGCTCGCCGACCTCAACCGCGCGCTGCGGCTGGAGCCGCGGCACTTCGAGGCCTGGGCCGCGCTGGCCCACATCTACATGGCGAGCGACGACAAGGTCCGGGCGCTCGCCGCCTTCCGCAAGGCGCAGGACCTCTACCCCCGCATGGGCAAGCTGCGCGAGGCGATCGAGCGCCTCGCCCCCGACGTCGACGGCCGCGACCTGTGATCCGGGCCGGGCGTGCCCCGCACGATGCCGGGCGATGAGCGGCGCGGGCTGCGGCGGGCCGCGCGCGTGCTGACGCTCCTGGCGGCCGCCACGCTCGGCCTCGTCGCCACCCTGATCGCGTTGGCCGCCCTCGCCACCTGGATCATCACGCTCCAGGTCGAGGCGCGCTATCCCCCGGCCGGGCGGCGCGTGCCGGTGGTGGGCGGTCACCTCGCGGTGCTGGAGGCCGGCCCCGGCGAGGGGCAGCAGAGCCGCGGCACGGTGGTGCTGCTCCACGGCGCCTCGGCGAACGGCATGGATCCCATGCAGGCCTTCGGCCGCCGGCTCGCCGGCCGGGGCTTCCGGGTGCTCGCCCTCGACCGGCCGGGCTTCGGCTGGAGCGACCGCCTCGCCGGGGCCGAGGCCGCCTCGCCCGCCGTGCAGGCGCGGCTGATCGCCGAGGCGCTGGAGCGGCTCGGCGCCGGGCCGGCCCTGGTGGTCGGCCATTCCTGGGGCGGGGCGCTCGCGGCCAGCCTCGCGCTCGACACGCCGCAGCGGGTCTCGGGCCTCGTGCTCCTCGCCCCCGCCCTCTATCCGTGGCCGGGCGGCACGGTGTCGGGCTATGCGGGCTGGTACCGCTCCCCGGTCGGGCGGGTCCTGATGTGGCTCGCCGCGCGCACGATCGCGGCCCCGCTCGGCCTGCGCTATCTCGACCGTTTCGCCGAGGTGGTGTTTCGCCCGCAGACCCTGCCGCCCGACTATCTCGACGGTGCGCGGGTGCCCCTGGTGCTGCGCCCCGCCACCTTCCTGGCGAACCTGCAGGACCTCGACGGTCTCCACGCCTTCCTGGAGCGGCAGAGCCCGCGCTATCCGGAGATCGCCGTCCCGACCGCGATCGTGGCGGGCGACATCGACCCGATCGTGCGTACCGAGGTTCACGCCGCCGCGATGGCGCGCGCGGTTCCGGGCGCGACGCTGACGGTGCTGCCGGGCATCGGCCACATGCTGCACTACACGGCGACGGACGCGGTGGTGGCGGCGGTGGAGGAGGTGGCGGCGCGCCGGCGGGTGGAGGCCGAGTGAGTCCGATCCCCCGCGAGGCCGGGTCCCGCCCCCTCGCGCTCCGGTCGCCGCCGGCGTAGGCTCGGGCCGTCACGTCGACGCCCAGCAGCCGGAGGATGATCCTATGGCTTACTTCGTGGTGTCCCAGACCATCTTCGAAGAGGGCAGAGCCGCGAAAGCCGCCGGCAGGCCCCATACGGATGATCCCTACCGCGCCGGATCGCAGGACAGCGCCGACTGGCTTGCCGGCTACACCGCCGACGAGGCGGGTGCGGACGGCGAGGAGACCGGCCCGGCCGGGACGGTGACGGGCTCCGGCGCCCGCCGGCACTGACGGCCGGAGGCGCGCGGCACGGATCGGCCCCGGGGCCGGCGCGGGTGCGTCACGCCTTGGCGGCGTGCTCGCGGGTCACCTGGGCGATGCGGATCAGGTTGGTCGCGCCCGGCGTGCCGAAGGGCAGGCCCGCCACCACGATCACCCGGTCGCCGACCTGGGCGAAGCGCTCGCGCACCGCGAACTTGCAGGCGCGGAACGACATGTCGTCGATGTCGCTGGCGTCGTTGGTGACGATCGGGTGGGTGCCCCAGGCCAGCGCGAGGCGCCGCGCCGTCTCGCGCTTGGGCGTCAGCGCAATCACCGAGGCGTTCGGGCGGGCGCGGGCGAGGCGCAAGGCCGTGGAGCCCGAGGCGGTCCAGGCCATGATCGCGTCGAGGTTGAGCGTGTCCACGATCTGGTGGGCGGAGGCCGCGATCGCGTCCGAGGCGGTGGCCTCGGGGGCGGAGCGCTGCGCGGCGATGATCGACCAGTAGATCGCGTCGCGCTCCACCTGCTCGGCGATCCGGTTCATGGTCGCGACCGCCTCCACCGGGAAGGCGCCGGAGGCGCTCTCGGCCGAGAGCATCACGGCGTCGGCCCCCTCGTAGACCGCGGTCGCCACGTCCGAGACCTCGGCCCGGGTCGGGACCGGCGCGGTGATCATCGATTCGAGCATCTGGGTCGCCACCACCACGGGCCTGCCGAGACGGCGCGCTCCGCGGGTGATGCGCTTCTGCACGCCGGGCACCTGTTCGAGCGGCATCTCGACCCCGAGATCGCCGCGCGCGACCATCAGCCCGTCCGACGCCTCCATGATGGCATCGAGCCGGGCGAGCGCCTGCGGCTTCTCGATCTTGGCCATCACCAGGGCGCGGCCTCCAGCGATGGCCTTGACCTCCGCCACGTCCTCCGGGCGCTGCACGAAGGAGACGGCGATCCAGTCGACGTTGGCGGCGAGACCCGCTTCGAGGTCGAGGCGGTCCTTTTCGGTCATGGCGGCGACCGGGATGGTGGTGTCGGGCAGCGACACGCCCTTGCGGTTCGAGATCCGCCCGCCGACGAGGACGCGGGTGACGACGCGGTCGGGCGAGGCCTCGGTCACTGACAGGCGCAGCTTGCCGTCGTCGATCAGCACCGTGTGGCCCGGCTCCAGGGAGGAGAGGATCTCCGGATGGGGCAGGTGGACCCGCGTGGCGTCGCCCGGCGCCGCGTCGCCGTCGAGCACGAAGGTCTGGCCGCTCTCCAGCAGCGCGGCGTCCTGCGCGAAGCGGCCGACCCGCAGCTTCGGCCCCTGCAGGTCGAGCAGGATGGCGATCGGGCGGCGCAGCCGCTGCTCGATCGCCCGGATCACGCCGACGCGCTCGATCAGGCGCTCGCGCGGCAGGTGGCTCATGTTGAGGCGGAAGACGTCGGCCCCGGCCTCGAACAGCTTCTCGATCACCTCCGGATCCTCGGAGGCCGGCCCGAGGGTGGCGACGATCTTGGTGCGGCGGGCGCGCTTCATGGGGGCGATTCCGGCGGCGGGGCTCCGTGCCTAGTTTCGTTCGCGCCCGGTTGCAACGGACGGACGGGGCTGCAGCCCGCGGTTTGGCCTAAAGACCTCTGCACCCGCGCGCCCCGTCCCCGGAATCCGGCACGGGAGGCGCGGGCGGCCGGCGTCACGGCGTCGGCCGCCCCGGATCGGTGAGCTGGATGGTCCAGCTCTTCTGCTCGCCGGTATCGACCTCGAAGAAGCCGTTGCGGTCGTAGCCGCGGGCGAGGCAATCCTCGACGCCGCGGATGGTGAACTCGCGGTCGCGGGTGCACATCAGCGAACGCCCGCTCCACTCGCCGCCGCGGTCGTAATCCACCGCGAAGACGTAGTAGTAGCGCGCCGCGAGCGCGCCCTTGAGCAGGGTCTCGCAGGCCTTGGCGGAGAGGTTCCACCAGCCCTCCGTCACCCAGCCGCCGGGGTCGCGGTAGCCCAGCGCGACGCCGATGCGGCTCCCCGTCATGTTGCACATGCGCAGGTCCGCCCGCGCGGGCGAGGCCGCCAGCACGCCGCCCGCGAGGGCGAGACCGAGGAATGCGGCGCGCCGGCGCTCAGCCGACCAGGATGATCCGGCAATCATTGACGTTGGTGCGGGTGGGGCCGGGCCGGACGAGGTCGCCGATCCGCTCGAAGAAGGGGGTGGAATCGTTCCCGGCCAGGCTCACGCGCGGGTCGAGCCCCGCCGCGGCGGCACGCGCCAGCGTGGTCTCGTCCACCAGTGCGCCGGCCGGGTCGGTGGCCTCGCCGCGCCCGCCATCGGTGCCGTCGGTGTCGGCCGAGAGGCCGGCGATGCCCGCCGCGCCGTCGAGGGCGACGGCGAGGGCCAGGGCGTATTCCTGGTTCGGCCCGCCCTGGCCCTCGCCGCGGATCGTCACCGTGAGTTCGCCCCCCGAGATCAGTGCGACCTTGCGGCCCTCGGCGGCCATCTGGCGGGCGATCGCGGCGTGTTCGGCGGCGACCTCGCGCGCCTCGCCTTCGAGGTCGGCGCCGAGCATCACGGGCTCGTAGCCGGCGGCCGCGGCCGCGGCGGCCGCCGCGTTCAGGGCGTCGACAGGCCGGGCGATGATGCGGAACGCGGTATGGGCGAACAGCGGGTCGCCGGGCTTGGGGCTCTCGTTGGCCGGGTCGTTCAGCAGCGCCTCCGCGGCCGGGGGCAGGGGAATGCCGCGCTTGGCGCAGATGGCGCGGGCATCCGACAGGGTCGTGGGGTCCGGCACGGTCGGCCCGGAGGCGATCACCGCCGGGTCGTCGCGGGGCACGTCCGAGATCGCGAGCGTCAGGAGCCGGCCGGCATTGCGGGCGGCGAGGGCGAGCCGCCCGCCCTTGATGCGCGAGAGGTGCTTGCGCACGCAGTTGATCTCGTCGATCGCCGCGCCCGAGCGGAGCAGCGCCTTGGTGATCCCCTGCTTCTCGGCCAGCGTGAGCGCGCCCGCGGGCGCGATCCAGTTCGCCGAGCCGCCTCCCGAGAGGAGCACCAGCACGAGATCGTCCGGCCCGGCCCCCGCCGCGAGGTCGAGGCTGCGGCGCGTGGCGTCGATGCCGGCTTGGTCCGGCACCGGATGGCCGGCCTCCACCACCTCGATCGCGCCCGCGGGCTCGCCGTAGCCGTGCCGGACCACCGCTTGGCCAAGGAGGCGGTCGGGGGTCAGGCCGTGCGCCTCGCGGTAGTGCCGCTCGGCCACCGCCGCCATGCTGGCGCCCGCCTTGCCGGCGCCCAGGATCACCAGCCGGCCGGCGGGCGGCGGCGGCAGTTCGGGCACGAGGCAGCCGCGCGGATGGGCGGCGGTGACGGCGGCGTCGAGGAGGCGCAGCAGGAGCGCGCGGCGCTCGTCGGCGGCCGGGGAGGGGGTGGCGGTCACGGGCGGATCCTCGCTTGTCGTCCGTCTGGGGGTGTGGTCAGCGGCGGCGCGGGCGGGCGACCGCGATGCCGAGGAAGATCAGGGCGCCGCCGAGCGCCTGGGGCAGGCTCAGCGCCTCGCCGAGCACGAGCCAGCCGAGGGCGGCCGCCGCCACCGCTTCGAGGAAGATCACGAGCGACGAGAAGGCGGCGGGCAGGCGCCCGAGCGCCACCGAGAGCAGCCCCTGGCCGCCTGCGTGGCTGAGCAGCGCCAGCGCCACCAGGCCGGCGAGCCCGGTGGCGGTCTGCGGCAGGACCGACCGCGTCTCGGCGGCGAGCACGATGCCGAGCAGCGCCAGCGCGGTGACGCAGGAGGCCACGAAGGTGACGCGGGCCGCTCCGAGGCCGCGCGCCCGGGCGCGCTCGACGGCCAGGAAGTAGAGGGCGAAGAACACCGCCGTGACGACGCCGTCGCGGTCGCCCGCGAGCCGGGCCGGATCGACCTGGACCGACTGGCCGATCAGCGCCGCCCCGCCCGCGAGGCAGAGGCCGAGGCCCGCGAGCGTGCGCGCGGCGGGACGCCGCCCGAGCCCGACCCAGGCGAACAGCACCACGAAGACCGGCGCCGTGGTGGCGAAGAAGGTGGCGTTGGCGACCGTGGTGCCGAGGATGGCCCGGTGCCAGAAGACGAGGTCCCCCGCGAAGGCGAGGCCCGCCAGGAGGGCGGCGGGCGCGAAGGCGGCGCGCACCAGATGCGGCCGGGCCGCCTCCTCGATCCGCATCCAGGCGTAGAGGGCCGGCAGCGCCAGGACGACGCGCCAGAAGGCGCTGGCGAAGGGGCCGACCTCCGGGCTCACCACGCGCACGAGCACGGGCGAGACGCCCATCGCCACGGCGCCGAGAAACAGGGCCGCGAAGGCGAGGCCCATCCCCTCCGCCGCGGCGGGTCCGGCTCCCTGGGGAGCCGCCCGCGAGCCGGGGGCGGCCAGGTCGGGCAGGGAGGGTCGGGACATGGCGGCGCAGCGATCCTCTCGGCACGGGACAGGAGCGTCCCGGCGAAGCACTAGGGCATGGCGCGCCCGGCGTCACCCGTCCGCCGGGACGCGGCCCGGTGGATGCCGCTCGCCCATTCGGGGTAAGGGACGCGGTCTCCCCTCTCGCCCCGGTCGCCCATGCCCGATTCCGCCCCGTGCCAGCCCGTCGAGCGGATCCCGGGCGATCCGGCCTGCGGGCTGCTGCTCCTGTGCGATCACGCCTCGAACGCCGTGCCGGAGGATCTCGGCACGCTCGGGCTCGATCCGCCGCATTTCGCGCGCCACATCGCCTACGACATCGGCGCGGCGGCGGTGACGCGCTCGCTCAGCCGGCGGCTCGGGGCGCCGGCCCTGCTGACCACCTTCTCGCGGCTGGTGATCGACCCGAACCGCGGCCGCGACGACCCGACGCTGGTGATGCGGCTCTCCGACGGCACGATCGTGCCGGGCAACGCCCGCATCGACGCGGCGGGCATCGCCGAGCGGATCCGGCGCTTCTACGACCCCTACGACCGCGCGATCGAGGCGGCGCTGGCGGAGGCGGCGGCCACGGGCCGCCCGCCCGCGATCGTGGCGATCCACAGCTTCACCCCGGCCTGGCGCGGGGTGCCGCGGCCGTGGCAGGTCGGCATCCTGTGGGACCCGCGCGACGGGCGCCTCGCCGCCCCGCTCATCGACGGCCTGCGGGACGACCCGGCCGGGTTCACGGTGGGCGACAACGAGCCCTATCTCGGCGGCTTGGCCGGCGACACGCTCGACCGCCACGCCACCGCGCGGGGCCTGCCGAACGCGCTCGTCGAGATCCGCCAGGACCTGATCGCCGACGAGGCCGGCGCGGAGGCGTGGGCGGCCCGCTTCGCGGGGCTGCTGGCGCCGCTGATGGCCCTGCAGGACCTCCCGTGACCAGCGATCCGCCTCCCGAACGCCCCGAGCCGAGCGTGGTCGGGATCGAGCGCACGAAACTCTCCGCAACCTTCCTCGACACCGTGGCCGTCGTGATCACCGGAACCGGGCTCGTCGCACCGTTCTTCGCCTTCCTGTACGGCTTGAGCAATCTGAGCGCGGATCAGATCCGATTCTTCGCTCTTGCCGCACCGGGTTGGGTCATCCCGGGCGTGGGCCTACATCTCGTCGCGAGAGCCGTGCTCGGAGGGCTCGGGGAACGACGTGGTTCGAGATCGACGCACGGATCGGGGGACCGCTCTTGATCTTCGCCTTCGGCGGCTGGCTCTGGTACGACGCGCGGCGCGGCCGGGCGGGCGCCGGGTTGCGGTGAGCCGGGCGGCCATCCGCTCTCCGTTGCCGCTCAGCAGGCTTGCCGAGGATCCGTCTTGCCCAGGACCCTTCTTGCCGAGGACCCTTCTTGCCGAGGACCCGTCTCATGGACCGCATCGACGACACCACCCGCACCGAACTCGAAGCCGCCGTCTTCCGGCGGCTGGTGGCGCACCTGCAGGGGCGCACCGACGTGCAGAACATCGACCTGATGAACCTCGCGGGCTTCTGCCGCAACTGCCTGTCGAACTGGCTCAAGGAGGCGGCCGATGCGCGCGGCCTGCCGCTCAGCAAGGACGAGAGCCGCGAGCACGTCTACGGCATGCCCTATGAGACCTGGAAGGCGCAGCACCAGCGCGAGGCGAGCCCGGAACAGGCGGCCGCCTTCGCGGCCCGGGCCGAGTCGCACTGACGCCGGGCGACCTCAGCCGGATGCCGCGCGGTAGGCGTTCCAGACCTCCACCGCCTCCGCCCGCATGAGCTGGCGCGCGGGGATGCGGTGCGCGGAGGCCGGCCGGCACAGGGCCTCGGCCACCCAGGCGGCGTCGAACCCGGCCGCGGCCGCGTCCGCGTTGGTCGAGGCATAGACGATGCGGGCGATGCCGGCCCAGCAGGCGGCGGCGAGGCACATCGCGCAGGGCTCGGCGCTGGTGTAGAGCGTCGCCTCGTCCAGCTTCGGTTTCCCGGCGGCCCGGCAGGCGTTGCGGATCGCCTCCATCTCGGCGTGCCACGTCGGGTCGTTCTCCGCCGCCACGCGGTTCGCGCCCTCGGCCAGGATCCGGCCGTCCTGCACGATGACGCAGCCGAAGGGGCCGCCCGCCCTCTCCACCAGCGCCGTCGTCTCGGACAGCGCGATGGCGCGCGCCATGAACCTGCGGTCGTCCTCGGTCATCCGGTCCTCCGGGCGGGTTGTCCGGGCAGCAGCCCGGAGCGGGTTGGGCGCGGCGTCACCCCGAGGCGGGCGGCAGGGTCGCAGGGCCCGGCAAGGTCTCGGTAAGGTTGAGAGACTATCAACGCCGGGAAGGACGCCCCTGCGAAGGCGCGTCGGCCCGCCCGAGAGGGCTGCCAAGAGGTCACAAGAGGGATTCGAGGATCATGGCTGCATCCCCCGCGCTCGCCGTCGACAACTCGTCGGTTGCCGCCGACCAGCTCAAGAGCATCATCGAGCGCATCGAACGCCTGGAGGAGGAGAAGGCCGGCCTCGCGGGCGACATCAAGGATGTCTACGCCGAGGCCAAGGCCAACGGCTTCGACACCAAGGTCCTGCGCAAGATCATCTCCCTGCGCAAGAAGGACCACGAGGAGCGCCAGGAAGAGGAGGCGATCCTCGAACTCTACATGCAGGCCCTCGGGATGGCGTAGACCCCGCGCCTGTACGTGGAAAGGACCGGGCGCCGGCCCGGTCCTCCCATCTCTCCCGAGAGAGACCCTGCCTCAGCGGCTGGTCGGCACCGTGCCGCTGCTGGTGTTCGAGCCGCCGCTGTGGCCGCTGGTGCTCGGCGCATCCGCCGTCGCGCCGGCGGGCGGGGCCGTGACCGTGCCGGTGGCGGCCGGCATGTCGCGCTGCGGCATGCCCTTCTGGGCATTGCTCTTCACGCTGCCGGGATTGTTCATGTTCTGCTCGGCGCTGCCCGGGGCGGTGGTCTGGGCGAGGGCGGCACCCGTGAGGGCGACGGAGGCCGCGAGGGCGAGAAGCGTGGACCGCATGGTGTCGTCTCCGAGGTTGTGGCGACCAACGCCCAGACGCCACAACGGTTCGCCCGCTGATTCACCCATCCGCCGCGCGGTATCGCCCGCACCGGGGCATGCGCGGCAGAGTTGCTCAGCCTCTCGTTCAGCGGCGCGGCCGCAGGAGCGAACCGCACCGGGCCGCAAGCCGGTGCCTGCACGGTAGCGAAATCGAAACGCCGACGGGTTCAGCCTCTTCCGCATGGCTTGCATCCGCTTGGTGATCTGCGAACGGCGCGATGATGCGCGTCTCGGGCCTCCCCGCACCTGGCCGGGGCTGGCGCTCAAGGTGACGAACCGGACGGGCCTCGCGGGCTACCTGGCAGGCTGCGACTGGCCGGCGGGCGACACGGCGGAGACCTTCCTCGACTGGTGCGCCGCGACGCTGCCGGAGGCCTGGATCCAGATCCGCAAGCCCGCCCCGCCCTCCGCCGCCGAGGCGATCAGCATCACCATGATGGTGGGCATGAGGGGCGCGAAGCCGGATCCGCACGGCGAGATGAAGACCCGGGTGCGGTGGCCCTTCCCGTGCGCGGGCTGGTAGGGTCACGGCGTCGGCGGCCCGGTGCGATCCCGTGCGCGCGGCGGCGTCCCGTCGGCGCACCCGCTCCCACCGATGCCGGAATTCGGCCGGCTTGGGGCGGCGCACCGCCCGGATGGGGTGCCTCAGGGGGGCTCTGTCGCCGGAGAGGCGGGCCCTGAGGAGAGATCACGGCCGGCGTCACGCAGCCCCGGGGAGCACCCGTGCCCGTCAGCGACCACCACCTCCCCGCCACGGCGCCGAGCCTCTGGGCCGTCCTGGGCCTCGCCGCGGTGTTCGCGGGCCTGGGCGGCCTCTTCATCACGGCGCCCGCCCTTGGGGCCGCGATCTTCGGCATCCCGGCGCCCGGCGGCCTCGGGGACGCCTACCTGCGCGCCATCGGCCTGCGGGACGCCGCCCTCGCCCTCTACCTCGCGGGCCTTGCCTGGGCCGCGACGCGCCGCGCGGTCTGCCTCGTGCTCGGCGCGAGCACCGTCATTCCGTTCGGCGACATCGCCCTGGTGCTGGCGGCCGGCACGGCCGCATGGTGGCAGATCGCGCTTCACGGCCTGAGCGCGGCCGTCCTGATCGGGGTGATGGGCTGGGTCGGGTTTGGACAGGACGCCGCCGTGCGGTGGCCCCATCGTCGCCCAAGCCCGTGATGGCGCTGGTGCCGGCGGAGGGGATCGAACCCCCGACCTTCGGTTTACAAAACCGCTGCACTACCGCTGTGCTACACCGGCCAACGCCCTCGAACTCTTGCGATTCTCGGCCGATTCCTGGCGATCCGGGGGCGTTCGGCGCGACTTAAACGATGCCGGGGGGCGCTTCGTCAAGGCACAAAACCGTGCAGCCTCGCGGTCGGGCGCCCACTCACCGGCCGACGATCCGCGGCGCCACCGAGCGGGCCAGCGTCTCGGCGTTGCGCCGCGCGATCGCGCCATCGCTCGCGAGTGAGCGGATGGTCAGCATGTCCCCGTCGCGCAGGATGATGGCGGTCGACCCGGCGGTCTTGCCGATGGCGTAGGTGGTGATCCAGCCGACCGCCGGGGCCACCGGCAGTCCGGACAGGCGGCAATCCGGGCTGCGGGCCTGACAGAGGGCCTCCAGCTGGGCCATCGACGTCCGGCCGGAGCGCACGCGCTCCTCGGTGCCGTCGGTCTGCCGGCCGATCAGCAGGTCGATCATCGGCCCGCCAGCGCAATCGGGACAGGTGAGGGTGAGACGCCCGGGTTCGGCCCTCGACGCGATGCGCCCGCCGAGACTTGCCTCAAGACTTGCGGTCGCCTCGCCGGCGACCGTCCGCAGGTCGCGCTGGGCGAAGCCCTCCGCCTGCGCACCGGCCGCGATGAGGCAGGCGAGAACCGCGATGAGGCTGCGCATGAGGGCTGTCCCGCCGTGTTGCCGTCAGCCCGGGATGGGCGCCGGGCCGCCGACCCTCGCGGATCGTCGCGCCCGGATCAAGGCCGCGCGCAGGGCGGCCCGCCCGCAGCGGGCCTCACCTCGTCCCGGAGCCGCGCGCGACGGGCCGTCCGCGTCAGCGCGAGGGGCGCAGGAGCCAGCCGGCCGCGAAGGCCGCGGCGGCCACGCCGAGCAGGGTCGTGGTCGGGTGCGTCTCGGCGTAGCGCGCCGCATCGCGGCCGTAGGACGCGCCGTGGCGGCGGGCCTCCCGGGCCAGGATCGCGCCCTCCTCGGCGAGGTCCTCGGCCCTGTCGCGGGCGCGGCCGTAGGCGTATTGCGCACCGCCGGCCACTTGGTTGACGCCGCCCCGGATCTGACGGGCGGCGTCGCCCGTGAGGGCGCCGAGGGTGGTCTGCGCACGGCCCTTGAGGTGGCGGGCGCCGCCGTGGACTTGGTCGCGGTTCATGAGTCTGTCCTTTCGGATGGCAAGAGGGGAGCGGGCCGCGGGGCGCGCGGCCCGCCGGCATCAGGCGCGGTGCAGGGCGGGACCCTGCGGGGCGACGGCGCCGAGCCGGCCGCCCAGGAAGGCCGCGAGCGCCCCGAGAACCAGCGCGAGGGCCGCGTAGAAGGCGCCCTGGGTGGCGGCCGACTTCGCCGTGGCGGCAGCGGCCTCCGCCTTCTGCTTGGCGCTGGCCAGCGCCTGCTCGTACTGGCGCTGGTAGTCCTGGATCTGCTGGCGGGCCTGATCCGCCGGGATGTTCTGCGCCTTGGCGAGAGCCTCGGCCGCGCGGGTCTCGGCCTGCTGGCGCTGCGCCGGGTCGCCGGTCAGGTAGGCCCGCATCGCCGCCGCCGCCGCGTCGCGCAGGGCGGCCGGGTCCTGGCCGCTCGCCGCTTCGCGCACGCGCTGCTCGATGCCGTCCAGGGGGTTCGCGACGCGGCCGAGCGCGGGCGCCGCCGTCTGGGCGGCGGTCTGAAGGCCGCCGCCCAACGCCGAACCGGCGCCGCCGACGGCACCCGTCACGGCGTTGAACGCCCCGCCGAGGATGCCGCCCGCCGTCGCTGTCAGCAGGTAGACCACCACCAGCGTCGTCACCGCCCAGGAGACGAGGCCGTGGAAGCCCGAGGTGCTGCCGTCCGGCTTGCCCGAGAGGCGGCCGGCGAGCGCGCCGCCCGTCAGCGAGGCCAGGATCCCCGAGACCACCCACCAGAGTCCGGCCCCGAGCGACAGGGTCGCGGCGCCCGGGTTGCCGGCCCCATCGGTGCCGATGCTGGCGAGGCCGACCCCGACCCCGACGATGTTGAGGACGAGTTGCGTCACCAGCGCCATGACGGCGCCGGCGAGGATCGCGCCCCACGACACTTGGTGCCGCAGGACGGCGCGCATGTCGGCCGCGGCGGCCAGCGCGGGCGGATTGGCGGGAAGGGAATTCACGCGTCGACTCCGAGTCTGGAGAGGGAGAACCGGCGCTCTCAGCGGCGGCCGTGGATGAGGACGGCGAGCCCGTATCCGACCAGCCCGGCGATCAGCAGCGAGGCGAGGGGCGCCTCCTCGACCTGGCGGCTCACGGCGTTGCGGCCCTGGCGCACGGAGTCGCCCGCCTGGGCGTAGACGTTCTCGGCGAGGTCCGCGACCTCGCCGGTCGCGTGACGCACCGCGTCCTTGGCCTGGCCGTAGAGCGCCTCGCCGCGCCCCTGCGCCTCGCGCATGCGGCCTTCCAGGGAATCCCGGTCGGAGCCGACGAAGTCGCCGATGCCGCCCTGCACCTTGCCGCCAAGCTCCCGCGCGGCACCCGTGATGCGATCCGTATCAATCATGTCGATCTCTCCTGTGTGGTCATCCGATCCGGTCGCCGCCGGCCTCGTCATCCAGACGAAGCGAAGCAGTATCGCCCGGGCCGCAGCGTCATCGCGCTCTGCGCCTCACGCGAATGCGGCCCTTTACTTGTTCGGCGCCCGGCTCCGGCCGGTTTCCATTGCGGAAGTCGCGGCCTGCTTGCTGTCAGATGTGACCGCCGACTAGGCCTTCAATAGTACATAAGGACTAATCCGCTGAATTTTTCGCACCAGGCGGCGGGGAGAGGAAACCCTTGTCGCGCCCCCACAGCATCACCTCGGTGCGCTTGTGGATGCCGAGCTTGCGGTAGAGGGCGGCCGTGTGGTTGCGCACGGTGTTGCGCGACAGGCCGAGCCGCTGGGCGATGGCTTGGTCGCTCAGGCCGGCGCAGATCAGGCTGAGGATCTGGCGCTCGCGCAGCGTCAGGCTGAGGGCGACGTCGCCCGCGCCGTTCCGTCCCGGGTGGCGCAGGTTGGCGAGCTTGTCGATCAGGCCGCGGCTGAACCACGAGGTGTCGGCCATCACGGTCTCGATCGCGGCGAACAGCTCGCGCTCCGAGCGCTTGCGCTCGGTGATGTCCTGCAGCACGGCCAGGATGAAGTCCTCGTCGTTGATGACGACGCGCTCGGCCGAGACGATGCTGTCGCGCTCCGCCCCGTCCTCGTGGCGCAGGCAGACCTCCAGGCCGAGCACGTAGCCGGTGCGGCCGAGCGCGGCCTCGAAGGCCTGGCGGGACTCCTCCTTGACCCAGAGCCCGATCTCGCCGGGGCTGCGCCCCACGACCCGGTCCTCCCCGTAGCCGAACACCCGGGTGAAGGCTTCGTTGATGCCCGTGACGACGAAGTCCTCGGCCCGCGCGAGCAGGGTCGGGACCGGGGTGAGCCGGAAGGCCTTGGCGAAGCGCTCCTCGCTCTGGCGCAGGGCCGTCTCGGCCTTCCGGCGCAGTTCGAGATCCGCGAAGGTGAAGAGCATGCAGGGCTCCTCGCCCATCTCGATCGGCTGGCCGGCCACGATGACGAAGCGGGTGCCGCCGTCCGGCAGGTTCAGGCAGGCCTCCATCTGCGGGATGGTGCCCCCCTCGTGCAGCCGGGTGATCGCGAGGTCGCGGTTGCGCGCGCCCGCCAGCACGTCGATCTCGTAGACGCTGCGCCCGATCACGGCGTCGCGGGTGTGGCCAGTCATCTCCAGGAAGCCCGCATTGACCTTGACGTGACGCAGGTCCGAGAGGCGGCAGATCACCGCCGGGGCCGGATTGGCGTTGAAGGTGCGCTCGAAGCGCTCCTCGGCCTCGAACTGCGCCGTCACGTTCTGAAGGATCAGGGCGTGGCAGGTCGGCCGGCCGGCCGCGTCGGTGACGATCAGGCTGCGCAGGGCATGCACGAAGGCGACGTCGGGCTGGTCGGTGCGCGTCACGTCGACGATCACGTCCGCGAAGGCTTCCCCCGCCGCGACCCGTTCGAGCGGATAGGCCTCGGGCGCACGGTTGTTGCGGTAGCGCAGGGAAAAGCGGCCGCGGTAATCCGCAACCGTCTCGCCGAGGTCGGCGAGGCTCGACGTGCCGTGCATGGCGAGCGCCGCCCGGTTCGCCCAGGCGAGGCGCCGGTCGGGCTCGACCAGGATGACGCCCTCGGCGAGGCCGGCGACGATCTGCCGGAGTTCTGACCTGTCGGCGTCGAGGGTCACTGCCGTAATATCCGGAACGCGGTTGACGATGGGTTCGAAAATCCCGTTGCGGCCGGTTTGTTCCGTCGCTGCGCCTCAAGCACTAGTCAATTGATGCCATTGACGTGGTTAAGGCACTCGGGCAGATCACCCCTCCCTGCGGAAGCGCCGTGATCGCCGCCGCGCCCTGTTTCGCTCCGGCCGGAGCGAGCGAGAGTCGTGCCGCCGCTCATTCCCCCGGGTGCGTCGGCACGGCCGAGCGGCCGGACCGGCGCCCGCACGCTGCCGGGCCGGCCGCTGCGCTCCGCCGGCCGCGGCCGCATGCATTTCACTCTCGCCGCTCGCCGGGACTGTGGTACTGCCGGGGCGTACTCCCGCCTGCAGACGGAAGCGGACCGGCCTCGACACACGGATGTACCATCCCGGCACGCACGACACGTTCCTCGTCGCCCTCTCGGTCCTGATCGCGGCGAGTGCCGCCTACACGGCTCTCGACCTCGCCGCGCGCATGCGCGCCGCCTCCGGCTGGCCCCGCGTCGCGTGGCTCGCCACCGCGGCGCTGGCGATGGGGGGCGGGATCTGGGCGATGCACTTCGTCGGCATGCTGGCCTTCAGCCTGCCGGGGGTGAGCGTGCGCTACGACCTCGCGCTGACGCTGGTCTCGCTGGCGCTGCCGGTGGCCGTGACGGCCCTCGGCTTCCTGATCGCCGCCCGGAAGGATCCCGGCCGCCTCGCGCTGGGCGCGGGCGGGGTGGTGATGGGATGCGGCATCGCGGCGATGCACTACACCGGCATGGCCGCCCTGCGCCTGCCGCTCGATCTCTCGCACGAGCCGGCCTGGGTCGCCGTCTCGCTCGCGATCGCCATCGGGGCGGCGACGATCGCGCTCCGGCTCGCGTCCCGGACCGTCGGCTTCGCCCGGCGCCTCGGCGCGGCGCTCGTGATGGGCTTGGCCATCGCCGGGATGCACTACGCGGCGATGCAGGGGGCGGTGTTCACCACCGCCGCGCCGGTGGAGGGCGCCGGGGGCGTCGGGAAGGTCCAGCAGGTCCACCTCGCGCTCTGGGTGGCGGGCACCACCTTCCTGATCCTCGTGCTGGCGCTGATCGCCGCCCTGTTCGACCGGCACGTCGCCGACCGGGCGGAGCGCGAGGCGATGGCCCTGCGCGCGAGCGAGGACCGTTTCCGGCTCCTCCTGCAGAGCGTGACCGACTACGCCATCTTCATGCTCGACGTGGACGGGCGGGTGGCGAACTGGAATGCGGGCGCCGAGCGCATCAAGGGCTACAGCGAGCAGGAGGTGCTGGGCACGCATCTCTCGCACTTCTACACGCCCGAGGACCGTGCGGCGGGCCTGCCGGAACGGGCGCTGCGCACGGCCGCCCAGCAGAACACCTTCGAGCACGAGGGCTGGCGCGTTCGCAAGGACGGGAGCCGGTTCTGGGCCAGCGTGGTGATCGACCCGGTGCGGGACCGCGAGGGCCGGCTCGTCGGCTACGCCAAGGTCACGCGCGACATCACCGAGCGCAAGCAGGCCCAGGAGGCCCTGGAGCAGGCCCGCACGGCCCTGTTCCAGGCCCAGAAGATGGAGGCGATCGGCCAGCTCACCGGCGGGGTCGCGCACGACTTCAACAACCTGCTGATGGCCGTGCTCGGCAGCCTGGAGCTGCTGCGCAAGCGGCTCCCCGACGATCCCCGCCTGCTGCGTCTCCTCGACAACGCGGTCCAGGGCGCGCAGCGCGGCGCCGCGCTGACCCAGCGCATGCTGGCCTTCGCCCGGCGCCAGGACCTCAAGCCCGAGGCCGTGGACCTGTCCGGGCTGGTGAGCGGGATGTCGGACCTGCTGCAGCGCTCGATCGGGCCGACGGTGCGGATCGAGACGCGCTTCCCGGCCGGGCTGCCGGCCGCGCAGGTGGATGCCAACCAGCTCGAACTCGCCCTCCTCAACCTCGCGGTCAACGCCCGCGACGCGATGCCGGAGGGGGGCACCATCACCATCGCGGCCCGGGAGGGCGGGGCGCCGGCCGACCTGCCGGAGGGCCGCTACGTCTGCCTGTCGGTCGCCGATACCGGCCTCGGCATGGACGCCGAGACCCTGGCGCGGGCGCAGGAGCCGTTCTTCACCACCAAGGGCGTCGGCAAGGGCACGGGCCTCGGTCTCTCGATGGTGCACGGCCTCGCCGAGCAGTCGCACGGCCGCCTGATGCTCCGCAGCCGCCCGGGCGCGGGCACGCAGGCGGAGATCTGGCTGCCGGTCGCCACGGCCGAGACCGGAGAGCCGCGGCCGGGCGCGGCCGCAATCGTGCCGCAGACGGTGCCCCGCCGGCTGACGGTGCTGGTGGTGGACGACGACCCGCTGGTGCTGGAGAACACCGCCGCGATGCTGGAGGATCTCGGCCACCGGGTGATCGAGGCGCGCTCGGGCCAGGAGGCCCTCGCCCTCCTCGGCCGGGCCGGCGCCCTCGACCTCGTCATCACGGACCAGGCCATGCCGGCGATGACGGGCACGCAGCTCCTGCGCGCCATCGCCGCCGCGCGGCCGGAGCTGCGGGCGATCCTGGCCTCCGGCTACGCGGAGATCCCCGCCGAGGAGGGCCCGGCCGTGCCGCGCCTGAACAAGCCGTTCGACCAGGACGGGCTGGCGCGCGCCATCGAGGCGGCCCTGCGCGGCGCGGCCGGTCCGGAGAGCACGGCGCTGCGGCGCCCGCGCAGCAGCAGCCTCAGCAGCTGAGGCCGCTCCCCGCCCGGATCATTCGGCGCCGCGCCGGATCGCCACCCCGACCAGCAGGGTGGCGAGGGCGGCCGCGCCCGCCCCGTCCTGCAGCGCCCGCGCCGGCTCGTCCGGCATCACGAGCAGCCACACCGCGAGGGTGGCGGCGGCGCAGAGGATGAGCGCGCCGAGCAATCCGTTCCGTGTCACGTCAGCAGCCTTGTCCGATCCCGGGCCACATGCCCCGCTGCGGTCCCTGGTCCGGCGGCGGCGAGGTTGCAAGAGCAAACCTGCCCGGCAGATCTGCCCTGCGCCCCGCGGCCGATGGTGCCGCGTCGTCCGCGCCGAACCGGCCCCTTCGCCGGATCCTGCTCTAGCAGCCGCGGCAGATGCTCTTGTCGATCGCATCGTCGCGCTTCTCCATCCCGGTGCGCTCGTCGATGCGCCGCTCCATCTCGCGGTCGGCGCGGCCGGAGGGCACCGTCTGCCCGCTGGAGCGCGTGTGGGGCGCCGTGATGGTGGAATCCGGGCCGCCGCCGGTCCCGGTCCGGTCCGCCTGGGCGAGGACCGGGGCCGCCGCCAGGACGGCGGCGCCGGTCATCAGGGTCGCGACGATGGCTCGCATGCCGGTCTCTCCTCTCGACCGTGTCCCGCCGGCCCACTCTGCCGCCGGAACCGGCCTCGCCGCAAGCGGGACCGGAGCGGGAGGAGGGGGCTCAGGCGGGGTAGCCGGCCTCGCGCGCCCGGATGAGCGCGACCACGGTCTCGTTGACGGGGGTCGGCACGCCACAGGTCCGGCCGAGGCGCGGAATCGACCCGTTGATGGCCTCGACCTCGCCGCGGCGGCCGGCCAAGTGGTCGAGCAGCATCGAGGGCCGCGCCTCCGGGATCTTGCCGCCGAGCCGCCGGATATGCGCGACCGGGTCGCCGACCTCCATCCGCACTCCGGTCGCCTCGGCCACCGCGATCGCCTCCCGGGCGCAGCCGAGCGCCACGCTCCAGGCGTCGGGATCGGCCATCACGCCGCCGATCGTGAGCCCGGTGAGGCAGCTCGTGCCCGAGAAGGTCACGTTCATGATCAGCTTCTCCCAGACCATGCGCCGCACGTCGTCGAAGAGGCTGACCGTGAAGCCGGCGGATTCCCAGATCGCCGCCGCGGCCCGCAGGCGCTCCGCCGGCAGGCCCGCATGGGCGCCGAAGCGGATCATCTCCAGGCCGTTGTGGTGGGCGTGGCCGGGGCCGCGCATCGAGGCGCCGAAGCCGCCCACCACCCCGACCGCGATCGCGTCCGGATCCAGCACGGTGGCGGCGACCTCGGGCGAGCCGAGGCCGTTCTGGATGGTCTGGACCACGGTCTGCGGCCCGATCAGCGGCCGGCTCGCCCGCGCCGCCGCCTCCACGTCGAACGCCTTGGTGGCGATGATGACGAGATCGCAGATCCCGATCCCCTCGGGCGTCGTGCCGGCGCTGGCGAGCCGCACCGTGCGGTCCCCGCTCGCGCCCTCCACCCGCAGGCCGTGCTCGCGCATCGCCGCCGCGTGGTCCGGCCAGAGCGTGACCGCATGCACCGCGTGGCCGGCCGAGGCCATCAGCGCGGCATAGACCGAGCCCATCGCACCACAGCCGACGATCGCGACCTTCGCCATCCCGCTTCTCCTTCCTCACGCCGCCAGCGCCGGCGCCGCCAGCGCGGCCCGGATCGCCCGGGTGACCTCCTCGGTGCCGGCCGTGCCGCCGAGGTCGCGGGTCCGGGGACCGGCGGCGAGCACCGCCCCGGTCGCCGCGCGGATCGCCGCCGCCGCCGCGTCGCAGCGCTCATCGCCGTGCTGCTGGCCGAGCCAGTCGAGCAGCATCGCCGCCGACAGGATCGCCGCCACCGGGTTGGCGATGCCGCGGCCCGCGATGTCGGGGGCGGTGCCGTGGCTCGGCTGGAACAGGCCGCGGCTCTCGCTCACGTCGCCGGAGGGCGCGACGCCCAGCCCGCCCACCACCCCGGCGGCGATCTCCGAGGCGATGTCGCCGAACATGTTCTCGGTGACGACGACGTCGAAGCGCTCGGGGTCGGTCACCAGCATCATCGCGCCCGCGTCGATGTAGAGGCGCTCGCTGGCGATGTCGGGATGGCGCGCGGCCGCCTCGTCGAACAGGCGGCGCAGGAAGGCGTTGCTGCGCAGCACGTTGGCCTTGTCGAGGAGGGTGACGCGGCCGGGTGCGCCCTGCCGGCGCCGCAGCCGCGCCTGCGCGAAGGCGAGGTCGAAGAGCTTCTCGCTGGTCGCGCGCGTGATGGTGAGGCGGTCGCTCGCGCGCTCGTCGCTCGGCTCCGCCGGGTCGTGGCGACCGGCGAACAGGCCCTCGGTGAGTTCGCGCACGATCAGCATGTCGACGCGCTCGGCCCTCACGCGGCTCGGCACGCCGGGAAAGAGGCGGCAGGGGCGCAGGCTGGCAAACAGGCCGAACTGCTCGCGCAGGTCGATCTGGGGCGCGATCTCGGTGCCGTCCGGGTAGCGCACCGCCGGCAGGCCCATCGCGCCGAGCAGGATGGCGTCGGCCTCGCCGACCGCCCGCACGGTCTCGGCGGAGATCGCCTCGCCGGTCTGCCGGTAGGTGCCCGCACCGGCCTCGTAGGGCGTGAAGGCGAGCGCGAGCCCGTGGCGCGCCGCGGCATCGGCCAGGATGGCGGCGGCGGCCTGCGTCACCTCCGGTCCGATCCCGTCGCCGGGCAGGAGCGCGATCGCGTAGCTGTCCTTTGTCATCGCTTCCTCCCGGATGGGGTCGGAACCGTAACGCCCTCGCTGGATGCATGCAACGCTAGCACGCATCGTCCCGCAACCCCGGGCCGAGGCGCGGGCGGCCCGCCAGGGTGTCGAGGATCGGCAGCAGCACCGCCATGCCGCGGCGGCGGTGCGCCTCCAGGGCGGCCTTGGCGGCGGGCGGGTCGCGGCGGGTGATCGCCGCCAGGATCTCCCGGTGGTCGCGGTTGGAGGAATCCGGCGGCGGCCGCAGGCGCAGGGTCAGGAGCCGGGCGCGGTGCGAGCGCTCCATCACGGTCCGGGCGAGGCCCGCCAGGATCGGGTTGCCGCAGCTCTCCACGAGGAGCGCGTGGAAGCGGTCGTCCCCTTCCGCCCAGCCGGCGAGGTCGCCCCGCGCCAGGGCCGCTTCGGCGGCCTCGGCCGCCGCCCGGATCGCCGCCTCGCCCGGATCGCCCGCGGGCCGCGCGGCGAGGCGCTCCACCGCCATCCCCTCCAGGCCCATCAGCACCTCGTAGACGTCGCGCATCTCCGGCGCGGTCAGGGTGGCGATGACGAGGCCGCGCTTCGGCTGCAGCCGCAGCCAGCCCTCGTTCTCCAGGCGCACCACCGCCTCGTGGACCGGGGTGCGGCTGACCTCCAGTTCCGCGGCGATCTGCTGCTCGGTGATCTGCGAGCCCGGGGGCAGGTCGCCCCGGATGACCGCGCGCTTGATCCTGAGATAGACCGTGTCGGCCAGCGGCGCCTCGGCGGCGGCGCGTGGCTCCGCGGCGGAGCGTGGCTCCGCGGCGGAGCGGGGCTCCGCGGCGGAGCGTGGCTCCGCGGGGCGTGCCCTGCCGGTTCCGGGCGGAGCGGGGGCCAGCGGCATGGGACTCAACCGTGCGGGCCGGGCGCGCCGCGCGCCGGCATCCGGAGAGTGGCGGGCGGCGCCCTTGCATGCGCAGGATGCACGCAGGCGCCGGCCCGTCAACGATCCCGGCCGGCACCGCCCCCAGGAGGATACCCCGCTCATGGCCCATCCCGTCTCCGCCCCGGCCGCGCCGCCGGCCCGCAGCAACCTGCCGCTCGATCCAGGGCTCGTGCGGCGGATGCGGGTGGATCTCGCCGCCTGCTTCCGCATGGCCGCCCGCCACGGGATGCACGAGGGGATCTGCAACCACTTCTCCGCGGTGCTGCCGGACCGCCCCGACCTGTTTCTCGTGAACCCCTACGGCCTCGCCTTCGCGGAGGTCACCGCGTCGAGCCTGCTCCTGTGCGACCTCGACGGCAACGTGGTCGAGGGGGAGGGAAGCCCGGAGGCCACCGCCTTCCACATCCACGCCCGCCTGCACCGGGCCAAGCCCCGCGCCCGGGTCGCCTTCCACACCCACATGCCCTACGCCACGGCGCTCGCCATGCTGGAGGGACCGCCGCTCCTGTTCGCCGGCCAGACGGCCCTGCGCTTCCACGGCCGCATCGCGGTCGACGAGGCCTATAACGGGCTCGCCCTCGACGCGCGCGAGGGCGACCGGATCGCCGCGAGCGCGGGCGAGGCCGACATCGTGTTCATGAAGAACCACGGCGTGATGGTGCTGGCCGAGACCATCGCGGAGGCCTGGGACGACCTCTACTATCTTGAGCGCGCCGCCCAGGCGCAGGTGCTGGCCCTCGCCACGGGCCGCCCCCTGAAGATCGTGCCGGAGGAGATCTGCCGGCGCGTGGCGGCGCAGGAGGCGGCCGGGCGGGCCGAGAGCGCGCGGCTGCACCTGGAGAGCGCCCAGCGCATCCTGGCCCGCGAGGAGCCGGCCTACCTGGCCTGAGGCGCGCCGCTACGGCCCGGCCGGCCGGTGCGCCTGGACCCGGCGCGCGACCTCCGGCCAGTCGTGCAGCCGGCTCAGCGGGATCCGCACCTCGATCAGCAGGTCGTCGTCGAGGAGGCCCGGCGCCACATCGAGCCTCGCCTCCGGGATGGCGTCGAGGATCGCCGCCACCGCGGCGTCGATCCGCGCCTCGCGGTCGGGACCGTACTCGACCAGCACATGCGTCAGGAGGCGGATCATCGGCGCGTGGTGGCATGGCCGGGCCGGGCGGGCCAGTGCAGCCGGAACACGGTCCGGGCGGTGAGGGAGGTTCGGCGCCTCAGCCCGCCGCGTCCGGCGCGTCCGCCCAGGCGACGGGATCGCTCGTGAGCCTCAGGCGGTGGACGTCGCGGTCGGGCGCCACCTCCTCGACGCGGATCTCCACCACCAGCCGGTCGGGGAGCCGGCGGCGCCAGAAGCCGCCCGGGCGCGGCGTGACGAAGAAGTACACGCGCCCCTCGCCGGGATGGTCGGTGCCGCCGACGCCGGGCTCGTAGATCTTGCGGTCGGTGATCTCGTGGTTGAGCGAGAGCACGCGCTTGAAGCTGAGGTGCCGGTAGCCGCCCCGGCCCGACGCATCGAGGGGCCGGAACTCCACCGCCGAGGCGCCGGCGCCCGCGGGCTGGCGCACCGTGAGGCTGCCGATCCGGAACCGGTTCCGCTTCGGATCGGCCAGCCGGAGGTAGAACAGCCTGCCGCGGGCATCCGGCGCGGCGTTCGTGCCGGCGTGCAGCGACCACATGCTCTGTGTCGCCTTGCGGGCGGCCCGCCGCAGGTGCCGCAGCGTCCGCCAGGCGATCACGGCGCTCGCGGTCGCCATCAGGAGGGAGGCGACGAGGAGCAGTATAACCGCAGTGTCGGAGGGCATGTGGGCGCTTCCGTATGGGCATTCGCGCCCCGGATCCTAGCGCCTGCTGCTGTCCGATGCAGCATTCTCGGCCGGCCTGACGGCGATCTCTGCCGCACTGTGCCTTTCAGGACTGATTCACCCTCAAGGCAGCAGCGGGTTGACGACCGGCGCCAGGACGAGGCCGAGGGCGAAGGCCGCGGCGATCAGGCGGCGGATCTGGAGGGGGCTGACCATCGGGGATCTCTCTTGCGTGTCTGGGGATCCCTGTGCCGGAGCGCGCGGCCGGCCGGTGTGCGCCGCCGCACGTGGAGGACGCCCCGGCTCACGCTTGCTCACACTTGCTCATGGGCGAAGAGCAGCGACACCACCGCCAGCGCGACCAGGGCGACGATGAAGGTGACGTCGGCGATCCATTCCAGGCGCTCGCTGCGCCGGGCGGCGGCGGTGGCGCGGATCGAGCCGTACGAGCACAGGGCGCTCACGACGAACAGCACCGTGATGTAGCCGAGCATCTCGTCGGCCCGCCGCGTCATGGCGTCCGTCTCGCCGAGCTTCACGAGGCCGATCAGCGTGGAGCACAGGCCCGCCATCGTGGCGGCGTTCGGCAGGATGTGATGCGACAGCCCGCGGCCGAGGCGGGAAGCGGGGTTGTCCGGACCGGGCGGGCCGCGTCGCATCGCGCCACGGTAGGCGGCGCACGCCTCGTCGGCAACGCACGGCGCGCATTCGCCAGTCGTCCGGCGCTCGAGTGTCGGTTCGGCGCCCATCGACGTGGCAGAATGACAACACAGAATTGGGTTCGACTGCGCCGGAGCGGATCCGGACCGCACGGGACGCTCCCCTCGTCGCCACGAAATGTTGACGCAACACGCCGCGGCTAGGCCGGCGCCGGTCGAAAGCGGGGCCGGGCTGCGGAAGCGGGCCGAGGCTCCGCGCGAGAACGCGGAGTGTGGGGGATGAGAAGCGGTGTTCGGAACCTGACGCGCGGCCTGCGCCGCCTCGGCCTCGCGGCCCTGGCCGGCTTCGGGCTGTCGGTCGCCCTGGTGAGCGGAACGGACGCGGCGACGGGCGAGCGCCGGGTCGCCCTGGTGATCGGCAACGGCGCCTACCGGAACGTGCCCGCCCTCGACAACCCGCTCTCCGATTCCAAGGCGGTGGCGGCGGCCCTCAAGCGCATCGGGTTCGAGGTGGTCGAGGGCTACGACCTCACGCTCGACGCGATGCGCGGCCTCGTCGGCGACTACGCCGCCAAGCTCGACGGCGCGAAGGTCGCGGCCGTGTACTATGCCGGCCACGGCGTGGCGGTGGCGGGCGAGAACTACCTCCTGCCCACCGACACGGTGCTCAAGAGCGAGGCCGACCTCGACTTCCGCACCATGAACATCAATCTCGTGATGCGGCAGATGCAGCGCGAGGACCGGGTCAACCTCGTGATCCTCGACGCCTGCCGGGACAATCCCTTCGCCAAGGAACTCGCGCGCTCGATCAAGTCGCGCTCGGTCGCGGTCCGGAGCGGGCTGAGCGAGATCGCGGTCAATTCCGCGGCCGGCACGCTGATCGCCTTCGCCACCGACCCGGAGAAGACCGCCCTCGACGGCACGGGCGGCCGCAACAGCCCGTTCACCGCGGCCCTCCTCAAGCACCTGGAGACGCCCGGCGTCTCGATCAGCACGGTCATGGACCGGGTGCGCGAGGAGGTGTGGCGCTCCACCGGCGAGAAGCAGCGCCCCTGGGTCAACACCTCGATCATCGGCGAGTTCTACCTCAACCCGGTCGCCGCGCCGGTCCAGGTGGCGGCCGCCACGCCCGAGGGGCTCGGCAGCGCGCTGCCGGCGGCTCCCGCGGCGCTGGCCGCCCCGCAGGCCTTCGCCGCCCCGCAGGCGCTGGAGATCAAGCTGTGGGAGGCCGCCGAGCGGTCGAACACCACCGAGGATTACAAGGCCTACCTGGAGGCGCATCCGAACGGCTACTTCGCCCAGATCGCCCGGAACCGAATCGCGCGGGCGGGGGGCGCCGGCCGGCAGGCGGTTGCGGAGACCGACCTCAAGGAGCCCGGCACGGCGAAGAGCGAGGGCGACCTGAAGCTCTCGCCCAGGGAGCGCACCGAGACGCAGATGCGGCTGCGCGCCCTCGGCTTCGATCCGGGCGGCGCCTCGGGGACTTTCGGCCCGGGCACCCGCCGCGCCCTCACCAACTGGCAGAAGACCCGCCAGCTGCCCGAGTCCGGCTACCTGACGAAGGCGCAGCAGACCGCCCTGTGGGAGCAGAGCGAGGCCGACTACCAGAAGCTCCTCGCCGCCCGTCCGCCGGTGGAGCGCACCGCCAAGCCCGCCGCTCCGCGGCCCGCCCGCCCGGCGCCCAGCGCCGAGGCGGCCGCCGCCCCCGCTGCGCCCCCCGCGGCGAGGCCCGCGCCGCAACAGCAGCAGGGCGGGGGCGCCTCGCTCGGGGAGGTCGGCAACTTCCTCGGCGGGGTCGGCAATCTCGTGGGCGGCATCGGCAGCCTGCGCCGCTGAGCGGCGGACCACCCGGCGGCGCGACCATCGGCACAACTGGACCCGTGGCCTGCGCCATGACAGTATTGGTTGTGACGCCTGAACCGGCCGGTTGTCCCGGATGTCTCAGCGAGACCTGCGCAGCCCACCGGCCCGGTCACCTCTCGCAGGACGAGGCGTTCAACACTCAGTCGAGCCGAGACGAGCCGGGGCCGCCCCGCCGCGGGGAACCTCCCGATCTCCTGGTCCAGAGACGGAAGGATCTCGATGAAGCGCCGTCCAGCCGCCATCCTCGTCGCGGACGTGGTCGGGTATACGCGCCTCAGCGAGCTGGCGGAGGAGGACACCCACCGCCGGTTGATGGCGTTGCGCGCGGGCGTGATCGATCCGGCGGTGGTCCAGGCCGCGGGCCAGGTGGTCAAGAACACGGGCGACGGCTTCATCGCGACCTTCGCGGACGCCGCCCCGGCGGCCCGGTGCGCCGTGGCGCTGCAGCGCGCGCTCGCCGAGGCGACCGCCGCCGAGCCGGAGGCGCTGCGCCTCTCCTTCCGGATGAGCGTCCACTTCGCGGACGTCATCGAGGATCACGGCGACATCTTCGGCGACGGGGTGAACGTGGCGGCCCGGCTCCAGGCCTACGCGGAGGCCGGCGACGTGGTCGTGTCGGAGGCCGTCTTCGCCACGCTCGATCCGGCCGAGAGGGAGCGCGCGACCGATCTCGGCGAGTTGCACCTGCGCAACCACACGCGGCCGGTGCGGGTCTTCGCGCTGCGGGCCGACCCGGCCGCGGGGCCGGCCCGCCGGGTCGGCGAGAGCCTCGCCGCGCTCGAAGCGCGGGCCTCCATCGCGGTGCTGCCCTTTCGCCTCACCAGCGACCGGCCTGGCCAAAGCTACGTGGCGGACGGGCTCGTCGACTGGATGGTCCGCTCCCTGTCGGGCTTCAAGGACCTGTTCGTGATCTCGCGCGGCTCGACGCTGGCCTATCGCCGCGGGCGCACCGACCCGATCTCGTTCGGCCGCAAGCTGGGCGTGCGCTACGTCATGGACGGCAGCGTGTGGCAGCATGCCGGACGGCTGCGGGTCGGGTCCGAGCTGATCGACAGCGAGACCGGCGCGGTGGTCATCGCCGACCATTACGAGGGCGCCCTCGACGAGATGTTCGAGCTGCAGGACCGCATCGCCCTCAAGCTCATCCGGACCATCGCCCCCCACGTGCGCGAGCGCGAGCTGCGGCGCGCCCTGCGCAAGCACCCGGAGAGCCTGACGGGCTACGACCTGCTGCTGCAGGCCGTCGACCTCCTCTACAAGATGGATGCGGACAGCTTCGCCCGCGCCCGGACCCTGCTGCAGCAGGCGATGGCGCTCGACCCGACCTACGCGCCCCCCTTCGCCTACGCGGCGTGGTGGCACGTCCTGCGGGTCGGCGAACTCGGCTCGCCCGACCCGGCCTCGGATGCGCGGGCGGCGGAGGACCGCGCCCGCACGGCGGTGGAACTCGACGGCAACGACCCGCTCGGGCTGGCGATCTACGGCCACGTCCAGGCCTACCTGCTGCGCGACCCGGAGACCGCCCGCCGCTTCCTCGACCGGGCGATCGCCGCCGGCCCGAGCGTCGCCACCGCCTGGTCCATGAGCAGCGCCGCGTACGGCTTCGCCGGCTCCGCGCGCCTCGCGGTGCAGCACGGCGAGACCGGGCAGCGGCTGGCGCCCGCCGACCCCTACACCTTCTGGCACGAGGGGATCCTGGCCCAGGCGCATTACCTCGACGACAGCTACGACCAGGCGGTGGCCTGGGCGCGCAGCGCGGTCGCCCACAACCCGTCCATCCGCTTCAACCTGCGCACGCTCGCGGCGAGCCTCGCGGCGGCGGGCTATGGGCGCGAGGCCGCGGCCGCGGCGGCCCACCTGCTGCGGGTCCAGCCGACCTTCCGGCTGAACGTCTACGCCCCCCGATGCCCCTTTCCCCCGCCGTTCCTGGAGCGCTGGCTCGGGCATCTGCGGTCGGCCGGACTTCCAGAATGAGTCTGCCGAATGGGCCCGCCCCATGAACTCATCGAGCGAGCCCGCCACCTGATCCCGAGGGCCGCGGGCATGACCCTCGGTCCGGTTCTTGAGCTTTCGCCGAACCGCCGGTTCGGCGTCGAACGATCGGGAGGCGGCCCGGCGAGGCGTCGGCCGCCCGGACAGGCGATGAAGGCGAGGGGGCGGCGATGACCGGCAACACGGGCAATACCGGGAACACGGGCAACACGGGCAACACGGGGAATACCGGCAATGCCGGGATCAGCGGCGATTCCGGCGGCGGCTGGATCCTCGCCGACCGGGCCGATTTCCCCTTCTCGCTCGAAGTCACCGGCGCCGGGGCGCAGATCGGCACGCTGCGCCGCGCGGTCCACATCCGCGACGAGACCCCCGGCGGATCCGCCCGAAAGGTGGTGGCGTTCCGCAACGCCGACGCGGCCGGCGCCGCCTCCGTCAGGTTCGACGACCGCAACTGGGCCGGCCGCTGGTACGCGTTCCGGGTGCTCAAGCAGTTCGCCGGCCAGACCTGGAACACCCCGGCGCTGCACAACCAGCTCGCCGACATCCTGCTCGCCCTCGCGACCCCCAGCGGCGGGACGACCGGGCAGGCCGTCGAACTCGATACGCTGGTCGCGCTGGCCCGCGACGAGCGCGCCGCGGCGATGGGCGAGATCCTGAACCAGGACGTCGAGTTCATCACCGCGTTCATGGAGGCCCTGGCGATGACCCCGGGCTCGCATCCGCGCACCTTCCGGCTGATCCACATCGCGAGCCTGATCGGCTCCTACGCGGCCCTGGTGTTCAAGGACGTCTTCGAGCGGCCGCGGCCGTCCTGGGAATGCCCGGCGCTCCTGCCGCCGGTGCCGGTGCCGGGGCACTCCGCCTTCCCGAGCGGCCACGCCACCCAGGCCCACCTGATGGCCGCCTGCCTGTCCTACGCCTTCGAACTGGCGGGCCTGCCGGCCGCCGATCGGACGGCGCTCGGCGAGACGCTCAAGGCCCTGGCCCGGCGGGTGGCGCGCAACCGCGAGATCGCCGGCCTGCACTATCCGAGCGACTCGCAGGCGGGCGAGGTGCTGGCGACCGCCGTCTTCGCGGTGCTCAGCGCCCATACCGGCACGCCGCTGGATCCCGCCTCCTACACGCTGCGCGCCTTCGGCGACGCCGCCATCAAGGCGGCACGGGAATTCAACGGCCAGCTGGTCCTTCCCTAGAAGGTCCTTCGCCCTAGAAGGTCCTTCGCCCTGGCAGGTCCTCCGCCCCGAGGATCCTGCCCGATGAGGAGCGCGCGATGATCGACCATGTGGGCGCCGGGCCGGAGACCGGCTCCGAGGAGCCGGCGGTCTACCACCATCCCCTGCCGCCGGCCGGCTTCGACCCGTCCAAGGCCCGGGACGTGGAGCTGCAGCGCTACGGCCTTCCGGCCGGGCCGGGCTTCGCCGCCGGGGCGGCGGCGGCCTTCCGCCGCGGCTTCCTGGCGCCGCCCCCGGACCGCCCGCTGCGCTTCGTGCCGGCGCAGAGGCCGGTCCTGGCGCTCGCCGCCGCCAGCGCGCCGGCGCGCACGAACCGGATCGCCGCCGGCCGGCTGCCCGTGCACAAGAGCGCGAACTGGTCGGGCGCCTCCCTGGCGCCGCGCGGCGGGCGGGACTTCGTGTCCGTGATGGGCCGCTGGACCGTCCCGGTCGTCACCGGGCCGGCGGGCGGGGAGGAGCGGCGCAGCTCGACCTGGATCGGGCTCGACGGACAGGGCTTCTACCAGGATTCCAGCCTGCCGCAGATCGGAACCCTGCAGATCTGGCACCCGGGGCCGCCGCCGCAGGCGGCCTACGAGACGTGGTATCAATGGTGGGCGCGCGGGCAGACGAACGCGCCCGAGCCGCTGCCGCTGCCGGTGACGGGGGGCGACGTGGTCAGCGCGATCCTCACCGTGCTCGATCCGACGACCGTGCGCTTCAACCTGAAGAACGAGACCCAGGGACTGATGCTGCAGGCCTTCGACGCCACCGCCCCCGGCCCCTGCCGGATCTCCGGGGCGACGGCCGAGTGGATCCTGGAGCGGCCGAGCCCGCTCGGATCCGACGGCTGGCACCCCTACGGCCTGACCGCCTACGCGCCGTTCTCGTTCACGGAGTGCGTGGCGCAATCGGCGGGAGCGGCGGGGGGCGCCCTGCAGGACCACGACCTCGCGCGGGCGCGCCTGATCCGGATGGCGGAGATCACCGCGGCGGCGCGCGTGCGCACGATCTCGCGGCCGAGCCTCGTGCCCGGCCGGCCGCAGGAGGTCCACCTGACCTATGTCGGCCCGTGAGGCGCGGTCCGCTCAGGCCGGTTCGAGGGCCGGCGCCGAGCAAGGCTCCGGCAGCGGCAGCGGCTCCGGCTCCGGGGAAGGATCGGCCGCGCACAGGGCCGCCCGCGCCCGGGCCTCCGCGGTGAGACGGCGGGCGAAGCCCAGCACGCTGCGCGCCGCCGCCCGCGCGTTCGCCGCGCGCGTCTCGGCATGAGGCATGCCGTCCCGCAGGGCGACGAAGGCCAGCGCCCGTAGATGCCGCGCCTCCGCGATGGCCTTGACCCGTATGGCGGCGATCTCGGTCGTCGTTCTCACGACCGTGAACTGATCTCCATCGAGCGGGCGCATCTGTTTCATCCTGGGACGACCCACGGGAACTAGCCGATTTCAGGACACATTCCCACCACATATGTGGCAAGAGCGACCGGCGTGCCGCTTCGGGGCGCCCGCCCGGAGCCGGTCGGCCCGGCCCCGCGAATCCGCCGCTTTGGCTTAACGAAATCCTTTCCCATCGCCCTACACGTTGAAGACGTACTACGGTCTTTTGCATGCAGGAGTTGCGTCGCATGCGTCACCGTCGCGGGGCCTCGCGCCCGCCATCCGCCGCGCGCCTCGGCGCGGCCGCGCTCCGGCTGGCGGCGCAGGTCGAGACGATCAGCGAACCCGCCGCGGTCGCGACGGCGTTCGCCGCCTTCCTGTCCGTCCTCGCCCTCGACCGCTACCTCGTCCTCGACGTCGCTCACCGGACGCCTCTGTCCCCGGACACGCTCGCGGTCCGGGTCCTCGCGTTCGACTGGCCGGAGGCCGACCTGCGCTGGACCGACGAGCGCAGGCTGGTGACGGCCGCGGACCTGATCCGGCGCGGCCTGAAAGCCGAACGCGTCTTCGGCATCGACGACCTGCTGCCCGGCCTCGGCGCCGCCATCCCCGGCCGCCCGGCCGGGGCGGGGGAGAGCCGCGGCCTGTGCGTGCCGGTGCACGGCCCGCAGGGCCTGTGGGGCTGCGTGTGCGTGGCCGGATCGGGCTCGTGCGGGCCCGAGATGCGGGCGGCCCTCGACCTGACGGCGCGCGCGGCGTTCGCCCGCCTGCGGGCGCTGGCCGGGCCGGATCCCGGCTGCGAGTCCCGGCCGGCGCCGAGCCCGCGCGAGCGCGACGTCCTCGTCTGGACCGCGCAGGGCAAGACGGCCTGGGAGATCGCCCGCATCCTCGGGCTCGCGCGCAGCACCGTCGAGGAGCACGCCCGGAAGGCCGGGCACAAGCTCGGCGCCCAGAACAAGGCCCACGCGGTGGCCCTGGCGCTGCGGGCAGGGATAATATCCTAGGAGTTGTAAACCCACAGAAATACGGTGGTGCAAACTACGTAGGCGTGTGCGATGAACGCCCGTCCGCTCGCGGTCGCGAGCCGGATCTCTCCTCGACCACCGTTGCCGCGCCATCGTCCCGGGCGCCGCCGGCGCGCGCCGGCGGACCGCCCCCGCGGACGGGCGTGCCCGGCACGCATCGCCCTGCCGCTCGAAGCCCCATGCGCGTCCTCAAGTTCCTCGTCGGGTTCCTGCTCCTCGGCGCCGGCCTCTACATCCTCGTGGGCGAGCACTTCGCCGGAACCTCCTCGGACGCCACCGTCAACGCCCGGATGGCGGTGGTGCGCGCCCCGGTCGAGGGGGAGGTCTCGCTCGCGCTGCGCAGCATCGGCGCCCGGATCGGCGCCGGCGAGGTGGTGGCCAACATCCTGGACGACCGCTTCGACACCGCGCGGCTGATCGACCTCGAACGCGGGCTCGACCTGCAGACCCTCGACCTCAAGCGGGTGCGCGCCCAGCGCGCCGCGCTCCAGACCGCCCGCAAGGCCTACGAGACCCAGGTCGCCGACTACCAGCAGGGGCGGGTGCGGCAGATCGAGGCGCGCATCGCCGAATCCCTGGCGGCCCAGGAGGCGGCCAATGCCCGGCTGAAGGAGGCCGACGCCTCGTGGAAGCGCGCCAACGAGCTGAGCGAGCGCGGCGTCCAGACCGCCGCCAACCTCGACCGCGCCCGCTCGGCCTCCGAGGTCGCCAAACAGGATCTGGAGAGCGCCCGCCAGCGCGCCAACTACCAGCGCGCCGAACTCGCCGCCGCCCGCAACGGCGTCTTCATCGGCGATTCCTACAACGACGCGCCCTTCTCCTCGCAGCGCATCCGCGAACTCGACCTGCGGCTCGGCGAACTCGGCGCCGAGGAGGACCAGATCGCCGCGCGCATCGCCCAGACCCAGACGCAGATCGCCGCCGAGCGGGTGCGGGTCAACAAGCTCACCTCCGCGGTGCTGAAGGCCCGCGCGCCCGGCGTCGTCTGGGACTTCCTCGTCGACGACGGCGAGTACGTGCGGCGGGGCCAGGACCTGCTGCGCCTCGTCGATTGTTCGAGCCTGATGGTGACCGCGAGCGTGACGGAGGCGCTCTACGACAGCCTGCGCCTCGGGGCCCAGGCCCAGTTCCGGTTCTACGGCGACGACCGGATCTTCAGCGCGACCATCACCCGGCTCGGCGGATCGGGGGCGGCGGGCCTCTACGCCAACCTCGCGGTCGGCCCGAGCGCCGAGCACCTGAAGCGCTTTGACGTCACGCTGAGCGTGCCGGACCTCATCGACCAGGCGGAGGCCGGCTGCACGGTCGGGCGCACCGGGCGGGTGATCTTCAGCCAGGGGCCGCTCGGGGCCTTCCGCGCCTTCGCGACCCGCTACGGGTTCTAGGGGCCGTGCTCAGCGTCTCGCCCCTGCTCTCCGCCTTCGCGGCCTCGGCGATCCTCCTGGGGCTCGGGTTTCTCGTCCTGCCCGCCCTCGACCGCACCCGGACGCTCTGGCGGGTGCTCCTCCTCGGCACCGCGGCCGCGCTGGCGTGGCGCTACATGGCATGGCGCCTGACCGCGACGGTCCCGCCCTTCGCCCTCGCGCCCGAACCGCTGCTCGCCTGGAGCTTCGCGCTCCTGGAGGGCCTGACGGTGATCTCCTCGACGCTCGCCTTCCTGATCCTCACCCGGCTGCGCGAGCGGGGCGGGGAGGCGAGCCGGCACGCCGGATGGTGGCGGCCCGGCCCGCCCCCGCGCGTCGACGTCTACATCGCGACCTACAACGAGGAGCTGGAGGTCCTGGAGCGCACCATCGTGGGCGCGAAGGGCCTCGACCACCCGGCGACGCGGGTCTTCGTCCTCGACGACGGGCGCCGGGACTGGCTGCGCGCGGTCTGCGCGCGCCACGGCATCGGCTACCTCGTGCGGCCGGACAACGCCCACGCCAAGGCCGGCAACATCAACCACGCCCTGCGGCGGCGCATGGCCGAGCCGGACGCCCCCGACTTCGTGGCCGTGCTCGACGCGGATTTCGTGCCGCACCGGAACTTCGTCAGCCGGGCCCTGGCGCTGTTCCACGCGCCCACGGTCGGCCTCGTCCAGACGCCGCAGCACTTCTTCAACGCGGACCCGATCCAGCACAACCTCGGCATCAGCGGCGCCTATCCGGACGAGCAGCGCCACTTCTTCGACAACGTCGAACCCTCCCGCGACGCCTGGGGCATCGCGGTCTGCTGCGGCACCTCCTCGATGGTGCGCACCCGCGCGGTGACGGCGATCGGCGGCCTGCCGACCGAGAGCGTCACCGAGGATTTCCTGCTCTCGCTGCGCCTCGCCGAGGCCGGCTGGGAGACGGTCTACCTCAACGAGCCGCTCACCGAGGGCCTCGCTCCGGAGGGCCTGCAGGAATACATCGTCCAGCGGGGCCGCTGGTGCCTCGGGATGATGCAGATCATCCGCAACGTCTACAATCCGTTCGGGCACCACGGCCTGCCGCTCCGGCACCGGTTGAGCGTCCTCGACTCGCTCCTCTACTGGTCCACCACCTTCCCGTTCCGGCTGGCGAGTCTCCTCTGCCCGCTCTTCTACTGGTACTTCGGGGTGACCGTGGTGAACGCCTCGGTGGTGGAGATCGTCGCCTACTATCTTCCCTATTACATTGCCGTGATGATGACCCTGAACTGGCTGTCGAACGGCCTGTTCGTCCCGATGCTGAACGACGTCTCGCAGCTCCTGGCGGCATGGCCGATCACCCGGGCGGTGGCCGCCGGGCTGCTGACGCCCGGGCCGCACAAGTTCCGGGTCACCGCGAAGGGCGGCGACCGCACCCGGGTGGTGGTGCAATGGCCGCTGATGCGGCCGTTCCTCGTACTGCTCGTTCTGACGCTCGGCGGGCTCGTGGTCTCGCTGACCTCGGACTTCGCCTTCAACTTCAGTCACGTGGCGGGCGACGGGCGGGTCATCATCCTGTTCTGGACGCTCTACAACCTCGCGGTGCTGGCCCTCGCCATCGCGGCCTGCATCGAGCGGCCGCGGGCGGACCGGCCGCTGCGCCAGCAGGTGGAGCGCGTGGAGCTGGAGATCGGCTCCCGGCGGCTCGGAGCGTGGCTCGTCACGCTCGGCGCCGGCGAGGCGCGCCTCTCGGGTCCGGCCGGACTCGCGCCCGGCCAGGAGGGACACCTCGTCCTGCCGGAGATCGGGCCGGTCGCGGCCCGGGTGCTGGCCGAGACGCCGGACGGGTGCCGGCTCGCGCTCGCGCCCGACCGCGCGCAGCAGGCGGCCCTGATCGCGCGGCTCCACACCGCCGAGGGCGCGCCCGGCACCGGGCGGGGCGACCTCGCGCTCATGCTGCGCGACCTCGCCCGCAGCCTCAGCCGATAGCTTTCGGGTCAAGGAGGGACGGACGCGATGGCACGCGCATCATGGATCAGCCTGAAAGGCGTGGTGTTCTTCGGCGGCGCGGCCCTGATGCTGGCGCCGGCCTTCGTGGCGGGGTCGATCTACGCCGGCGGGCTGCAGCAGCACACCGAGGTGCTGCTGGCCGAGAAGCTGCGCGCCCGGGGCGAGGTCGGGGCCGACCAGCTCGCGCGGCGCCTGCACCAGCTCTGGCAGGACGTCGACGGCCTCTCGCGCAGCATCGACCTCGCGCGGCTCGACGGGGCGCGCCACGACATCTCGCTGCTGGCCCGGCTCGACAAGCGCTACTCGTGGATCGGGGTGGCCAGCATCGAGGGGCAGGTGCTGGCCGCGAGCGGCGGCATCCTGGAGGGCGAGAGCGTCGCGCAGCGGCCCTGGTTCCGCCTCGGCCTCGAACGCCCCGCCGCAGGCGACGTCCACGAGGCGCAGCTCCTCGCCAAGCGCCTGGGCAACGGCCGCGATCCCTTGCGCTTCATCGACCTGTCGGCGCCCCTGCGCCGGGCGGACGGCAGCGTGGCCGGCGTGATCGGCGCCCATGTCGACTGGCGCTGGGTCACAGAGACGCTGGGGAGCCTCGGCGCCCCGGGCACCGAGGTGATCCTGCTCTCGCGCGACCAGCGGGTCCTGTACGGACCGCCCGACCTCGTGGAGAAGCCGCTCACCGTGGGGGCCGCGGCCGCGGCGGTGCGCGGGACCGGCACCGCCGTGACCCGCGAGGCGTGGCCCGACGGCAAGGACTACCTCGCGGTGAGCGTCCCGGCGGTGGGGCATGCGGACCTGCCGAGCTTCGGCTGGAGCCTCCTCGTGCGCGAGAGCGTGGACAGCGCGCTCGCGCCGACGCGGGACCTCGTGCGCTCGTTCTGGACGCTGCTCGGGACCGGCGCCTTGTTCGCCCTCGCCCTGCTGTTCCTGATCGCCGATTGGGTGGCGGTGCCGCTGCGCCGGCTCGTGGCCGCCGCCAGCGAGATGGAGACGCGCGCCCCGACGCACCCGCCCCACCCGGAATCCCGCTACGAGGAGGTCCGGCGCCTCAGCATCTCCCTGGTGCGCCTGCAGACGCGGCTGCGGGATTAATCGGCGGGACGGCCCCGGGGCCGACGCAACCCCGGCCCGGTGCCGGGCGGCGGCCCGGTGCCGGGCGGCCGCCCGGGCTCAGCCCTGGCGGCGGCGCGCGTGGTCGGCGAGGCGCGTCACCTGGGGCAGGGATTCGAGCAGCACGTCGCCGGTGAGCGGGGCCGGGCGGGGCGTGCCGAACAGCGAGCCCTGCGCGAAGTCGCAGCCGGCGCGCTGCAGGACGTCCCACTGCTCCTTCGTCTCGACGCCCTCCGCCACGATGACGCGGCCGAGCTGGTGGAGAAGGCGGATCATCGCCTCGACCACGCCGCGCTGCTCGCGGTGGACGAGCAGGCTGCCGATCACCGACACGTCGAGCTTGACCGCGTCGAAGGGGATGTCGCGCGGCAGCTGGAGCGAGGACAGCCCCTTGCCGAAATCGTCGAGGGCCACGCGGATGCCGCGGCGGCGCAGGGCCTCCAGGCGTTGCGCGATGCGGTGCCGGTCGTCGATCAGGATCGTCTCGGTGACGTCGAGCTGCAGGCGCTGCGGCGGAAGGCCGGTCTCGGCCAGCGTGGCATCGACGAGCGCCACGATCTCGTCGGTCCGCAGCTGCACGCCCGAGACGTTGACGCAGACGAGCGGCGCCCCCTCCCAGGTCACGGCGGCGCGGCAGGCCTCGCGCAGGACGAAGCGGCCGAGATCCACGATGGCCCCGCTCGCCTCGGCCAGGGGAATGAAGCGGCTCGGCGGGATCTCGCCGAGGATCGGGTGGTGCCAGCGCAGCAGCGCCTCGTGGCCGACCACCCGCCGGGTGGCGAAGGAGACGACCGGCAGGTAGACGACGCTGAACGCATCGGCGCGCAACCCCTCCGCGAGGTCGGCCTGCAGGGCGCGGCGGGCCTCGATGGCGCCGACGAGCGAGTCGTCGAAGCGGCAATGGCGGCTCCCGCCGTCGAGCTTGGCCCGGTCGAGGGCGAGGCCGGAGCGGCGCAGCAGCATCTCGGCCCCCGACCCGTCCTCGGGCCAGAGCGCGATCCCGACGCTGACGCTCACCGGCACCTGCCGGTCGGCCACCACCACGGGCGCGGACAGGTGCTCCACGATCTGGAGCGCCACCGCCTCGGGCGGCCGCTGCGGGCCGGTGCCGACCTGGATCACCGCGAACTCGTCGTCGCCGAGCCGGAAGACCCGATCGAGCGTGCCCGGCTCGACCCCCTGCACGAGGCGCTTGGCCAGGGTGGCGAGCACTTGGTCGGCGGCGGCGTGGCCGATCACCACGTTGATGTCCTTGAAGCGGTCGAGATCGATCCGATGCAGCGCGAAGGCCGCGTTGCTGCGCACGCAGGCGGTGATCTGCGCCCGAAGGGCCGCGTCGAAGGCGACGCGGTTGGGCAGGCCGGTCGCGAGGTCGCGCACCGCGATCCGTCTCAGGCGCCGATCCGCCTCGCGCTGCTCGCGCAGGCTGTTGACCGCGAGCACGGAGGTGCCGTCGCGCCAGGGCTTGGCCCGCACCTCCACCGGCACGGCGTCGCCCTCGGCCCGACGCAGGAGGGTCTCGAGGGAATCCGGCTCCTCGCCCATCCCGCAGGCCGCACGCAGCGGCGGGCTGCCCGGCTCCGTCAGTCCGTCGAGGCTCCCGCCGCGCAGCGCGTCGGCGGTGCGCCCGACCAGCCGGCAGAAGCTCGGATTGACGTCCAGGATGACGCCGTCGCGGCAGATCGCGATGCCTTCGAACGCCGCCTCCGTCAGGGCGCGCAGGCGATCGAGGGCGACCTCCAGGGCGGCCGCCCGGGCATCCGCCACGAGGCTGTGCGCGGCCAGGTGCAGGAGGAGCGCGCAGGCCGCCGCGACGCACCACGCCGCCGCCTCGCGCGGGACCATCAGGGCGGGAACGGTGATCGCGGCGTCCGGGACCACGGTGGCCGCCGCGAGGGCGAGGACGTGCATGCCGCAGATGCCGAGCGTCAGGAGCGCGCTCGCCGCGAGGCGGGCCGGCAGGCCGGGGCGGCCCAGGCCGAGCGTCATGGCGAGCGCCGAGAGCCCGGCGCCGGCCGCGACGGCGGCGCCCGCAAGCGGCAGATCCCAGACGATGCGCCCCGGGACGACGGTCCCTTCGAGGCCCAGCAGGTGCAGGCCCGCGAAGCCGAGCGCCAGGAGGACGGCCGCGAGGGCGGGTGCACCGGCCCGCGGCGACCGGGCGATCGCGAGCGTGGCGCAGACGAGGAGGATGCCGAGCCCGAACGCCGCGGCCATGCTCCCGGCCTCGAAGCCGAGGCTGAGGCCGGCGGGATCGTAGGCCAGCATGCCGAGCACGTGCGTGCTCCACATCCCGCCCCCGGCCGCCACGCCGACGACGAGATGGCGCGCGAGCAGATGCGGCGCGACAGGCCAGGAGGCCTGCCGGCGCCGGGCGACCGCCATGAGCGAGAACAGGGTGTAGGCCGTCGCGAACCCGATCAGCCCGTTGAGGGCCAGGAGGCCGGGGATGTGCTCATCCGTGATGCAGGTGAGCAGCCGGTACATCGCTCACGCTCTCAGCCGCCGCAACTCCCCCCTCTATGTCCGGCAAGGCTTGCTGGATCGTTAACGGGATCGCAATACGATCGTATTCACTCAGAAAAACAATTCTCCTTTATCAATTGTTTGCCTGGCATCTAGCCAGATTGCGCTATTCATGACGCAAAACACGACACCGGGCGGCAGCTTTTGTGCTGGAACCAAGGCCGCCATTGGTGGGGGCCGGCGGCGCCGGACGAAGCAGGAGCGTCCGACAGGCGTGCCGCAGGCGCCACGGGGAGCGTCCGACCGCGCCGCGCAACGGGCACGCAATGCTGCTGCAACACGGATCGGGCACGACGGCGTGGCCCGGTCGCGACGCGCCGGAGCAGGATTCTCAAGCGCCGTTCTCCCGCGCCTCCTCGCACCGGACCGGTCCCCACCTCGGCGGCTGAGCGCGCTCACCGCCGCGGACCCGGCCGCGGTGCGGCGAGGATCGCACAGCCCGCAGGCAGGTGACCGATGGCTGGCAACGACATCCCGACACTGGGCGACCTGTTCAAGGTCAACGCGGTGACGGATCATCATCTGAGTGCGGCCGTCGCGGCCTATCTCGCCGACCCGAGCCCGGGGCTGCGGGAGATCGCGAGCGGCATCCGGCTGGACATCGCGGCCGCCGTGGAGGCGCACGAATGGGCACGGCGCGTCGTGGCCGACGAGTCGATCATCGCCCAGGCCCG
>NZ_BPQQ01000007.1 GCF_022179325.1 Methylobacterium isbiliense | reverse complement strand
GGTCGTTCGGGGGCAACAACACAGGTCGACTGGGACACCGCGTTGCGGGAGGACAACGGACAGGTCAATCCGCTCGGCCTCTACGATCTCGACCGCAAGATCAGGCCGGTCGGGGAGGCCTATCGCAAGCTCGTCGCGGAGTGGCGCGACATCCTGCCCGCCGAGAGCCTCTGCCTCGGCCTGGTGTAAGGCCCAGGTCGTCCGCCGGCGCGTACGCATCCGGTCAGGGCCGCGAGCTGGTCTTCTCCAGAGGGAGGTCGAGCTGGCTGAACTCGGCGATGAGCTCGCGGAGGGCGTCGATGCCCTGAACCGTGAAGGCAGGCGTCCAGTCCTCGTCGGTGACGCCCAAGACGAGGATGCAGCCGTCTTCATCGGAGAGTTCCTCCGCCATGAGCCGCACCAGATCCTCGGAGACGCCCAGCCGGACAGCAACTGCCGCGGCGGTGTGAACGACACGGACGCGCGCCAGCGTCAGGCCGCCTGAGCGAGATCGCGTGGCGCCGAGCGACCCCAGCGCCAGGGGAGCAGTTCGCCGAGCTGCTGGACGGGATGGCCAGCGATGCGAGCCAGCACGTCGGCGAGCCAAGCCTGCGGATCGATGTCGTTCAGCTTCGCCGTCATGATCAGCGTCGCGATGGCGGCCGCTCTCTCGGCGCCGCGCTCAGAGCCCGCGAACAGCCACGCCTTGCGACCCAGTGCAAAGCCGCGCAGCGCCCGCTCGGCCGCGTTGTTGCTGAGACAGACCCTCCCGTCATCAAGGAAGCGAGTAAAGGCCGGCCAGCGCCGGAGCAGATAGTCGATTGGCTCGGTGACGGGCGAGGAGCGCGACAGGCGCGAGCGCTGGTCCCGCAGCCAAGCCTCGAGCTCGGCGACGAGCGGAGCGCTCTCGCGCTTGCGGGCGTCGAGGCGCTCGGCCGCCGGGAGTCCGTTGATGCCGCGCTCGATCTCGAACAGGGCATCGATGCGCCTGACGGCTTCCAGGGCGATTGGCGAGATCACGGCCGCGTTCTTGCCCCTTCGGGCATTGCCGGCGATATCGGCCAGCTCGAAGAACTTGCGCCGGGCATGAGACCAGCAGAACGCCGGCGTCACCGTCCCGGCCGCACGGTCGGGACCGTACAGCCCGTTGTAGCCGCCATAGGCGTCGGCCTGGAGAATGCCGCCGAACCCGCCCAGGTGGCGCTCGGGATGCGCGCCGGATCGATCACGAGAGGCATAGAACAGCGCCGCCGGCGGGTCCGGGCCGCCGAAGGGCCGGTCGTCGCGGACGTAGCTCCAGATCCGGCCCGTGGTCGTCTTGCCCCTGGCCAGGATCGGCACCGTCGTGTCGTCGCCATGAAGGCGCTCTGCTGCCAGCACATGCGCCTCGATCAACCGGTGAAGCGGCGCCAGGGCCGTCGCGCAGGCCCCGACCTGGTCGGCGAGCGTCGAGACGCTGAGCTCGATCCCCTCCCGGGCAAAGCGCTCGCTCTGCCGGTTCAAAGGCAGGTGCTGCGCGAACTTGTCGAACAGGATGGTGGCGAGAAGCTGCGGCCCGGCAAAGCCCCGGGGCGTGACGTGGAAGGGTGCAGGCGGCTGCATGATCCGCTCGCAGTCACGGCAGCTGAAGCGCTCCCGCACGGTCTGGATCACCTTCCAGCGGCGCGGCACCACCTCCAGCGTCTCAGTGATATCCTCCCCGAGCTTCGACAGCTTGGCCGACCCGCAGCACGGGCAGGCCGTGGGTGCCGCGATCACGATGCGCTCGCGCGGCAGATGTGCCGGGAACGGGCGGCGCGAGGGGTGCTTGCGAACCGTCATGGTCCGGGAGGCCTGCGCAGCCGCAGCCTGCGCCGCGATGGCGTCCTCGCTCGCCGCCGCCTCCAGTTCCTCCAGTTCGAGCTCCATCTGGTCGAGGAGCTTCGCCTGACGTTCCGAGCGGCTGCCGTAGAGAGCCCGCCGCAGCTTCTCGATGGCGAGCTTCAGATGCGCGATCAGCGCTTCGGTGCCCGTCAGGTCGGCCTTGGCGTGGGTCGCCTCGGCCTCGGCGGCCATCCGGGCCGCGCGCTCCGCCAGGATCATGGCGTGAGCCGCGGCGAGATCGGCAGGGAGCGAATCGGCAATCACTCGCCGATGGAATCACGTCCTGCACGGCCTGCAAGCCGGACAATCATCCCACCGAGGTCGGACGCCAGGTTGCCTGGGGATGACGCCAGTCGATCCCCGACAGCAGGTAGCCGAGCTGGGCAGTCGAGATCGTCACCGCGCCGTCAGCCGGCGTTGGCCACAGGAACCGCCCACGCTCCAGCCTCTTCGTGAACAGGCACGCGCCCTGCCCATCGTGCCAGATGACCTTCAGGAGATCGCCCCGCCGACCGCGGAAGCAGAACAGGTGACCGCTCAGCGGATCATGCCGGAGCACTTCCTGGACCTGCAACGACAAGCTCGGAAAGCCCCTCCGCATATCCGTATGCCCGGTGGCCAGCCAAACTCGGACGCCTGTCGGGATCGGGATCATCGCTCACCAAGCGCATCGAGAACTCGAGCCAGCGCAGCGGAATCTACCTCGGCATCCACGATGACGCGCCAACCATGCGCCAGCACGATCTCCATCCGTCCCTTACTGGCCCCCGGAGACTCCACCCGCGAGGGCGGTGTGGACGCGGCTGGTGGCTCCGGCGCGACGATCGCCGGGACGAAGGTCCCCGGCGCAGCCGCTTCTCGCTCGAGCCTCAGCTTCCGCCGCCAGGTCAAAAGCTGCGCACGCGAAACACCGTGCCGCCGCGCCGTCGCAGAGATCAGCCGAGGTCCGGCCAGGCTCTCCAGAACGATCCGGACCTTCTCGTCCTCCGACCAGCGTCGCCGCCGCCCGGTCTCGACGATCTCAAGCCGCCCGAAGGCACTGTGCATATGACTGTCCATACGCACTGCTCTCAATCCAGACCCGGTGCCGCAAGGCGGCTCTCACCGGAGGCGAACGCCGGCGCGGAGGCGAGCGATGTTCGAAGTCCTTGAGACGAGCCGTCCGGAGGTCTTCGGCATCCGCGTGAGCCGACGGCTGACGGCGGAGGACTACGAGCGCCTCATTCCCGTGCTCGCCCGCATGGTGGAAGGGCGTGCGAAGCTTCGCATCCTCGTTCTGATGGATCACTTCGAAGGGTGGGACACGCCTGCCATCGGATGGCCGGACCCGGCTTCGGAGGTGCGCTTCGCGTTGAGCCTTGAGCGCCTAGCGATTGTCGGCGAGGCGCTGTGGCAAGCGCGACTGGCGCGGCTGTCCGACCCCTTCTCGCCGACAGAGACGCGCTTCTTTCACAAGGAGGAGGTCGCGCAGGCATGGCAGTGGCTCGAGGAGGAGCTTCCGTGAGGCCCTTCTGAGAGCCGGGGGTCTGGCTTTGATGACGTGGATAGGTCGCATCCTGGACTCAATGACAAGCTCTGTCCTGGGCTCAATAGTGAATGGCCCGGCCATAGGCGGCGAGCACGCCCTCGTGGACGATCTCGGAGAGGGTCGGATGGGCAAACACGGTTTGCATCAGCTCCGCCTCGGTGGTCTCGAGGTTCATCGCTACCACGAAGTTGTGGATGAGCTCGGTCACCTCCGCGCCGACCATATGAGCCCCAAGAAGCTGGCCGGTCCTCTTGTCGAACACCGTCTTGACGAGCCCGTCCGGCTCGCCGAGCGCAATCGCCTTGCCGTTGCCGATGAACGGGAAACGGCCGACCCGGATGTCGAAACCCAGCGCCTTTGCCCTGCTCTCCGTGATCCCGACCGAGGCGATCTGGGGATTGCAGTAGGTGCAGCCTGGGATCTTGCCCTTGTCGAGAGGGTGCACCTCGTTCGCCCCGGCGATCGCCTCGACGCAGACGACGCCCTCATGCGAGGCCTTGTGGGCGAGCATCGGCGCGCCGGCCACGTCGCCGATGGCGTAAAGGCCGGGGACGTTCGTCCGCCCATAGCCGTCCGTGACTATGATGCCGCGCTCGATCGTGACGCCGATCGCGTCAAGTCCGAGGTTCTCGACGTTGCCGACGACGCCGACGGCCGAGAGCACCCGGTCCGCGGTGATCGTCTCGGGCGCTGCGCCCTCGCGCTCGATGGTGGCGGTCACGTCATCTGGGCCCTTCTCCAGCCTGATCACCTTGGCGCTCGTCAGGATCCTGCGACGGGCAGGATTTGCGGTAGGAGTTCCACGACGGTCACGTCGGCTCCCATGGTGCCGTAGAACGAGGCAAACTCGATGCCGATCGCGCCCGATCCGATGACAAGGAGCGAGCGCGGCATGCTGTCGGGCTTCAGCGCCTCGAAATAGGTCCACACGCGGTCTCCGTCCGGCTCGAGGCCCGGCAGCACGCGCGGGCGAGCGCCGGTCGCGACGATGACATGGCTCGCGCGATAGGTGCCCGGCCCGAGCGCGCCCTTGGGCGCCGGCACGGGCGGGCCCTCGACGGACCCGGTGGACGGCGCGACCTTGACCGTCCCGGGACTCTCGATCGTCGCGGCGCCCCAGATCACGTCGACCTTGTTCTTTCGCAGGAGGTGCACGACGCCTCCGTTGAGCTGACCTGCGACGGCGCGGGACCGCTTGATCACCGCTCCCATGTCGAACGGGATCACTTGCGCTTTGAGCCCAAAGCTCTCGATGTGCTGGAGGTACCCGTAGATCTCGGAGGTGCGCAGCAGCGCCTTGGTCGGGATGCAGCCCCAGTTGAGGCAGATGCCGCCGAGATGCTCGCGCTCGACCACGGCTGTCTTCAGGCCGAGCTGGGCGGCGCTGATAGCCGCGACGTAGCCGCCCGGGCCCCCGCCGATGATCAGGACGTCATATGAATTGGCATCGGCCATCGGAAGTTCCCGTTTCGCAAGGAAAGAAGGTGCCGAGCGCTGCCTGGATGGCTTCACGCCAATATTCTCGGGTCAACTCGCGAACACGATGACAAGCACGCCAAGAAGGACGAGTGCGCCGCCCAGCATTCCAGCCTCGAACCGTTCCAGCGCCGAGAGGCGCAGGCGCTCGAAGCCGGCGAGAGTCACCCAGGTCAGTGCGAGCATGCCCGTGAGCGTTGCGATGGCCAGGACCAAGCTCAAGGCGCCGAAGCCTGCCCAGCCATACGATATGCCGGAGAGATAGACGGGCAGGAACGCCTCGCACGGCGAGAAGGTCAGAAGAGCGAGAAGGCTCAGCACGGCTACCCGATCGGATTGGTGATCGAGATGACTCGCATCGTGAGCGTGAGGCCCGCTGCTAGCGGGGCCGCCATCATGATCGGGGTGACGGTGCTTGGGCCTTAGTCCCCAATGGCCGTGGCCGCGCGCTCCCCGCATCTGGCGCATGAGGTAATAAAGGCCAAAGGCGATCAGCGCACCCCCGGCCAGGAGCGGAAACACGTCGCCGGTCCACCGGCTGGTCTCGATCCCGAGCCCGACAACGATGACGCCAAGCAGGGTCGTGAACAGGACGTGGCCCAACCCGGCGAGCGCCGTGATGGAAAGCGTCTTGGCCCGGCTCCAACGCTGCCCGCGACCGGCGAGGACGAATGGGAGCCAATGAGTCGGCAAAGCGGCATGCAAGAACGCAACCACGAAGCCGGTCGTCAGCATGGGCGCAAGCAGGGTTTCGGACATGTTGCGAGAAATAAATGGATTGTTGCGGGTGCTGGAGGGCGAGAGCTCGCCTTTGGGACGTACCCTGGATACCGCGGGAACGAGTCCCTGGCGAGCAACACCAGCAACGCCAGAGAACGGCTGTTCGATCTCGAGAGGCTTGAGGACCGAACGGCGCTGGTACCAGCCATCCGGAGACTCAAGGACTGCGCCGGCCGGCCCAGCCCGGACTCATCCCCCCAAAAAAGCGCTTGATCCTCTAGCCGCTCGAGGTGCTACGGCTCTTCGAAGAGTCGCATTGGAGACGAGCGATGGCGCATTCGACCGACGCCCCGACCCGCAAAGCGCTGACCTTCCGCGTCGAGGGCATGGATTGCGGCAGCTGCGCCGACAAGATCCGCACGGCGCTTTGGCGCCTGCCGGGCGTGTCCACCGTCAAGGTGACCTTCGCGACCGAGAGCGTGAACGTGGAGGTCGAGGACGGCGGCCCGACGGAGGAGGCCATCGAGCGTCAGATCGCGGCCCTGGGCTACACGCCGCGCCGGGTCGAGGCGAAGACGAGCGCAAGGCGACTGCACCAGGACCGGGAGCAGGATCCTCATGAAACTCACAACCACCACGCGCCTCCTCTCGGCAATGTTCCCGAAGCGCGGATCGCCGGCTCGGCCGCAAGCACACCCGCTGCCGGCAGGGCCAAGCGGCGGGACGAAGCGACGGAGGCCCATGGCCACAGCCATGGACACCGGCACGAGCATGAGGACACGGGCGACCGCCGCTGGTGGGAAACCGCAAAAGGCCGGCTCGTCCTCCTGACGGGCGTGCTGCTCGTCGTCGCCTGGGGCTCCAAGTTCGTGATCCCGGCCTTCTCACCCTGGCTGTTCGTCGCCGCGACCCTCATCGGAGCGTTCCCCGTCGCTCGCCGCGCGATTGCGGCGGCGCGCGCCGGCATGCCGTTCACCATCGAGATGCTGATGACCATCGCCGCAACCGGCGCCATCGTCATCGGCGCCGCCGAGGAAGCGGCGCTCGTCGTGTTCCTGTTCGCGGTCGGCGAGGTGCTGGAGGGCGTGGCGGCCGGACGGGCGCGGGCCAGCATCCGAGCGCTCGGTGAACTCGTGCCGAAGACGGCGATGCTGGAGGAAGCTGGCGCGACCCGAGAGGTGCCCGCCGACAGCCTGCAGGTGGGCCAGACCGTGATGGTGCGCCCGGGTGACCGCATTCCCGCGGACGGCATCATCCTGAGCGGCACGTCGGGCATCGACGAATCGCCGGTCACCGGCGAGTCGGTGCCCAAGACCAAGGGCCCGGACGACCCTGTCTTTGCCGGTTCGATCAATCATGAAGCGGTGATCCGCCTGCGGGTCGAGAAGGCGGCCGAGGACAACACGATTTCTCGGATCATCCGGCTCGTCGAAGAGGCTCAGGAGGCCAAGGCGCCGACCGAGCGCTTCATCGACCGCTTCTCGCGCTGGTACATGCCGCTCATCGTTGTCGCGGCGGTGCTGGTTGCGCTCGTTCCCCCGCTTCTGTTCGGCCAGGACTGGGCGACCTGGATCTACCGCGCGCTCGCGCTTCTGCTGATCGGCTGCCCCTGCGCGCTCGTGATCTCAGTGCCGGCCTCGATCGCCTCGAGCCTGTCGGCCGGCGCGCGTCGCGGCATCCTGATGAAGGGCGGCGTCGTGATCGAGGGGGTCGCGAAGGCCCAGATGGTGGCCTTCGATAAGACCGGCACCTTGACCGAGGGACGGCCGAAGGTCACCGACGTCGTTGCGATCTCTATGTCCGAGGGCGAGGTCCTATCGCTCGCGGCGTCTCTTGAGACAGGATCAAGCCACCCGCTCGCGACCGCGATCGTGGCGAGAGCCAAGGCGCAGGCCGTCCCGTTCCGCGCAACCGAACGGATCACGGCCGTTCCGGGCCAGGGCCTGGAAGGCATCGTTGAGGGCTGCGAGCTGTTCCTCGGAGCGCCGCGGTTTGCGCGCGATCGCGCAGCTTTCGACAGCCGAGCTGCCGACACAGCCGAACGTCTCGAGAGCGAAGGGAAAACTGTGGCGGCGCTCGTCGGGGAGGGCCGGCTTCTCGGCCTCATCGCGCTCCGCGACGAGCCGCGGCCAGACGCGCGGGAAGGGGTCGCCGAGCTCAAGGCGCTCGGGATCAGCTCGGTCATGCTGACCGGCGACAATAAGCGCACCGCGGCCGCCATCGCCGGCTCGCTCGAAATGGACGAGCGCGCGGAACTCATGCCGGACGACAAGGTCACGGCCATCCGCGCGCTCGCCGAGCATCAGTCGGTGATGATGATCGGCGACGGCATCAATGACGCACCGGCGCTCGCGGCGGCGCAGGTCGGCGTCGCCATGGGCTCGGGCACCGACGTCGCGCTCGAGACGGCGGACGCCGCGCTTCTCCGGAACCAGGTTCGCGACGTAGCGCGCATGGTGCGGCTCGCCCGCGCCACAATGGCGAACATCCGTCAGAACATTGTGATCGCGCTCGGGCTGAAGGCGGTGTTCCTGGTCACGAGCGTGCTCGGGCTCACGGGCCTGTGGATCGCGATCCTCGCCGACACGGGCGCGACCGTCATCGTGACGGCGAACGCACTCCGGCTTCTCGGGTTCTTTCAAGAATCCGGCTCGAGTGGAGGAACCCGTCCGGGCGCTCCGGCGACACTGAAGCCCGTGACGGCTTAGCTCAGCAGAGCGTAAACATGCACCAGAGGAGCAAACCATGAGCTTTCTACGGGACTTGCTCGGGGGCCTTCGCGGCGGTCACGGCGGCGGCTTTGGCGGAGGTCATGGCGGCCACGGTGGCGGGCACGGGTCCTACGGCGGTGGGCCTTGGGGGGCGCCGGGCCCCGGGCCGGGCGGCCCAACTCCAGGTTGGCCCGCGGCTCCGCAAAGCCCCGCGCCCGGGCATCAATGCGAGACGGCCGAGCCCGTACGCGTGGTCGTCTGCCCGAGCTGCCGATCCGACAACGCACCCTCGGCACGGTTCTGCGGCCAGTGCGGCGAGCGTCTCGGGCCGGACGAAGCAAAGTGTTCGAAATGCGGAGCCAGCCTTGAGCCCGGCGCCAAGTTCTGCCCGTCCTGCGGTCAGGCCGCGAGTTCATGACCTGGCAATCCGGAGAGCGTGCTCGCATCATGAGCCCAACCTGGTCTCGCACGGGGATGGCGCTCCTGGCGTTTGCGGTCGCACTCGTCGCAGATCTTGGCACGAAGTGGCTTATCCAGAGCGTCGTCATGGTGCCGCCTCGCGTGATCGAGGTCACGCCGGTCCTCAATCTGACGCTCGGATTCAATCCGGGGGTCAGCTTCGGCCTGCTGAGCGGCGCTTTTGCGGATCGGCCCATGTTGCTGGCAGGGATCACCGGGTCCGTCGCGGCGGGCCTTCTCGTCTGGGCGATGCGCAGCGAGCAGCCGGTCGAGACCCTCGGCCTCGGCCTCATCGCGGGCGGCGCGACCGGGAACCTCGTCGATCGTGTGCGCCAGGGCGCCGTCACGGACTTCCTGGATTTTCATGTCGGAGCTTGGCACTGGCCAGCCTTCAACATGGCCGACGTCGCGATTACGGTCGGCGTGATGCTGATGATTGTCGCGGTGGTTCAGCCACGACGATCCCCGCGCCGCTCTCCCATGGTCAACCGAAGGAGCTGGCAGGACCTCAGCTTCAACAATCTCGGCAGCGAGCATTGTACAGCAAAGGTGCCCGACAAGCCGTCGAACCCTCATAGCCGCGTTGAAGGCAGCACCACGCGAGGCTCTCAATGCTGAAGCTACGGATCCTGTTCACGGCGAGCTTTGCGCTGGTTCCTGCGCTCGCCCTGGCCCAAACCCATTCGCAGGGGGGATTGCCGCATCGCCAGCAAGCCCAGAACATAGGCGGCTGCGGAGCGGAGCTGATCAGGAAGAGCTCGGATGTCCGGCTCTACATTGTCCGCCTCGTCGAGCGCCAGCTGCTCGCCATCCCGGGCGTGACGGCGGTCCACGACGTGCACGTGTCGGTCGCGGCCTCGGGGATCGACGCGATGAGTGCGCATCTCGTGGTCGTCAACATGGCGCAGGCGGAACGTATTCTAACCGACGCGCGTCGGATCTTGGCGAACGAGCTTGACGCCGACCATGTGACGATCCAGGTCGAAACCGAGGCGCTCCGGGCCGCGGAAAAGCCGCAGAAAGCCTGAATAGGTTTACAACGGGAGACAGCGATGGAACCGTACAATTCAAGAACCCCCACCTGGGGCAGCGCGCCTCTTGCTCGGAGCCAAGCCGAGGTCGACCAGGGCCTGCGCGCCTTCATGGTCGGCGTCTACAACAACATGGTGCTGGGGCTGGCGCTGTCGGCGCTGGTCGCGCTCGGGGTCAACAAGCTCGCCCTTGCGGGCTCTCAGGCCGACGCGGTCGCCCGGATCGGCAGCATTCCGCTGACCAGCTTCGGCCGGCTGCTCTACGCGACGCCCCTGATGTGGATGGTGGCGCTGGCGCCGCTTGCCTTCATCTTCTTCTTCTCGTTCCGGATGGACCGCATGTCGGTGGCGACTGCGCGGACAACCTTCCTCGCCTTCGCCGCGGTGATGGGCGCCTCGCTCTCGACGCTGCTCATCCGCTACACCGGCGCGAGCGTCATCCAGGTGTTCTTCATCACGGCCGCTTCCTTTGGCGCGCTCAGCCTCTGGGGCTACACAACGACCCGCAGCCTGTCGGGGATGGGCTCGTTCCTGATCATGGGTGCAATCGGGCTCATCATCGCCTCGCTCGTCAACATCTTCCTGGCTTCGAGCGCGTTGCAGTTCGCGATTTCCGTCATCGGCGTGCTGATCTTCGCGGGGCTCACCGCCTATGACACGCAGAAGCTCAAGGAGATGTACGTCTACGAACTCGGCTCGGCAGACGGCGAGGCCGCGGCCAAGGCATCGATCTTCGGCGCGCTGACCCTCTATCTCGACTTCATCAACATGTTCCAGTTCCTGCTCGCCCTGTTCGGAAACCGCAATCAATAGAGTGAGTTCGCCCGGCATGCGCGGCGTGACTGTCTCACGGGCTGAAGGTTGCGGGCCAGTCAGGGAGGCCTGCGGCACCTCAGTTTGGGCCAAGTTCCGCTGCAAGACAGCGTGTCGTTCGATCTGCGTTCAGATTTCTCCTGACACACATCATGATGAGGTGACGAATGTCTAATTTCCGTATGCTCTTGGTAGCGGCCCTCGCCCTCTCTCCCGCACTCGCCCTGGCGCAAGCGCATTCGCACGGGGCGGAGCACGGCGGCCAGGTCCAGAAGATCGGTTCCTACGAAGCCGAGCTCGTGGTCAAGGGCACGGATGCCATGCTCTACGTCCTCGACGACAAGGAGAAGAAGGTCGACGCGTCAAAGTTCAGCGCGACCGCGATGGTGCTGGCCAAGGGCAATGAGCAGAAGACACTTGAACTCAAGCCCGCTAGCGACAACATGCTATCGGGCAAGGTCGACTTCCCGGTCGAGGGTAAGTTCCGGGCTACCGTTACCCTCAAGACGGGGTCGACCGAGGTCGGTAAGGGCCGCTATAACGTCGACGTAACCAGCCGCTAACCACAGGCGCTTATCTCAGCAAGGCCATGGCTTCACGGACCACCCGATGCGCGAATGGACAGCGCCGCCCGTTGTGGCAGGCGTTGATCGCGCATGCCATGGCTATGGTCGTCTTCTTGACACTGATGGTGCCGCTTCAGGCCTTTGCGACCGGCCCTGATCCGGACCTCGCCTCGGCCGCGATCACGAACAGCACTGGGGACACAGATGTCCCCAGCCCTTCCGGGGACGCTGGGCTCGTCCAGCATGCGCATTGCGCCTGCCATTCGGCCGTCCGGCCGTCCTGGAGCGCCGTCTCGGTCGAGCGCGTCCGGTCAGCCGCGGATCACCCCGCGAGATCTGACGCAGCGCCTCGGCCCGGTCCGGGCTCCCTTCCCTTCAAGCCACCCCGCGCCTGACCGCCCTGAGGTCTGACGCGGCTCGGACACGAGCCGCCTCAGGCCTCATCCCAAGCTCGTCTTAATGGGCTTGGGCGGTCGAGCATCGGGCCGCGCCTGCACAGCAGGCAAGGCCTCGACAGGTTCGCTCCGCGAGCACCTGTCGGAGGTGGTGGTATGTTCCTGCGCTTTCTCTTCATCATCGTCGCGCTCGTCGTCGGCGTTGCCGTCGCGAGCATCGTTCCGGAGGTCTCACGGACCGCCCGAACCGTCATAGGCGCCGTGCCCCTGCCGGGGCTGGCTCAACTGAGCGCCCAGGAGCCAACGAAGGCCCCCCCGACGCAGGCCGAGGGCAAGGAGGCCCATGGCGGCGGCAAGGACGATGGTCATGGCCATGGAGCCGGGGGTGCCGAGAAGGAAGAGGGCAAGGAGGGCGTGCTCAAGCTCGCCGCCGATCAGATCGCCGCGGCCAAGATCGAGACGGCCAAAGCCTCCGACGGCACGCTCGCGCGGCGCCTGACCGTTCCGGGCACGGTCGTTCCCGCGGCGGACCGGATCGCGCGCGTTGCGGCGAAGGTGGTTGGAACCGTAGCAGACCTCAACAAGCAGCTCGGTGATAACGTCGCGAAGGGCGAGGTCGTCGCCGTCCTGGACAGCCGCGAAGTAGCCGACGCCAAGAGCGAGTACCTCGGCGCTCAGGTCAACTTCGACCTGCAGAAGACGCTCTTTGAGCGCGAGCAGATGCTGTTCCAGAAGAACATCACCGCCGAGCAGCAGTTCCTGCGCGCCCGCACCACCTTCTCGGAAGCGCAGCTGCGCTTCGACCTCGCCCGCCAGAAGCTCACGGCTCTGGGCGTGCCCGACAAGGAGATCGCCGGCCTGTCACGCCAGTCAACCGCCCTGCAGCGCTACGAGCTCCGCGCGCCGCTTGCCGGCCGCATCGTCGAGCGCCTCGTCAATCTCGGGGCAGCTGTCGGCGGCGAGGGCCAGCCCAAGGAACTCTATGGGATCGCCGACCTGTCGCAAGTCTGGGTCGATCTCGCCGTGTCTCCACGCGACCTGCCCTCGGTCAAGGAGGGCCAGGCGGTCCAGGTTACGGCGGGCGGCATGAACGAGCGGGCTGACGGCAAGATCGTTTTCAAGAGCCCGATGCTCAATCCGGAGACACGCTCCGCCCGCGTCGTGGCTCAGATCTCCAACAAGAGCGGCGTGTGGCAGCCGGGCGCTTTCGTGACCGCCGGGATCGTCGTCGAGGAGCAGAAGGCTCCCCTCGTCGTGCCGAAGACCGCGCTCCAGACCGTCGGCAAGGACCAGGTCGTGTTCGTGCGCACACCGGAGGGGTTCGAGAAGCGCGAGGTCGTGCTTGGCCGCACAGATGGGCAGTCGACCGAGATCGTGTTCGGGCTCGATCCCGGCGAGGAAATCGCGGTCGCCAACACTTTCACGCTCAAAGCCGAGCTCGGCAAGTCCGAAGCCTCCCACGCCCACTAAGGCCAAGTCTCATGATTGCCCGCATCCTTGCTTTCTCGGTTCATCACCGCTGGGTCGTGGTGCTCGTCACCTTGCTCGCGGCCGCCTTCGGCGTCTACTCGCTGACCAAGCTGCCGATCGACGCCGTTCCGGACATCACCAACAACCAGGTCCAGATCAACACGACGGCGACGGCTCTCTCCCCCTACGATATCGAGAAGCAGGTCACGTTTCCGATCGAGACGACGCTCGCCGGAATTGCCGGGCTCGAGTACACGCGCTCGCTGTCGCGAAACGGCTTCTCGCAGGTGACCGCCGTCTTCAGCGAGAAGACCGACGTCTACTTCGCCCGCCAGCAGGTCAACGAGCGCCTGACCGACGCCAAGAGCAGCCTGCCGCCCGGCGCCGAGCCCCGGATGGGCCCGATTTCGACGGGCCTCGGCGAGATCTACATGTACACGGTCGAGTATGTGACACCGGCAGGGGTCGGAGAGGGCGCAGCGAAGGGTACTGAGGCCAGCACGGCGCCCGCTAAGGGCGGAGCTCACGGGGCGAATGGCGCCGGTGCTGAGCGGCCGCCCGCACCTATCCAGGACGGCAAGCCCGGCTGGCAGAGCGATGGCACGTACCTCACCCCCGAGGGCCAGCGTCTCACCGACGACTTCCAGCGCGCCGCCTATCTGCGCACGGTCCAGGACTGGATCATCCGGCCTCAGCTGAAGAGCGTTCCGGGGGTCGCGGGCGTCGACTCGATCGGCGGCTACGAGAAGCAGTACCACGTCCAGCCCGACCCGGCGAAGCTGATCGGCTACGGGCTGTCATTTGGCGAGATCGCCACGGCCATTGAGGCCAACAACGTCAGCCGCGGTGCGGGCTATGTCGAGCGCAACGGCGAGGGCTTCGTCGTGCGCTCGGGCGGGCGCGTCGAGCGGATGAGCGAGATCGGCGGCATCGTGGTCGCGACCCGGGAAGGCGTGCCGATCCGGGTCAGGGACGTGGCCGAGGTCACCATCGGCAAGGAGCTCCGGACCGGCAGCGCGAGCGAGAATGGCCAGGAGGTGGTGGTCGGCACCGCGCTGATGCTGATCGGCGGCAACAGCCGCACGGTCGCGGCGGCCGTCGACGCCAAGATGCAGACGATCAACAAGTCGCTGCCGCCGGGCATCATCGCCAAGACCGTCCTGAACCGCACGCTCCTGGTCAACGCCACCGTAAAGACGGTGAGCAAAAACCTGGCCGAGGGCGCCGGGCTCGTCATCCTGGTGCTGTTCCTGCTCCTCGGCAACTTCCGCGCGGCGCTCATCACGGCGCTTGTGATCCCGATCGCCATGCTCCTCACCATGACCGGAATGGTGCAGGGCCGGATCAGCGCCAACCTGATGAGCCTCGGCGCGCTCGACTTCGGCCTCATCGTCGATGGCGCCGTCATCATCGCCGAGAACAGTTTGCGGCACCTTGCCGAACGACAGCACGAGTTCGGCCGCAAGCTGAGCTTGGGTGAGCGCCTGACGACCGTGCGCGAGTCGGCCGAGGAGATGATTGGCCCATCGGTGTACGGGCAGGCCATCATCATCCTCGTTTATGCACCGCTCCTGACCTTCACGGGTGTCGAGGGCAAGATGTTCGAGCCGATGGCGCTCACCGTCATCATCGCGCTCGTCGCCGCCTTCGTGCTCTCGCTGACCTTCGTGCCGGCGATGATCGCCATCGTGATCACCGGACGCGTGCAGGAGAAGGAGAACTTCTTCGTGCGCGGCCTCAAGGCCATGTACCGGCCAGTGCTGCGAGGAGCCATCCGCTTCCCGGTGTCGTTCATCCTCGGGGCCGTTCTCCTCTTCGCCGCCAGCGCGGGCTTGTTCACCCGGCTCGGCCAGGAGTTCATCCCGACCCTCGACGAGAAGAACATCGCCATGCAGGCGCTGCGCATCCCGTCGACATCGCTGTCCCAGTCGCAGGAGATGCAGTTCGCGGTCGAGAAGGCGATCAGCCGCTTTCCGCAGGTCGCGTTCGTGTTCTCGAAGACGGGCACGGCGGAAGTCGCAGCCGACCCGATGCCGCCGAACGCGTCCGACACCTTCATCATCCTCAAGCCGCAGGAGGAATGGCCCGACCCCAACCTTTCGAAAGAGCAGCTGATCAAGGACATGGAGGCGGCGGTCGGCAGGCTTCCCGGCAACAACCTGTCGTTCACGCAGCCGATCCAGATGCGCTTCAACGAGCTGCTTGCGGGCACCCGGGGCGATCTCGCCGTCAAGGTCTTCGGCGAGGAGTTCGAGCCGATGCTCGCGGCCGCCAACCAGATCGCCAACATCCTGCGCGGGCTTGAGGGCGCGGCTGACGTCTCGGTCGAGCAGGCGACAGGCCTTCCGTTCCAGGAGATCAAAATCGACCGCGACGAGATCGAGCGCCGCGGCTTGAGCCTCACGGCCGTTCAGGACGTGATCGGCACGGCGATCGGCGGACGAGAGGCCGGCCTCGTGTTCGAGGGCGACCGGCGTTTCGACATCGTCGTGCGTCTGCCGGACGGCATCCGTGCCGATGTCGACGCGCTCTTGAATCTGCCGGTGCCTCTTCCGGCGGCTGCCGGCCAAGGAGCCACTGGGGCGACCATTCCTCTGCGGGAGGTGGCCAGCATCGAGATCGCGGAAGGACCCAACCAGATCAGCCGCGAGAACGGCAAGCGGCGGGTGGTCGTCACCGCCAACGTGCGCGGGCGCGATATCGCCTCGCTCGTCAACGAGGCGCAAGCGAGGATCGCTCAAGAGGTCCAGCTGCCCGCGGGCTACTACATCACCTGGGGCGGCCAGTTCGAGAACCTGGCGGCCGCACGCCAGCGGCTCATGATCGTGGTGCCGGCGTGCTTCGCCCTGATCTTCCTGCTTCTGTTCAGCGCACTCGGGTCAGCACGCGACGCCCTCCTGGTGTTCAGCGCCGTGCCGCTGGCGCTGACGGGCGGGATCTTCGCCCTGTGGCTGCGCGACATGCCGTTCTCGGTCTCCGCCGCGGTGGGCTTCATCGCGTTGTCGGGCGTCGCGGTGCTGAACGGTCTCGTCATGCTGACATTCATCAAGCAGCTCATGGATGACGACGTGCCGAAGCTCGAGGCGATCTATGAGGGGGCCCTGGTGCGCCTGCGCCCGGTCGCCATGACGGCGCTCGTCGCCTCGCTCGGCTTCGTGCCCATGGCACTCGCCACCGGAACGGGAGCCGAGGTCCAGAAACCGTTGGCGACCGTGGTCATCGGCGGCCTGATCAGCGCGACCATCCTGACCCTCGTGGTGCTGCCAGCGCTGTATGCCCGCTTCTCCGGACACAAGGCGCGGGCGCGCGTCGACTCTCATCACGAGCCGGAGCTGCCGGGCACGCCAGACACGGAAGAACATGTGCCAGCTAGGCAAGCGGCTGAATGAAGGGGCAACGGGAATGCGGCGGTCCGACAGAGCTCAGGAGAAATCGATGCCGACACCAACCCTCCGCGGCAGCGCGCTTCAGGCCAGATCCGCGCTGCCGGCGGTTCTCGCAACAATCGCAGGTCTCATGGCCGGACAAGCCCAGGCCCAATCAGTGAAGATCGTCGGCATCGGCGCCGCGAGCTGCCAGGTTTTTCTTCGCGAGATCGCCGGTCGCCCTGATGTCGAGAAGAACTTCTTCGCCTGGGCGCAGGGCTACATGAACGGGCTTCTGATCCGGGCGCCTGCGGGCAAGGACGAAGGACTGGACCTTACGCCCCCGGCGTTCCCTTTGCTGAAGCAGGCGGAGTTTCTGCGCACCTTCTGTTCGAAGAATGCGGGGGAGGATTTCAGCGACGGGGTGAACGAACTTTACCGCACCCTTCGAGCTCCGCCTGGGTGAACGGTCCGGGATCTCTCCAGGCGACCCCCATCTCAGCCGACGACGCAAGCAAGTCCATGATTTTACCCTCCGTCATCCTGATCGCCTCGCATCTCGTTCTGCCGGTCGGCAGCCCACCTCGGCAGGCGGACTGCATTGCCGGACCGCATGACCCCTTGCGCGTGCGGCGGCTGCCAGGTGTTGCGGCGACCACCTCCCGGCCGAGAAACCCGCTCGAGGATGAGGGGCCGCATTGCGTCGAGCGAGGAGGGGAGGCCGCACCGAACAACCAAACGGGGCAGAAGCCCGCTTTGCGCGACGGTTCACGCTGATGGCTCACGCCGTCCCATCGCTGGGCATCTCGTTCGAACGCGTCACGACCCCATGCCCGTGGGGCAATGACCGGCGAGACAGTACCCCGTGTCAAGGACGTGATCGCCACACGCGACGGACCATCGAACTCCTCCTGACAGGCGCGCTTGCAGGCGTCGCCGTCGCGTTTGGCTCGTATGGAGCGGCCGCCGAGACCCTGCCGGGTGCGCTGGCGCGGGCTTATGGGGCGAACCCCCAGCTTAACGCCGAGCGGGCGAGCGTGCGGGCTGTGGACGAGAACGTGCCGCGGGCGCTCTCCGGATACCGGCCCCGGATTTCTGCAGAAGCCGACGCAGGTGTCGCGGCGATGCGGAGCTCGATGCCGGGCGGCATGGAAGCGGCCGGCGGCCAATCCGGCTCTCTGTTTCCCCGCGGGGCGGGGATCACTCTCAACCAGACGCTCTTCGACGGCTTTCGGACGCGCAACAACGTGCGCACGGCCGAGTCGCAGGTCTTGGGCGCCCGCGAGGCGCTGCGGAACACGGAGCAGAACCTGCTCTTCGATGCGGTCTCCGCGTACATGAACGTGTTGCGGGACACGGCGATTCTGGATCTGCAACGCAACAACGTCGAGCTCCTGAACGAGCAGCTCAGCCAGACGCGCGAGCGCTACGAGGCGGGCCAAGTCACGCGCACGGACGTGTCGCAAGCGGAGGCGCGGCTCGCCGGTAGCCGGTCCCAGGTCAGCCTCGCCGAAGCCAACCTGCGCGCCAGCATCGCGCGGTACCGTCAGGTGATCGGTGTCGACCCAAAGACGCTGGCCCCGGGGCTGCCCGCCGATCGCTGGCTTCCGCGCAGTCTCCCGGCGGCTGTGCAAGTCGCGCTCGCGGAGCACCCGGCGATCAAAGCGTCCCTGCACGGCGTCGATGCGGCCGAGCTCGAGGTCAAAGTCGTCGAGGGGGAACTCTATCCCTCGCTCGGCCTCAGCGCCGGGCTCTCGCGCCGATCCGACGTCGAAACACGCGGCGACGCTCGGACCGCGGCCACTGCCGTGGTGCGCCTGACGGTCCCGATCTATGAGGGCGGCGAGGTCTATGCCCGCACGCGCCAGGCCAAGGAAACGGCCGGCCAGCGCCGCATCGAGGTCGAGGTCACCCGTGATCAGGTCCGCGCCGCCGTGCTGTCGGCTTGGGGACAGCTCGAAGCCACCAAGGCCCAGATCACCGCCGCCCAGACCCAGATCCAGGCAAGCGAAATCGCGCTCACCGGCGTGCGAGAAGAGGCGCGCGTTGGACAACGCACGACCCTCGAGGTCCTCAACGCGCAGCAGGAGCTGCTCAACGCGCGGGTGAACCTCGTCACGGCCCAGCGCGACCGGGTCGTGGCGTCCTACAGCGTGCTGTCCGCCGTCGGTCGGCTCTCAGCCCGCGTGCTCGCGCTTCGAACACCCAGCTACGACGCCAAGCGCCACTTCGACCAGGTTAAGGATCTCTGGATCGGGGTGCGCACGCCCGATGGTCGGTGACACAGGAGATGACCATGACTCGGATCACACGCCGCTCATTCCTTGCTGCCTCGTCGGCCGCCGCGAGCGCGTTCGTTCCTGCGGCCTCGAGTGCAGCCCCTCGCGTACGCGGCGCCGGACAGGCGCCCTCTTCCGTTGCGGTGGACGTCGATCGCCTCCTGGCCCTTGGCCTCGGCCCGACGGCCGAGTTGATCCGTTCGGCGATGACAGCCGAGCTGCAGACTGTGTTCGCCGACCGTCTTGGTGGTCAGAGACTGGTGGTCCGCCTCACCGGATTGACGCTGTCTGCCTATGTCGGAGGGGGAGCAGGAGGTAGCGGTGGCGGGGGCGGCGGGGGCGGCGGCCGAGGCGGCGGCGGAGGCGATACGGACTACCTTGAAGGGGAGGCGCTTGTCCTTGGCCCGCGGGGCGAAATCGTCGCCCGCTATCCGCAGCTCCTGGCGTTGCCGTCGAGCACCGGGGGGGCCTGGTACCAGCCCGACAACGAGCAAAGGCGGATCGTGATTCTGGCGCGCTACTACGCCCAGTGGTTGCGGCGGACGATGGGCTAGGCGGGCTGATCAGGAAAATGCCGAGGGCAGGCCAGGGATGAGCATCCGGCTACGTGATTTCGTCATCGAGTTCCATCGCGAAGCACTGCCCCCGCGCGCGCGATGGGAGCGGGAGCGGCTCCCCGGTAAGACCCGGGGGGCCGCTCCTATGCCGGGCAGTCAAAGAGGGAGCGAGGACGCCTGATGAGACCAAGAGGGAAAACGCCCGGACCGACGAGGAGCTGAACGGTGTTGCAAGACACCGTCGAGCAGCTTTACCGCCTGATGCACATGGTCGTGTGGGTCCACACCCCGCAAGACCATCGCTGGATGCTGCCGATCTTCGTCATTGTGCTGGTGGTCACGCCGGCTTGGCTGGGATGGCATCTGCTGCGGCTCGTGTGGTCCGCCGTTGTACATTGGCGGCGCGGACGCGCGCGGAGGGTAGCTGACGCGTCAGCAGACTCGAAGAAGGCCTTTCCCACTCTCGAGCGCTTCGTGCTGCGCGCCACCGTGCCATTTCAGGTCCGCTTGGTGGTCTTGTCCGTCCTCACCATCCCGGCCACCTACGTCCTGCTGCTGCTGCCGAAGCACATCATCAATCACGCCCTGGCCGAGCATGGGCCAAAGATGGATTTCCTCGGCATCGCGCTCGATTCGGAGGCGTTGCTCTTTGCGCTCTGCGCCAGCTACCTTCTCGTCCTTACGGCCAACAGCCTGATCAAATACACCGCGAACGTAGTCCGCGGCCGAGTTAGTGAACGCATCGTCCGCCGCATCCGGCTCGCCGTGATCCGGCGCCGGCGTGCCGAACAGTGTCCGCGCGGCCGGTCAACCCTCGCCGCGGTGGCGATCCAGGAATGCGAGCCGATCGGCTATTTCGGCGGCAGCCTGCTTGTCGTGCCGCTGATCCAAGGTGGCACGCTCGTCACGAGCGTCGTCTTCCTGTTCGTTCAGGATGTCGCTCTCGCCTTTGCGGCCGTGATGATGCTGCCCCTGCAGATCGCCGTCCTGCCGCGGCTGCAGCGGCGCATCAATGGCAAGGTGCGCGAGCGCGTGCACGTTACGCGCAGCTTCAACGCCGCGCTCTCGCACGAGCCCGTTGATATCGAAATTGTGAGGCACGTTGTCTCGCCCACACGCCTGCATTCGCGTCAAGCTGAAGCTCTTGAGCAGGTGCGCCTTGAAATCACCGAGCTGAAGGCGCGGTTCAAGACCCTATACAACTACACTTCCAACCTGACGCCGTTCTTCTTCTTCGCGATCGGCGGTTATCTCGTGCTTCAGCAGCGCCTCTCCCTCGGCGCACTCGTCGCGGCGCTCGCCGCCTACCGGGAAATTGCGCCGGCCTTGCGCGAACTGTTTGATTTTGCCCAGAACTGGTCGGACGCCCGCGCCCGCTACGCGGAGGTGGTTGCCACCCTTCAGGCGCCCTCGAAGCAGCAGGCCGAGATTATCGCTCCTGCGGTGCCGCGCTTGCGTCTCATCGAGACAAGACCGGCCTCGCAGCAAGCTGGAAGAGACGGGCGATGACCTGCTTGCATATGGAATGCTCCCGGTCGGAAAGCGTTGCTTGGCTTCGCTTGGTTGGGTTCGCAGCAGCGTTTCTCGCACTTGTCGCCACGAACCCAGCGAGGGCGGACAAAATTTCGGACGCGACCGGCGACATTGCCATCATCGATGCCGCCATCGAGCCCGCCAAGCGGGGCGCTTACACCAACGTGTATGTCCGGATCGAAAACGGCGGCTCGAAGACGGTAACCCTCAAGAGCGTCGAGACGAAGCTCGGCGAGCGCGGCGCTTTCGACGCGCATGCCGGATCGGGCTCGTTCCACAGCGACTCGTTCAGCTTCGGTCCCGGCGAGCAGGTGAGTTTCGATGACAGCCGCTTCCGGCTCGTCCTCGGGAGGCTCCAGCGCGACCTGATCGAGGGAGATGTGGTTGAGGTAACGTTTGCCTTTGACACCTCATCGGTCGTTGTTCCGGTCCACGCTCATGCCGACCCAGCACGGCAGAACAAGCGTAGAGGCCGCCCATGAGAGGCGAATGCTCTCAGGCCACAAGAGCCCTCCTGTTGCGGGAACCGCGGGGCTGGCGTGAGGGGACCGGCAGCGCCGGGTTACTTGCCGGGCTGAAGGAAGGCTTGAGAAGGTCTCGCTGCTGCGCCGGTTCGATCTCGGGCAACCTGCTGCTGCGGCCGGAGAGCGGGTCCAGCTGCCGTGACCGACGATTTCCGCGACAGCCGGTATGGCTCCGCTTTGCCTCACATGCCCCGAATTCTGGTTTTGTGCATCGCTGGGCGACAGGAGGAGGCGCCTGCTCGCTTCTATGAGAAAGAGCGCATAGCCTCTTGACCCTCTAGTGGCTAGAGGAACTATATCACCGAAAGCAGGGCGGCGAGCGTGGATCGGAACGTCCACAGCGAGACGGCCCAACATGGGAGACCCATCATGAGCTCGGATTTTCTCGGACGTCTGTTCGGCGGCGGCCGTCACGGCGGAAACCACGGGGGAGGCCATGGCGGAGGTCACCGAGATGACCATGGCTATGGCTACGGCTCGCCCTGGGGTGCGCCCGCGCCTGGCCCTGTGCCAACTCAACCCGCCCCGGGTTCCTTCAGCCAGCCGGGTTGGACCTCGCTGCCGCAAGCTCCCGCCCATGATTGCAACGCCGCTGCCGAGCGAGTGCTCGTCTGCCCGAGCTGTCGGAGCGACAATGCGCCTGACAGCCGGTTCTGCGCGCAGTGCGGGCAGCGCCTTGGGCAGGCGGAGCAGGCTTGCAAATGCGGCGCGGTGCTCGCGCCAGGCGTCAAGTTCTGTCCTTCGTGCGGCGCAGCGGCCGCGGGGGCGAGCGCCTGAGGGGCTTCATCGCCCTACAGGGTGCGATGGCGCCCGCATCGTTGAAGCCTGGGGGTGCGGCGCCTCGTCCAAGCGCTCCCTTATTTCACCCACGAAGAGGAGAGCTACCATGGCGCAAGACAAGCCCGGCCAGCATCACGATCATCCCGGCCACAAGCCGGGGGACGTCGACCAGCACGGCCACCGCGACAAGGCCGGTCAGAAAGAGGTGCCCGGCCAGCACCATGATCACCCGGGCCATAAGCCGGGCGATCTCGATCAGCACGGGCATCGGGACAAGGCGGGTCAAAAAGAAGTGCCCGGTGAGCATCACGATCATCCCGGCCACAAGCCCGGGGATCTGGATCAGCACGGCCATCGCGACAAGAGCGGCGCGGGGAAGAAGTAAAGCCCCGCCTTTTGTAACCACGCACGGCCCCGCGCACCTCGCGCGGGGCCACCATCAGAGTTGCTGGCCGCGAAAACGGCCCGCAGCAGAGGTGAAGTCGTTTGCTGTCCGTCGCAGTCCCCGTCGGAGCAAGTCCGAGCTCGAGACCCTGGTCCAGGCGCATCTCGTCGTAGACACCTGTGCCCGGCGCGGACAGCACCTCTATGCACAAGCCAAGGATCTCCTCGCCGACACCCCAGCAGGACGGTAGGCGAGGTTCGACAGTGAGTCCCGGCGTGACGAGGAGATCAAGTGAGCATGACGGAATCCCCAAGGTCAGGGCATCATCTTCGACATGTCGCCCCTGATATTCCGGGCGGCGCTCCGCTGCTGCAACCCGGCCTGACCTGCTGGCGGGTGGAACGCGCCGCCCGACTTGCTCCCATTGTCGATGCGGCTCCTTACTTCAGGCTGGTTCGGGACGCCCTCCTGCGCGCGCGCCATTCCGTCCTGTTCATCGGCTGGGAATTCGACACCCGCATCAAGCTTGATCCCGACACCCCTCTTCCAGGCTTGCCGGACCGGCTCGGCCCGTTCCTGTCCGCTCTCGTCGAGCGTCGGCCCGAACTCTGCGTCCGGGTGCTGCAATGGAACCTCGGCCTCATCGGGACGCTCCTGCGCGGCACGACGCCCCTCTACGTACTCAACTGGATCACGAGCAAGCGATTCCAGTTCCGGCTCGACAGCGCCCATCCTCCCGGGGCCGCGCATCATCAGAAAATCGTGGTCATCGACGACGCGCTTGCGTTCTGCGGCGGCATCGACATGACCGATGACCGCTGGGACACGCGCGACCACAAGGACGGGGATCCGCGCCGGGTGCGACCGTCGGGACGAGCTTACGGCGCCTTCCATGACGCCACGATGGCGGTGGAGGGGCCGGCGGCCGCGGCCTTGGGCGAGCTCGCACGCGAACGCTGGCGACGGGCGACGGGTGAGCAGATCGAGCCGCCTCCTGCAGCGAACCCGGATCTCTGGCCGGAGGGATTGGCCCCTCTTCTTTGCAATGTCGAGGTCGGGATCGCCCGCACCGAGCCGGAATATCACGGCCGGACCGGGGTGCGGGAGATCGAGGCGCTTCACCTGGCCGCGATCGCGACTGCTCGGCAGGTCATCTACATCGAGGGCCAGTATTTCGCGGCCCGCTGTGTTGGCGAGGCGCTCGCGGCACGTTTGCGCGAGCCGGACGGGCCGGAGATCGTGGTCATCAACTCGCAGCGGGCCCGCGGATGGGTCGAGGAGAAGGCTATGGGCGGCGCCCGCCAACGTCTCCTCGCGTACTTGCGAGAAGCCGACCGGTACGGCCGCTTCCGGATCTACCGCCCCGTCACGGCAGACGGCGCGCCCATATACGTCCATGCCAAGGTGCTCGCGATCGACGACCGGCTGCTGCGGATCGGGTCGGCGAACCTCAACAACCGGTCCATGGGTCTGGACACGGAATGTGACCTTGCCGTCGAGGCGCACCCGGGCGCGCCCGACGCGAAAGCCAGATCACGCGCTGTCACCACCTTCCGTAATGAGCTCTTGGCGGAGCATCTGGCGACAAGCCCGGACACGGTTGCCGCAGCCCTCCTTCGCACAGAAGGCTCGCTCGTTCGAGCAATGGAGGCGCTCCGACGGGGCTCGGGCCGGACGCTCATGCCGATCGAGATGCCGATCGCCGACGCCACGCCGCTGGGCGACGGCGAACTCTTAGATCCGGAGCAGGCTGAGCCGATCTGGTCGATGGCGGTGCACGTCTTTCAGGACCGCTTCGCATGGATGAGCCGAGGATGACCGGCGCAGGCAGGCGTTGGCCAGACCTTGTCGCCAAGTTGCCAAGATGTGCTTGCGATCAGCCGGATGCTCAAATCCAGGCGATGAAGCCCGAAGGATTGCCGGCATCGACGTCGTCCTGGGCTCCGGCAGGGCGGGAAGGAGGTCGATCTGTTTGATTGGATCACACAAGGCGTCGATCGTGGGGGCTATTTTGGGGTTTTCCTCCTCATGCTGGCCGAAAACGTCTTTCCGCCGATCCCCTCCGAGGTGATCATGCCGCTGTCCGGGTACGTTGCGGCCCGGGGGCAACTGACCTTCGCCGGTGTCCTGCTGGCCGGCACGGCGGGCTCGCTCGCGGGCGCGCTGTTCTGGTACGCGGTCGGGCGATGGATAGGCCGCGACCGCCTCAAGCGCTTCGCCGCCCGCCACGGCCGTTGGCTTACCTTGAGCCCAGCCGAGGTCGACCGGGCAAGCGCCTGGTTCGCCAGGCGTGGAGTTTGGGCGGTCCTCGTTGGGCGACTCGTGCCGGGCGTGCGCACCCTCGTCTCGGTGCCGGCCGGGGTGGCCGGCATGCCACTTATCCCCTTCCTCCTCGCGTCGGCGGTCGGCACGCTTCTGTGGACAGGGCTCCTTGGGGCCGCGGGCTATGTGCTTGCTGAAAGCTACCGGGCCGTCGGAGGGTGGATCGAGCCGGCCGGGAACGCGGTCCTCATCCTCGCCCTTGGCGTCTACGGCTATAGAGTAGCAACGTTCCGAAAGCAGGCCGGGGAACTTCAATGAGCGTGCGCGACGTCGCTTCGGGGCTGCACCGTAACAGGCGGCCTCGTCGATGGGGTAGGCAGAATGCCACGATCGCGAGAGAGGGTGCCCCCTTGGCCTGCGTTGACATCATCTCTGCGTCTCGTCAGGAGGCCCCACGACTATCCTTCGGGCTGCGCAGCTGCGCCCCCATGGCCGTGCATTCGTCGGGGTGACACGGTCGAACTCTCTACGACAGGTGTCTAACGGGAGCCGAGCATAATCAGCGGTGACGTGGCGCCAGCAGGGCGCCGATCCTCGACAGTATCAAGGGTGCGGCCATGAGGGCGAGGACGCCCATTGCCCAGACAACAACAATCGCCGGCTTCACAACGACTTTCAGCAAAGCCAAGGCCTGACCGATCAGGCCGCCAAGGTTGAGACCATCGACGACGCTGGTCGCCTCCTTGCCGACGCCGGTCGCGGTCGCGAGATTCTTCCCGCTCTCCACCACGAGGCCGGCATTGGCCGCGACCCAGCCGATGAGGCTGTCCGCAAAAGCATAAGCCGTCCAGGCGAGCAGCGACCATACAAGAAGGCCGACGACCACAGCGATCCAGGAGATCGGCCCAGCTCTTCGCGGCGCCGGCCGACCGCCTTCGAGCGGGCCAGTGACCGATCGACCGGGAAACATGCCACCAGCGTGACCCGCACCAAGCCAACCGCGACCCCGCCTATGTCCACCCATGTCGGCCCTCCATGGCTGATCTCGCTGCGATCCGGAATGGGATCGGCCGCGAGCCCAAGATGGGCACTCCGACCTCTTGGTTTTAGCTGATCGCCAAGTTAAGACGAAACGCCGCATGAGGCTTACGCTGGATGCGCGGACGGTCGTCCTTCCGCGAAAGCACATGAGCGCCTATCCCCAGGTCGAGTCCGAGGCTGTGAAGCCACAGCCCTGAGGGCGTGGCCGTTGCAGGCGCTATGCGTATCTTTGAGAAGGAGTTCGCGTGAGACGGTTTCTGATCCTGGTCGGCATCGCCGTGTTGGCAACCGTGCCGGCCGTTCTCTTCCGTCTCCTTGGCCTGCGTCCGAGCCCGATCCTGGACGCGGCGATTTTTGGCGTCGCCATTCTGGCTGCCGGCTTCCTCCTATCCTGGGGCGCTGAGGCGGCCGAGCAGTACATCTCTCAGGGGCTGATCCTGGCCGTCGTGGCGCTCGTGACGGTTCTGCCCGAATACGCCGTGGACCTCTACTACGCGTACCAGGCCGGCCGCGCCGGCCCGGAATCCCAGTACGTCCATTACGCGGCCGCCAACATGACGGGCGCCAATCGTCTCCTCGTCGGCCTCGCCTGGCCGTTGATGGTGTTCCTGCATTGGATCAAGGACCGCCACCGCTCGATCGATCTCGCACCCGCCAATGCCGCCGAGATCGGCTTTCTCCTGCTCGCCAGCCTGTATGCCTTCGTCATCCTGTTCAAGGCACGCATCTCGCTCCTGGATTTCGCGGTCCTGGCCGCGATCTTCGGCGCTTACGTCTGGCGGGTGCGCAACCTGCCGAAAACCGATAACCCGAACGAGACGGAGGAGACAGGCCCGGCGGCGGCGCTGAACGAGCTCTCCCTCCGCGCGCAATGGGCCGCCATGGGGACTCTTGTCGTGGTCGCCTGCGCCGTCATCCTCACGGCCGCCGAACCCTTCGCCGAGGCCATGGTGGAGACGGGCCGCGTCCTCGGCATCAACGAGTTCCTGCTCATCCAATGGCTGGCGCCTCTCGCCAGCGAGGCCCCGGCGGTCTCGGTCGCGGTGCTGTTCGTCCTCGCCAATCGTGCCGGCAACGCCCTCACGGCCATGATCAGCGACAAGATCAACCAATGGACGCTGCTGGTCGGCATGCTGCCGCTCGCCATGAGCGTCGGGGCGGGCGCCGTCTCGGCGCTGCCGCTCGACGCGCGTCAGAGTGAGGAGTTCTTCCTGACGGCCGCCCAGTCGCTGTTTGGCCTCGCGCTTCTGCTGCGCCTGCGCCTCAGCGTCTCGTCGGCGCTGGCGCTCGCGGGCCTATTCGCTCTCCAGGTCGCGCTGGCGTTCATTTTCAGGAACGACGAGGCGCGCACGATCGCCACCCTGACCTGGCTTGCCTGGGCCTATCTGGGTCTTGCCGCGCTGTTGTTTCTGATCAACGGTCGACGGCTTGTGGCCATTCTTCGCACCGCCTTCCTGTCACCATCGACGGCGATCCAAGCGGCGTCTTCACCGCAACAGCCAGCTCCCGCCATTGATCGTCTCCCTGGCTGATTGTTGTTATCGGAGCTCCGGGGCTGAGCCAGGCCGGCCATGACCCCGTCAATGGGCTTCGGCGTTGCAAGAAGCAAGGAGGGCCGCCGCCGTCGTCGGAGAGCGTGCTGGGGGCGGGGGCGCGCTCTCGACAAGCGGGCTTGGACGTGATCGCGTTGGCCCGCTCTGCTCTCGCGAAGCCCGTCAAAACTCCGCGAGCCGTTTGAGCTCATCAAGGTCCCCGTCTTCCTTTAGCAGCGAGCTGACCAGCTGATAGGCCCGGTTGATCTCGACCAAGCGGCTCATCTCGAGGGTCGCTTGCACGTTCGATTTCTCGAGGGCGCCTTGGAAGAGCCGGACGGAGCCGGCCGCGAGCTCCCTCGGGGGCTGATCCGACCGGAAGAGGTTCCCGCCGTGCGCCTGCAGGTTCTGTGGAGCTTCGAAACGCACGAGCCGCAAGCGCCCGCGTGGGCCTTGTCTCGTCGAGATGACGCCGTCGGCGCCGATCCTGGCCTCGCCCTCTTGGGGCGATAGGGCGAGCGGGCCGGTGGTGGTCAGGACGGGGTCGCCGGCCATCGTGACGAGCCGTCCCGCGCTGTCCAGCGTGAACGCGCCGTTGCGCGTGTAGCGCTCGCCCGCGGGGGTCTGAACGACGAAGAAGGCGTCCCCGTCGATCGCTACGTCGAGCGGGCTCCCGGTAACCTGGGGCGCGCCTTTGGAGAAATCCGTGAAGCCGGCATCCGCCGCGACAAGCGAGACGGGCCGCTCGGGTTTGGAGGTGATCTCCGCCCGTTCGACCGGCGCAAGGTACTCCTGAAACCTCACGCGTTTCGCTTTGAACCCGGTGGTCTCGACATTGGCCACGTTGTTCGCCACCGCATCGAGCTCACGGCGGAGAGCCACCAACCGCGACAGCTTAATGAGGGCTGTTTCGCTCACCAGATCCTCCATCGAAGCCTTGAAGCGCCGGGGCAGTCACCCGGAGCGAGCGCGTTTTTGGCATGACTTCGTTCGACCGTGCATGGGAAGGACGTGGTCTTCTCCCAAGAACGCAGACAAACGGGGGGACCTCTTCGGTCAGTTGCCTCACCCGCACATCAACCAGCCCGACCGCGATCATCGACAAGCGAAGGTCTTCGCTCATGACGAGGAGATCGCTCCGGGTTGCACTCGGGTGGCGGAACGCGAGCGCCATCAGACCGTCGAGCCGCAAACGGTCGTACAGCAGGCGGATGAATCTCGTCTTGTCCTCGAAATGCTGGATCTGATCGATCGCGAAGACCTTGTCGAACGACGCTCCATAGCGTCCAAGCGTCTCGGGGCCGCCGAGATGAAGCTGGAGTTGTCCCATCCAGACTGCCCAGCGTCTGCTGCGGTAGGCGAGAGCGAGCTTGAGCAACGACCGATCGGTGCCGGCAACGAAGGCAGCGCCGCGAGCCAGGCAGAGCGACAGGGCGGCTCCCGAGCCGCAGCCGACCTCCAGCACCCTGTCGCAGGGCGTCACATGGAGGAGGTCGACCGTGCGCAATCGCGCCTTGAAGCGCGCTGGCGCCCGCAAAGCGAGCCACGCAGCAACGCGCCTCGCGAAGCGGGGTTGCTGGGCCAGCATGTCGCTCCACCAATTTAATGAGGAGGGATCCTCTACATCACGTCTACGCTAGGCATCCCGGAGCCGATCGGCAATTCGTCCGGTCGTCGCGCTTGGCGCCGGCCATCGATGATGCGGTCAGACCTCATTCCCCGAGGAGCCCGGCGTGGTCCTGCTCACCCCGGTGCGCCCCGAGAGACACCGCTCGCCTCGGCGTCTCGGGAGATCGTCGGGGAGGCTGAGCCGGCGACGTGGGTCGCCGGCTCGCGTCTCAACCGGATCCTAGAACTTGTAGTTCAGGCCGGCGCGCACCACCCCGAATTCGGCGCGGTTCTGATTGGCGCCGTAGACGACGGGAGTGGTGACCGCATAGGCGTTCCGGCCGCCATTGTTGAGGCTCACATAGAGACCCTCGACCTTGGCCGTCAGGTTGTGGGTGAAGGCGTACTCGACGCCGCCGCCGAGGGTCCAACCTCCGTTCGTCTCGCTTCGCCCCCCCGAATAGTACGGGGAGGCTGTCGTCAGCGGGTATGCGTAGGCGCCATAGCCGCCGACATCGCCGTAGGCGAAGCCACCGGTGCCGTAGACCAGAAAGCGGCCGAACGCGTAACCAAGCCGGCCGCGCACCGTGCCGATGTAATTGCCGCTCGAGCTACTCCCGTAGGCGTACTTCCGTCCGAGATCGGCGTACTGGAGGTCCGCCTCGACACCGACAACGAGACCAGCGCCCGGCGTGAACTGGTGATTGTAACCGACCTGCCCGCCTCCGACGAAGCCGCCGTTCGAGCCGCTGCCGCCGTAATAGCCGTACGGCGCCGTCGCACCATAGGAGGTGGAATTGCGGTTGCTGCCCCAGCCGTAGCCGGCGTTGACGCCGACATAGAAGCCGGTCCAGGTGAACACCGGAACGGCGACGAAGGAGGGGGGTGGCGCGTAGCGTGATGGGAGGTCGGCTGCGCCGGCCGCCGACGACAGGGTGGTGGCCCCGAGAAGGGCGATGAGAAGCTTTCGCATTGGATGGTTCCTTGAAGAGAGATGTTTTGGTGTGACTGAGATTGCCCCCGAACTGAC
>NZ_BPQQ01000006.1 GCF_022179325.1 Methylobacterium isbiliense | reverse complement strand
GGAGGGGTGCGTTCCCCTCAACCCTATCCTGGGGTCGGATCGCTCGCCCCACCGCATCGACATCCAAGTGGGGGACGGTGCTTACAAGATCGCCCGATCGGCGTTGATCAGCGCCTTGGAGGAGAGTGCGTCACTGCACAACTTGCTGCTGCGCTTCGCGCAGGTGCAGGGGCTGCAGTCGAACTACACGGCCCTGTCAAACGCGGTGCACCAGATCAACGAGCGGCTCGCGCGCTGGCTGCTGATGTGCCACGACCGCAGCCCCAGCAACGAGATGGCACTTACTCACGATTATCTTGCGCTGATGCTGGCGGTGCGCCGCCCCAGCGTGACGACGACACTGCATGTTCTGGAGGGCAACGGCTTCATCAGGACGGAGCGGGGCCTCATCACGATCCGCGACCGGCGCGGTTTAGAGGAGTTCGCCCAGGACGCCTACGGCCGGCCCGAGGCCGAGTACCGCCGCCTGATCGGTCCCCTGAATTGATAGGCAGGCGGGCCTAGGAGACCCGTTTTGCCGCCAACATGGGCCTCAAATTTGCTTGAATTCGAGCCGCGAGCGGCTGTAGAGCAGCCAAGCTGTTTGATTTCAGGCCTGAGCGGTGCAGCCTCAATGCAAGATAACTTAGCACTTATAAGGATGGTGGAAGCACCGGCGCTCACCGCCTCGGCAGGAGCCGGAAGGTGTGTGCAATCACGACCCTTCCCCTTAAGCATAAATCAGGTTATTCACGGGATTGTTGCACACACCTCTCGTTGAATTCATTGACTTTTTTGCCTGGTGCAAATTACTTTTAATCTGTAGGTCCTGGGTTCGAATCCCAGCGCGCTCACCAACACTTAGCTCAATCCACCGTTCCTGCAGGAACGGTTTTGGGACGGTGGACGCTCGGGAACTCTCGGGAGATTCTGGGAGCGTCTCGATGGGCTGCGCGAAGGGGAGGGCGGTCAGAGCTTGTCGGCCGGTGCGATGGCTGGGGAACTGCGCTCTCGGCCATCGAGGCCTTCCGCTTAGCGCCACCTCCAGATCTTCGACCGGTGCCGCCGGAATGGCCGCTCGTCACCCGATAGCCGACCTCTCGACAGCTCGCCGACCACGCTCCCGATACTCACGCACGTGGTTCGCATAAGGGCAGCGTACGGCGCCAACATTCTTCAGCGCGCACGCCGGGCGGCCGCAAACTTGGGTGCAGGCAGCAGAAGGGTCTCTGCCGCCCCGCTTTCATGCTTTGTTCGCGATAGGAAGGCGAAAGCAGCAGGCGAGCAACTGCTTTTGCGCGAGGACGGTCCACGCGCCAGCGAACCCGGAGCCCTTGCGCAACCACACGCAAGGTGCCCAGGTAATGCTAAGGCCGCGATGGCGCGGTCCCGGACCCCGTGTTCGCATTTCCTGTCATGGGCAGCGATCGCGCTTTATCGAGCAGGGTCGTGGCGGCGTCCACGCAGTCCTTTAGCGTTTCCCGAGGGCCGCACCGGACATGGATCCGCGCATCACCCATCCTGATGTGAAATGAGGAGCCCTCCCGCGAGAAGTCGTCCCCGTAGCGGCGCCGATGGTAGCGCTCCCACTCCTCATTAGGACGGTATCGCGAATCATCTCGTCTGCTGTCGCCACGGTCGTATGGCCTGTCTCGCTCATCGTCCCGCGATGAGCCTTGAGCGAGCACCGGGAGGGGCAGCGCCAGAAGGCAAGCTGAAACGACCAGGACCTTACGCATCTGAGATCTCCACAAAATCAGCCTGTGCCGAAGCGCCCCGAAGCAATTCCGCACAGGCTCTTGGCGCCGGCTCTTGGTTCAGCATCATCTTCGCCGCCGAGCCGATCGCAATTGCGGCGCATGATGCCGAGGCAACACGCGCGCGTCACCGGCAGGTTTCGCGGTACTGACGGCAATTGCCACGGCCACGCTCGCCCAGTTCATCCTTGTAGAGGCAGGCCCGTCGGAGTTCCGCGCAGATGTCGCGACGCGAGGGACCTCCACACTCTTCGCGGTAGCGCCGGCAGTTGCCCTGTCCGCGCTCACCCAGAGCGTCCTTGTTCTCGCAGGCAAGCCGAAGCTCCCGGCAGTAGCCTCCGCCTCGGCCGTACTGCGCCGACGCCGAGACAGGTACCATCAGGAGGGCCGCTGCGACGGCTGCTAGAAGACAGGATCGCATCCAAGTATCTCCAAGCGCTAGTGAAGGTCCATAAATACAGCTTCGCCCACCCGAACTCAATCCGAAGATAATCGGCCACATGGGACGAGCTTTATTGCCAAGGTCATGCAGCAGGCGGCTTGGCCGAGGGCTTCAGCAGACGTTCGCCGAGTGGCGCATACGGAGCCGGCGCATTCAGCGGCCTTCTCAAACTCAAAGAGGTCCTTCGCTGATTGGATGTAAATCAAACGTCCGGAGAACGCCTACCACCGGACGCTTGTCTCACACGTTGCGAGAGGCCGCTTCGGGTCAGGAGTTCGCATCTGGGGCGCTGCGATCGGCGGGGAGTCCGGGTTCTGGAAGGCGCGGGTGGCGCAAGACCAGTCGCGGTAAGACACTCCTCAACGCCGGGAAGCGACCGTGCCGTTCGGCGCGCGAGTTCGTACCGGATCGACGGCTTTCTCACCTGCCCCCATCACTTCCCTCGCGCTTGCCGCCCCCCTGCCGCGGTAGGCGCTGGGGCGTTTGCAGCCAACCGTCCACTCCCGGCACGCCTTCGGCGAGAGCGCGACGTACGGTGTAGTCCTGGGCCGACTTGATGCCGCCAAGTTGCTCCCAATCCACCGGCATTGCCACTGACGCACTCGGCTTCGCACGTGTCGAGAACGGCATCACGGCCGTGAGACCGCGCTCGTTGCGGAGATAATCTACAAAGATCCTCCCTTGCCGGTCAGCCTTCGCCATGTCCGAGGTGAACTGCTCAGGGGCGTCCTTCTGCAGCTTCTCGGCGAAGCGCCTTGCGTAGCCATGCACGCTTGCCCAATCCGCGTCGATCAAGGGCACCACCACGTGGATGCCCTTGCCGCCCGACAGCAACGGCCACGCGGAGATACCATCGTCTCGGAGCCGATCGCGTATGTTATGCGCCGCTTCGACAACGCTCCGGAAGGGCACCATAGGGTCTGGATCAAGGTCGAAGACCAGACGATCGGGGCTTTCGAGCGCGGAGGCCCGTGAGCCCCAGCCGTGAAACTCAACGGCACCCATCTGGACGCACGCCAGGATGCCAGCCAGATCCTCGATAAAGAAGTGCTCCTCAACCGCGCCCGAGGTTTCCGTGATCGCGACGCGTCGTACGGCCTCTGGAAAGCCTGCGGCAGCGTGCTGTTGGATGAAGCAGCGCTCACCTACGCCGCGCGGGCAGCGGATCAGTGTCAGAGGCCGATCGCGGATATGGGGCAGCATCATCCCGGCAACGCGCTCGTAGAAGGTGACGAGATCGCGCTTGGTGACATGCGCCTCCGGGTATTGCTCCCGTTCTGGGCTACTGATGCGGATCCCGTGAGAGCTGATGGCCGCACCGCTGCTCAAGGCCTCCTTGGGTGCTCGACCCAATGGCTTGGCTTGCTCCACCGTCACAGCGTCCGCCGGTTTGTCGTCCCGCAAGCCCACGAAGGAGGGATGGCGCGCGATGCCGTCGCGCGTGAATTCCGTGAAAGTGACCTCCGCAACCAGCGTTGGTTCGACCCAGCGTGCGGATCCGGCAAGCCGCGCCGGGAGATCGGGAACCGGCGAAGGGGAGATTTCAAGCGCCCTCAGCCGCTCGGCGACGTCGGCGATGCTCTCGCGAGTGAACCCGGTTCCGACACGGCCGGCGTAGCGAAGCTGGTCACCATGCCGGAGACCCAGGAGCAGTGACGCAAAGCCCGCGCGCTTGTTGCTGGGTGTCCAGCCGATGATCACGAACTCCTGCCGAGCCAGGCATTTGACCTTAAGCCACGCCTCCGACCGGCCGCCCACATAGGGCGCGTCTGCCCGCTTCGAGACTATGCCTTCGAGGCCACCACGACATGCGGTCTCAAGCGCCCCGGGCCCACCTCCAACCTGGTACGGACTGACGTGGAGACTTGAGCCAACGGGCAAGCCTTTCAGAAGTTGGTCCAGGCGAGCTTTACGTTTCGACAAGGGCAAAGCCCGGAGGTCCTCGTCACCGACGGCGAGAAGGTCAAAGGCGAAGAAGTCGAGTGGCGCGTCCTCGCGCATCGCGTTCTGCAGCCTCGCGAAATCCGAACGACCTTTGGCGTTCAGGACGACGACCTCGCCGTCGAGAAGAGCACGCTCGGCCGGGATGGTTTGCGCCTCGGTAACAAGGGCCTGGAAGCGGTCGCTCCAGTCGTTGCCGTAGCGCGTATAAGCGGTCACGCGCGTGCCCTCTTTCACGAGAAGGCAGCGGTAGCCGTCGTACTTGATTTCATGGAGCCATGCTTGCCCCGCGGGTGCCTCAGCAACGAGGGTTGCAAGCTGAAGCGGCTGAAAGGGCGATGCTGCTTGCTTGCGGCTTGAGCGGGTGCCCTGCTCGGATTGCACGACCGGGCGGGAGGGTGACCGCTTCTTGGATGTACTGTCGCGCCCAGCAATGGCCGCCATCGAGCGACCACTCTTGACGCTGTCCGTGTGCCCCTCGGTGAGGCTGTCCGCATCGCCGGCCTGGTCATCGGCGACCTTGCGCAGGAGCCAGTTCTCACGTTTGCCACCGCGCATGCGGATCAGCATCCAGGCGCCCTGCATGCGCTCGCCGTGAAGGCGGAACTGCAGCTTGCCTGCCTTGAGACCCTCGTGCGGATCTCCGTCGGGCTCCCAGCTACCGCGATCCCAGAGCATCACGGTACCCGCCCCGTAGCTTCCTTGCGGAATGGTGCCCTCGTACTCGGCGTACGAAACGGGATGGTCCTCGGTCCGCACCGCCAGTCGCTTTTCGGCGGGATCAAGGCTCGGCCCGCGTGTGACAGCCCAGCTGAGCAGGACGCCATTGAGTTCGAGGCGGAGGTCGTAGTGGAGGCGGGTGGCCTCGTGCTTCTGGACGACGAAGCGGTTCCCGCCGGAGGGGGCGACTACCCCCTGCGGCTCATTCGTGCGCCTGAAGTCCCGCTTAGTGTTGTAGGTTTCGAGCAGGCTGGATGGCATGGCCTCGATGTCACTGCTGAGTGCGCCCTGCTAAACAGGCAGCTCGGCCGAGGATGGTTCCGGCTGGTGATGTGCCGCGTGCTCAACCGCCCCTCCTGGCCTTCCGATGAGGGAACGAGAAATCCCGGCGAACGCAAGGAGCTAATGAGGGCTCTTCCTGGACGACTCTACAGCGGGCCGACAAGCGGACATTGGAGGCTGGGGCGCAAGGTCTACAAGGGTCATGAGTTCACGTCCGGCTTGTTCGGCTATGCGCCACTTCCAGACCTTCGATTGATGCCGCCGCAAGGGCCGCTCGACACCCGACAGCGGCCATTCGCAGTTGGCGATTGCCTCGCTGGCACTCCCGCCGATTCGCGTAAGGCCGGCGTATGGAACCAGCCAAAAAGCCGCTTCCACGACCTCGGCCACGCCGGCAGCATCGGGGCCGAGCACGACGAATAAGCCCTACTGCTGCATCTGCTAGGCAGCAAGCGGAACCGTCCACCAAGCTGGGCCGTTCCCTGCCGCCGTGGGGGTCGTCCAACCATTCCTGCGGCTTGTTCAGGAGGAACCCTCATGAGGACGCCCATCTTCGCGCTGGCTGTGCTGGCCACACTCGGCACTGCGACGCTGGTGACACCAGTTGCAGCAGCACCAGCTGTGCCCGCCCCGCTTGAGGCCCCGGACATGCTGACGATTGTGCAGCACCGCCACGGGCACATGCGGCACCATCATCACATGCGCCGTCATCATCACCACCATCGGATGCGCCACCACCATCATCGGCGGCATCATCACTACTGAGCGCAAAGGGGACCCGCGAGGGTCCTCTTTCTGGTTCCGGATCTCCCAATCAGACCGGTGAAGCGGTTCATTCGCTCGATGTCAGGCGCGACTGCGCGGTCCAAACAATAAAAGCCTACCCGCCGGCCCGCCTTGCGCCCGGCGGACTCTGAAACTACATGCCGCGGCGCGGGTTGTGCCGCAACCGCAGGGACATTCCCCGAGCCTGGATGGACGTGGTAGCCTGATCGCATGACCCTGCCGCCGCTCCTCACGCGTTTGATCGCCGCCGTGATCGTGATGATCGCTGCAGCGTTCGGTGCGTCGATGGCTCAGGCACACGAGGGCCATACCCATCACGCGGCCCAGGCCGCAACGGCACACCACCACCCCCGCTTGGCGCCGGAAGCGGTGGCGCCGCGCGCCGTGGCCGAGACGTTCACCAAAGCTGCGGTGGCCTCACCGGCTGACCGGCTGCTGAGCGTAGCCGTGTCGCGCGCCAAGACCACTGACGAACGCCTCTGCAACGGCGTCTGCTGCTCTCTGGGCGCATCGTGCTGCGTCCCGGGCGCCATGCTGCCAGCCGCTGCAGCAGCGTTTCCGGCAGCAACCGCGGCGGTGCGCCTGATCGCAGCCGCCGAGCCGTTCCGAGCCGGCATAGCCCGCGAAGCCCTGCCGAAACCCCCCCGGTCGATCGCCTAGAACCCGCGTCCCCACGCTTGGGGCAGCGCTGATGTGCGCTGCTGCGTGTGCGTGGACGCAAGCGTCCACCGGCGAAAGATCAATCCATGCATTCCCATATTGCGGCCGCGCTGCGTGCGCTGACCGTGACGCTGGCCCTTGTTGCAGGCCCTGCGTACGCCCACGAAGGGCATGACCACGGCGCCCCCCCGCCACCGGTCTCCAAAACCATTGCGCCCCGGGGCGAGGCGGTGTCGGCCGCGTTCGAGCTAGTCGCTGTGCCGCGCGATGGCACGCTCAGCCTGTACCTCGACCGCTTCCAGACCGGCGAGCCGATCCCGGATGCAACCCTTGAGGTCGATACCCCGAAGGGCACTGTGGCCGCCCAGGCCAAAGAGCCCGGGGTGTATCGCCTGCCCGCGCCCTGGCTGAATAAACCCGGTCAGTACGACATGATGGTCACTGTGACTGCCGGCAGCGACGTCGACGTGCTGCCGATCGCGCTGACGATCCCTGATCCGGCCGCCACGCCTGCCGCGGCGCCGGCGCCCATCGGCGCCACGCAGGCGATCGGTGCAAGCGTCACCCAGGCCGTACCGGCCCTGATCCATGACATCAAGGAGCGCGTCAGCCGCGCCGATCCGGTGCTGCTGGCCGTCGCCGGTGGGAGCTTCCTGCTCGGCATCCTGGTGATGCTGGCCGTACGGGGCCGCCGCCGTGTCCCGGTGATTGCCGTGCTGGCGATCACGGCCACGGTTCTCCTGAGCGCCAGCGCCTTTGCCTATGGCGGCGAGGAGCACGACGACAAGTCGGTGCAGGGCGCCGCACTGACCCTGCCCACCCGCGGCGCTGCCCCGACCGACTTGGCGCAGCGCCTGCCCGACGGCAGCGTGTTTGTGCCCAAACCGACCCAGCGCCTCCTGGGCCTGCGCACGGTCATGACCGAGGTCGGCACCTTCCACCGCACGATCGGCCTGCCCGGTCGGATCATTCCCAACCCCAACGCCAGCGGCGTGGTGCAGTCGTCCGTCGGCGGCCGGCTCTCGCCGCCCCAGAACGGCCAGTTTCCGCGGCTCGGCACCCCGGTGAAGACGGGCGACGTACTCGCCTACGTGACCCCGCCGGTGGCGCGGGTCGACGTCTCCGACATGCGCCAGCGCCAGGGCGAACTCGATCAGCAGATCGCGATCGTGCAGCGCCGGGTCGAGCGTTACCAAAAACTCGCCCCCAACGGCGCGGTCTCACAGGTCCAGCTTGAGGAGGCGCAGGACGAGCTGAAAGGCCTCAAGGATCGTCGCGCAGCGCTCGACAAGATCCGCCTGGAGCCCGAGGCGCTGGTCGCGCCGGTGGACGGCGTGGTCGCCGAAGCCGCGGCGGTGGCCGGTCAGATGGCCAACCCGGGTGCGATGGTCTTTCAGATCGTCGACCCCACCAGCCTCTGGGTCGAGGCCCTGAGCTTCGATGCCCTCGGCGGCGCCGAGAACGCCACCGCGCGAATGGCCGACGGCCGGACCTTGCCGCTGACCTACCGCGGCTCCGGCCTCGCGGACCGCAACCAGGCCATTCCGGTGCAGTTCGCGATCACCAGTGACACCCGCGGCCTGCGGGTCGGCCAGTTCGTCACGGTGCAGGCCGCCACCAGCAGCGAGCTGCATGGCCTGGCCCTGCCCCGCGCCGCGGTCGTGCGCACCAGCAACGGGCAGGACGTCGTCTACGAGCACACCACCGCCGAACGCTACGAGGCCCGTCAGGTCCGCGTGACGCCCCTGGACGGCAACCGGGTGCTGATCGCGGCTGGTCTGGGGGCCGGCAAGCGCGTGGTTACCCAGGGCGCCGAGCTTCTGGATCAGGTGCGCTGAGAAGGTGCGGGAAACATGTTCACGTTCCTTGTCAGCCAGTCCCTGAAGAACCGCCTGCTGGTGCTGGCGGTCGCCACCGTGCTGGTGCTCTACGGTGCGTTCACGGTCACCAAGCTGCCGGTCGACGTCTTTCCGGACCTCAACCGGCCGACCGTGACGATCATGACCGAGGCCGAGGGCTACGCCCCGCCCGAGGTCGAGCAGCTGGTCACCTACCCGATTGAAACCCGCATGAACGGGCTGCCCGGCGTGTCGCGCGTGCGCTCGGTCTCCGGGATCGGCCTGTCGATCACCTACGTCGAGTTCGACTGGGGCACCGACATCTACCGCAACCGCCAGCAGGTCGCCGAGCGCCTGAGCCTGGTGCAGGACCAGCTGCCCCGGGGTGTCACGCCCGTGATGAGGCCGATCTCCTCGATCATGGGGCAGATCCTGCTGGTCGCCGTGACCAGCGAGACCGCGACGCCGATGCAGGTGCGTGAGGCGGCCGACTTCGTGATCCGCCCGCGCCTGCTGACCATTCCCGGGGTCGCCCAGGTCATTCCGATCGGCGGCGAGGTGCGCCAGTTCCGCGTCGCGCCCAACCCGGCCGCGATGCGCACGCTCGGCGTGACCAACGCCCAGCTGGAGACGGCGCTGGCGCAGTTCGGCACCAACGCCGGCGGCGGGTTCACCGACCAGTACGCGCGCGAATACCTGATCCGGAACATCGCCCGCACGCTGGTGTCGGACCTCATAGAAGTTTATCCGGGGACTGAAGAAGTTTGACCAAAATCTCTGAGAAGCTTGTCCAACTTAGCGGATCGCAACCTAAGTCATTGTACCAGCCGCCAGAATTCATGACACGTTTGCCCATTGGCGTGCGGTGATGGATTGGATCAGGTCAGGAGCAGTGGCGAAGCTCTTCCAAGCCTCACAACGAGCCTCAACGATGGCCTCGTAGGTGTCGTAGAGCCGGTGGGCGAGCTTGTTCTGACGCAGGAATTGCCAGTTGGTCTTGGCCGGGTTCAGTTCGGGGAGATTGGGTGACAGCGTCGGCAGAGCGAGCGTGTCAGGCGCCAACAACGCGCCGCTGGCGTGCCAGCCTGCGCCGTCCATCGCCAAGGCCGAGGTGCAGCCTTGGCTGCTCGACCCAAACCAAATGGCCTCCATTGAATCCGGGGCGGTTCACCCGGGTCGGGACCGACAACGCCGGTCGTGAGGTGGCCGGGTCGGCGCACGATCGGCAACACTTATCGGCAATCTTGCCCGCGATACGCCTACAACGTACTATGAAGATGCATCTTTCAGGCTCGAACCGATCGGCAAGATGTCCGCACTTTTGGAAACACCGTCGCGTATCGAGCCCTGCTTCTTCGAAGGCGACATTCCCCGGCCCATCGCCGACTTGGTCGTGGATATCCACTCCACCACCGCCGAGCTTGGCAAGGCGCTTCATCCGGACTCGGCAGCCGAACTGGCCGAGTTCGTCCGGGTCATGAACTGCTACTACTCCAATCTCATCGAGGGCCACGACACCCGTCCCAAGGACATCGAACGCGCCCTGGCCGGAGCCGAACTGGAGGACGAGGCGCGCCCGCTCGCACTCGAGGCGCGCGCCCACGTCAAGGTTCACCGCGAGATCGACGTCCTTCATCGTGAAGGGCGGTTGCCGTCTCCGACTTCCATCGAATTCATCCTCTGGGTGCACCGGCGCTTCTACGAGGAGATGCCCGAGGAGTTCCGATGTGTCCGTTTGGCCAGCGGCCGCAGCGTGGAGATCGTACCGGGCCGGTTTCGCACCAAGGCGGAAGAGGACGTGGCGGTTGGAAGGCATCACCCGCCATCGTCCGGGGTCGTAGGAGACTTCATGGCGTACTTCGCCAAGCGCTTCGGCATGGCGGACGCATGGGCGAGCATACGCGTGATCGCGATCGCCGCAGCCCACCATCGGTTCAACTACATCCATCCCTTCGTCGACGGCAACGGCCGCGTCAGCCGCCTGGTCGCCCACGCCATGGCGTTGAAGGCCGGCATCGGAGGAAAGGGGCTGTGGTCCATCTCGCGCGGCCTGGCACGTGGCCTGGAGGACAATGGCGAGTACAAGCGGATGATGGATCACGCCGACATGCCACGGCAGGGCTCGCGGGATGGCCGGGGCAACCTATCCGAGGCGGCACTGCGGACGTTCTGCACTTGGTTTCTGTCCGTGGCGCTGGATCAGGTCCGGTTCACTTCCGCCGCGTTCAGGTTCGACACCCTGGAGGATCGCTACCGCAGGCTGCTCAGGGACCTCGGCCACGATGCGAAGGCTGGTGAACTCGTCTCGACGGCACTGAGATTCGGGGAGATGGAACGAGGCCGCGCGGCACTGGTCCTCGGAGTTTCGGAGCGAACCGCCCGATCGACGCTGTCGAAGCTCGTGGAGGACGGGTTCATGAAATCCCGCACCCCGAAGTCGCCGGTGCGGGTCGCATTTCCGCTGGACTATCGGGATCGTCTCTTTCCAAGCCTGTTCGCCGACCACAGGATCGAGGCGCCTGCACCACCGTCCTTCCGTTTTGCTAGATGAAGATGCGGAGTGCGGAGCGCCTGATTCCACACTACAATCCGGTTAGCCCCTTAATCCCGTCCCTCGCCGGCCGTGGCGAAGATCTTGAGAAGGCGACCCCGCTCCGCCTCGGCGACCGCGGGACCCTGTGCCGTGCCACCCTTCGGGACAACGGCACTGCGAACCGGCTCCCGCTTGTCGGCACCGGCGACCGGCCCCACGGGCGGCATCGCGATCTCGCGCGGGCCCGCGGCCAGGGCCTCCGGACGGCTGACTTCGCCGAGCCCATCTCCCGCCGCCATCATGGTCTCGCGAAACGCCCGATGCTGGCCGCCATCCTCGTACACCAGCCGAACCGCCGGCGTTCCGTTTGCCACCAATGTCGCGACCTTACGGTCGTCGTCGGCCTGCTTCCGCGCGACCGCGCCGGCCATGGAGTCGTCACTCCCGGCATCGAACACGTAGCGGCCGCCCGCGACGCCGACGCCCGGCTCGGCATTCGTCACCTCGAACCGATCGGAACCCTCCTTGAGGTTCCGCCAGAACACGATGTTCGGGTCCTGCCGGTGCCGGGCCAGGTTCTCCGGGGTCATGCGGAACGGGTAGGACTGGAACTGCACGGCGCGCTGCCCGCCAGCGAACGCCTCGCGCACCACGGCATAGAGCTCCGAGATCGCCTCGTCCGTCATCGCGAAGCAGCCCCGCGACGAGCAGGAGCCGTGCACCATCAGGTGCGCGCCCGTGCGTCCCAGGGCGCGGTCGTACTCGTTCGGGTACCCGAGGTTGAACGAGAGATAGAGGCTCGAATTCGGGTTCATGGACGCCGGCGTGACCGAATAGAAGCCCTCCGGGGCCTGCCGGTCTCCCTCCCGGGTCTTGGGTCCGAGCTGGCCCGACCAGCGGCACATCGGGTACGTCTTCAGGAGGGCGTACCTGCCGTCCGCGCCGCGCTTCCAGAGCTCGATCTCGGACTCCTTCTTGAAGGCCCGCATCAGGATCGGATCGGCCGGCGAGACCCCCTTCGCCGACATCAAGGCCAGGGTCGTGGGCGGGATGGGCGCGAGGTGGCGCGTCGAGGCCGCGTACTGACCGTCCTGACAGGCGGACAGCGCCAGGAGGAGAGCCACGCCGAGCGTCGTCGTCTTCAGCATGTCGGCCTCGCCGGAGTCGGAGCACGAGCCTGAGCCCGAAGGATTGATGCCAGGTTGCCGTGGCTGCGGTTGGGCGGAATCGGGCCCCTCATGGGACCGGCTCCCCGGCACAGGAATGCCTCCGCCGCATGGGGAGACCCGCCCGGAGCAGCAGGGCGACGCCGACGGAGATCCAGACGTCCGCCAGGTTGAAGGTGAACCAGTGGATGCCGCCCGTGTGCAGATCGAGATAGTCGGTGACGGCCCCGTCCATCAGCCGGTCGAGGAAGTTGCCGAGGGCCCCGCCGGCGATCGCCGCGATACCGAGACGCTCGAGCGGATCCGGGGTGGCCAGAGCCCAGGCCATCACGAGGCAGGTGAGCGTGCCTTGAACGCCGAGAAGAACCGCGAGGGAAGAGGGATCGCGGGCCGGGAACAGACTGAAGCTGATGCCCTGGTTGAACGACAGGCTCAGGTCCACCAGGGGCACCAAGCCACGGACGGCTCCCTCGGCCAGCCAGGCCTCGGCCAATGCCTTGGCGCCGAGGTCGACGGCTGCGGCGGCCGCGATCACTGCGGCCACGGCCGCCACCCGGCCGGCCCACCCTGACGGCGGTGCCATCAGGCCCTCAGGAGGCGGAGCGCGTTGGCCGTCACCAGGACGGTCGCGCCGGTGTCGGCCAGGATGGCGGGCCAGAGGCCCGTGATGCCGGCGATGGTCGTCGCCAGGAACACCGCCTTCAGGCCGAGGGCGATGGCGACGTTCTGGCGGATGTTGCCCAGAGTCGCGCGTGAGAGCGAGACCAGCGCGGCCACGTCGCCCACGCGGTCGTTGAGCACCGCCGCGTCCGCCGTCTCCAGGGCCGCGTCGGTGCCGCCCCCCATCGCGATGCCGACGCTGGCGGAGGCAAGCGCCGGGGCGTCGTTGATGCCGTCTCCGACCATGGCCACCGGGCCCGCCGCCTTCAGGGCCGCGATCTGCGCGAGCTTGTCTTGGGGCAGGAGCTCGGCCTTCACGTCGAGACCGAGCCCGGACGCGACCGCCTCGCCCGTGCGCCGGTTGTCGCCGGTCAGCATGACGCAGCGCACGCCGAGCTTCCGCAGGGCCGCGATGCCGGCGGCCGCGTCGGCCCGAGGCTCGTCCCGGACGGCGATCGCCCCCATGGCCTCGGCGCCGCGCACGACGACGACCACCGTCTTGCCGCCGGCCTCCAGGTCCGCGACTGCGCGTTCCGCCTCGGGGCCGAGCCGGACACTCTCGGCGGCGTGGCGCGGCGAGGCGACGAGCACCGTCTGCCCCATGACCGTGGCCTGCACCGCCTTGCCGGGGATGGCGCGGGCATCCCGCGTCGGTCGGAGCGGCACCTCGTCCGCGTTCGCCCGGTCGAGGATGGCCCAGGCGATGGGATGGCTGGACCCGTTCTCGACCGCTGCGGCCAGCCCGAGAAGCGAGCGCTCCGACGTCTCCGCGGCGAAGGCCAGGATGTCGGTGACCCGAGGCCGCCCTGCCGTCAGCGTACCGGTCTTGTCGAACGCGACCGTGCGCACACGCCCGATGACCTCCAACGCGGCCCCGCCCTTCACGAGCAGCCCGCGCCGGGCGCCGGCGGCCAGCCCGGAAGCGATGGCGGCCGGGGTCGAGAGCACCAGGGCGCAGGGACAGGCGATGAGGAGAAGCGCCAAGCCTCGGTAGATCCAGGTGCCCCAGTCGGCACCGAGCAGGAGCGGCGGCACGACCGCGACGGCGGCCGCGAACGCGAAGGCGACGGGCGTGTAGACCGCGCTGAACCGGTCGATGAAGCGCGCGGTGGGCGACTTCGACGCCTGCGCCTCCTCGACGAGGTGCAGGATGCGGGCGATCGTGTTGTCCGCCGCCGTCTTCGTGACCCGGATCTGGAGCGCGCCGTCCGCGTTGACGCTGCCCGCGTAGACGGTGTTGCCGACCTCCTTCGGCTTCGGCACCGACTCGCCGGTGATGGGGGATTCGTCGAGGCTCGACGAGCCGTCGGTCACCACGCCGTCGGCCGGGACGCGGTCGCCCGGCCTGACCACGACGACCTGCCCGATGGCCAGCGACGCCGCGGGCACCTCGCGGATCGTGCCGTCGGCCTCGTCGACGAGGCGGGCGGTCTTCGGCACAAGGGCGGCGAGCGCCTTGATCCCGGCGCGCGCCCGGCCCGCAGCCACGACCTCCAACATCTCGCCGACCGTGAAGAGCAGGACGACGATGGCGGCCTCCTCGGCCGCATGGATGGCGAGCGCCCCCGCGGTCGCGACCGACATCAGCATCTCGATGGAGAAGGGCGTGCCGGCGAGCGCCGCCACGATCGCCCGACGACCGTAGTAGGCAAGGCCCACGAGCGCGCCCGGCCAGTAGGCGTACTCGCCCGCGAGGCTCGGCGCGACGCGCTCGACCAGGAAGCCGGCGGCGAACAATGCGCCGATGAGGAAGCCCAGCATCGCCTTCCGGCTCCGCCACAGCGGCGGCTCGGCCTCCTCCGCGGCGTCGGCCTGCGGCATGGCACCCTCGGTCTGCGCCCTGGCCAGGTCCGCGGCCGTGGGTAGCGGCGCGACGCCGTAGCCCAGGCGCTCGACGCGCTCCTCCAGCTCGGTCCTCGGGGTCGCAGCCTCGTCGAGCGCCAGATCGAGGACTTGGCTGCCGTAGTTGACGCGTACGTCCGCGACGCCCGGGAGCCGCGAGACGGCAGTCTCGATCTTCCCGGCGCAGGTCGGGCAGTCCATGCCCCTGACCCTGTAGCGCAGGGGCTGCGGGCCCCCCGCGGAGGACGATGGCGCGTGCAAGGGGGCGGCCTGGTTCATGCTGCACTCCGTCCGCCGGGCTCCTGGTCCGGGCTGGGAAGGCCCCTACATGCACCCTGTAGTCGCTATAGGGTCAAGGCCGTGCGCAACGCCTCTTCCATGACCATCGGCAACCTCGCGAAGGCGACGGGGACCCGCGTCGAGACGGTGCGGTGGTACGAGAAAGTCGGGCTCCTTCCCGAACCGGAGCGATCGGGCGGGAACTACCGGCTCTACGGACCCGGGCATCTGCGCCGGCTGAGCTTCATCCGCCGCGGTCGCGCCCTGGGTTTCACGGTCGAGCAGATCCGGGATCTGCTGGCCCTCTCCGACGATCGGGAACGGTCCTGCGGCGAGGTCGACACGATCGCGCGCGCGCACCTCGCCGACGTGGAGCGAAAGCTGGCCGACCTGACCCGGCTCGCCGCGGAACTGCGCGAGGTCATCGGGCAGTGCGGCTGCGGCTCGGTCGCCGACTGCCGCATCATCGAGGCCCTCTCGCCGTCGGGCGAGGCCGCCTGACACCTCGGGACCGGCTCGTCACAGGTCGCAGCCGCCCTGGCAGAGCCTGGACTCTAGCCCGGGGGTCAGGCCAGATCAGCACCGCGATACCGGGCGAAAACGGCTCTCGTGCCGGGACCGAACAGGACCACGTCGTAGGTGTCGGGCTCCATGCCGTCGATTTCCATGCCGGGCGAGCCGATCGGCATGCCGGGTACCGCCAGCCCCGTGCCCCGGTGCCTCTCCGCCAACAGGCGCTTGATCGCGCCGGCCGGCACGTGCCCCTCGACCACGTAGCCGCCGACCTGGGCCGTGTGGCAGGAGGCGAGATCGCGCGGCACCCCGAGCCGGATCTTCAGCGGGTTCACCGGCGCCTCGACGACCGTGACCGCGAAGCCGGCCTCGCGGAGGTGCGCGACCCACTTCTCGCAGCAGCCGCAGCTCGGGTCCTTGGTCACGGCGACCGTGGGCAGGTCCTCCGCCGACGCCCCGCGCGCGACCGCCAGCGCTGCCGTCAGGCCTGCAAGCACGGTCCGCCGGGATGGCATCGTATCGCTCCTCATCGTCATCTCCCTTTTGCCCTCACTCCGCCGCCTGCGACAGCGACACGCTTCCTTCCGTCGCCTCCCGCTTGGCCTCCCCCGGCGGGAGCCCGCGCCCCTTCACCAGGGCGTAGACCGCCGGAATCACGACCAGATTCAGCACCGTCGAGGAGACCATACCGCCGATCATGGGCACCGCGATGCGCTGCATGACCTCGGAGTCTGCCGATCCGGCGCAGCGCATGCCGCCCACCCATCCCTCGCAGAGAGGCCGCGGGCGCGATGACGCGGCCGTCACGATGCATGGCCGGCTCGCAAACCATCGGGGCCATCGGCCTCATTCAGGATTTTCATCTGGTCGAGTGAAGCATCAGGCAAAACAGCGCCATCGCACCTGTGACGCTCACCATGATCCAACACATCGCGCGGTGCGCACGGTCCTGAATCTCAGGCCTGACTTTCCTTCGTCGGTAGACGCGAGACTTGGCGGATGGCTGCCGTTCCTTATTCACGGTTGCCTCCTGATGCCGAGGCCCGGGATGCCGACGCACCATTCCGTCGATGGATTTCAGCTTCGCGACGCCAAACCAAAGATTTGGCGTAAAATCGAAATCGCAACCAGGACTCGCTTCCGTTGCCTCCCGGCATGATGCGCAATCCACGAATGCGGTACGGCATTCTTTGCAGTTGCCGCCTCCAAATACCAGCTCGTGTTTGCGCACATAGGAAAGGGGCCTTGCCGTCCTCACCTTCGCTGTTCGGCGAGAGATCGTGGCACGCCGACCGAACTTCGGGGCGCGCTCGATCCGGCGTCACGACATGACAGGCCACGCTGCGGCGAAACACGCCGCGGATATCCGAGAGTGCCCTCGACTGGATGGCGTTCGTCGGTGCCGAGCGCACTTGGCTCAAGCTCCAACCAGCGCGATCCTCGCCGGCGCACTGTCCTTCAACGGTTTCGACTTGAGCACGGAGACAACCTCGGCGTAGCGAGCACGGGCATCGGACCAGTTCTGGCTGAAGTCGAACAACTCGCGCAGAGCGGGCGCTATCTCCCGATAGGCGGCGAGCGCTGCGACGAGAGCGCCCAGCGTAAGCCTCTGCTGCAATACCAAGTAACCGCCGATCGCGAAGAAGAAGAACGGCGTCAGATTTGACGTATAGTTGTAAATAGTTTTGAATCGGGCCTTGAGCTCGCTGATTTCGAGACGTACCCGCTCGAGGATTTCAGCTTGGCGCGCATGAGCCTTCGTCGGCGATCCGACCGGCCCGGCGCCACCGACGACGCCAAGCTCATGCGAAAGGGCTGCATTGAAGCTCCGCGTGGCGTGCACCCGCTCGCGGACCTTCGCATTGATTCGCCGCTGCAATGGCGGAAGGACGGCGATCTGCACCGGCAACATCATCAAAGCCGCGAAAGCCAGTGCGACATCCTGCATGAACAGGAATACGAGGCTTGTGAGCAGCGTACCTCCCTGAATCAAAGGTTCGACCAGCATCCCGCTGCCGAAGTAGCCGATCGGCTCGCATTCCTGGATCGCGACGGCCGCAAGCGTCGATCGACCGCGCGCGCAGTCCTCCTCTCGCCTGCGCCGGATGACGGCAAGCCGAATGCGCCGCACGATCCGCTCGTTCACCCGGCTACGGACAACGTTGACGATGTACTTGATAAATCCATTCAACGTAAGCAAAATGAGGTAACCAGCACACAGCGCGAATAGCAGTTCTTCATTTCCGAGCGGGAGACCGAACAAGCTCATCCCGGAAGCTTTATCGTCAAGAACGTTGTCCACGATCTGCTTGGGAAGAAGCAGAAGCACATAGGTCATGGGAATCGTCGTGATCGAGAGCGCAACCAGCTTCGCCTGGGTGGGCCAAGTCGACCGCAGCACGAAGCGTTCGAGGTTGCGACGATGCCGACCCGGCCGGGCGGCGGCTGCCTCGGAGCGGGCGGATCGCGCCCGCCAAGCGCGCCGGGAGATCGAGAGGACGAGGCGGAGGACGTGCCATCCCATCCAGGCAGGTGCGATGACGAGCACGACCACGAAGATGGGCAGCATCCAGCGATGGTCTTCCGGATAGTGGACCCAGACGACGACGTGCATGAGGCGATGAAGTTGTTCGATACCGTTTCCCAGCATGCCTCGGCTCCTTGGGCACTCGGATGAGCACTGCCGCATCAGGCTCCGACTGCCGCACCTCTCGAGTGCAACCCTGAAACAGGGGAGCAGCTCAGGCGGGCAATCGACCTGCATCAAGCCGAACAGACGGTTCCAGCGACTTCGAAGCTCACGGGCTTCGGGCGGGTCGACGGGGGATGGCTGCGGTCGGCGCCAGGATGAAGTGCCGTTCCGCTTCGGATCTCAGCCCTGCATCTTCGGCTCCGGAGCACCTGGGGAGCGTCGGACGCGCAGCAGGGCCGCCGGGCCGGATGCGGCGGACGACTTCGACCGGGCGACCCGATCGCGGCCTTCCCGGGTGAGGTCGCCATACGGACCACGCGGGCGGCGTTGTCCGTAGGGCGGCCGAGCCGGAGGGATGGCGCTCCCTCCGCTTCCCTCCGGAACTTCACTTCGTGAACCGAGCCTGGACCTTGTGGCCCTCGGAGAGCGTGGCCGAGACCACGACGCGGGCACCCGCACCGAGCGGGGCCGGCAATGTTCCGACCAGACGGTTCGGTGCGGCGGGCGTGAGCTGGACCGTGGTGGTCTTGCCCCCTTCCTGAACGACGGCGCGGGCGCCCGACCGGCCGCTCGTCGGCTTCTTGTCGTCGTCGAAGAGGTAGATGACGAGTTCGGTCCCGTTCGACACCATCTCGACATCGTGACCATCCGAGACGGTCACGATGCCGCCGTTCGGTCCTTTCGCCTGGGCGAGCGCAGCGAGCGGCAGGGTGGAGATAACGACGGCGAGGGCGAGGCGCTTCATGGGTGGTCTCCTTGCGTAAGGGGTCAGAACGCCTCGGCCGGCGTGAGCGCGCCGGCTCGGGCCGCCTGGATCCTCTCCAGCGGCTTCCGGCCGAAGGCGAGGAACAGGAGGGGGGTGAGGAGCGTGTCGAGCAGGGTGGCCGAGATCAGGCCGCCGAAGATCGTCACGGCCACGGGGTGCAGGATCTCGCGTCCCGGCTCGCCGGCACCCGAAAGAAGCGGGATCAGGGCGAGACCTGCCGAGAGCGCCGTCATCAGGACGGGAGTCAGACGCTCCAGGCTGCCGCGCATCACCATCCCGCGGCCGAACACCTCGCCTTCGAACAGGACGAGATTGATGTAGTGCGAGATCTTCAGGATGCCGTTGCGGGCCGAGATGCCCGCCAGCGTGATGAAGCCGATCATCGAGGCGAGCGAGAGCTCCTGCCCGAAGACGTGCAGCGCCGCCACGCTGCCGATGAGCGCCAACGGAACGTTGCCGAGCACGATGAGGGCCAGGACCGCCGACTTGTAGCGGCTCACCAGCACCACGAAGATCAGGGCGAGCGACACCAGGGCGAGCAGGCCGATGCGCAGCGTCGCCTCCTCGCGCTCCTTGAACGAGCCCTCCAGACTGGTCGAGTATCCTTGCGGCAGCGGCGTCTCGGCCACGCGCGAACGGATGTCGGCGACGAGCGCGGCCATGTCCCGCCTGCCGTCGCTGTTGGCGGTGACGGCGATGCGGCGCTGTCCGTTCTCGCGGTTGATCTGGTTGGGACCGTCCGTCTCCTCGACGCGGGCGACGAAGCGGAGCGGGATGTGGCCGGCCGGAGACGCGATGAGGAGGTCGACGAGGCCCGTGGTGGAGCGATCCTGGTCGGAGAGGCGCATCACCACGTCGAAGCGGCGGTTGCCCTCCACGATCTGCGACACTACGCGGCCGTTCGACATGGCCTCAAGCGCCTGGGTGACCGCGGCGGGGGTGAGCCCGTAGAGGGCGGCCCGCTCGTAGTCCACGTTCACGCGCAGCTGCGGAATGCGCACCTGCTTCTCGACACGGAGGTCGACCAATCCAGGGATCCCGGCCAGGCGGCCGCGCAGGCGCTCGGCGAGCGTGCGCAGGGTGTCGGTGTCCTCGCCGTAGACCTTGAGCGCGATCTGGGCCGGCAGGCCGGAGAGCATGTGCTCCAACCGGTGCGCGATCGGCTGGCCCATGCTGATCGACACCGGCAGCACCGAGAGCCGTTCGCGCAGGTCGGCCAGCACCTCGGCCTTGGGCCGGTCGGAGCGGGCCAGGTCGACGTCGAGTTCCGAGTTGTGGACGCCCTCGGCGTGCTCGTCGAGTTCGGCGCGGCCCGTCCGACGCCCGACCGAGCGCACCTCCGGCACCTCGCGCACGATCCGCTCGGCGACGGCACCCAGGCGGTTGGACTCGGCCAGGGAGATGCCCGGATTGTACTGGAGGGTGACCAGCACCGTGCCCTCGTTGAAGTCCGGCACGAGCTTGCCTCGCTTCAGGAGCGTGGCGCCGTAGACGGCGGCCAGGAACACCACCGCCACACCGACGTAGACGACCGGCTGGCTGCGGAAGGCCCAGTCCAGGAGCGCACGGTTGCCCCGCTTGAGCACGCGTACGAGGAGGCTGTCGCCGGAGTGCCCCGCCTTGCGCCCCGACAGCAGATAGTAGGCCAGGACCGGCGTCACCGTGATCGAGGTCAGCAGCGAGCCCAGGATCGAGACGATGTAGGCCACACCCAAGGGCGCGAAGAGCCGGCCTTCGATGCCGGAGAGGGCAAACAGGGGAATGAACACCAGGATCACGATCATCGTCGCGTAGACGATGCCGGAGCGCACCTCTTGGGAGGCCGCCGCGATCACCTCCAGCACGGGCTTGGGCTGGGGCAGGTGGGCGTTCTCGCCCAACCGCCGGATGATGTTCTCGACGTCGACCACGGCGTCGTCGACCAATTCGCCGATGGCGATGGCGAGGCCGCCGAGCGTCATCGTGTTGATGGAAAGGCCGAAGGCATCGAACACCAGCACCGTGACCAGGATCGAGATCGGGATGGCGGTGAGCGAGATCAGCGTCGCCCGCACGTTCAGGAGAAAGAGGATCAGGATCACGGCCACCACCCCGGCCGCTTCGAGCAGCACGCGCTCGACGTTGGCGATCGAAGTCTCGATGAAGGTGGCCTGGCGGAACTGGATGTTGGTGACGGCGATCCCCGGGGGTACCGACTTCTGGATCTTCTGCAACTCCTCCTCGATCCGGAGCGTGAGGTCGACCGTGTCGGCGTTGGGCTGCTTCTGGATGCCCACGATCACCGCCGGCCGGCCCCGGTAGCCGGCATCGCCCCGCTTGACCCGGGCTGCGAAATCCACCCCCGCGACCTGCTTCAGGAAAATGGGTTGGCCTTGGCGGTAGAGCACCACCGTGTTCCGGAGATCCTCGATCCGTTTGGTCAGGCCGACGTTGCGGATCAGGTACTCCCGGCCGTGCTGGTCGACGAAGCCGCCGCCGGTGTTGGTGCCGAAGCGCGTGATGGCCTGCTCGATCTGCTCGGAGGTCACCTCGAGCGCCTGCATCGCGGCCAGGTTGGGAACGACCCGGTACTGGCGTACCTCGCCGCCGATCGGGATCACCTGCGCGACGCCCTGCAGGGTGAGAAGCTGGGGCCGGAGCACGAAATCCGCGACCTCGCGCACCTCCATGGGCGTGGCCGTCTCGCTGGTGACCGCCACCAGCATGATCTCGCCCATGATGGAGGTGACCGGCCCCATCTGCGGATTCACCGTGCGCGGCAGGCGCTCGCGCACGAGGGCGAGGCGCTCCGCCACGAGCTGGCGCGAGCGGTAGATGTCGGTGCCCCAGCCGAATTCGACGTAGACCACCGACAGCCCGACCCCGGACACGGATCGCACGCGCGTGACGCCCGGCATTCCGTTCATCGTGGTCTCGATGGGGAAGGTGACGAGCTGCTCGACCTCCTGCGGGGCCAAGCCCTCGGCCTCGGTGAGCAGGGTCACGGTGGGACGGTTGAGGTCGGGGAAGACGTCGACGGGCAGGCGCGGCAGCACGAAGCTGCCGTAGGCGACCAGCACGAGGGCAGCCGCCAGCACGAACAGGCGGTTCTTCAGGCTCGACGTGACGAGAAGGTTGAACATGGCGGTTTCCGACGAGCAGACGGCTCAGCGCACTTGGTTGATCAGTTCGGCGCCGCGCACGACGACGCGCTCGCCGGCCTTCAGGCCGTCGCGCACGACCACGCGGGCGGCATCGAACGCTTCGGTGCGTACCGGCCGCCCCTCGAAGCGCTCGGGGGCGGTGTGCAGCCAGACGAGAGCGTCGCCATTGGCGGCCCGCACCACGGCGTCGCGGGGCAGGATGAAGCCGGTGACCTCCGATCCGTTGCGGGCCACCACCGTGAGGGGCTGCCCGACGCTGACCGAAGCCGGGGGGTCCAGGATGGCGAAGTGGACCACGGTCGCATGCTGCTGGAGCGCGCGGCTGGAGCCCTGGAAGCGAAGACGCATCGAAGTGCCGTCGCCGCTGAGGGCGGTGGCGTCCGCGATCTTCGTGGGGTCGACCTCGCCGTAGACTAGCGCCTCGGCCCAGAACCCTTCCGGATGCACGATCTGGAACAGCACGTCCTGCGATTGCACCACTTGGCCCGCGACAACCCTGGCATTGGCGATCACGCCATCGATGGGTGCCCGCAGAACCTCCGGCTCGACCCGGGACTGCCGCACGATCTCGCGGCGTCGGCGAAGGCCCACCAGCTCGGCCTCCGCATCGACCACCTGGCTGCGCGGCGTGATGTTGTCCGCGGCGAGCCTGCGAAGGCGCTCCAACTTCCCCTCGGCGACCGTGATGAGCTGCTCGATCTCGCCCGCCCGCTCCGCGATCGTGGTCTGGTCGGCCAGAGGAAGGGCCGGCTCGACCGTGGCCAGGATGTCGCCTTTCCTCACGGATTGGCCGATGCGGGGGAGGCCGCGCTCGGGCGCGCTCACCCGGCCGCCGTTGATGCTCTGCACGAGGCCGGAGCGGTTCGGGTCCGCGATGACGCGGCCGATGAGCTGAACGCCGCGTTGTGCCGTCTCAGGTCTCGTGACGGCCGTTCTGACCTCCATGAGTCGCTGCGAGGGCTTGGGCAGGAACACGTTGCCATCGGGCAGGCGCTGAGGCGCGTCGGAGGTGGCAGCGGCGGCCGTTCCGGGACCGTGATCATGGCCTTCGTGGGCGAGCGCGTAACCGGCCGAAACCAGGAGAGCGGTCAGACCGACTGCCGTTGCCGGTACCCAGCGCGACCGGCTGCGCAACGCCAGGCCGAGCAGCAGACCGAGGACGAGTGTTCCGCCGGCGAGGGAGTAGGGGCTGCCGGTGCCCGCTCCGAGCGATCGCAGGCTCTGGCGGATGCCTTCGATCCCGGACGTCGATGCCGTTGACGCAACAGCGGACGGCTTGGCCGGCAGCGGCAAGGTTCCGATCAGGAGATCTTCGCCGCCCGGAGCCTGCACGTTGAACACCACCTCCAGCGGGCCGTGCCCGGCGAGCTTCGGCGACGAAACCGTGTAGGTGCCGTCCGGGGTAGCCTCGGCCGCAACCTCCGCATCGCCCAGAGTCGCCGTGATCCTGGCGTCCGTGACGGGCGCGTTGTCGGCGGACCGGTCGAGGTAGAGCGTCAGCCGCCCCTGCTTCAGGATGCCGACGAGCTCGTACTGGTCGGAGTGGGTGGCAACCCGCGGCGACCCGGCGCCGGCTGCCAGGGGCGCATCGTTGCCGTGGTCGTGCCCCTCGTGGGCCGGTGCTCCGGTCGAGGTCGCGGCGAGCAGGAGGCAGGAGAGGACGAGAGCGGGCAGGCCGGCGAGCACGACCGCAAGGCGGCGCGGGGCGCCGTGGTAGGGATTGAACATGGAATATCCTCGGACGCGGTGTCTCGGCACTCGCATCCCGGAGGCGGGACGCAAATGCGCCAGGGCACGTCAGAGGAGTCTGGGCGGTCTTCTCAGGCCCTCGGGCTGCATGCCCGGTAGCACCGTGGAAGCGAGATGGGGTAGGCTCGTGCCGGGGCCACGCAGAACGAGCCCAGCCCTGAGCTCGGGCGCAAGGGTCGAAGTGGTGGCGTGACAGTACGAGCAGTCGGGCATGTCGGGCACCGCGACATCGCCCTCGTCGGCCATCCCGACCTCATGCAGGGAGGCAGAACCGCCGTCGGTCCCGGCGCTCGCGACGCCGGAGCCGTGGGAGTGTCCGGAGGCGTGGAGACCCGCATGTGCCGAACTCAACACCGCGAACACGGCGACCACCGCCAGCATAAAGCTGACGACGAAGCGGCGCATGTTGGTGGGAACGGCGTGCAAGTCTGAACTCCGGCATCGCGGGATACACGACGGGGGCGGATGTTTCAATCGGCCGTCTCGCGAGCGTCGAGCCGCACGGAGCGGACGAGCGGAAGGCGTGCACGGGAAGCGATGGCGGACTCTGGCCCGGCCGGGGCTGGGCGCTCAGTCGTCGTCATGATGATGGTATCGGCGGTGCTCGATGATCCGCTCGCGCACGTGATCGTGGTCGCCATGATGACGGCGGATGCGCACATGATCATGATCGCCGTGAGGCTGGATCTCGACGTGCTCATGCCGTTGATGCAGCCGTGGACCATACTCATGGTACTGGGCCGAGGCGACGACGGGGAACAAGCCTACTCCGACCGCCAGGGCCGTGACGACATGATTCTTCATGGACGTGCCTTTCAGCGTTCTGACTTGAGCATGTCCTCGCCGTGCCGATCCAGCGCCGAAAGCCGTGGTCGGCCGACAGACGGGAGGTTGCCCGGTCGGTCTGCTGCTGCGTCGGTTCCGTCGACGCAGCAGCGCCACCCCGAGATCGCGGAATCCGCGGCTCAGTAGTGGTGATGGTGGCCACGATGGTGGTGGTGATGGTGGTGGCCCCAGCCGTAGTAGCTCGGCCGGTAGTGATGATGGTGGTGGCCCCAGTGATGACGGTGGCCCCAGCCATGGCGATGATGGTGATGACCCCAGCCATGATGATGGTGACCATGTCCTCCCCACTGGGCCTGCTGCACGGTGGGAGGTGCGTCCTGCGCGGCAAGGCCGACGGAGGCCCCGAGCGGCATGGCTTGGGCGGAGCCGGCGGACACCGCAGCGGCGAGGGCAAGGGCGGACAGGAACGGAAGGGCGCGCTTCAGCATGGCAGTCTCCTGAACCCGGTGCAGGTTCCTCAAGCGTGACAGATCATCGCCGGCTCGCGCCGGCCTTCGGAACTCGCAGGTTCCCGCGCCCGAAGCTGAGCGACGTATTGGTTCGTCGCCGTTGCTAGGCAGGACCTGGAGGTGCTCTCACGGTGACTTAAGAAGCCACGATACCGATGTGACGTACCGCACTCTGTGACACGCTGGATGAGTATTTGCTGAACGACGCCTTGCGCCTGTGCCTCATTGCGCCCAGGTTGGGTCAGCCCCCGCACGCGCCGGGGCTTCAGGCCGCAAGACCCTTGCTCCTCTAGCGGCTGGAGCTTCCATGGTGCGGGTTGGATGCGGTTCGAGGGAGACGGCACGGATGAGGCATCTTCGGATCGGGACAATAGCTCTAGGCTTGGCAGCCGGCTTGGCGACGACGGCGTTGGCTCACGATCACCCCGCCCCGAACGGTGGCCAGATCAAGCAGATCGGCCCCTACGAGGCCGAACTCGTGGTGAAAGGCTCGGAGATGACCCTGCACGTCCTCGACGAGCAGGACAGGAAGGTCGACGCCTCGACCCTATCCGCCACAGCCATAGTCCTCGCGAAGGGCAACGAGCAGAGGACCGTCGAGATGAAACCAGCCGGCGACAACCGGCTTTCCGGCAAGGTGGATTTCGCCGTCGACGGGAAGTTCCGGGCGACCGTGTCGCTCAAGACCGCCAAGGGAGAGGCCGGCAAGGGCCGCTACACTCTCGACGCGAGCCGCTAGGAAGCCCAGGATGGACCTGTGACGCACGTCGCGACCAGCACGATGCCGAGGAGCAACCGCCGCGACGCGGTCGCCTGGTGGCGTGCGCTCGTGCGGAGCGTTGCCTTAGTCCTGGCCCTTCTTCTCGCTTTGCCTGTCCAGGAGATTCCGGCCGGCGAGACCCCGCTCCATGAGGCCCTTCACCTGACCCTGGTCGTCGCCGATGCGGACCACGACGGCGCGCCCGCCGATGGGCACGTTGCCCACTGCGCTCACTGCGCCTGCCGCCATGCGGCAACTCCCGCGACCGCGCCGCCCATGCCCGTCGCCACCCCGGTCACGGGTGTCCGCTACGCTTGGTCCGACGACGCAGTCCACGTCCGCACGACCGCCCCGCCCCTCAAGCCGCCCCGCGCCTGACACCCGGGACGGCCGAGCCGGTCCCGAGTGGACGCTGCCCTGGCGCGAGGGCCGGGGCCCCTGTCCAGGTTGAGCTCGACCTAGATCGCCCGTAGCGGTCCGCATGGGGAATTCAGAGATGTTCCGTCACCTGTTGGTCCCGGCCGCCCTGGCGGTAGGTGTCGCCGTGGGCGCCCTCGTGCCCGAGGTGTCCACCGGCGCCAAGTCGCTCGTCGCGGCCTCCGGCCTCGACGCCCTCGTCAAGCCCAAGCCGACCGGCGGCGGCGGACATGCCGGGCACTCCCATGGGCATGGCGGGCACGGACACGGGCACGGCGAAGGCGAGAAGGGCTCCGAGGGCGTTGTCACTCTCACGCCTGAGCAGATCTCCGGAGCCAGGATCGAGGTGGCGCCCATCGACAAGGGCGTGTTGAGGCGCACTCTCGCCGTGCCCGGGACGGTGGTGCCCGACGCCGACCGAATCGCCCGCGTCGCCGCCAAGGTCGTCGGCACCGTGGCCGAACTGCGTAGGCGCATCGGCGACACCGTGACGAAGAACGAGATCGTGGCGGTGCTCGACAGCCGCGAGGTGGCCGACGCCAAGAACGACTTCATCGCCGCCGTGGTCGGCCTGGAGCTGCAGCAGACCCTGTTCGAGCGCGATCACGAGCTCTGGGACAAGAAGGTCTCGGCCGAGCAGCAGTTCCTGCGCGCCCGGACCGCCCTGATCGAGGCGCAGCTCAAGGTGGACCTTGCCCGACAGAAGCTCTCGGCCCTCGGCGTGCCCGATGACGAAGTGAGCGCGCTCGCGGTCAAGTCGCCGCCTGCCAAGCTCGCGGCCGGCGAGGACGAGCACTTGGTCGGCCTGCGCCGCGCGCCGATCCTCGGACTGCAGCGCTACAGCCTGCGGGCGCCCATCGCCGGCCGGGTCATCGAGCGCAAGGTGGACGTCGGCTCCCCGGTCAACGACGAGGGGCAGGAGAAGGAGATCTACACCATCGCCGACCTGTCGCGCGTCTGGGTCGAACTCGCCGTGCCGACGGGCGACCTTGCCGCGATCAAGGAAGGCCAGGCGGTGACGCTGACGCCTGGCCCCGAGGGCAAGGACTCCCCCGGCAAGATCGTCTTCGTCAGCCCGATGCTGAACCAGGACACCCGCTCGGCCAAGGTCATCGCCGCGGTCGACAACCCCGACCTGGCCTGGCGGCCGGGCTCCTTCGCCACGGTCCGGGTCTCCGTCGAGGAGCAGCCGGTGGACCTGCGTCTGCCCCGCGGTGCCTTGCAGATCGTCGGCGGCGAGCAAGTCGTGTTCGTGCGCACCAAGGAGGGCTTCGAGAAGCGGGAGGTCGTGCTCGGCAAGGGCGACGAGGAGGCCGTCGAGGTCGTCTTCGGGCTCGACGCCGGCGACGAGGTCGCGACCGCGAACTCCTTCGTCCTCAAGGCGGAACTCGGCAAGGCCGAGGCCGAGCACCAGCACTGAGGGGCGCCGTCATGATCTCCCGCATCCTCGCCTTCTCGGTGCGGCAGCGCTGGCTCGTCCTGCTGCTGTCGCTGCTCGCCGCGGCGCTCGGGATCTACTCCCTGACCAGGCTGCCCATCGACGCGGTGCCCGACATCACCAACAACCAGGTCCAGGTGAACACGGTGGTGCCCCAGCTCTCGCCCTTCGACGTCGAGAAGCAGGTGACCTATCCGATCGAGACCGCGCTCGCCGGCATCCCCGGCCTGGACTACACGCGCTCGCTCTCGCGCAACGGCTTCTCGCAGGTCACGGCCGTGTTCAGCGAGGCCACCGACGTCTACTTCGCCCGCCAGCAGGTGAACGAGCGCCTCGGGCAGGTGAAGGGTGACCTCCCGGCCGGGGCCGAGGTCCGCATGGGCCCGATCTCCACGGGCCTCGGCGAGATCTACATGTGGACCGTCCATTACGCCCGCCCGGCCAAGGAAGCCGTCAAAAATGGTCAACCGGGCTTCCAGTCGGACGGGAGCTACTTGACGCCCGAGGGGCAGCGCCTGCGGCCAGGCTTCGAGCAGGCCGCCTACCTGCGCACCGTGCAGGATTGGATCGTCAGTCCGCAGCTCAAGACGGTTGCCGGCGTTGCCGGCGTCGATGTGATCGGCGGGTTCGAGAAGCAATATCACGTCCAGCCGGATCCGGCGAAGCTGATCGGCCTGGGTCTCTCCTTCAAGGACCTCGCCGAGGCCGTCGAGCAGAACAACCAGAACCGCGGAGCGGGCTACCTGGAGCGCAACGGCGAGGGCTATGTCGTCCGCTCGGCCGGGCGCATCGAGAGCATGGAGGAGATCGGCCGCATCGTCGTCGCCACCCGCGGCGGCGTGCCCGTCAGGGTGTCCGACGTGGCCGAGGTGCGCATCGGGCGCGAGCTGCGTACCGGCTCGGCGAGCGAGAACGGCGAGGAGGCCGTGGTCGGCACGGCCCTGATGCTGATCGGCGGCAACAGCCGCACCGTCTCGGCTGCCGTCGACGCCCGCCTGAAGGAGATCGCGCGCTCGCTCCCGCCCCAAGTCGAGATCCGCACCGTCCTCGACCGCACGCTGCTGGTCGATGCCACCATCCGCACGGTCGCCAAGAACCTTCTGGAGGGCGCGGGCCTCGTCGTCGCGGTGCTGTTCCTGCTGCTCGGGAACTTCCGCGCGGCCCTCGTCACGGCACTCGTCATCCCAGTCGCCATGCTGATGACGATGACCGGGATGGTGCAGGGGCGGATCAGCGCCAACCTGATGTCGCTCGGCGCGCTCGATTTCGGCCTCATCGTGGACGGCGCCGTCATCATCGCCGAGAACTCGCTGCGCCACCTCTCCGAAAGGCAGCAGGAGGCCGGGCGGACGCTCACCCTGCAGGAGCGGTTGGCGACCGTGCACGCCTCGGCCGAGGAGATGATCAAGCCCTCCGTCTACGGGCAGGCCATCATCCTGCTCGTCTACGTCCCACTCCTCACCTTCTCGGGCGTCGAGGGCAAGATGTTCGCGCCGATGGCCCTCACGGTCATCATCGCGCTTCTCTGCGCCTTCGTGCTGTCCCTGACCTTCGTGCCGGCCCTCATCGCCATCGTCATCACGGGGCGAGTGCAGGAGAAGGAGAACCTCTTCATCCGCGGTCTCAAGGTGGTCTACCGCCCGGCGCTCGCGGGAGCGTTGCGCTTCCCCATGACGGTGGTGGGCCTCGCCGTGCTGCTCTTCCTGGGTAGCGGGCTGCTGTTCCTGCGGCTCGGGCAGGAGTTCATTCCGCAGCTCGACGAGAAGAACCTGGCGATGCACGCCATGCGCATTCCGTCCACGTCCCTCACCCAGTCGCAGGAGATGCAGCTCGCGGTCGAGAAGGCCGTCACCGCCTTCCCGCAGGTGGCCTTCGTGTTCAGCAAGACCGGCACGGCGGAGGTCGCCACCGACCCGATGCCGCCGAACGTCTCGGACACTTTCATCATGCTCAAGCCGCAAGCGGAATGGCCCGACCCGGGCCTGCCGAAGGACGAGCTCATCGAGCAGATCCAAGCCGCCGTGAACAAGGTGCCCGGCAACAACTACGAGTTCACGCAGCCCATTCAGATGCGCTTCAACGAGCTCCTGGCCGGCACCCGCGGCGACCTCGCCGTGAAGGTGTTCGGCGAGGACTTTCCCGCGCTCCTGCCGGCCGCCAACCGCGTCGCCGGCATCCTGCGCGGTGTCGAGGGCGCCCAGGACGTCAAGGTCGAGCAGGTCTCGGGGCTGCCGGTGCTGGAGATCAAGGTCGACAAGGCCGAGATCGCCCGGCTCGGTCTGAGTCACGCCGCCGTGCAGGACGTCGTAGGTGCCGCCATCGGCGGGCGCGAGGCGGGCGTGGTGTTCGAGGGCGACCGCCGCTTCGACATCGTGGTGCGCCTGCCCGACCGGGTGCGCGACGACATCGAGGCACTCCGGAACCTTCCGGTGCCCTTGCCGACCGGGGGCAAGGCGGCTTCGGTGCCGCTTCGGCAGTTGGCATCCTTCCACTTCTCGGAGGGTCCGAACCAGATCTCGCGCGAAAACGGCAAGCGGCGCATCGTCGTGACCGCCAACGTGCGCGGGCGCGACATCGCCTCGGTCGTGGCGGAGGCGCAAGGCAAGGTCGCCTCCGAGGTCCAGCTTCCGGCGGGCGCCTGGGTGACCTGGGGCGGGCAGTTCGAGAACCTCGCCGCGGCCCGCCAGCGCCTGATGGTGGTCGTGCCGGGCTGCTTCGTCCTCATCTTCCTGCTGCTCTACTCGGCGCTGGGCTCGCCCCGGGACGCACTCCTGGTGTTCAGCGCGGTACCGTTGGCGCTGACCGGCGGCATCGTCGCCCTGTGGCTGCGGGACATGCCGTTCTCGGTGCCGGCGGCGGTCGGCTTCATCGCACTTTCCGGCGTGGCGGTGCTCAACGGCCTCGTGATGCTGACCTTCATCAAGCACCTGATGCAGAGCGGCATGGAAAAACGCGCGGCGATCGTCGAGGGGGCGCTCACCCGCCTGCGCCCGGTGGCGATGACCGCCCTCGTGGCCTCGCTCGGCTTCGTGCCGATGGCGATCGCCACCGACACCGGAGCGGAGGTGCAGCGCCCGCTCGCCACCGTCGTGATCGGCGGCCTGATCAGTGCGACCCTACTCACCCTGGTCGTGCTGCCGGCTCTCTATGCCCGGTTCGGGACGACGAAGGCCGCGGCCCCTGCCATCGACGTGCCGGAGCGTTCGACCTACCCGCGCCTGCGGCAAGCGGCCGAATAGGAGGTGATCCGATGATGCCCCGCCTTGCGCTTCTCGCCCTTGGAGCCATGCTCGCGGCCGGTCCCGCGCAGGCCGACCATCACCTGCTGAAGCGCGCCCTGCAGCAAGCCGGCTGTATCGCGCGTAGCACCAGCCTGATTCAGCGTGACGGTCCGCGGACCGTCTATGACGTGACCTGTCTTGGCTCAACGCCTGACCGGGTGATCGTCGTCTGCACCGGCCGCATCTGCCTACCCGACGATCCGCGCCATCACGGCGCAGAGGACGAGATGCCATGATCCGGTTGGTTGGACTCGCCCTCGCTTTCGGTGCGGGCTGCGCATTCAGCGCCGCCGCCGAGACCGACAAGATCGTTGGCGTGGGCGCCGTAAGCTGTGCGCAGTTCAGCGCCGAGATCGCCCGCACACCCTCGGCGGAGCGGGATTTTCTGGCGTGGGCGCAGGGGTTCATGAGCGGAGCGCTGATCCGCTCGCCGCCCGGCGTCGACGAGGGTCTCGACCTCGCACCACCCTCCTTCCCGCTGCCCCGGCAGGCGGCCTTCCTCCGCGACCATTGCGCCACCCATCCGGAGCAGGACTACATGGACGCGGTGCACGCTCTCTATCGCACGCTGCGCACCCCACCCACGTGAGCGCACCCGGCAGCCAAGAAGATGGCGAGCGTTTGCATGCGTATTGACGGTCGATCGCTGTCAATGTCGTGTTCGTCACAGCGGATCGATGTGATGTACAAAGCGCTGCCGTCGCAAAATACATCCTCATACAATCGAAGCATTCATTCGATTCCGCGTTCAGCTTCGACAGCTGCTCGAGCGCCATCTTCGTGATGAGCGCCTCCAACTCCGGCGCGATGCAATTCCGATGGCGGCCGCCGCTCCTCGACGAGCCGGTCGGCCAGGCGAAGAGAGTGACGATGGCCTCGACCCTGGACGCCGAACGGTTCCCTGAGGCGGCACACGTCCTCCTCGTGGAGGACGACGACGGCATGCGCCTGCTCGTCACCCGCATCCTGCGCGAGAGCGGCTTTCGTGTCACGGGCTGCCGGGGCGGCGCCGAGATGTGGTCGCTCCTGCCCGATATCGCGGTCGATCTCGTCCTGCTCGACGTCATGCTGCCCGGCGTCTCGGGGTTCGACCTGCTCAAGGCTCTCCGGACCAGGGGCACCGTCCCGGTCATCATGCTCAGCGCGCGCAACGAGGAGGCGGACCGCGTTCTCGGTCTCGAACTCGGAGCCGACGACTACGTCGCCAAGCCGTTCGGCCGTCCGGAGCTCCTCGCCCGGATACGGGCCGTGCTCCGCCGCGCCGCCATCGCGCCGGTGCCGGCCGCCTCAGCGAGACCGGAAGCACTCACCTTCGCCGGCTGGCGGCTCGACCTGCGCAGCCGCGCCCTGGCCGACCCGGAGGGAGCCGCCGTGGACCTGTCGGGCGCGGAGTACGACCTGCTCCTCGTCTTCCTGGAGCATCCCGGGCGCGTGCTCGGTCGCGAGCAGATCCTGGAGATGAGCCGCGGGCGCCTCGCCGCGCCATCCGACCGCAGCGTCGACACGCTCGTCAGCCGGCTCAGGCGCAAGCTCGAGCCACCTGCGGGCTCGGCACCCGTCATCAAGACGGTGCGCGGCTCCGGCTACATGCTGGCCGCCAAGGTCGTGCGGGCATGAGGGGAATGATCGGACTCGCCCGCAGCCTGGAAGGGCGGACGGTCGCAGTCCTGCTCGTGGCCGTCCTCGTGGTCCATGCCGGCGCGCTGATGCTCTACCGCCGCTCGGCCGCCGCCGCCGCCGACGAGGCGTTCGCGTCCGAGATCGCCCGGCAACTCGTTCTCGCGCGCGAAGCCGTGCTGAGACGCCCGCCGGGCGACCGCGCGACCGAGGCCAGAGCCCTTTCGTCGAACCATTTCGAGATCGGCTGGGACCCAAGCGCGCCATCCTCCGGCGCGCCCACGAGCACCCCCGCACTCCGCCATCTGCGCGACCGCCTCCTGGCCCTCGAGCCGACCCTCGGTCCAGAACTCAGCCTCATCCTGGAGGCGCCGGACGAGCCGCTCCACCGGCAGGACCTGCGCGGGAGCTTCCCGCTCCCGGACGGGAGCCTCCTGACCTTTCGGTCGGCTCACGCGCCGAGCCTGGTCGATGCCGCTCCCTGGGCTTCCCTGGCCACGGCCATGGCCATCCTCGTCGGGGCGGCCGCCGTCGCCCTGATGCACTGGATCGCGGGACCGCTCCGGGGGCTGACACACGCCACCGGCCTGATCGGGCACGGCACGGTCGTGCGGGTTCCCGAGATCGGCCCGGATGAAACGCGCGAGATCGGCCGGGCGCTCAATGCCATGCAGGAGCGCATCCATCGACTCGTCGGCGAGCGGACGCAGGCGCTCGCAGCCGTCTCTCACGACCTCCGCACGCCCATCGCCCGGCTTCGCCTGCGCATCGACCGCGTGGAGGACGAGGGCGAGCGCCGGGCCATGGCGTCCGACCTCGACGAGATGCAGTCGATGATCGACGCGACGCTCTCCTATCTGCGCGGCGACACGGACCCCGAGGTCCAGCAGGTCACCAACGTCGCAAGCCTCCTGATGAGCATCGCCGACGCCTCCACGGACGCGGGTCGCGACGTCGAGTATCGGGGACCCGGCCGCGCGCTTGCGACCGTACGGCCGGTAGGCATCCGTCGCGCGCTGGAGAACCTCGTCGACAACGGGGTGCGCTACGGGGCGCGGGTGCGCATCGGCCTGGAGATGGAGGAGGCTGCGCTCGTGGTGCGGGTCGACGACGACGGTCCCGGCATCCCGCCGGCGGACATCACCCGCGTGTTCGAGCCGTTCACCCGGTTGGAGGGCTCGCGCAACCGGAACACGGGTGGGACCGGCCTGGGGCTGACCATCGCCAAGCGGGCGATCGAGGCGGAGGACGGCGTGCTCAGCCTCGACAACAGGCCGGAGGGCGGCTTGCGGGCCGAGGTCCGCCTCCCGAGAGCAGGCTCCCGCAGCTGACACACTTCGTCACGAACGCGGCGATCCGACGACAAATGGCCTGGCTATCTCCACCTCCGAACGCGGCCGACGCCGCAGGGAGATCGGAGACGGACCGATGACGCGCATCCTCGCCGCCGCTCTTGCCGCAGGATTGCTGGCCGGAGCCTCGGCCCCTGCCTTGGCCGTCGATGGACACGGCAACGCCGACAAGCCCGAGCTGGCGGCTCCGAACACGGGCAACGTTTCGGGAGGGCCGACCCACCGTGACGACCCGCGCGTCCGCGAGGCGCAGGAGAAGGGGCCCGACGGCCGGCCGGCCCACTCCGCCAAGGACGGCCACAACCACGGACACGGCCACAAATGATGCACGGACGGGGAAGGCTCGGACGCGAAGGGTGCCGGCATGCGGCTGCCGCCTCCGCCGATCGCCTTCACCCGGTTCGCCGCAGGCATCGGCTACGCCCTCGCGGCAGAGTCCCCGCGCGTTCGCGGCACCGCCTTCACGGTGCGATCCAGCCCACTTCACGCACCGTGATCGGCCCGCTCCGGCAGCACGCCGGGGCGGGCCTCCCCACGACGGCACCGCAGTCGTGTGCGACGTTCATGCCCTCGCTTGTAGGTCGGGGCATCGATCGCGCATAAGGAGCACGATGTTCTCGGCACGGCGCCACAGGACCCTGGCGGTGGCCGGGTGGCGGACGACCGCCGCCCGCATGGTCGCGCTCGTTCTGGTGCTGATCATCGGAACGCCGATGTCCGATGTCGTCGACGACGTCGCGTTCCATCGCGGCCACGACCAGACCGAACTCGTCGCCTCGCTCGACGCTCCTCCGGGTGGAGCGGAAACCGGGGACCCCGGTCTGGCCGGGCATCTTCACTGCGGCTGCCACGTGCTGGCCATCCTGGACGTCGGGGTGCCTGCCCCGACCCCGCGCTCGCCCCGGCCGCGCTACGCTCGCGTGAACGAGGCGATGACCTCGCTCGCTCCGGACTGCCTGGCCAGACCCCCGCGAGCCTGAGGCGGCGCGAACGCGCGCGTCCGAACCGGCGCCCTACGGCCCGGGGGCCAGCCCCGCGCCCCGTCGGACGGGGCCGGACGGGGACGCCCGAACCTCCGCTCCGGATCCCTGCCGAGTAGGCAACCATGCGCATTATCCTGACCGTGATCCTCGTGGCCGCCGGTGTCCTCCTGGGCGCCGCCGTTCCCGCCGTAACCGGCTTCGTCCAAGGCGTTCTCGCCTCGGCGGGCCTCACCCCGTCCAAGTCCGCTCCGGCCGCCGCAATCTCGACCACCCCCGCGATGCCCTCGGCTCTCCCCTCGGCCGGAGCTGCGAAGGCCGGTGACAGAGGCCACGCCGAAGGCGAGCACGCCCATTCCGAAGCCGAGGGCGAGGAGGGGCACATCAAGATGTCCGCCGAGCAGGTCGAGAACCAGGACATCAAGGTGGCCAAGGCCGACGGCGGGACGCTGTCCCGGCACATCCTCGTGCCCGGCACCATCACGCCCGACACCGACCGGATCGCTCGGGTGCCGGCCAAGGTCGTCGGTACCGTGGCCGAGATGCGCAAGCGCCTGGGCGATGCCGTGCGGAAGGACGAGGTCGTGGCCGTCCTCGACAGCCGCGAGGTCGCCGACGCCAAGAGCGAGTACCTCACCGCGGTGGTGCGGGCTGAACTGGAGAAGACCAACTTCGACCGGCAGCAGGCGCTCTGGGACAAGCGGGTCTCGGCCGAGTCGGCCTACCTGAACGCCAAGGCCGTCTACACCGAGGCGGTCCTGCGCCAGGACCTCGCCCGGCAGAAGCTCTCGGCACTCGGCCTGAACGCGGCGGAGGTGGCCAAGCTCGCCAAGCAGGACGAGGCGACGCCGAACACCTCGACGCTCCGCCAGTACGAGCTGCGCTCGCCGCTCGCCGGGCGCATCGTCGAGCGCAAGGTCGACGTCGGCACTGCCGTCGGCAAGGAGGGCGACCCCTCCGACCTCTACACCGTCGCGGACCTCTCGACCGTTTGGATCGAACTCTCGGTCTCGACCGTCGACCTCGCCAAGGTCCGGGAGGGCGCGCCGGTCGCAGTCAAGGCGGGCCAGGAAGCCGGCGCGCGACAGGAGCAGGGCAAGGTCATCTTCGTCAGCCCCCTTCTCAACGCCGACACGCGCTCGGCCCGGGTCGTCGTCGCCCTGCCGAACAAGGACATGGCGTGGCGCCCCGGCACCTACGTCACCGCCGAGGTCGAGGTCGCGCAGGACCAAGTCCCGGTCCGGGTGCCGAAGGTGGCGCTCCAGACTGTCGAGGGCAGGCGCGTCGTCTTCGTGCGCACGGACGAGGGCTTCGAGAAGCGCAAGGTCGAGCTCGGGCGCTCCGACGACGATGCCTTCGAGGTCGTCTCCGGGCTGAGGCCGGGCGAGGACATCGCGGTCGGCAACAGCTTCCTCCTCAAGGCCGAGCTCGGGAAGAGTGAAGCCGATCACGACCATTGAGGAGAAGCGACATGATCTCCCGCATCCTCGACTTCTCGGTCCACCAGCGTTGGCTCGTGCTGCTGCTGTCCCTGCTGGCCGCCGGCTTCGGCGGCTACGCGGTGACCAAGCTTCCCATCGACGCCGTGCCCGACATCACCAACAACCAGGTGCAGATCAACACGACCGCGCCCTCGCTGTCGCCGATCGACATCGAGAAGCAGGTCACCTACCCGGTCGAGACCGCCCTCGCCGGCATCAAGGGGCTCGAATACACCCGTTCGCTCTCGCGCAACGGCTTCTCTCAGGTCACGGCGGTCTTCGCCGAGAAGCTCGACATCTACTTCGCCCGCCAGCAGGTCGCCGAGCGCCTCGCCCAGGTCAAGCAGGACCTGCCGCCTGGCGCCGAGCCAAGCATGGGCCCGATCTCGACGGGGCTCGGCGAGATCTACATGTGGACCGTCCGCTACGCGACGCCCGGCGAGCGCAAGGTCTCGGAAGCCGGAAAGCCGGGCTGGCAGCCGGACGGCAGCTACCTGACGCCCGAGGGCCAGCGCCTCGGTACGGAGCTGGAGCAGACCGCCTACCTGCGCACGGTGCAGGACTGGATCATCCGGCCCCAGGTCAAGACGGTGCCGGGCGTGGCCGGCGTCGACGGCATCGGCGGCTTCGAGAAGCAGTACCACGTCCAACCGGACCCGACGAAACTCGCCTCCCTCGACCTCTCCTTCTCCGACGTCGCCCGCGCCCTGGAGACCAACAACGCCAACCAGGGCGCCCGCTACCTGGAGGACAACGGCGAGGGCTACGTCGTCCGCGCCGCCGGCCGCCTGGAGACCATGGACGACATCGGGAACGTCGTCGTCGCGACCCGGGGCGGCGTGCCGGTCCGGATCAAGGATATCGCCGAGGTCCGCGTCGGGCGCGACCTGCGCACCGGCTCCGGCTCGGAGGATGGCCGGGAGGTGGTCGTCGGCACGGCCCTGATGCTCATCGGCGAGAACAGCCGCACTGTCGCCGCCGCGGTCGACGCCCGCATGGGCGAGATCCGGAAGAGGCTGCCGCCCGGCGTCGAGGTCCAGACCGTCCTCGACCGCACCCGCCTCGTCGAGGCGACGGTGAAGACGGTGGTGAAGAACCTGTCCGAGGGGGCGGCCCTCGTCATCGTCATCCTGTTCCTGCTGCTCGGCAACATCCGGGCTGCCATCATCACGGCGCTCGTCATCCCGGTCGCCATGCTGATGACCCTGACCGGCATGGTCGAGGCGAGGATCTCGGCCAACCTGATGTCGCTCGGTGCCCTGGACTTCGGCCTCATCGTCGATGGGGCGGTCATCATCACGGAGAACGCCCTGCGCCACCTCGCGGAGCGCCAGCACGAGCTCGGACGGACCCTCGACACCGAGGAGCGCCTGCAGACGGTGCGGGCTTCGGCCGAGGAGATGATCAAGCCCTCCCTCTATGGGCAGGCCATCATCATCCTCGTCTACGTGCCGCTGCTGACCTTCACCGGGGTCGAAGGCAAGATGTTCGAGCCGATGGCACTCACCGTCATCATCGCGCTCGCGGCGGCCTTCGTCCTCTCGCTGACCTTCGTGCCGGCGCTGATCGCCATCGCCATCACCGGGCGTGTCGCCGAGAAGGACAACCTCATCATCCGGGCGCTCAAGGCAGCCTACCGGCCGGTGCTCGCCGCCGCGGTGCGGGCGCCCTTCGCCTTCATCGGCCTGGCGCTGTTGCTCCTCGTCGGGGCGGGCGCCCTGTTCACGCGGCTCGGTACCGAATTCATTCCCCAGCTCGACGAGAAGAGCATCGCCCTCAACGCGACCCGCATCCCCTCGACGTCGCTGTCGCAGTCCCAGGCCATGCAGCTCAAGATCGAGAAAGCGATCTCGAAGTTCCCGCAGGTGGCCTACGTCTTCTCGAAGACCGGAACGGCAGAGGTCGCCTCGGATCCGATGCCGCCGAACTCCTCCGACACCTTCGTGATCCTCAAACCCCAGGAGGAGTGGCCGGACCCCTCCCTGAGCAAAGCCGATCTGCAGAAGCAGATCGAGCAGGCGGTGGGCAAGCTCGCCGGCAACGTCTACGAGTTCTCGCAGCCCATCCAGCTGCGGTTCAACGAGCTCCTGGCCGGCAGCCGCGGCGACCTCGCCGTCAAGGTGTTCGGCGAGGAGTTCGAGCCGATGCTGAGGGCGGCGAACCAGGTCGCGGCGGTTCTGCGCGGCATCGACGGTGCCGAGGACGTGAAGGTCGAGCAGACGGCCGGCCTGCCCTTCCTGGAGATCAGGATCAACAAGGCCGAAGCCGCCCGCTACGGCCTCAGCACGGGAGCCGTCCAGGACGTCATCGGCGCGGCCATCGGCGGCCGCGACGCCGGTGTCGTCTTCGAGGGCGACCGGCGGTTCCCCATCGTCGTGCGCCTGACCGACAAGGTGCGCGAGGACCGCGAGGCCTTGGAGAACATCCCGGTGCCGCTGCCTCCAGGGCCGAACGGCCGGGCGAGTTCGGTCCTGCTCAAGCAGGTGGCGGGCTTCTCGATCACCGACGGTCCGAACCAGATCTCGCGCGAGAACGGCAAGCGGCGGGTCGTGGTGACGGCCAACGTCCGAGGTCGCGACATCGGCTCGCTGGTGGCGGAAGCTCAAGCCAAGGTGGCGAGCCAGGTGCGACTGCCGTCCGGCTACTACGTGACCTGGGGCGGGCAGTTCGAGAACCTCGCCTCGGCCAGGCAGCGCCTCATGATCGTGGTGCCGGTCTGCTTCTTCCTGATCTTCCTGCTGCTCTACTCGGCCCTGGGCTCGCCGCGGGACGCCCTCCTGGTGTTCAGCGCGGTGCCGTTGGCACTGACCGGCGGCATCATCGCCCTGTGGCTGCGCGGCATGCCGTTCTCGGTGCCGGCGGCGGTGGGGTTCATCGCCCTCTCGGGCGTGGCGGTGCTCAACGGCCTCGTGATGCTGACCTTCATCAAGCAGCTCGTTGCGGAGGGCCGTCCGAAGCGGGAAGCCATTTTGGAGGGGGCCATGACCCGGCTGCGGCCGGTGGCGATGACCGCGCTCGTCGCCTCGCTCGGCTTCGTGCCGATGGCGATCGCCACCGACACCGGAGCGGAGGTGCAGCGCCCGCTCGCCACCGTCGTGATCGGCGGCCTGATCAGCGCCACCCTGCTTACCCTGGTCGTGCTGCCCGCGCTCTATGCCCGCTTCGGCAAGGTTGCGGTCACCAAGGCGGCCGAGCGACCGCCCGCGGCGGCATCGCGGCAGCTCAGGGCGGCGGAGTAGAGCGTGTTCAGCCGGTGTCGCAGGCTGTCTGCCATGCTCGTGTTCGCCTGGGGCCTGCAGGCCGCCGCCGGAGGCGCCGAGCTGCCGTCCGTCGAGGCGCCCTACGGGCTGGCCTGGGGACCGGTGACCGAGGTGCCCAGGCCGACCCTGGTGGACCGCGAGGCCAACATCACGGCCCTGATCTACTTCCAGGGCCAGGCACCCGCTCTCGGCCGCGACACCCAGGAGATCATCCTCGACGTCTGCCGCGACGAGGGTCTGCAACGCGTGATCTGGTTCAGCCGGATCCTGGCCGATCCCGAGAGGTCGGACCTGTACGCGTCGATCCTGACCGAGGGGATCCGCCGGCACGGCAAGCCCCGGCCCGGTCCCTATCTGCGCTCGCTCCTGTGGCCGCCGGGCGTGATGCTGGGCATCCGGACCGCGTCCGGCTGGGGCGAGCAGATCGTCATGGTGAGCGAGGGCGGCGGCTTCGCCCGCTGCTCGGAGCGTCACCGCGAGCAGGCCGGCCATCCGGCCTCCGACCACGTCGCCGAACTCTTCGGATCCGCCTCACACCGATCGACGGGCGCCCGGTAGCCGGGCTCCCGCACGCCTTCGCGCAGTCATCGAGGGGACGCGAACACGCATGGGACACGGACATTCTCACGGGAGCGGGCTCCCCACCGGTTCGGCCGCGGCCAAGAACAAGGGCCGCCTCGGCTGGGCCTTGGGACTGACGCTGACATACATGGTGGCCGAGGTGATCGGCGGGCTCCTCACCGGCAGCCTCGCCTTGCTCGCCGACGCCGCGCACATGGTCACCGACGCCGGCGGCCTCGCCCTGTCGCTGCTCGCCATCCACTACGCGGGCAAGGCCGCGACGCCTGACAAGAGCTTCGGCTACATGCGCTTCGAGATCCTGGCGGCTCTCGCCAACGCCGTCGTGCTCCTCGGGGTGACGGCCTACATCCTCTACGAGGCCTACCGCCGGTTCGTCGAGCCGACCGAGATCCTCGGCTGGCCGATGATGCTGGTCGCGTTCGTCGGCCTGGGCGTGAACCTCGTGAGCATGAAACTGCTGGCAAGCGGTTCATCCGAGAGCCTGAACGTCAGGGGGGCCTACTTCGAGGTCCTCTCCGACATGCTGGGCTCGGTCGGCGTCATCGTCGCGGCTCTGGTCGTGATGGGCACCGGTTGGCGCTGGGTCGACCCTCTGGTCGGTGCGGGTATCGGGCTCTTCATCGTGCCGCGAACGTGGCGCCTCCTGAACGAGGCTATCCACATCCTGCTCGAAGGCACGCCGCCGGGCATCGACCTCGCCGAGGTGGCGAACTCGCTCGGGGCCATTCCGGGGGTGCAGCGGGTCTACGACCTGCACGTCTGGACGCTGACCTCCGGCTTCGATGCGATGAGCGCCCACCTGGTCGTCGTCGAGGCGACCGAGAATGTGCGGGTGCTCAGGGCCGCCCGTGTGCTGATGAAGGAGCGCTTCGGCATCGAGCACGTCACCCTGCAGATCGAGGACCCGCAACTGGCCGCCGAGGCTCCGGATCTGCGCGTGTGACGCGGCCTGCGCGCGGGACGAGGAGCAGGCCGCAGGGGGCTGTCCATCGACCAGTCCGAAATGCCCGTCGGATCGGCAGGCATCTGCTGACCGGCCTCCATCGAAGGCCACGTCCTTCCCCGTGACCACCATGCCGCTCTCCGTGACTGCTGCCATGCCGCAGCCGGTCGGTCGGAAACAGACCGACATCGCGCTCCGCGAGAAGCTCGGCCTGTCGCTGCCCAAGCAGGCGATGCCGAAGAAGGCGCGAGCCGGAGGTCGGCCGAACAGTTGACGGCTTCGGAACCGTGCTGCGAGCTCGGCGAGCGGCACATCGGGACGCTGCAGGCCCATCTGGACCGGCTGCCGACTGTCGGGGAGCCGCTGCCGACCGGGAACGGCCGCCCGAACCTGCCGGCGATCGCGATCGCCTGCGGCTTCGACCGGCAGACGCTCCACAAGGATCCGAAGGCCAAGGCGCTCCTCCAGGGGGTCGTGGACGCGCCCGGTCTGGCGCAGTCGCAGGAAAAGCCCGCCGACGAGCCCGAGGCCAGCCCGAAGCCCGAACGCCGCTTTCTGCAGCTGGAGCAGCACGATGCCACCCTGAGGGCGGAGATCCGCGGCCTACGGGAGCAGTTCGCCCGCTACCGGCACAGCGAGGCCGTCATGATTTCCGGGCGCGGCGAGCGGAGCTGAAGTCCTGTCCGTTGGTGGATCGGAAAATGGCCGACCCTCGGAGCCGACCTGGGTTCCGAAGACCACCGCGCGATGGAGGTGAGCGGGTCGCGAAGCGACGCGTGCGCTTGCCCATTCGTCGGAACGAGCACGGTGGTACCCTGGCGCGGTCGGCGCGGGGGCATCGTTCGCCCTTCTACAGTCGCCGAAATCCTGGTTCCGTTTCAGATGCGGTCCGTCGGCGAAAATGCGGGAGTGAATGACGAACGTGCCGTCCTGTGGCGGGTTGTGCGGCATTTGAGGTAGGATTGGATCCGATGGGAATTCGAGGTGCCCACGGCATGGCCGGGACGGTTCAGGTCGCGATCAAGGCGGACGTCTACGAGGCCGCGCAGCGCGTGGCGAAGCTGGACAACGTCGACGTATCTACTCTCGTCGAGGATCTCGTGCGTCGCCATTCGGAATACGTTGCCGCGCTTGGAGATCTCGATCCCGCCATCCCGACCTTCGACCTCGAGCATTACGAGCTGCAGCGTGATCCCGGCGAAGACGATGCGGACTACGAGGCGCGGCTGAGCCTCTTTCGTTGAGCGGATCAGCCATACCGTCCCGGTCAGGCGGCTTCATCTGGACCCGATGCCCCTACGAGAACACACCCGACGATGGGCCTGATCATGGCGCGGTCGGATCGGGTCCATCAAGCGCTCGCGATCACCTCCATGGCGATCCCGTAGGTCTCCTTCAGATAGGTCTCCGTCACCGCGAGCAATTCGAGCTGTCCGGTTCCCGCATCGGCGCGGGACAGTCCTGGCTGCACGATCGAGATCCTGAATTCGGGAACCAGGAAGGGGAGCTTTCGCGCAAGCTCCTGCAGCACCTTCGCATCCCCGCGCTCGAAGCGCGTGACGAAGGCGGTCCCACGACGCTCGGCATGCTTCCGGCGGAGTTCATCGCGGTGCCGGAGGTGTAGGAGCAGGCCTTCGACGTCGCCTCTCCATCGCACGCTCCGCTGCGTCTGACCACAGACCGCGTAGAGGTCGTCCACTCGGGCGCCGGCCGTGGCTGCGCTCGAGTACTTGCAGTGGTAGAGATGGACGACGAACCGGTTGCCGACCACGCGGATGCAGACAATGTCGGCCGCCTCGCCCGCATCGTCGTCGTCGAAGACGATCTCGAAATGCGGATCGTGGGCTGGATCCAGAACGAGGTCGAGCATGTGCCGCTGGATGGAGTCGGCGAGCTTCGCCTGGGTCTGAGATTCCTTCCTGATGTCCACGCCGGTCCAGTCCAGCGCGACGATGCGGTCGCGGTCGTAGGGCCGCCTGTCCGCGGAAGCCGGTAGCTCGTAGAGCTCGTTGTGCTCGAGCGACGCACCGTTGGCGAACCGTACGACCGGGGACTCGAGCCTGAACCATTCGGTCAGGGTCCGTCGCCGACGGCCGGTCGAGAGTTCGGCCTCGAAGCCGCTGTCCGGAACGAACTCGACGCTCTCGCCGCGGAAGACGAGCACGTAGTTGGCGATCTTGTCGCCGGCGGCCACGCGGAACCGGATCGGACCCGTGTCGGTGAAATCCACGATGTCGAGCGAGGCCTCGAAGAAGGGCACGCTCGTCCCGTCGATCTCGACCTGGATCAAATCCTCGGGACGCTCGAGGAAGGCCTCGGGCCACTCGATGACGATCGGGACATGGGGCGGCCGTTCCTTGGCGGGCTTCGGCAGTATGACCCCGTCGAAAACGCGCGCCGTCGAGATGGTGTCGTCGACGAGTTTCGCTCCGACCTGGTGGCACCACTCGATCCATTCCGCGAGATCGTATGCGATCCGATAGGACCAGACCCGCCCCTTCTGCGAACAGCCTGCGGTCACCCTGCCGCCGTTCTCGAAACCACTCCCGAACAGATTGGACTTCTTCTTGTTCTCCCGCGTCGCCTCCGGGAGGGCATCGGATATGTCCGCCCCCACATGCATGCTGAAGCGGTTGTTCTGGTTGATGACGTGGCTGAGGCCGAGGTTGTTGAGAACAAGTCGGGTGATGCCGTGAAGGCTTCGGAAGATCCGCTCGCCCTTGATCAACTCGACGTCCTGCCCGCAGACCGCAGCCGCGAGATCGAAGTGATCGGAACCGTTGTTGGAGCTGTTGATGAAGAGCAGCTTTCGCTCCTCGTCCCAGTGCAGGACGTAGAGGTGCCACTCCTTGTTGCGCAGATGCCTGATGTCTCCCCAGGGCACGGGTTCATGCTCCTCGGTGATGAAGAGCATCAGCCGGGCCTTCTGGTTGGCGACGGGGCCCCAGTGGACGTCGACGTTCCCGATCCCGTCGGCGAAGCGGTCGGGGCTCCACCGGATGCGGCTTGTCCGGTAGACGACGGCGCTCATCTTGGGCGCGATGTTCCGGAGCGACACCTCCTCAGGCACGTCTCCGAAGCCTTCGAGCAGCTCGGAGCGGCGGGCCTGGCGCCCCGTCGCTCCTTCGCTGAGGTTCCGCAGGATCACGTTCCAGTCGGCATCCTCGGCGAACAGGCTTCGGAGAGCCTCTTCGACGCGCGGATCCGCGATGTTCGCGATCATCGTCGCGTCGCCGAGATCGGCGCGGTACCGGGTGAACCGGCCGGTGAACTGCAGCGTGATCGCGAGGCTCTTGTGGGGGTCGTGGATGGCCGCGATCTTCAACTCGGGCAGATCGAAGCCTTCACCGAGCATGTCGACGCAGACCACGATCCGGGTTTCGCCGCTGCGCAGGCGGCGCAATGCGTCGGTCCGCTCCCGGCCCGGGAGGCCGCTGTGGATCAGACGCGGTTCGTGCCCGGGCGCTCGGTCGGTGTAGATGGCCAGAATCGCTTCCGCCCGTTTCACGTCGTCCGCGCGGGCCATGACGAGGTGCCGGAAGCCTGCCGCGATGTCGGCGTCGAGTCGGTCGATGGCGGCGCATGCGATCGCGACGTCCGCCTCGTGCCGGTCGATCTCGTCGACGGCGAGAAAGCCGATGGGCTTGAAGTACCCCTCGGCCTGGGCCTTGCGGAGCGGATAGTTGAACACGATCCGTCCATCGACGTGCTTGCCGTCCCGCCGGAACGGAGTGGCCGTGAACTGCACCACCGGCTTGCCGGCGAAGAACTGTCTGAACGCGTCCCACGACTTCGCCGGGATGTGATGCGCTTCGTCGATGAAGAGGTGCGAACAGAGTTCGGCCATGCGGGCCTTGACCGCGTCGCTGCATCGTCCGGCGATCGCCATCGTGGCCACGACCACGTTGCATCGCCGGAAGATCCGATCGACCTCGTCCGGCGTCTTCGGCATGTGCCGGAGCAGGCCGACATGGGGATGTCCTGCTCCCTCGCCGAGGATCCCGAGTTCGCGCAACAGCCCCATCGAGGTGAACTTGTCCCCGATCTGGTCTCTGAGCGCGTCGCCGGGCACTACCGCGAGGAGGCGCGGGAGCCGCTCCCACGCCATGACGGCCAGCATGGTCTCCGTCTTGCCGGTGCCCGTGGGCATCACGACGGTCGCGGGAAGGGTCGAGACCTTCCAATGGGCCAGGATCGCGTAGAGCGCGCCCGTCTGGGGCGGCCGCAGGCCTACCTCGACGACCCTGCCGTTCTCCCGCCTCTCCTCGCGAAAGGTGAACCGGCCACGGAAGGAGGCGAGAACCTCGCGGCAGGCCGCCTCCGCCTCCTCGATCGTGTGCTCGCCAGGATCGCGCGGCGCAGGTCTGATCCAGTTGCCCTCGACGCCTCTCTCGGTCGCGCGCGCCGGATCGAAGCCGGCGTCGTGGATGGCGTGTTCGGCCTCCGCCGGCGCGCTGGCCGCTTTCGGCACGATCAGGACGGACGTACCATCGACCCGGCGAGCGACATGCCCGCGATGCCGTCCCGTCCCGAACGGCTCGACGACGACATCCTCGCGCATGGACGGTTGCGCGAGCTGCCGTATCGGATTGTCCAGCACCTTCCCGGACGCCGCATACCGTGGAGGAAATTGCAGACTGACCGGCGCTGACATCCGCGGTTCCGCTTGCCGAGGAAGGGAGGCGACGTGGCCTGCTTCCGCTCTGGGCCACGAAGAGCCTGAACCATAAGGCCTTCCGGGCCCGGCGAGAGACGGCCGCGCCCGTTATCAACCGGACTCTGCGACACCGACTCGCAACGCTCTCCCGTGCTGCGGCACCTTCGGTTGGTCGATCAGGTTGCCGGTCCAGGCGATGCTGGCAGTGGAAGCCGACCCGGTGTGTCGGCAGCAGGGAGTGGATGTCCCCGTCGATGTCGCAGCTGCTCCGCGATACGCTCGCTGAACACCGGGCCGAGGACCTCACCTTCGCCGGCATCGGCTACGCCACGGCCGGACGCCTCCGGGACGCTCGCGGCGAGGATCTCTCGGCCGTCCTCGGGAACGGCGAGGTCCGGCGCCTGGAGCCGCCGCTCGGCGTCGAGCGGTTCCTGCCCTATGCAAAACCGGCCACGGACCGCCCAGCCCTACCGTCATCGAACGCGCCCTTCGCGTCGTCGCAGACGCCAAGAAGGTTCCGCATGCGGACACCAATCGTTGCGCTCGACACCGTGTCGTTGGCCTGACCACCTGTAGGGGCCGATCGGTCAGGCATGGCGCCATCGTGCGGACCGCGTGGGTGAAGAGTGATGAATTCCTCCCTTTGTTCCGTGTGCAGCGCGGCTGGAAGGCACGATCGGTCCTGCCGCGCCACGGATCAGCTGCTTGAGCCCTGGGCCGGAGGATCGAGAGACATGGCGATCCGCTCCGGAGAGGCTGCCGTCGCCACGTCGACCGGTTTCGTTGCGCCGAGATCCGCGAAAGGATCAGGGAACGATCAGGCGCAGGCGCCAGACGTGGCCGTGCACCTGCCTGCACCGCTCGAACTCCGCACGCTTCCGGATGATCTCGGCCAAGCCTTCGATGACGACCTTCCGGTCGCCTTCGAGAGCCTCGCACAAAGTGTCGATCGCTACGGAGAGAGGCTGCAGATCGCCGTTGGCCGGATCGTCGGGTGGAAGATCGAACATCACCGTGCCTCCTTGTCGCTGGCGACAGCCTCGCGTCCCATCTGCATGCCGATCGGCGCCAGCATGCAGCCGATGTCCTCACGGGATAGGTAGCCTGAGGCTTCGAGCTCGCAGGCGATTGCCTGTAGTGACTGACGATGCTCCGTCAGGATGGTCCGCGCCCGGTCGCTCGCGCTTCGCAGGCGTTCGGCGACCGCCGGGAGCAAGCCCCCGATCAGCACCATGTCGGTGACGGCCGGCTCCAGGTGGACGTTGCCGAGATGGCCGAGGCCGTAGGTCAGCTCGATGTCGCGAGCGATCGTGGTCGCCCTTGCGAGATCGGAGCCCGGGCCGAAGGATGCGCCGATCGAGCCGGCGCCGAGTTCGATCTCCTCCGCGATCCGCCCGGCTAGAAGCGACGCGATCGTCGCCTCCAAGTCGTGCAGTGTTGTGGCCCCCTCGGTGGCGACTTCCAGGCAGGCCTGTCCGCCGTGGTCGTGCAGGGAGAGGTCTGCAAGCCGGCCGTATCCCAGGGCATGGCTGACGACCGCGTGCCCAGCCTCGTGGATGGCGACGCGGCGCCTGACGGCGGCCGGGAGCGGGCGGCGCCCCTGCCGGATCTCGGCCAGTACGTCATCCGAGGTCAACGCCCGATCGTGGCGTCGTGCGGTACCCTTGGCGCGACGGACGAAGGCCTCCACGTCCGCGCCCGTCATACCGTGTGCAGCCAGTGCCAGCGGCATCATCGGCGCGTCCGGCAGGACCTCGCGACCGAGATGATGACGCAAGATCCTGGCGAGAGCCTCACTATCCGGCCTCGCGACCGCGATCTCCCGGTCCAAGCGCCCGGCCCGCTTCACGGCAGGATCGATCTTCTCCGGATGATTCGTGGCCGCCACCACGACGACGCCTGGCCGGTCCTCCACGCCGGCGAGCTGCTCGAGCAGCAGGTTCACGATCTGGGACCAGTATTGGATGTGCTCGCCCCGGATCTGGCCGCGGTCGGAGATGCCATCGAGTTCGTCGATGAACAGGATGCAGGGCGCTTGCGCCTTGGCCTGAGCGAAGACCTTGCGGATCGCCTGGAGCGTGCCGGACAGGTAGTCGGCCGCGTTCCACTGGGCGACCGAGGTCGCCACCAGCGGTACGCGCGCGGACTTGGCAAATGCGCGGGCGAAGCTCGTCTTGCCGACACCTGACGGCCCCGAGAGGAGCAGGCCGCGATGGTCGAACTCGGCCCAGCCCAGCCGGCCGGAACGGTAGGCTTGCAGGTCGGCTGCAGCGGCCAGACCCCAGGTCTTGGCCTCGCCGTAGCCGTCGAGCTCCTCCAGTGCGGGCCCGTCGCCGAGGTGTTCAGCCTTGGCGGCGACGATCCGCTCGAGCGCGTCGATGCAGCGGTCGGGCGATGCCGTCCTGCGGAAGGCGACAGGCAGATCGGAGATGTCGATCATCCGCAGCAGGTCCGGGTCGATCGGCCGTGTCGGCAGAGCGCCCACGACGGCTTCGACCACGAGTGCGAGTCCGGCCTGATCGAGGCTCGGCAGCGAGATCCGGTGCTCGGCGGAGCGCATCAGGTCACGCGGGAGCTGACGCTTCGGATCAGGAGCGATGCCGACGATGGGTACGCGAACATGCAAGGCTGCGCCGATCACCTCGTTGCCCTTCTCCGGTCGAGCGTCGCGGCCGGTCCCGTCGCAGACGAAGAGGCCCGCGTGGTTGCGGGTCAGCTCACGTGTTCTTCCGCTCGAGAGCTCGACGACTTTGGTGTCGGGCCGGAACAGGCATGTCTCGGCGACGATCCGGACTGGCTCGATGAGATCGGCCAAGTGGGTAGCGAGCGCGACGATGGGCGCCTCCCGGCGCAGCCGACGCACGAGACCCGGCTCGGCCTCGACCGCGCGGGCGAGCATGACGGCAACGGCCGCGAGTCCCGCCGGCACGGGCACGTGCGCTGCTTCGATCCGGTCTGCATCGTACTGCGCCACGATCTGTTCGACGGCGTCGCACTCGTCGAGCAACGCGTCGTCCTCGAAGGCGTACGAACCGGTTCGCTGGCCGATCTTTACGCGCTTGCGCTCGTCCTGTGCGAGCCGCTGCAGAAAGGCGCGGGCGAGCTGGTCCGAGGGTGGGATCCGTGACGCATCCGGATCATGAGGCGTGAGTTCCGGGGACTGGGCGAGCATGCAAGATCTCCCGCGGCCGTGCGATGGCGACGGCCGTCAGCGAACGGGCTGGGATTGCTGCATCGACGGGGCTGGCTCCACGGGGTCGGAGCTCTCGGCAGGCGTCGGATTCAGGAGATCGCCTGCTTCATAGGCGATGAGCGACACTAGAACATATAGTGAACAGACGCTAGAGGGTTCGGGGCCGATCCACAGCGGATCGAGCCGCTTGCGATCCTGGTTGGACCAAGCCGCAGCTGTACGTAATGGCGCCGCGTGGACGAGTTGGCGGGCCCGCCGCTGGTACGACGGCGGTGCCATCGCCGACAGGCGGCGGGAGGAATCCGATCCGCCTGGATGATGGATGTGCTGCCGGGCCAAGCTCGGAGATGTCTCGGACCGCCTCGGGCGACCGCGCCGATCCGGTCGGCTCCGTCATCGGTCGGCAAGATCCTCCTCCGCAACGCGAGGAGCATCTCGCCACACCTGGCCGCGGAGCACGGCGATCGCAGCGGTCTTGGAAGGTACGGAGTTCGCACCCGGCGCTCCTCTGGAAGGAGCGAACCTCCCATGTCATCCTGTGTGGCGGCTCCGCGCACGCTCGCCGACGATTCCCCGGGGACGGATCATATCCTCCGCACGTGCACCTTCGATGGACGGCACCAGCTTCAAAGCTCGCCTACGCCTGCTCGGGCGTACGCAGGCAAGCTTCGCCGCGGAGATCGGAGTGGCGGTGCGCACGGTCCACGACTGGGCGCGGATCGGACCGCCGTCCGACGTTTCGTATCTGCTGGATGTCTTGACGATGTACGAACTCCCGCTTGGGCCGGCAGGCACGTGTGGAGAGGGCCTCGATCTGGCGGTGCGCTGCCAACTCGACAGACTGCAGGCCGCCGTTTCACCGGAAGCGCGTGAGGAATTCCTCCAGTCCATGGGACGCTGGCTCGTCAGGCAGGAAGATGCAGTCGGCACGAAGATCGTGCCCGCGAGCGTCAAATCGGATAGCAGGCCCACGGAAGAATGAATCATTGATTGCCGTTCATTCCCACGAGCCGACATTCCCCACTTTCCAAGCAATCCCCGGGGATATCGAACCACATTGAAAAGAGGTGAAATCTGCCTCATCATCCACGGCATCACTACCGAGCGATGCCCTGGAGTGAATGGCCCGGAGCCCACGAATACGGCTTCTGAGGGATCATCGATCAATGCCGAACGAGCCCCAGGAATCTTAAGGCGGCGGAGGTGCGCCTTCCGGCCACGCCGCCGCATGCCGATGGAAGGCGGAGATCCCGTCGATGTCCAGCTTCGTTCCGCCATCGATGATCCTCGACGGACCGGATGATGCCGGTGGTGGCAGAGGATTCAGATCGTTCAAGACGGCCGCGCCAATTCCATATCCCTGCAGGTGGCATCGCGATCTGCTGATCCAGATGACCTTGGATCCGTCGATAGAAGCCCTGGAAAGGCACACGTGCGGGCCTGACGAGAACTTCTCCGTCGTCGCCATCGTCGCCAGCACGCGGCGTCTCGTAACGGCCTTGAGGAAACACCCGGGAGCCAGCAGCGACGCGCTTCCCCCGGATCGCACATGGATCTTGAGATCCGTCGTACTGGCGGAGCCGCGTTGTTCGACTGCAAGGATGGTCTGGGCCACGCGAAGGACGAAGGTGTCACTCGGGGACCGATTGAGAATCCTGCAGATGCTGGAGGACTGTCCTGCAGGCTCGACGCTCGCCGCAGCCGGGAAGTGCGTGCGAAGCGATGTCGGAGACCCCGCGGACGCGATCCTGGCACTCGTCTGTGCCGGTCAAGTCGACATCGACATCCGGAACACGCTCTCTCCGCAGACTTGGATCCGCCGCCGCGGGCAGGGCGTCGGGGAGCGGTGACGGGCCGGCTCGAGGTACCGCGAGCCGGACCCATGCACCTACGTGGGCACGACTTTTCGGAATTTTCGCTCCGTCCTGCCGGTCGTTGCATCCGGACGCCGACGACAGTCGGAACGTGACCTCGGCGACAGGTCGGTCCGTGGTCCCGCCGCTTCCGGAATGCCTCGTTCAGGGGGTCTCCGAGGTCGCGACGGCGGTCTCGGAGCTGTCTCGGACGAAAGGGTTGTCTTCTTCCGGGACATCTCTAGGATGACGATTCCAAGGTTGCGTCCCTGGCAGTCTTGCGGAGGAGCGGTCGACCGTGTCCAATCGAAATCGAAGGAAGGGGCGGCTCGAAGCCGAGATCGCAGATCTGGATCGTCGGATCGCGGAACTGCTTGAGGAACGCGACGGTCGGATCAAACAGATCGGTCTGCTGGAAGCGGTCGAGCTTTTCGAGAGCGCCGCCCTCGGGGCCGGATCGATCCGGGAACAGGCTGCAGGCTACCGGACGGAGACCCCGGACCCCGCTACGGCCGAACCTCCTGGAATCGTTTCGATAGGAACCGTCGACCGCGAAACAGCATACGAGCCGGTCCTGATCGATGTCGATGCTCTCGATGGCTGCGTCGGTCGCGGCAACGAAAGAAACCGAACAGCCGCTCTGAAGATGATCGAGATCCTTGAGAAGAATCATCCGACCGAAGTGGATGCCAGTACAATCGATGATTTTATAACAAAAGCAGAGTTATGCTCACTGGCGCTCTTCGCGAAAATCAAATCTAAATTGTCGCAAGCTCGGATCGTATCATACAACAACTCTACGAAGACTTGGCGCATCAGCGATTCGCCGAAATTGAAGCGACAAGCTGCCACAATATCTATGCAATGACGAGCGACTGGAGCGAACTGATGGACCTTCATCCGCAATACATCGGCCTTCCGCGGCAGCTTCGTCCTCCTTGAGAGGTCAAGGTCTGCCTACACGGCAAGATGCGCGGCTCTGGAGCCGCGCATCTTGGGAATGTCGAAGCCAAGCCTGCGAAGCGAGCGTCGACTACTCCGGACCACTGTCAGTCCCACCGGATCGGCCTGGGGATTGCAGCCCCACGCCCTCCACGCACAGCCTGCACGCCCTCGATGGCGATTGCAAGCGGCTGCGCAGAACCCGGTGACAGGACGCATGATCGTCCCGGCCGGGCAGTCAGGTGAGCCTACGGCATCTCGGTGGCATCGCTACCGCACGGCCGAACGATCGCGGTCCAGGCGCCAACCTTATCCGTCGGCGATGGATGCGTGAGCGGATTTCAACCTGCCTGTCCGGTCGGCCCCGCCTTGCGTTCTCGCGGGTTCTACGATGCCGATACGGAACCATGCCTCTTCCGGCCGCGCCGACCCTCGGCCGACCGCTTTTGCGCCTGACCATGCTGCGCCCCCGCTCCGAGGATCTCCTTCGCGGGGGCGGAGGCCTCCCCCCGCCGCCGGATGTCCGGAAGGGACCCAGCCTCGACCCAGACGGTCGGTGAATGGAGAGGCGCGCCATGTCTAGCAGGCGATCCGATCCCGAAGAAGGACATTCGAACTTCCGACGCATGGAAAGCCGGCACGTCGGCAAGCCCCAACCGCATAGGAAGATCGTCACCGGCCGCCGCGACTGCATCACTGGAGAGTATCCATCAGGCAAGCAGTCGATGAACTACAGGCAGGTGGCTTATGAAGGCAGACTCGCACGGGACTTCATCGTGCTTATCGACAACGATCCGCGCGTCATCTCGTATCGAGAGGAGCCACCTCCCTTCCCATGGTTCGATGGAGACAAGTGGCGGTCCTATACACCGGATTTTGATTGCCTGCTCGATGACGGGAAACGCCAGTGTCACGAGATCAAACCCTGGAAGCTGCGGCAGAGGTTGCATCCGCGCTTCAAGGAGGGCGTTGGGCTCGGAGCCCTCGAAGCAGGCTACGACTCCTTCGAGATATGGACCGAGCGCGAGATCGACCCGCTGGCCGTGGCGAACGCCGCGCTGATCTCCAGCGAACGAGGCTTTTCGGTTGCCGACGACGAACTACACACGATCAGGCTTGCGGTTGACCGAGCGAATGGCCCCACCTCCGTAGCGGATCTGCGCCAACGCAGCGGCATCGGTCTTAGAAGCTTTCGCGCCGTAGTCTCGCTGATCGCCCGCGGCGAACTCGTCCAACTCGATCCCAAAGCTCCGCTCGACGATCGCGCCATTGTAGGTATTCCGACCACGATGAACGCGAGGTGATCTCATGAACGTACCTCGCATTAGGATCAAGTCTGGAACCCTCGTACTGTACGATGGTGCCATTTATAAATATCTCGCAGCTAACGACAAGATCGTCAAGCTTAGAACGATTGGCGAATGCCCGGCGACTCTGGAAGTCACGCACGAAGATCTAGCAGAAAAATACTTTGAGACACCGAAAAGATTCGAACTTGTCAGGGAAAAATCCCTTAGTCTCCCCAAGGGAGTGCGCGACAACCTCGAACGTCAACTTGATAGTTTCGAAGTAAAAAAACAAGACGTGGCGCTGATGCGTCTCGACTATATGAATGCATGCAACAAGTTTTTCGCTACGAAGCGTTATAGTAGGGATACGGATGACTACGCGAAGATTTCGAAAATCGTCGCTCGCGCACGGCGAGCAGCGCAAGCGCGACTGGAAGGCGTCCCGCTGGAGAGGATCCCGCTCGAGACCTGGAGCGGTCCCACGATAAAGAACTGGTATCTACGTTGGACGAAGGCCGGGGAAGGGCTGACCTCCCTGATTCCACTGGACGATTTGAAAGGACGCCGTGGCTTCCGCCTGGACCCCGAGGTCGAACAGATCATCGCGGACCGCATCCGGGAGGATTACCTTGTTCTCGAGGGGCCTCCACTGACACATGCCATCCTCCTCATCGAGGGTGATATTCGAGCTGCGAACGAAGGCCGCGCCGTCAAACTTCATCTCCCGGATGCTATGACGATCCGGCGTTGGGTGAAGAGCAACGTAGCACCTTTTGATCTAGTCTATTATCGAGAAGGTCCTGCGGCGGCCGAGCAGAAGTTCCGTCACGTCCGCAAAGCTTTGCAGGCGGGGCGGCCCCTGGAGATCGTCGAGATCGATCACACTCCCCTCGATGTATTGGTTGTCTATGAGGATGGATCTCCGGTACGGAACAAGCGTTCCAAAAAGAAACGGATCAAGCGAGTGTGGCTGACGGTGGCGATCTGCGCCGCTACACGCATGATCTACGGTTTTTACATATCGACCGATCGTCCATCTTGGACGTCGATCATGAATTGCATCAGAATGGGAGCACTTCCCAAAAATCTTGACGGCATCAATGTAGCATCCAAATGGCCTGTATTTGGCATAATGGAAGTTCTAGTCCTCGACAATGCGAAGGAACATCATTCCCGCTCCATGAAGGGAGCCGCCGGCCAACTGCGGTTCGAGCTTCGCTACATGCCGCGCCGCAAGCCTCACCTCAAAGGGAAAGTGGAGCGCTTCATCGGAACGATCGCACGTGATTTCTGCGCGTACTTGGTTGGTCGAACGTTTCGCGACACGCGGGAGAAGGGAGACTACAAGAGTAGCGCAAAGGCCGGCGATACGGTTGGGCAAATTGTCGAGAAGTTCACGATCTGGGTTGTTGACATCTACCACAACCGTCGCCACGGCGGTTTGCTCGGTCAAAGCCCACTTTCACGCTGGCGCGATCTGGAAGGTTTCGGCGTCCGTCTTCCTCCGAACGCGGACGATCTCAAGCCTCTGCTTTCCTTGGTCATCGACCGCACAATTCAACGAGACGGTATCACATTTCTAGGGCTCAAATACCAATCCGATGCTCTCAAAAATGCTCGTAGAGGCAAGGATTTTCACTGGGGCAAGGAGTACCTGATCAAAGTTGATCCGTATGATCTTGGAACGATCCTCGTCCTCATCGACGATGAGCGGGGTTGGGAGGCGATACCCTGCGAGGATCTTCAACTCGTCGCCGGCAGATCCTTGGCGGAGTGGCGCGACGCGATCGCCTTGGCTCGCGAAATGACCGCGAGAAGCGAAAGGGTTGCCCGTGAAACGATGTATCGCGCGATGCGCCTCCTCCGGGAGGATGCTCGCAGGGCAGGCTCCGTACCTGTCAGGATGACCCAGAACGACATCGATTGGTATCGCGAGCACGCGGACGACCCATACTTCGCGGTATCGCCGACGCCAGGCGACGAGAAGGCGCTGGTCGATGAACGTCGGCGTCAACGGCGCACCCGCGTCAGTGCCGCGCCCGCAAGCAATCGGAAGCCGAAACATGCTGCTTCTGCTTGCCGAATGCCGATTGCGCGCCCACCCGAAAAGCTACCGTCGCAAACTTCATCGAGTTCCAATGACGACTTTGGCCCGGAAGAGTGGACTGTCGAATGATGAACGGAACGATCAAACAGGACCGCGGCGAAATCGCCGTTAGTCGACGTGTGCGCGCATCCGGCTTCTCATTCCGTGATCTCGAGCGGATCGCAGAACGCCGCGAGATAATCGGCAACATCAAAGTCAACACTGACGTAGTAAGAATGACATGTATGATCAGCCCCCACGGGGTG
>NZ_BPQQ01000005.1 GCF_022179325.1 Methylobacterium isbiliense | reverse complement strand
AACCCGATCGAGGAGGGGGAGAACCAGTGCTGACAAGTTCGTAACTCGCTGTTCTGTGGTGCGACGGCCCTGCTCGCGTCCCGAAGGGCTTCGGGATGGTCCGCCGCCGCGGGCGTCACATTTGAAGCCCGTTATAGCCGAACGGAGCAGCGTTGCCATTCTGATGTCATATTCGTCCCGGGCGCCGCGGTGCGGTTTGTAACAAGTCTCAAGACCATTCTGAACCCCTCCTTGATCCGATCGTCTCACGGGCGCCGGGACAGTGGCGGCGGCGTGGGTTAGAGTTCGGCACAGCGAGGCGGCCCGCAATCGTCCCCAGGACACTTGCCCCCAGGCCAGGACAGTTGCCCCCAGGATGGAGTGCGGATGCGAGCGACGACGGCCCCGGTGAGGACAGCCTCGGTGACGACGGCCTTGGTGACGGCCGGCCTCATCCTGGCCGCCGGGGATTGCGCGACCGCGGCCGAGCCGCGGCGTCCCGTCGCGCCGCCCCCGAACGCCCCGGCCGCAGCGCCGGGCGGCACCACCTGCGACCTCTTCCTGCATTGCGTCTGGAACCCGCTCTACCGGCCGCCCTGCGGGTGGCGCTGGCGCCCGACGCCCGAGGGGCCGCGCCGGGTCCGGGTCTGCTTCTGAGCGCCCCGATGCTGCGCCGTCCCGCGCTTCCGCTCGTCCTGGCCGTCCTCGTGACGGCCGGCCCCGCCGCGGCGGGCTGCCCGCACTTCTTCGCGGGCGGGCAGCCGCCGGTGCTGACGAACCCGCGGCTCGCCGCCAACACCCAGGCCCTGTGCTACCAAGCCTTCGCGGTGATGCATTCGGGGCTCTCGCGCACGCCCCTCTACGCCGCCGAGCATCTCGACCGGGCGCAGGTCGAGGCGGCCCGCAAGACCGACCGGGTCGACGCCTTCCACGAGGAGCCGCGCCTCCCCCCGGCGGCCCGCGCCCAGCTCGCGGACTATGCCGGCAGCGGCTTCGACCGGGGCCATCTCGCGCCCTCCGGCGACATGCCGGATCCGGAGGCGCAGCAGGAATCCTTCAGCCTCGCCAACATCGTGCCGCAGAACCCCGACCTCAACCGCCACCTCTGGGCCGGGATCGAGAGCGCCGTGCGGGCGCTCGCGGTGGAGCGGGGCAATCTCTACGTCGTCACGGGGCCGGTCTTCCAGGGGGGCAACGTCCAGTCGCTCAAGGGCCGGGTGCTGGTGCCGACCCACCTGTTCAAGGCGGTCTACGATCCCGGCCGGGGCGAGGCGGGAATCTATCTCGCGCCCAACACCGCCGCCGAGACCTGGGAGGCGGTCTCGCCCGCGCGCCTCGCCGAGATCGCCGGCATCGAGGTGTTCCCCAGCCTGCCCGCGGCGGCGCGCGGGCGCGTCCTGCCGCTGCCGGAGCCGCGCCGCGACGAGTTCGCCCGCGGCCCGCGCCGCAAGCCCGAGCCCTCCTTCCTCGACTGGCTCACCGCCGAGCTGAACCGGATGGCGCGGCGCGCGTGGCGCGAGTTCCTCCGCTCGCTGTTCTGAGGTCCCGATTCCGAGGCTGCCATGCCGAAGACCACCAAGCCCTTCACCCCCTTGCCGCTCACCCCCTTCGCTGACGACGCCGCCGCGCAGACGCTGGGCGACCTCACGGTCGAGAACGGCACCGAGCGGGTGCTGCTGCACGGCGCGCTCGAACTCGCCCGCGACCGCCGGAGCCTGGAGCGCGCGCGAACGCTCCGGGCGATCCTCGACGCGGTGGTGACGGCCCTCGAAGGCCAGGATCTCCCGGAGGAGGCGCCGCGGCCGGAGGCGAGGACGGAGAGCGTGAAGAACCCGTTCGCGTGAGGGCCTCCGGGGGTCCGCCTTGCACCCCCCCGGCCGCCCTGGTATCGCGGGGGCCACCCCGATTTGATCGCGCGGACGCCCGCGCCGGCGGCCCGCCCGGGCCCGGCGCGCGAGCGCGGGCCGCGCTCCTCAAGGATCACCCGATGGCCCGTGAATTCATCTACCACATGCGGGGTCTGACCAAGACCTATTCGGGCGGCAAGAAGGTGCTCGACAACGTGCACCTGTCCTTCTACCCGGACGCCAAGATCGGCGTGCTCGGCGTCAACGGCGCCGGCAAGTCGACGCTGCTGCGCATCATGGCGGGCATTGACACCGACTACACCGGCGACGGGTTCGTGGCCGAGGGCGCGCGGGTCGGCTACCTGCCGCAGGAGCCGCGCCTCGACCCCGACAAGACCGTGCGCGAGAACGTGATGGAGGGCGTCGCCGAGAGCCGCGCCATCCTCGACCGCTACAACGACCTCGCGATGAACTATTCCGAGGAGACGGCGGACGAGATGACCCGCCTGCAGGACGAGATCGAGGCCAAGGGCCTGTGGGATCTCGACTCCAAGGTCGACCAGGCGATGGACGCGCTGCGCTGTCCCGGCGACGACGTGGCGGTGGCGACCCTCTCGGGCGGCGAGCGCCGCCGCGTCGCCCTGTGCAAGCTGCTGCTGTGGCAGCCCGACCTGCTGCTCCTCGACGAGCCGACCAACCACCTCGACGCCGAGACCGTGGCGTGGCTCGAAGGGCACCTGCGGGCCTATCCGGGCGCGATCCTGATCGTCACCCACGACCGCTACTTCCTCGACAACGTCACCGGCTGGATCCTCGAACTCGACCGCGGCCGGGGCATCCCGTACGAGGGCAATTACTCGTCCTGGCTGGTCCAGAAGCAGAAGCGCCTCGCGCAGGAGGGCCGCGAGGAGGAGGCGCGCCAGCGCACCCTCGAGCGCGAGCAGCAATGGGTGTCGGCCTCGCCCAAGGCCCGGCAGGCCAAGTCCAAGGCCCGCATCGCGCGCTACGAGGAGCTCGTGGCGAAGTCGCAGGAGAAGGGGCCGTCCACCGCCCAGATCGTCATCCCGATCGCCGAGCGGCTCGGCAACAACGTCATCGACTTCGAGGGGCTCGGCAAGGCCTTCGGCGACCGCCTGCTGATCGACGACCTCAGCTTCAAGCTGCCTCCGGGCGGCATCGTCGGGGTGATCGGGCCGAACGGCGCGGGCAAGACCACGCTGTTCCGCATGATCACCGGCCAGGAGACGCCCGACACCGGCACGATCCGCATCGGCGAGAGCGTCAAGCTCGGCTACGTCGACCAGTCGCGCGACACGCTCAACCCGGACGCCACCGTCTGGCAGGAGATCTCGGGCGGCAACGACATCCTCTATCTCGGCAAGCGCGAGATCAATTCGCGCGCCTATTGCGGCGCCTTCAACTTCAAGGGCTCGGACCAGCAGAAGAAGGTCGGCGTGCTCTCGGGCGGCGAGCGCAACCGGGTGCACCTCGCCAAGATCCTCAAGAGCGGCGCCAACGTGCTGCTCCTCGACGAGCCGACCAACGACCTCGACGTCGACACGCTGCGGGCGCTGGAGGAGGCGCTGGAGGACTATGCCGGCTGCGCGGTGATCATCAGCCACGACCGCTGGTTCCTCGACCGCATCGCCACCCACATCCTCGCCTTCGAGGGCGACAGCCACGTGGAGTGGTTCGAGGGCAACTTCGCGGATTACGAGACCGACAAGAAGCGCCGGCTCGGGGTGGATTCCACCATCCCCCACCGCATCAAGTACAAGAAGTTCAGCCGCTGAGCCGGCCCTGGCGGTCGCCCGCTTCGGGCGAACCGCATGGTCGCCCGTCCGGCGAACCAGACGTTCGCCTCGCTCGCGAACCAGACGTTCGCCTCGCGGGCGAACCGGAAGGGGGCCCGCCGGCCCCCTTTTGTCATCGCGTCGACTGGTAGACCGAGGCGCTGGCCGCGACCGGGGCGGTGATGGTGGAGAACACGCTGAGGACCTTCTGGACCTCGGTGAAGGGCGCGTTCGACACGTAGACGAGGTCGCGGTTGCGCATCCGGAACGCCTGGGTGACGAACAGGCTGTTCGGGTCGCGCAGGTTGAAGCGGTAGACCACCGGCACCTGCGGCGTGCCGAGCAGGGGGCTGGCCGGCCGCAGGCGGCGCACCACCGTGGACGGCTCGAAGCGGAAGATGAACACGCCCGCCGGGTCGGCCTGGAAGTCGCGCAGGCCGCCCGACTTGGCGATCGCCTGCGCCAGGGTGATGCCCTCGGCGCTGAACGGGATCTCGAAATTCGCCCCCGTGGCGCCCACCGCCAGGAAGGTCTGGGGGTCGCGCACCAGCGTGAGGGTGTCGCCCGGGCGCAGGTAGATGTTCTCGCGGGGGTTGGAGACGACCGCGGTGAGCGGCACGGTGGCGGTGGTCGGCCCGCGCGAGAGCCGCACGAAGGTCTCGCTCACCGGAGCGCGCACGCCGCCGGCCCCGGCGACCACGTCGAGCAGGCGGTCGCCCTTGGTGGAGAGCGGGATGCGCGCGCCCGCCGTCACCTCGCCCGTCACCGTGACGGCGGTGCTGGCGGGCTGCACCACGGTGACGATCACCTGCGGCTCGATGGCCTTGCCGGCGAGTTCCTGCTCGATCTGCGCCTGCACGTCCTGCACGCGCTTGCCCGCCACCTGGATCCGGCCCGCATACGGCACCGTGATCGCCCCGTCGCGGGTGACGATCTGGGGAGGGATGGTGGCGGACTTCGAGCCGGCGGAGAAGCGGTCGGCCGACAGCGAGCCCGAGAACAGGCCGCCGGTGCTCGCCTCCCAGATCGTCACCGAGACGGTGTCGCCGACGCCGATCATCGGCTCGACCGAGGGCCGGCGGTCGCCGAAGGAGGCGAGCAGGCTGTCGAGCGGGCGCCCGCGCAGACCCTCGACCACCGCGGCGTCGACGTCGATGATCTCGTAGCGGGCAAACAGGCCCTGGTCGGTGGCGATGTCGGCCCCGTCCACCACCGCGCTGGTCGTGGGCCCCGCCGCAGGCAGGAGACCGCTGCAGCCGGACACCGCGAGGGCGGCGCAGAGGGCGATCGGCAGAGGGCGCATCCGGGGGTGGCTCGTCCTTATCCGCGTGAGCTTGGCTCCTACCCCGTTCCGCCCGGCCTGTCCGTGGCCCGGGTGTCACAGTCGACCCGGCAGCCCGCCGGCCCGCGCCTCGTCCCCGATCACCACAGGCGGGCCGCGGTTGGACCGGTGCGTCACGAAGCGTTAAGACCCGCCCCGGCACGACGGGCGAGGGACGCGCGTGGAACGACAGATCAGCTTCACGCCGCCCGATCTGGCGCAGCCGGAGGCGCCCCCCGGCCCGGTGCGGCGGCGCCACGTCTTCTACCTGCCGGGCTACGACCCGGAGGCGTCCAAGCGCTACCGGGCGCTGTTCGTGCGGGAATTGTCGCGCTACGCCAAGCGGTTCGACCTGCCGCGGCGGCGCACCTCGCCGGCCCGCGCCGAGGGGACCGTGCAGAGCTGGACGGTGGAGGCCGGGCGGGAGGGCTGGACCACCGACACCACCTACGAGGTGCTGCTCTGGGACGACCTCGTGCGGCGCGACTTCGCGCGGCCGATGCTGCTCTCGATGCTGCTCCTCACCGCCGGCATCCTGCACGCGCTCGTCACGGGCAAGCTCTTCCGGCTCTACGGGCTCAACTGGAAGTACGGGAACGTCATCCTGTACCCGTTCGTGATGACGCTCCTCCTCGTGGGCCTGGGGGCGGCCCTGGGCGTCGCGCTCGGGCAGGGTCTCGCCTGGGCGGCCGGGGGCACGCTGCCGGGCCTCGCGGCCGTGGGCCTGGGCGCGCTCGGGGCGGTCGGCCTGCTCGTCGCCGCGACGCCGCTCCTCGACCGGATCTTCCTGCGCCAGCTCATCACCGACTGGGTGTTCAACTGGCAGCACAGCAACGGCTGGCGGCCGGATTACGAGGCGCGGCTCGCGGCCTTCGCCGATCACGTCGCGGCGCGCCTCGCCGACACCGAGGCCGACGAGGTGATGATCGTCGGGCATTCCTCGGGAGCGCTCACCGCCGTCGAGCTGACCGCGCGGGTGCTGGCGCGCGGGCCCGGGCGCACGCTCTCCCTCCTGACGCTGGGCGCCGGCCTGCCGCTCGTGGCGATCAACCCCCGGGCGAGGCGGCTGCGGGCCGAGATCGCCAGCCTCGTGGCGAGCGACCGGGTGGTCTGGGCGGATTACCAGGCGCCGCAGGACTGGATGAACTTCCCGGGCTTCAACCCGGTGCAGGACCTCGCCCTGCCGCCGGTGCCGCGGGTGGCCAACCCGCTGATCCGCTCGGCCAAGTTCCGCGAGCTGCTCGAACCGGACGTCTACGCCCGCATCAGCTACCGGCCGTTCCGGATGCACTTCCAGTTCCTGATGTCGAACGACCTGCCGGGCGAGTACGACTTCTTCGCCCTGACGCTCGGCCCCCAGACGCTGCGCGAGCGGGTGCTGGCGCCCGCGCTTATACCGGCGCGGGCCGGTGTCGCGGCCGAACCCGCCTCGGCGCACCGGGAGATCTGACATGCCGATCCGCCTCGTGGTCTCGGACGTCGACGGCACGCTGGTGACGCCGGAGAAGACGCTGACCCCCGCGACGGTCGCGGCGGTGGAGCGGCTGCGGGCGCGCGGCATCGCCTTCACGGTGGCGTCGAGCCGCCCGCCGGTCGGCCTGCGCCCGCTGGTGGCGGCGCTGGGGCTCACCCTGCCGCTGGGCGCCTTCAACGGCTCGACGATCGTCGGGCCGGACCTCGCGGTGCTCGCCGAGGCCTTCGTGCCCGAGGCGGCGGCCCGGATCGCGGCGGAGCGCTTCGCGGAAGGCGGCATCGACCTCTGGGTCTTCGCCGACGGCGCGTGGTGGCTCAGCGACCCGTCCGCGCCCTACACCGACCTGGAGCGCCGCACGCTGCAGGCCGAGCCCCGGGTGGCAGCGGACCTCGCGCCCCTGCTCGACCGCGCCGCCAAGCTCGTCGGGGTGAGCCGCGACGCCGCGCGGCTCGCCGCCTGCGAGACCGCGCTCGCCGCGGAACTCGGCGCCCGCGCCGCCGTGCACCGCTCGCAGACCTACTACCTCGACGTCACCCCGCCGGGGGCCGACAAGGGCCGCTTCGTCGCCCGCCTCGCCCACGACCTCGGGATTCCGGCGGCCGAGGTGGCGACCCTCGGCGACATGGAGAACGACGTCGCGATGTTCGCGGCGAGCGGCCTCGGCATCGCGATGGGCAACGCCGCGGACCCGGTGAAGCGCGCCGCCCGGGTGGTCACGGAGGCGAACGACGCGGACGGGTTCGCGCGGGCGGTCGCGCGCTACGTGCTGGGGGAGGGGGACTGAGGGCCAGCCCTCAGCCCGCATAGTGCTTCTCGTAGATTGTCACACTGATAGCCCCCTGGTGTGAGGTGACGAACAGAGCGCTCTTTGGTCCCTCATCCTGATGCGATGTAAGATCCAGGCTCTCGAAATCGAGATACTTGAGACCGTCACTCATGAACTGCGCTTCGGAAACTTCGTCCGGGAAGCGGCAGGCGAGGACGCGAGAGGCTTGCGCAACGGCGATCTCCAGGCGTCCGGTGAACTCTCGCCCCTCCCGCTTCAGGCTCGTGACATCGTAGTAGGAGCCAGACTCGATGGCATCGACGTGTCCCTTGATGGCCGTCACATCGAGTGGCTTGCCGTCCGGGATGATGACAATGGGCGGTCCGCCTTGCGTGCCGTTGGCGAGTTCAAGCCCGGGGGGACTCCATCTGGCTGATTTTTCTGACGAGGGCGCCGCTCTGCGGCGCGACAGGATCGGGAACCGAAGCGGATTTGGCCGCACGCTCCGAGGGGTGTCAGGTTTCGGAGGAGGTCCGTCCTCTGGAGGCAGCCTCAAGAGGATGGCCCGGAAGCCCAGCAAGAGTTCGTCGCTCATCTTCAACCAGCGGCTGACATCATGCCGTGTCACGCGGGAGCAAACGGCGATCCGGTACAGGTCGGAGCCGACCCTGACCGAGCGATCCTGGAGACACAACCCAGGATCGGACAGCCAGCCCTCGACATAGACTGCGCCCGCGCCATCAGGCGTCAGCACCTCGGTCCTCGCCGTCACTTCGAGCCGAGTAAATCGCCGATTACGGCTGTAGCGCACGAGATCGAACAGCTTTTCTCGCAGGGATGGACTTGTGAGGCCGAGTTCCACGGCGTCATCGATGCGGCCGAGGCTGACCGCAAGGTCGAACAGCTTCTCCCGCGCCGGATCTCCATTAGGGTCTGCCGCCATCAGATTCCGGCGCAACTCGCCGAATTGTTGGCGTCCCAACATGTCCCAGGTCTTGTCGAGGACAAGCTGCTCGACCTCGGCCCGGCGTGCATATTCGAGCAGGTTGACGTCGAAGGCCGTCGCATGTGCGGCGGCATCGAAGATCCGACGATTGTTGGCATGGAGGCTTCCTGTCGCCAGCATCCCGTCCCCGCTCACGCGGTAGCGGAACAGCGGCTCGGGCACCAGCGCCATGCGGTAGCCTGCGAGGTGAAGTTTCAGGAACAGTTCCCAATCTTCCCAACCGACACCGCGCAACTCGGTGAAGCCCCCGATCGCCTGGAAAACTTCGCGCTTGATGAGGCAGTTCGCATCGCCGAACCGGTTGCGGAAGAACGAGAACGTCCCCCCAAGTCCCATCGGGAAGAACCTGACGGTCGCACTCTCGGGGCCATCGGAATCCTCGAAGACGAGGTATTGGCTCGTCAGCACATCGTAGCCGCCGTTGAGCGCAGCCCGAACGAACGTCTCGACTTGGTGCGGCTCCGCGATGTTGTCATCGTCGTGGAAGATCAGCCACTCACCCTGCGCATGCTGAGCGGCAAGATTGCGGGCCGCGCCCAGATAGCGGTTCTTGCTGCGCACGACCTTGATCGGAAAAGGAAACGCCTCGGTCGTGATGCTCTCCAGCATCGCCTGTGCGGCCTTCGAGCGACTGCCGTCGTCCACCAGAACGACTTCGATGGCCCCGTATGTCTGAGCGGCGATGCCCTTGAGCGCCCGTCGCAGCAGGGACGGGCGCTCATAGTGCACGAGGCAGATCGTGACGAGCGGCGTCGGCGCGGTCAACTGCGTTGCAGCCTGGACGTCCGCCAGTCTCCGGCGGATCTGCTTGTGGAGTTCGGTCCAGCGCGCGACAATCGCCTCGGGGTCGAGGGTCGAGATGAGCGTGGGCATGCCGTTCAAGACGGCGCTTTGGAGTGCCTCCGCCAGCGCGTCGACCTCTGTCGGGCAGAGAGCGTCCTCCACGCTGTCAGCCCGCAGCAATTCGCCTGTTCCTCCAACCCGGCCGGCGATGAACGGCACGCCGAGCGTGAAGCACTCGCCGACGGTGCAAGGACTGTTCTCGATCAGCGAGGGCATCACGCACAGGGCATGCGGCCGCTTGCCGATGTAGTCGAGTGCCTCCTTCTGGGCGAGTGTGTTGATGAACTTGATGCGTCCGGCGTGGCCAGCGAGATGGCGGAGCGCCATCGATCCGGTGAACTCACGCTCGATCCGATCGAAGCGACCGATGAACGTCAGCGACAGGCCCGAGAGTTCGGGCCTGCTCGCCACGGCCTTGAGGAAGAGCGGAAAGCCCTTTCTCGGCTCGTGGCGGCCGAAGAAGATGAGTTCGTTGATGGTACCGGGGCGGACCGGACTGGTGCTGAGAGGCGCGACCGTGGGTCGGGCCTGATCGGCCCGCTCGACCCATTGCGGCAGGATCCAGTTGATGACGACGTGCTCGGGCAGCCTGACGCCACCCTGCTGGTACCAGTCAAGGAGATAGCGGCTCGGGCTGACGACGAGGTCGGAGTTCTCGATCTGCGCGCGTTCGATCGCTTCGAGTTCGAGGTCGTGCAGGTCGGGAAGGCGGCTGTTGTGCTTGCGCACCCATTCGGACGAACCATGGGTGTGCGTGATGATGTAGGAGCGAACGAGGCCTTGCCGCTTGGCCAGGGCGAGGAAGTAGCCGCTACCCCGCCACTCGTTGCAGTGGACGATGTCGTAATCTTCGCCAGCGAGGTATTCGTATGCAAAGTAAGCTTTGGTGATGCTGTCGCCTGGGCCGTAATGGCGAGCGGCGAACAAGTGCGCCAGCGAGATGAGCTTGACTTGGTGCGAGCCGACATTCTGATACTTGACCGGTTGACGAAAGTCGCCGTGGGTGATGACGACCTCGACCTCGTAGCCGGCGTCGCTCAGGGCAATGCACAGTCCACGGGCGCAGGTGCCGATGCCTCCGCCTCCGGTCACGCCGGCGAACTCCTCCGTCACGATGGCGATGCGCAACCCGGTACCCGGAACGCGCGTCTCACCGGATGCAATCTTTGCCTGTATCATCGCCCTGTCTTTTCTTGCTGACGGCACGTTCGTCTAGTCAGTATTGGCCGAAATTCTCGGTACCGATGTACTGCTTGGCACAGGCAAACAGGCGCCCCGTTCCATTGAATTGATCGAATTCCTCGATGACTTTAAGGCCGGATGCTTCGATCAATCCGCGAACATAATCATGCGTCCAGAGCCACCACCATGGTCCGTAGTTCGGTGCACCACTTGAGAAATACCAATCGTCGACGGGATTATTGATGCCCCAAGCCCCACCTCCATACGCTTCCGAAATATATTTTTCGTATACTTTACGTTTTTCTTCAGTTATGCTTGGTACGAAGATGGCATGATCTTTGTCGAGCTGCACGGATCCGGCCTCATTGACAACGGATGCCGGCATTACAGCTGTCCCGAGGAGCAGAATGTCCCTCGTAATTGCCGCGAGATGGCTGATAGTGAGAATCGGATTTGGGCAGTGGTACAGTACACCGCTGCAATGGACGACATCGTAGACGCCAACCTGCCTGACGATGTCGACATTATCAATACTGCCAATAATCTCTCTGATGTAAGGAATATTTCGCTCTTTACAATGATTACGGAATGAAACCCACCAGTTATCGTGAGGCTTCCAGATATCTATCATGCATAGATCTGTTGCTCCAGCCGCGTGAGCAACGGATACTTTTTCATTTGCCAGCCCCCAAAGCCCTCCGACTTCCGCAAATGATTTACCAGGCGATAACTTGGCAATAATTTCATTACGATGATCCATGGCCCGGCGATCCTTCATGGGAATGCCGGCCATCTATAGGATTTTTCGTGTGATGTATAGCGATAACAACTTCTGGTTAAAGTATACTGCAGTCTCTACAAGGAGTTGACTTACCAGCGTGCTTTCGACGCCGTAGAGGAAGGAAGCCCCCATCACCTGCGACGGCCTGCATGGAGGCGCTCCGTCGTGCGACGGGTAGCGTCGTGGTGGAGATGCCCTGAATCGGCGGGATCGAGCGAATAGGAGAGCGGCTGTGTCGCGGCCGGGTCGCGGGAGGTCTGGCCCTATCGCTCCAGCGCCGCGTCCACCTCGCGACCGCGCCCGAGTTCCCGCATCAGCCCGTCGAGATGGGGCCGCACGCGCAGCTGCAGGGCGTGCAGGCGGCGCACCGCCTCCGAGAGGCGGCCCTTACGGCCGAGCGCCTCGTCCGCGAAGGCGATCATGCGGGCGTTGGGCCACGCCTTCTCGCGCAGATCGTGCACCCGGGCCACCACCGCCGCCTCGTCGAGGTCGGGATGGGCCTGCGCCAGCAGCATCGTCATGGCGGCGGTCGAGCGCGAGATGCCCGCGTGGCAATGGATCAGCAGGTGCGTCGGCTCGTGCCGCCGCTCGCGGCGCAGATCGCGCCCGAAGCGCAGGATCGCCGCCACGTCCTCGGGCCGGGGCAGGATCTGGCCCGCCACGGGCTCGATGATGTCGTGGAAGCGCAGCGTCGTGCGGTGATGCGTGTCGTAGCCGCCGAAGGCGTCCGGCTCGGGCCAGCCCGGATCGAGGATGGAGAGCACGTGCGTCACGCCCCGGGCCGAGTGGTGCCCCAGCTCTTCCAGGCCGCAGACGGTGTGAAGGGAGATCGGTTCGGGCGTCACGGTCATCCCCTAGCACAGCGCGGACGCGGGTTCGAGGGTGCGCGCAGGCGCAGCGGCGCGACGGACGGTGGCCACTTGGGCGAATGTTGCTTAGGTGTCTCCCGCGACACGATGGACGAGGTGCGGGAGAGAGCATGAAACGTCGCGATGTCCTGACGGCCGGCCTCACCGGGGCCGGCCTTGCCGGCGCCGGTCTGGTCACCACGCTCGCGGCGCCGGCCGTGGCGCAGACGGCCCCCGAGCTGCGCTGGCGCCTGCACTCGGCCTTCCCGCGTAGCCTGGACGCGCTCTACGGCGCGGCCGAGATGTTCGCGCGCCTCGTCGGCGAGGCGAGCGACGGGCGCTTCCAGATCGAGGTCGCGCCCGCCCCCGGGGGCGAGTCGGCGGCCCTGCTCGACGGGGTGGCGAACGGCACGGTCGAGATGGCCTATTCGGCCGCCTATTACGAGACCGGCCGCGACCCGACCTTCGCGCTCGCCACCGCGGCGCCGTTCGGGCTCAACGCGCGCCAGCAGAACGCCTGGATGCTCCAGGGCGGGGCGCTCGACCTGTTCAACGAGGTCTTCGCGCGGCAGAAGCTCTACGCGCTGCCGGGGGGCAACACCGGCACCCAGATGGGCGGGTGGTTCCGGCGCGAGGTGAAGGGCGTCGCCGACCTGCAGGGCCTCAGGTTCCGCATCGCCGGGCTCGGCGCCCAGGTGCTGGCCAAGCTCGGCGTGGTGCCCCAGGGCCAGGCCGGGCCGGACCTCTACGCCGCGCTCGAAGCCAAGACCCTCGACGCCGCCGAGTGGATCGGCCCCTACGACGACGAGAAGCTCGGCCTCAACAAGGTGGCGCCGTTCTACTACTACCCGGGGTTCTGGGAGGGCGGGGCGATGCTGCATTTCTGGTTCAATGCTCAGAAATGGGGCGAGTTGCCCAAGCCCTACCGGGCGATCGCCCAGGGTGCTGCCGCGCAGGTCAACGGCGATCTCCAGGCGAAGTACGACGCGCGCAACCCGGGCGCGCTGCGCCGCCTCGTCGGCGGCGGCGCCCAGCTCAAGCCCTTCCCGCAGGAAATCATGGAGGCGGCCCTCAAGGCGGCCAACGAGATCTACGCCGATCTCTCGGCCAAGAATCCCGACTTCAAGCGCGCCTACGATTCCCTCAAGAGCTTCCGCAACGAGGAATACCTCTGGTTCCAAGTGGCGGAGTACACCTACGACAACTTCATGATCCGGGCGCGGGCGCGGGGGTGAGGCCGAGGGGGCGTGAACGGGCCTGCCGCCAACGCTCCCGGATCGCCGCCGGGTCTCGAGCCCGGCCGCGTCACTCCGCCGGCTCCTCGCCGCCCCGCCCGGCGTGGGGCTCCTGGCGGGTGAGGGCCTTCACGAGGCCCGGCACCGCCTGAAGGGCGCCGTCGAGGGTCTCGTCGGCGACGAACAGGCTCTTGATCTCGGGGCTGGTGATGCAGACGAGGCCGCTGCCGGTCTGCTCGATCCGCAAGGTAAAGCTCTGCATGCCATCTCCCTGTCCGCCTGCGGCGATGCACGCGGCGGGCCAGAGCGCAGCAGGCCGGCGGCGCGCAGAAAAAAGGCCGCACACGCGGTGCGGCCCAAGTCTAGGGAGGAAACGCCCAAGGAGGGCAGCGGAACCGCGACGCCATCGCGATCCCGCACTGCAACAAGATAGGATGCGGATCCTGGAACGCAAGCCAGGATTGGTGGCAGCGCTGCCGAATTTTGTCGCAACTCCGGTATGGCCACGCCGGGAGGCTGGCCGGCGGGCGATCCGCGCCTAAGCTTCCCTGCCGGGAGGGCGCGATGGCGATTCAGTCGGGGCGGATCCGGGTTCTGAACGAGGCCGAGCCGGGGCCGGGCGCCTACGTGCTCTACCTGATGCAGCAATCGATGCGCAGCCGGGACAATCCGGCCCTCGAATTCGCCGTGGAGGAGGCCAACCGCCTGGGGCTGCCCGTGGTGGTGGGGTTCGGGCTGCTCGACGGCGGCGCGCATTTCCCGGAGGCCAATGCCCGGCACTACGCCTTCCTGCTGCAGGGGCTGGCACAGGCGAAGGTGGGGCTGGCGCGCCGGGGCATCGCCTTCGTGCTGCGCCGCGCCACGCCCGCCGCGGCGGCGATCGACCTCGGGCGCGACGCCGCCCTGGTGGTGCTCGACCGGGGCTATCTGGCGATCCAGAAGCGCTGGTACGGCGAGATCGGCGCCGGCCTCGACCGCCGGGTGGTGCAGGTCGAGGGCGACGTGGTGGTGCCGGTCGAGACCGCCTCGACCAAGCACGAATTCGCCGCCCGCACCCTGCGGCCGAAGCTGCACCGGCTCTGGGACGCGTATCTGGAGCCCCTGCGCCCGCGCCGGGTCGCGCACCCGGCGGACGGGCTCGCGCTGACGAGCGACCTCGACGTCGCGGATCCCGAGGCGGCGCTCGCCGCCATGACCCTCGACCGCGCGGTGCCGCCGGTGCGCCGCTTCCGCGGCGGGGAAGAGGAGGCGTGGGGGCGGCTCGACGCCTACCTCGCCGGCCCCTTCGCGCAGTACGGCACGGTGCGCAACCGGCCCGAGGCGGGGGCGGCCTCGCACATGAGCCCCTACCTGCATTTCGGGCAGATCTCGCCCGTGGCGATCGCCCTGACGGTCAGGAGCGCCCGGACCGGCGGCGCCGAGGACAAGGCCGCCTATCTCGAGGAGCTGATCGTGCGGCGCGAGCTGGCGATGAACCACGTGCACTACCAGCCGGACTACGCCGCATACGAGGCCGCGGTGCCCGACTGGGCGCGCAAGGCGCTCGCTGCGCACGCGGGCGACCCGCGCGACCCGCTCTACGACGAGGCCGCGCTGGAGGAGGGCCGCACGCACGACCGGCACTGGAACGCCGCGATGCGGGAGATGCGCGAGACCGGCTACATGCACAACCACCTGCGCATGTACTGGGGCAAGAAGATCCTCGAATGGTCGCCCTCGCCGCAGGAGGCGTTCCGGCGGACCCTGCGGCTCAACAACCGCTACTTCCTCGACGGGCGCGACCCGAATTCCTTCACCAACGTGGCGTGGCTGTTCGGCCTGCACGACAGGCCCTGGGGCCGGCGGCCGATCTTCGGCACCGTGCGCTATCTCGGCGCCAACACGCTGAAGAAGTTCGACGCCGCGGCCTATCTGCGCAGCGTCGAGGCGCTGAGTGCGGCCGAGGAGGCGTGACCGGTCCGCCGCGCCTCCCCGAACCCCCTCAATGAACGACGGCGCCCTCGGCGGCGGGTGCCCGACGGCGCTTCGGCGCGGCCTTGACGGCCTCCGCCGCCTTGGTCGCCACTTTGGCCGCCGTCTTCACGGGCGACTTGGTGGCTTCCTTGGCGGGCGCCTTGGCCGCGGCCTTGGGGGAGGCCTTGGCGGGTTTGGGCTGCACCGTCACCGGCTCGGCCGCGGGGACCGCCTGCTGCAGTTCCTGCTCGGCGAGGCGCCAGTAATGCTCGTCGCGGCCCATGGTCCGGCCGTCCTGCTCCCAGAGCGCGTAGGCGCGCTCGCGCACGCTGTGCTCGAAGTGGTCCATGCGCATCGTCCCGTCGCGGTTGGTGACTCGGTCGGGCCGACGATGGGTGGATCAGGGTTAAGGAAAACCTAACGGGGCCGCTCGGGGCGCGCGGCCGGGAGATGGTCGAGGGGCAGGGGGCTCTCGGCCTTGACGGTCCGAATCGCGATGCTGCTGCGGATGTCGCTGACGCCCGGGAGCCGGAGCAGGCTGCCGACCAGCAGGCGCTCGTAGCCCGCGAGGTCCGGCACCACCACCTGCAGCAGGAAGTCGGTCTCCCCGGACACGAGGTGGCAGGAGACCACCTCCGGCAGCGCCCGCACCGCCGCCTCGAAGGCCGCCGCCGACTCGTCGCGGTGGCGCTCGACCTTGATCCCGACGAACACGGTCAGCCCGAGGCCGAGCCCGGCCCGGTCGAGGGCGGCATGGTAGCCGCCGATCACCCCGGCCTCCTCCAGCAGCCGGACCCGGCGCAGGCAGGGCGAGGGCGACAGCCCCACCGCCTCGGCGAGCTGCACGTTCGTCATCCGGCCATCCCGCTGCAGGGCCGCCAGGATGCGCCTGTCGATCGCGTCGAGCTTCATGCCGGCATCGTCCACCCGAATCGCACCCGCCGGCAGCAGATCATGCCACGACGGCTCTTGCACGCAGCAGACTTCGCAAGGACCTGCCGCAGCCCCGCGCGCTAGGCTCCGCCGCTCGCTGCCGCTCGCGGGTCTCGGCCGAAGGGTTCGCCATGATGGATACGGATCTCTGGATGTTCGTGGCCGCGCTCGCGGTCGCCTACCTGATGCCGGGGCCGGACATGGTGCTGGTGCTCCAGACCGGCGCCCTGGGCGGCCGGGCCCGGGCGGTGGCGACCGCGGCCGGGCTCGCGCTGGCGCGCGCCGCCCACGTGACCCTGGCGGTCCTCGGGCTCGCCGCCCTGCTGCGGGCCGTGCCGTGGGCCTTCGACGCCGTGCGCCTCGCCGGGGCGGCCTACCTGGTCTGGCTCGGCCTCGGCCTCCTGCGGGCCGATGCCCTCGCGCCGGAGCGGCTCGCGGCCGGCGGGGACCGGGCCGGCTCCCGCGCCGCCGCGCTCCGGCGCGGCTTCGTCACGAACATCGCCAACCCCAAGGCGCTGCTCTTCTGCTCGGTGCTGCTGCCGCAGTTCATCCGGCCGGAGCTCGGCCACGGGGCGGGCCGCGCCGTGCTGCTGGGCGCGATCCTGGTCGGCACCGGCCTCGCGTTCGATCTCGTGCTCGCCAGCGCGGGCGCGGGCCTCGGCCGGGCGCTCGTCCGCCATCCGCGGTGGCAGGCGCTGCAGCGCCGCCTCTTCGCGGCGCTGCTGATCGGCTTCGGGCTGCGGCTCGCGGCCGACTGACCGCGCGCCCCCGGGGCCGTCAGGCCTCCGCGGCCTCCAATTCGCCGCTGAGCCCCAGCCACTCCTCCTCGGCGGCGCCGAGCGCGGTCGCGGCCTCGGCGCGCATCCGCGCGAGGTCGCCCGCCTTGGCCGGATCGGTGCGGAAGGCGCTGCCGTCGCCCAGCGCCGCGTCGATCTTGGCGATGGCGTCCGAGAGCTTGGCCATCCGCGCCTCGATCGTCTCCAGGCGCTTGCGCAGGGGAGCGAGCGCCGCCCGCCGCTCGGCGTTGCTGCGCCGCTCGACCGCCCGGGCGCCGCCCGCCGGCTCCGCCGACCTGGTCTCGGGCTCCGGCCCGGCGAGCACGAGGCGGCGGTAATCGTCCATGTCGCCGTCGAAGGGCTTCACGCTGCCGTTCGAGACCAGCCAGAGCCGGTCGGCGCAGGCCTCGATCAGGAAGCGGTCGTGGCTCACTAGGATGACCGCGCCCTCGTAGTCGTTGATCGCCTCGACCAGCGCCTGCCGGCTCTCGATGTCGAGGTGGTTCGTCGGCTCGTCGAGGATGAGGAGGTGGGGGCCGGCGAAGGCCGCGAGGCCCATCAGCAGCCGGGCCTTCTCGCCGCCGGAGAGCTGCGCCACCGGGGTGTCGGATTTCTGGCCCGGGAAGCCGAGCCGGGCGGCGGCGGCGCGCACCTTCGCTTCGGGCGCGTCCGGCATCAGGTCGCGCACATGCGCGTAGGCGCTCTCGGCGGGCCTGAGCTCGTCGAGCTGGTGCTGGGCGAAGTAGGCGACCTCCATCTTGGCGGAGCGCCGCACCTCGCCGGCGAGGGGGCCGAGGCGCCCGCCGATCAGCTTGCAGAAGGTCGACTTGCCGTTGCCGTTGGCGCCGAGCAGCGCCACCCGGTCGTCGGGCGCCAGCGTCAGGCTGAGGCCCGACAGGATCGTGCGCTCGCCGTAGCCGGCCGCGACGCGCTCCATCGCCACGAGGGGCGGGGAGAGCGGGCGAGGGGGGCTCGGCAGGTGGATCACCGGCGCCTCGTCCTCGATCAGCGCGGCGATCGGCTCCATCTTGGCGAGCCGCTTCATGCGCGACTGGGCTTGGCGCGCCTTGGTGGCCTTGGCCTTGAAGCGGTCGATGAAGCTCTGGAGGTGGGCGCGCTCGGCCTCCTGCTTGGCCCGGGCCTTGGCCTGGAGGGTGCGCTTCTCGGCGAGCTGGCGCGCGAAGGAGGTGTAGCCGCCCCGGTAGAGGGTGAGCTGGCCGCGGTCGAGGTGGAGGATGTGGTCGACCGAGGTGTCGAGCAGGTCGCGGTCGTGGCTGATGATGATCGCGGTGCGCGGATAGCGCTCGAGGTAGTCGTAGAGCCAGAGGGTGCCCTCGATGTCGAGGTAGTTCGTCGGCTCGTCGAGGAGCAGGAGGTCGGGCTCGGAGAACAGCACGGCGGCGAGCGCCACGCGCATGCGCCAGCCGCCCGAGAAGTCCGAGCAGGGGCGGCTCTGCGCCGCCGCGTCGAAGCCGAGGCCGTGCAGGATCGCGCTCGCGCGCGCGGGCGCCGAATGCGCGTCGATGTCGACGAGCCGGGTCTCGATCTCGGCCCGGCGCAGGCCGTCGGCGGTCTCGGCCTCGCGCAGCAGGCGCGTGCGCTCGGTATCGGCCGCGAGCACCACCGCGTGCAGGGTCTCGGGGCCGGCCGGCGCCTCCTGCGCCACGCCGCCGATCCGGGTGCCCTTGGGCACCGAGACGGTGCCGCCCTCGGTGGCGATCTCGCCCTGGATGAGCCGGAACAGGGTGGTCTTGCCCGCGCCGTTGCGCCCCACGAGCCCGACCCGGGCGCGGTCGGGAATCGCGAATCCGGCGCGATCGAGGATCAGGCGGTCGCCGATCCGGTAGGTGAGGTCGTTGACGCGGAGCATGGCCGGCCTTGTGCGGGGCGCGGGCGCGGGAGGCAAGGGGTGCGGCGCGCGGGCGCCGGGCGGGTCCGGGCCCCGGCCGTCACGCCCGCATCAGGCTCGGGGTGCCGAGGCGGGGCAGGATGCCCTCGCGCATCACCGCCCGGCGCAAGGGGGCGATGGTCGACAGGGCGAGGAGGCCGGCGCCGCGCAGGGCATCGACCGGGAGCAGGCCCGACAGCAGGCTGCGGTTGAGCGCGTCGACCGCACCGGTGCGCAGCCGCGCATCGAGCCCGCGCCCGCGGGCGAAGCCCGAGAGCGCCGCGGCGCTGCCCGGGTCGCGCCCGGCCCGCACGGCCTCCACCACCGTGTCCCGCAGGGCGGCGGCGTCGCGCAGGCCGAGGTTCAGCCCCTGGGCGCCGATCGGCGGGAAGACGTGCGCCGCCTCGCCGATCAGCGCCAGCCGCGGGCCGACCGGCGGGGAGGCGAGGAGGCCGCGCATCGGCACCATCCCCCGCGGCCCGTCGATCGCCATGCGGCCGAGCATCGCCTGGGCCTGCCGCTCCACCGCCCGCGCCAGCGTCGCGTCGTCCAGGGCAGCGAGCCGCGCGGCCTCCCCCTCGCCCGTCACCCAGACGAGACTGGAGCGGCGCCCGCCCGGCAGCGGCACCAGGGTGAAGGGCCCCCGGCGGGTATGGAACTCGGTGGAGACGTCCCGGTGGAGGCAGGCGTGCGACAGGATCGTGGTCAGCGCGGCCTGCGGGTAGTTCCAGCGGCGCACCGGGAGGCCGGCCGCCTCGCGCAGGGGCGAGCGCGCGCCGTCCGCCGCGACGATCAGCCGGGCCGCCAGCGTGCCGCCCCCCTCCAGGGGCAGGTCCGCCGCCGTCTCGCCCGGGACGTGCCCGCCCGCGCCGTCGCGCTCGATCAGCGAAAGGCCGGGGCAGGCCCGGGCGCAGGCCCGCAGCGCCTCGACGAGCCGCGCGCTCTCGACGTTCCAGCCGAACGCGTCGAGCCCGATCTCGGCGGCGACGAAGCGGGCGGGCGGGGGACGGAACAGGCTGCCGGTGTCGTCGATGAGGTGGAGTTCGGCCAGCGGCGCCGCCGCGGGCGCCACCGCCTCCCAGGCGCCGAGCGCGGTGAGGAGCCGCACCGAGCCGTCGAGGAGCGCCACGGTGCGCCCGTCCGCCACCGGCGCGTGCCGGCCGACCAGGGCGACGCGCAGGCCGTCGCGCGCCAGCGCCAGCGCCGCCGCGAGACCGGCCGCGCCCGCGCCCACCACCGCCACGTCGAAGACCGGGTCGTCGCTCACGAAAAGGTCTCCCTCGCCGATCGGTCCTGTGCCGATCGTGGGGTGAGATGGGGCGTCGGGGCCCGCCGCGCCATTGCCGAAACCGTCGCGCCTCCTAAGATCGCCCACGATACGGACGAGGGGAGGACACCGATGCCGAAGGCGATCCGCGTGCACGAATACGGCGGTCCCGAGGTGATGCGCTACGAGGAAGTCGAGGTCGGGGCGCCGGGTCCGGGCCGGATCCGCGTCCGCCAGACGGCCGTCGGCGTCAACTTCATCGACATCTACTTCCGCTCCGGCCTCTACAAGGCGCCGCAGCTGCCCTTCACCCCCGGCAACGAGGGCGCGGGCGAGGTCGTGGCGGTGGGCGAGGGCGTGAGCGGCCTCGCGGTGGGCGACCGGGTCGCCTACGGCTCGGCCTCCGGCACCTATGCCGAGGAGGTCGTGGTCGAGGCGCGCATGGCCGTGAAGGTCCCCGAGGGGATCGACGACGCGACGGCCGCCGCGATGATGCTCAAGGGCCTCACCGCCCAGTACCTCCTGCGCCGCACCTACCCGGTCAAGGCCGGCGACACGATCCTGTTCCACGCCGCCGCGGGCGGCGTCGGGCTCATCGCCACGCAATGGGCCAAGCATCTCGGCGCGACGGTGATCGGCACGGTGGGCTCCCCCGACAAGGCGGAGCTCGCGCGCCAGAACGGCTGCGACCACGTCATCCTCTACCGCGACGAGGATTTCGCCGCCCGCGTCAAGGAGATCACCGACGGCAAGGGCTGCGCGGTGGTGTACGACGGCGTCGGCCAGGCGACCTATCCGGCCTCCCTCGACTGCCTGCGGCCGTTCGGGATGTTCGTGAGCTTCGGCAACGCCTCGGGGGTGATCTCGGACTTCAACCTCGCGCTGCTCGGGCAGAAGGGCTCGCTCTACGCCACGCGCCCGACCCTGTTCACGCATGTGGCCGACCGTGCGACCCTGGAGGCGATGGCCGAGGACCTGTTCGGCGTCGTGACGAGCGGGGCGGTGACGATCCCGGTCCATTCCCGCGCCCCGCTCGCCGACGCGGTGCAGGTCCACCGCGACCTCGCCGGGCGCCAGACCACGGGCGCCACCGTGCTGCTGCCGTGATCACCCCCGGCGAGGCCGACATCCTCCTGGTGGTGGACGTCCAGCGCGACTTCCTGCCCGGCGGCGCCCTCGCGGTGCCGGACGGGGACGCGGTGGTGCCGGCCGTCAACGCGCTCGGGCGGCGCTTTGCCCACGTCGTCCTCACCCAGGACTGGCACCCGCCGGACCACGCCTCCTTCGCGTCGCGCCACCCCGGCCGGGCGCCGTTCGACACGGTCCGGCTGGCCTATGGCGAGCAGGTGCTGTGGCCGGACCATTGCGTCATGGGCACGCCCGGGGCGGATCTCGCCGACGGCCTCGACCTGCCCGGGGCCGAACTCGTGATCCGCAAGGGGTTCCGGCCCGGGATCGACAGCTACTCGGCCTTCCTGGAGGCGGACCGGACGACCCCCACGGGGCTCGCGGGCTACCTGCGCGAGCGGGGCGTCGCCCGGGTCGTGCTGTGTGGGCTGGCGACCGATTACTGCGTCGGCTGGAGCGCGCTCGACGCGCGGGCGGCGGGCTTCGAGGCCGTGCTGGTGGAGGAGGCCTGCCGGGCGATCGACCAGGGCGGGTCGCTGGCGCGGGCCTACGCGGCGATGGACGCGGCGGGGGTGCGGCGCGTGCGGATGGACGCGGTCGGGCCTTGAGCGCGGCTCAGCGCGGATCGTCCGGCCGGCCCCACTTGCGGTCGAAGCTGTGGGCGATGTGGCGCGCGTAGAGCAGCCCGGCGACGCTGATGACGCCGACGAAGACGGCGAGTTGCGCGGTGAGCGTCCACGTGATCATCGCTCAATCCTCACTGCGCAGGAAGGCGAACACGCCCTGCGCCACGAGATGTCGGATGCTCCCCAGCACGAGCCAAGCGAGATTCGGCGACAGGAGTCGATCGGGCTGGCCGATGACCGGCACGATGAAGCCGGCGCCCACCACCGCGATGGCGAGCGCGTTGAGGAAGCCCGCCAGCAGCCTGATGCGCTCGTTGGCGCGCTTGGCCGCGAGCTTGCGCGCCCGGGCGGTGCCGGGGTCGTCCGGCGCGCCCATCGTCTAAGCAGACTTGCGTTGGCAAGCCAACGCTTCGTCCGCTTAGGTTCTTGTTTCTTCGCAGATTTTTATCGCAAAACCGGCGACCACTTTTGCGAAATCTGCTTAGACGGCGACACCGTGCAGGTCGTAGGCGTCCGCGCGCTCGATCTTCACTGTCACGATGTCGCCGACGCGCACCGGGCGCCGGAAGGCGACGTGGACGCTGCCGTCGATCTCGGGAGCGTCGTACTTGGTGCGGCCCGTGGCGACGGTGGGACCGGCCGCATCGATCAGGACCGGCAGGCGCTTGCCGACCTTGGCCTTCTGCAGCCGCAGGGAGATGGCGGCCTGGGTCTCCATGAAGCGGCGGTAGCGCTCGGCCTTCACCTCCTCGGGCACCTGGGCGGCGACGTCGTTGGCCGCCGCCCCCCGTACCGGCTCGTACGGGAAGGCGCCGACGCGTTCCAGCTTCGCCTCCGTGAGCCACGCCAGCAATTCCTCGAACTCGGCCTCGGTCTCGCCCGGGAAGCCGACGATGAAGGTCGAGCGGATGGCGAGGTCCGGGCACACGCCGCGCCACGCGCGGATGCGCTCCAGCATCTTCTCCTGGTTGGCGGGGCGGCGCATGCGCCGGAGCACGCTCGGGCTCGCGTGCTGGAGCGGCATGTCGAGGTAGGGCAGCACCTTGCCCTCGGCCATCAGCGGGATGACCTCGTCCACGTGCGGGTAGGGGTAGACGTAGTGCAGCCGAACCCAGACCCCGAACTCGCCGAGCGCGGCGGCCAGATCGGCGAACCGCGCCCGCACCTCGCGGTCGCGCCAGGGGCTCGGCGCGTAGCGCAGGTCCACCCCGTAGGCGCTGGTGTCCTGCGAGATGACGAGGAGTTCCTTGACGCCGGCCTTCACCAGCTTCTCGGCCTCGCGCAGCACGTCGCCGGCCGGGCGGCTGACGAGGTCGCCGCGCAGGGACGGGATGATGCAGAAGCTGCAGCGGTTGTTGCAGCCCTCGGAGATCTTCAGGTAGGCGTAGTGCCGCGGCGTCAGCTTCACGCCCTGCGGCGGCACGAGGTCGAGGAAGGGGTCGTGGGCGGGCGGCACCGCCTCGTGCACGGCCGCCACCACCGACTCGTAGGCCTGCGGGCCGGTGACGGCGAGCAGGTTCGGGTACTTGTCGCGGATCTCCTCGGGCTGCGCGCCCATGCAGCCCGTGACGATGACCCGGCCGTTCTCGGCCATCGCGTCCCCGATCGCCTGCAGCGACTCGGCCTTGGCGGAATCGAGGAAGCCGCAGGTGTTGACGATGACGACGTCGGCCCCGTCGTGCTTGCGGGCGAGTTCGTAGCCCTCCGCCCGCAGATGCGTGAGGATGCGCTCGGAATCGACCAGCGCCTTGGGGCAGCCGAGCGACACGAAGGAGATCTTGGGGGCAACGGTCATGGGTGTGGTTCTGGCGGAACGGGGCGGCTGATCCGTCCCGCGGCCGGTCACGGCGCGGGCAGGTTCGAGGCGGGCGGGGGCGGGTATCGGGCCGGCCCCATAGCACGGGGCGGCGCGGGCGTCACGGGCGGCCGGCGGTCGCGCTCCCGGTCCGCACGAGGCCGCGCAGCAGGCGCGCGAGCTGCTCGGCCGAATAGGGCTTGTGCAGCAGCGTGAAGCCGTGGCCGCCTTCCTGCGCCAGCACGTGGCTGTAGCCGGAGGCCAGGATCACCGGCAGGTCGGGCCGCAGCCGGCGCAGCTCCCGCGCGAGGGCGAGCCCGCCCATGCCGGGCATCACCACGTCGGAGAAGACCGCGTCGAACCCGGCCGCCTCGGGGCCGAGCCGCTCCAGCGCCGCCTCGGCGCTGGCCGCCAAGGCGGTCTCGTAGCCGAGATCCTGCAGGATCTGGGTGGCGAAGCGCCCGACCTCGACGTTGTCCTCCACCACCAGCACCCGCCCGCCGCCGGTCTCGGGGCCCAGGCCGGGGGCCTCGGCATCCGGGGCCCGGTCGCCCTCGGGCTGGGCTCGCGGCAGGTAGAGGGTGAAGGTGGTGCCCTGGCCGACCGCGCTCGCCACGTCGACGTCGCCGCCCGACTGCTTGGCGAAGCCGTAGACCTGGCTGAGGCCGAGGCCCGTCCCCTTGCCCACCTCCTTGGTGGTGAAGAACGGCTCGAAGATGTGCGGGAGCACCTCGGACGGGATGCCGGCCCCCGTATCGGTGAGCGACACCGCCGCGAAGGTTTCCCGCGATCCGGCATGGCCGCGGATCGGCGGCAGAGGCCGGCGGCCGTCGAGCCGCAGGGTGAGCGTGCCCTCGCCCGCCATCGCGTCGCGGGCGTTCACCGCCATGTTGACGAGCGCCGTCTCGAACTGGCTCTGATCCGCCCGGACGTGGCAGGGCTCGTCCGGCAGCACGGTGACGACCCGGATGCGCGCGCCGGTGACGCTGTCGAGCATGTCCGCCACCGCGCGCAGCCGCGCGCCGACCTCGAACACCTCGGGGTTGAGGGTCTGGCGCCGGGCGAAGGCGAGGAGCTGCCCGGTGAGCTTGGCGGCCCGGTCCACCGTGTCGGAGACGGCGTCGATGTAGCGGCGGCGGCGCTCCTCGGCGAGGTCGGGCCGGCGCAGGAAATCGACCGAGGAGCGGATGATGGTGAGCAGGTTGTTGAAGTCGTGGGCGACGCCGCCGGTGAGCTGGCCCACCGCCTCCATCTTCTGCGACTGGCGCAACGCCGCCTCCGCCTCGACGAGCTGCGCCGTGCGCTCCCGGACGCGCTCCTCCAGCGTGGCGTTGAGGCCGGCCAGCGCCTCGGCCGCCGCGCGCACGGCGGCATCGGCCCGGACGCGCTCGATATGCGCCCAGGAGCGCTCGGTCACCGCCCGGATCAGCGCGAGGTCGTCGGGCGACCAGACGCGCGGCACGCGGTCGTGGATCGCCATCAGGGCGATCAGGCGCCCGTCCTTGACCAGCGGCATGCAGATCGTGGCGCTGATGCCGATCGCCTGGAAGGTCGCCGCCTCCTCGGGCGCCAGCTCCGCGCGGTTGTCGTTGACGATCAGCGGCTCGCCCGCCCGCAGGTTGCGCACGGCGAGCCGGCCGAAGGCGGCGAGGCTGTAATGGCCGACGATGCTGGGCGAACCGGGCGCGGCCCAATCCCCCCGGATGGTGAAGCCGTCCTGGTCCGGGTCCATGTCGGCATAGGCGCAGTTCGACAGCCGCAGATGCGCGGCCACCATCCGGGTCGTGGTGGCCATGACGGTGTCGGGGTCGCGGGCGTTCGCGACCGCGCGGCCCAGGCGGTCGAGGAACTCCAGCTGCCGCGCGGCGACCACCGTCCCGGTGGTCTCGGTGACGGTGTCGAGCATGCCGACCACGCGGCCCTGCTGATCGCGGATCGGGCTGTAGCAGAAGGTGAAATGGGCCCGCTCCGGATGGCCGCCGCGCGCGACGAGGAGCGGGAAATCCTCCAGGAAGGTCGCCCGGCCGGCGAAGGCCGCCTCGACCATCGGCCGGATCTCGTCCCAGGCCTCGTCCCAGACCGCGCTGAACGGCCGGCCGAGCGCCGCCGGCTTGTGGCCGAGGATCGGGATGAAGGCGTCGTTGTGCAGCGTGATCAGTTCGGGCCCCCACACGATCGCCTGCGGGAAGCGGGAGCCCAGCATCAGGGCGACCGTCGTCTTCAGGACGTCGGGCCAGCGTTCGATCGGGCCCAGCGGCGAGGCGGACCAGTCGTGGCGGCGGATGGCCGCCGCCATCTCGCCGTCGATTTCGAGGAAACCGGTTGCTGCAGCCGCCATCCGCAGCGAAGTGGTGCGCGCCGGCGCGCCAGCAAGGCGCACCCCCACCCGTGACCTTCGGGCGGATTCCCCGCACGCCTGCGGCTCGGCTATCACCTCCGCATGTGGAGCCGTGAGATTCCCTTCGTCGATCCGGTCGCGGCCGCCGCGCGCCTGCGGGGGCGGCCGGGGCTCGCCGTCCTCGACAGCGCCATGCGCCATCCGGATCTCGGGCGCTGGTCCTACCTCGCGGCCGAGCCGTTCGGCCGCTTTTCGGTCCGGGGCGGCCGGGCCTTCTGGAACGGCGCCCCGCGCGACGGCGCGCCGCTCTCGGTCCTGCGGGCGATCCTCGCCCCCTACCGCACGGAGGCCCGTCCCGGCCTGCCGCCGTTCCAGGGCGGGGCGATCGGCTACCTCGCCTATGATTTCGGCGGGAGCCTGGAGCGCGTGGCGCCGCCGCCGCGGCGGGCGGGCCTGTGCGACGACCTGATGCTCAACCTCTACGACGCGGTCGTCGCCTTCGATCACCACGAGGGCACCTGCCGGCTGATCGCCTCCGGGTTTCCCGCCACCGATCCGGGCGAGCGGGCGCGGCAAGCGGGCGAGCGTCTCGACGCGCTCGAAGCCCTGCTCGCCACTCCCGAGCCGGAGGTACCCCGGCAGGCCGTGCCGCCGCTCGCGTGGCGCTCGAACTTCACGCAGGCCACCTACGAGCAGGCGGTCGAGACCGTGCGCGACTACATCCGCGCCGGCGACATCTACCAGGCGAACATCGCCCAGCGCTTCGCCGCCCGCCTGCCGCCGGGCTTCGACGCCTTCGCGTTCTACCGCCGCCTGCGGGCGCGCAACCCCGCCCCCTTCGCGGCCTATCTCGAATGCGGCAGGCTGACGGTGGCGTCGAGTTCGCCCGAGCGGTTCCTGCGCCTGGACGGGCGCCGCATCGAGACGCGGCCGATCAAGGGCACGGCGCCGCGCTCGCCCGACCCGGCCGAGGACCGGGCGCGGGCCGAGGCGCTCCTCGCCAGCGACAAGGAGCGGGCCGAGAACGTCATGATCGTCGACCTGCTGCGCAACGACCTCTCGCGCATCGCCGCGCCGCACAGCGTCGCGGTGCCGACCCTGTGCGGCCTGGAGACCTATGCGGGGGTCCACCACCTCGTCTCGGCGGTGACCGGGCGCCTGCGCGAGGGCGCCGACGCCCTCGACCTCCTGGCCGCCTGCTTTCCCGGCGGCTCGATCACCGGCGCGCCGAAGCTGCGGGCGATGGACATCATCACGCAGGTCGAGGGGGATGCGCGCGAACTCTATTGCGGCGCGATCGGCTGGCTCGGGTTCGACGGCAGCCTCGACACCAGCATCGCCATCCGCACGGTGCTCCTCGACCGCGATCAGGCGGTGCTGCAGGCGGGCGGCGGCGTCACGCTGCTCTCCGACCCCGCGGCGGAGTACCGCGAGACCCTGACCAAGGCCGAGCGGGTCTTCGCGGCCTTCCCGGACGACGGGTGAGCGTTTCGCGGGCGGCGCCCGCACCCCACATCCATCCCCACGGCGCTTCCCTCGGCACGGTGCTCGCTCTGGCGCATCCTGCCGGACCGTGCCGGACGGGTCCGCGGCGCGAGGCTTCCCGGATGATCCTAGTCATCGACAATTACGATTCCTTCGTCTTCAACGTGGTGCGCTACCTCGCCGAACTGGGCGCCGACGTGGAGGTCGCGCGCAACGACGCCCTCGACGTGGCGGCGATCCGGGCGCGGACGCCCGAGGCTGTGGTGATCTCCCCCGGGCCGTGCAGCCCGGCCGAGGCCGGCGTGTCGCTCGACGCGGTGCGCGCGCTCTCGGGCGAGGTGCCGCTGCTGGGGGTCTGCCTCGGCCACCAATGCATCGGCGCGGCCTTCGGCGGCCGGGTCGTGCGCGCGCAGCAGCCCCTGCACGGGCAGGCCTCCCCGGTCACCCATCACGGGCGCGGGCTGTTCCGGGGTCTGCCCTCGCCGATGCGCGTCGGGCGCTATCACTCGCTGATCGTGGCGCCCGAGCCCGGGCTGGAGCGCCATCTCGGCATCGACGCCGTCTCGCCCGAGGGGGAGGTGATGGCCCTGTCGCACCGCCACCACCCGACCTACGGCATCCAGTTCCATCCGGAATCGGTGCTGACCGAGCACGGCCACGCGCTGTTCTCCAATTTTCTCGCCCTGGCGCGGGCGTGGCGGGAGACCCATGCGCATGCGGTGGCTTGACGGGCGCCTTCACGCGGGCTCGGTCGCGCCCTTCGACCTTGCCGACCGCGGCCTCCTGCTCGGCGACGGGGTGTTCGACACCGCGCTCGCGCTCCACGGCCGCTTCTACCGCGAGGCCGAGCACGTCGCGCGCCTCGTCGCCTCGGCGCAGGCCCTGGGCTTTCCCCTGGATCCCGGCACGGTCGCCACCGCCATGCGGGCGGTGGCGGCGGGGCATCCGCGCGCGGCCGTGCGCACCACCGCGACGCGGGGCGCCGGTCCGCGCGGCCTGCGCCCGCCGCAGACCCCGCGCCCGACCCTGATGGCGAGCGCCGCCCCGCTCGACCCGGGACCGGCCTTCGCGCCGCTCTCGCTGCACCCGACCGGCATCCGCCGCAACGACACCTCGCCGGCCTCCCGCCACAAGACCCTGGGCTACCTCGACGCGGTGCTCGCCGCCGAGGAGGCGGCCCGGGCGGGCTGCGACGAGGCCCTGTTCCTCAACACGCGCGGGCAGGTGGCCTGCGCGGGCACCGGCAACCTGTTCGCGCTGTTCGGCGACACCCTCGTCACCCCGCCGCTCGCCGACGGCGTGCTGCCCGGCATCATCCGCGCCGCCGTGCTCGGGCTCGCGCCGGCCCTCGGCCTCACCGCCGCCGAGCGGTCCCTCACTCCGGCGGCGCTGGAGGCGGCCGACGCGCTCTTCGTCACCAATTCCCTGCGCCTGATCGCGCCGGTCTCGGGCCTCGGCGGCCGGTCCCGCGCCAGCGCCGCGCATCCGGGCCTGCGCCGCCTGATCGAGGCACTGCGCGCCGACATCGCGGCCGCCTGCGGGGCCGATCCCGTCGCGAGGGCGTGACCGCGCCGCAACACGCCCCGGCCTGCCACGCGGCGCGCAGAGCCTCGCGGTGCCGCGCCTCGACCGCCTCCAGAAGGGCGGCGAAGATGGACGCGCCGGCGTCGCGCCCGACCACCACGGCCGTGCAATGATGCGGCAGGCGGTGGGCGATGCGGGCGGCCCAGAGCGGCGTGCCGCCCGCGGGCCGAGAAACACCCGGGCGAGATGCCGGTGCCGCCCGGCCCGGCCGCCGCTCTCGGCCCGCGTGCCGAGGAGGGCGCGCCGTGCCTCGGCGGAGTCTCGACGTGTGGGTGTGCCGGATGACCGCAAGCCCGCCGTGCCGTTGTGGTGCGGCGGCCCCGTGTGGGATCAGTGCAGGGCGAGCCCCGCGTCGAGGCCGTTGCCGCGGGCGGGCGCCGCATCCGCGAGCGCGGCCTGCGCCCGGGCGATCCGCGCCTCGGCCGCCTCGGCCCGGACCTCCAGACAGCGGCTCCGCTCGCGCTCGGCGGCGAGCAGCGCCTCGGCCGCGCCGACCCGCGCCTGCGCCTCCGCCGCCTCGCGCCGCGCGGCCTCGACCCGCTGGGCGGCCTCGCGCAGCTCCGCCTCCACCCGGTCGAGCAGGGGATCGACCTGCCGGGCGATCGCCTCCGCCCGCGCCTCGGCGGCGAGCGCGCGTGCGGTGGAGGCGCGGACCTGCCCGGCCGCCCGGCGCAGCAGGGCGAGCAGAGTGTCGGGATCGGGCAGCGAGGGCATGTCGGGTCTCTCGGCGGGTCTCGTGAGCACGCGTGATTCCGCAACGACGCCCTGCCGCGGGCGAGCGGTCAAGGCCGATGCGGCCCGATGCCCGGAACGATCCCCCGGAGCCCGAGTTGCCGGGGTGCACAGTACCCATTGGGAGTACCACGATGGCCGGCAAGGACCTCAAGGCCCTCTTCCTGCACCAGCTCAAGGACACCTACTTCGCCGAGACCGCGATCCTGAAGGCGCTGCCCAAGATGGCCCAGGCCGCCCGCACCGAGGCCCTGCGCGGCGCCTTCGCGGTCCACATCGAGGAGACACGCGAGCAGGTGAAGCGCCTCGATCAGGTCTTCCGCCTCCTCGGCCAGAAGCCCGAGGGCGTCACCTGCCAGGCCATCCAGGGCATCCTCGCCGAGGGCGAGGAGGTGATGCGCGAGTTCGGCGGGGACGAGGCCGGGGATGCCGGCCTGATCGCCGCCGCGCAGGCGGTGGAGCATTACGAGATCACCCGCTACGGCACCCTGCTGGCCTGGGCGCGCCAGCTCGGCCTCTCGGAGGCGGAAGGGCTCATCAAGGAGACCCTGGTCGAGGAGGAGAACACCGACGAGATTCTCTCCGAACTCGCCGAGGAGGCCGTGAACCCGGCCGCGGCCTGACGCGCGCGGGAGCCCGGCTCCCCCGCGCCCTCGGCGGAACGGCGCAGGCCACCCCGCCGAGGCGCTCGTGCTTGCACCGCGCGCCGAACCGGCCCCATCTCGGCGCAGGCTGCATGGCCGGAGGGACGCCCTCCGGACCGCCCGGAGGAGACGATGCCGACGATCGCAGGCGTCCTGGAGACCGTTTTGTACGTGGACGACCTGGAGCGCGCCGCCGCCTTCTGGGGCGGGCCGATGGGCCTGCCCTGCCTCCACGCCGACCACCGCATGCGCGCCTTCGACGTCGCCGGCCGCGGCGTGCTGCTGCTGTTCCCGCGCGGCGGCTCCCTGCACCCGATCGAGACGCCCGGCGGCACCATCCCGCCCCATGACGGCCAGGGGCCGCTCCACGTCGCGCTGTCGATCCCGGCCGAGGCCCTGCCCGAATGGGAGGCGCATCTTCCCGCCGCCGGCATCGAGATCGAAGGCCGCACCACCTGGCCGCGGGGCGGCACCAGCCTGTACTTCCGCGACCCGGACGGGCACCTCGTCGAACTCGCGACCCCGGGCCTCTGGAAGGGCTACTGACCTGGCGGCGCCTTCGTCGCCGCAGCGCGGCTTCGCCGCACGCGTCCCCGAGGCCGGGTCGCGCACTCGACGCCGCGGGGCGACGCAGCGTAAGAGCGTCGCTTCGGGCGGAGGACGGGACGTGCGGGAGCAGAGGACGCGGGAGACGCTGGCGGTCGCGCTGGCGGCCGCATCGGGTCCCCGCGCGCTGGCGCTGCGCCTCGTCACCTTCCTGGTGCTGCTCGCCGCCGCCCAGACCCACGACGGCTCGATCCATGCCGGGAGCCACTGGTTCGTGCTCGCCGGCTACGCCGTCAGCTCGGTCTGGCTCGCGCTGACGGCGCCGCGTCGCGACGGGGAGCGCCTCGCCTGGCTCTCCACGCTGCTCGACGCGGGGCTCGCGGTCTACGTCGTGATCGAGCACATGGTGGCGGGCTCGGACGGGCCGGGCGACCCCGCCGACACGGTGAGCCGGCTGCCGGCCTTCCTGCTCCTGCTCCAGACCGGGCTGACCCTGCGGGTCTGGCACACGGTCGTGTTCGCGCTCGTGGTCTCGTCCGCCTGGGCTTCCGTCCTGATCGTCGGGCTTGCGCGGCCGGACCTCGCGGTGTTCGGGCCGGCGGTCACCCTCGGGCACCAGGCCTTCGGCCTGTTCGCCTTCGTGGCCGCCAGCCTGTTCGTGATCGACGGGGTGGTGCGCCTGCGCGGCGCGGTCGCCAGGGCCTTGCGCCTGGAGCAGGAGCGGGCGCAGCTCGCCCGCTTCGTGCCGGCGGGCATCGACCTCGTGCGGCCGGATGGCGCGACTCCGCTCGATGCCCGCCACGCCTGCCTGCTCGCCCTCGACATCCGGGGCTTCTCGGCCCTCACCCGGGCCTTCGGCGGGCGCGAGGTGGCCGATTGGCTGCTTGCCGTGCGCGCCGCCGCCCACGCCGCCGTCACGCGCGAGGGCGGCATCGTCGACAAGTACGTGGGCGACGGGGTGCTGGCGCTGTTCCTCGCCGGTCCGCCGGAGGCGCAGGCGCGCGCGGCCTTGGCCTGCGCGCGGGCGATCCGCGCGGAGATCCGCGAGGTCAACCGGGCCCGCGCCGCCCGCCGCCTGCCGCCCCTCGACCTCACGGCCGTGCTGCACGCGGGCGAGGTGCTGGTGGGCGTCTTCGACGACGGCCACCGGGCCGAGTTCACCGTGCTGGGGCCGGCCATGAACGCGCTCGCGCGCATCGAGGGGCGGGCCAAGCGCGAGGCTCTCGACCTCGCCGCCTCGAAGCGCTTCGTGCGCCTGCTCGGCCCGGCCGCGCTCGCGATCCGGCGCCTGCCCCGCCGGCCCGGCGAGGAGGATTGCCCGGACGTGGTCGCCCTCGACGCCGATCAGGCGGAGGCGCGCCAGGCCTGCCCGTCATAGGCGAAGCAGGCCGGGCGCGAGGCGAGGGCGGCGAGGCCCGTGAAGGCCGGGTCCGCGATGGTGATGACGCAGGTGGGGATCTGCGCCATCTGAGCCGCGAAGGGCGGCTTGTGCGCGAAGGCGCGCCGGAATCCGCCCTGGTTCAGCACCGGCAGGATCCGGGGGGCGATGCCGCCGCCGATATAGACGCCGCCGGTGGCCAGGAAGATCAGGGCGAGGTCGCCGCAGAGCCGGCCGAGCAGCTTGGCGAACAGCGCCAGGGCCTGGACGGCCGCCGGATCGCGGCCCGAGAGCCCGTCCGCCGTGACGGCCGCGGGGTCGGCGTGGCGCCCGCCGCCGAGCGCCGCGTAGAGCCGCGACAGGCCGGGGCCGGAGAGCAGGGTCTCGACCGTGACGCGGCCCTCGACCCGCTCCAAGTGCGGCCAGAGCTGAGCCTCGGCCTCGTCGCTGGGGCCGAAATCGGTGTGGCCGGCCTCGGTCGACACGATGGCGAGCTGCTCGCCGTAGGGCACCAGCGCCGCGGCGCCGAAGCCCGTGCCCGGCCCCAGCACCAGCCGGGCGCCGCGCCCGGGCGGAAGCACCGGACCGATGGGGGCGAGGATGCCGCGATCCGGCCCGGCCGGGTCGAGGGCGGCGGCACCCGCCGCCACCGGCACGTAATCGTTGACGATCGTGCAGGCGGAGAGGCCGAAATCCGCGCCGATCCGCGCGCCCTCGATCACCCAGGCGGCGTTGGTGAGCCGCACCGCCGGCCCGTCGACCCGCGCGGCCACCGCGAGGAGCGCGGAGCGGGGCGGCGCCGTGGGCGCCCCCGTCAGGGCCGCGCGGATCGCGGCGCTCGGGTCCGGATAGTCGCCGGTGCGGACATGGGCGAGGGCCGCCGGCTCATCGTCCGGCCGCTCCAGCACGGCGAAGCGCGCGTTGGTGCCGCCGATGTCGCCGATGAGCACGGGAAAGTCGAACATGGGCCGCCCGGGATGGGGAGGGGGCGTCGCCCCCTTCGGTGATCTCGCCCCCGTTATAGCGTCGCCGCGGCGGCTTGCGACAGCGCCGGGAGCCGGCGCGTCCGCGCCGGCTCCGCTAGCGCCCCTCCATCCGCCCGACCGCCTTCATGGCCTGCTTGAGGGCCAGCAGCCGGCGGTCGCGGTCGCGGAAGAGGTCGGCCGGGTCGCGCCCGCCCCAGTCGAAGAAGCCGCGGCCCGCCATCACGCCGGTGCGGCCCTCCTCCACCAGCGCGTCGAGCGCCTCGGAGCGGGTGCGGGCGGGCGGTGGGCTGTAGCTCGCGTTGGCGAGCGCGTGGCGCAGCAGTTCGATGCCGGTGAAGTCGGCCTTGGCGAGGTGGCCGAGGATCGGGATGCGGAGGCTGAGCCCGTGCACGATGGCGTCGTCGATCTCCCGCGGGGTAGCGATGCCCTCGTCGAGCAGGTGGTAGACCTCCGCCGAGATCGCTGACTGGATGCGGTTGGCGACGTAGCCCGGGATGAAGCGCTTGAGCACGATCGGCACCTGGCCGAGGCCGACGACGAGGGCGCGCACCTCTTCCACCACCGCCGGATCGGTCTGCGGCCCCGGCACCACGTCGACGAGGTCGACGATGTAGGGGGGCGTGTACCAGTGGGCGACGATCGCCCGCGACTGGCGCGCCGCGGGGATCAGCGGGAAGACGTCGAGGTAGCTGGTGTTGCTCGCCAGGATCGTCTCCGGCGGGCAGAGGCGGTCGAGTTCCCCGAACAGGGCGCGCTTCGCCTCCGGGTTCTCGGTGATCGCCTCGATGACGAGGCGGGCGCCCGCGACCGTCTCGGCGAGGTCGGGGGAGAGCCGCACGGCGCCCGCGAGGCGCTCGGCGGTCCAGTCGGCGCCGACGGCGCCGGCCTCGCGCAGGGTGTCGAGGGCGGAGGCCATCAGGCCCTGCACCTGCGCCAGGGTCTCGGCGCGGCTGTCGGTGAGGCGCACCCGGTGCCCGCCCAGCGCCAGCACCAGCGCGATGCCGTGCCCCATCAGCCCGGCCCCGATCACGGCGATCTCGGTCATGTCTCTCCTCCCTCGTCTGACGGCGGGTCCGGGGCCGCCCCGGTGCGGGGCGGTGCCCCGCCTCACGGCGCCCAGGGCCCGAGCCGGTCGATGTCGCGGGCGCGCCGCTCCAGCCACCAGCCCGCCTGCGCCGGCCAGCCCTCGAAGCCCTGCCGCGCCCGCAAGGCCCAGTTCGGATCGGCCAGCGCCTCGCGCCCGACCGCGACGAGGTCGGCGCGGCCCTCGGCGAGCACCGCCTCGGCTTGGCGCGGATCGACGATCAGGCCGACCGCCATCGTGGGAATCTCCGCCTCGCGGCGGATCCGGGCGGCGAAATCGACCTGATAGCCGTAATCCCGCTGCACCCGCGCGGCGGTGGCCGAGCCGCTGATGCCGCCCGAGGAGCAGTCGATCAGGTCGATGCCGGCGCGCCTCAGTTCGCCCGCGAAGGCCAGCGTGTCGTCGAGGGTGAGCCCGCCCTCGATCCCGTCCACCGCCGAGACCCGCACGAACAGGGGCTTGTCCTCCGGCCACGCCGCCCGCAGGGCCCGGGCGACCTCCAGGGGAAACCGCATCCGCCCGGCGCGGTCGCCCCCGTAGGCGTCGCTGCGCCAGTTGGAGAGCGGCGAGAGGAAGCTGTGCAGCAGGTAGCCGTGGGCGCAGTGCAGCTCGATCACGTCGAAACCGGCGCGGTCGGCGCGCGTTGCCGCGGCCTCGAACGCCCGCACCAGGGCCGCCATCGCGGCGGCGTCGAGTTCGCCCGGCACCAGCCAGCCCTCGTCCACCGGCACGGCGCTCGGGGCGACGACGGGCCAGGGAGCGTCGCCGCGGGCGAGGTCGTCGGGGCCGAGCGGGCCGTTGCCGAACCAGGGCCGCTGCATGCTGGCCTTGCGCCCGGCATGGGCGAGCTGCAGGCCCGCCGCCGCGCCCTGGCCCTTGAGGAAGCGGGCGGTGCGGGCGAGCGCCTCCCCGTGCGCGTCCGACCACAGGCCGAGATCGCCGTGGGTGATGCGGCCCTCCGGCACCACCGCGGTGGCCTCCAGGATCACCAGCCCGGCGCCGCCGAGCGCGAAGCGCCCGTAATGGACGAGGTGGTAGTCGCCCGCCAGCCCGTCCTCGGCCGAGTACTGGCACATGGGCGGGACGACGATGCGGTTGCGCAGGGTGACGCCGCGCAGGCGCGCGGGGGAGAGGAGATGGGCGGTCATGCGGGATCCTACACCGTCGCGATCGGCGTCGTCGGCGAGCCGACGGCGCCGGGCAGCCGCAGCGGCGGGGCGGTGAGGAGGAAGCGGGAGCGGCCGTTGGCGCGCAGCCACGTCGCGAGCGGCGTGAGGTGCCACAATTCCCCGAGATTGACCCCGAGCTTGAACAGGCAGTGCTCGTGCAGCGGCAGCGTGGCGCAGCAGCCCCGCATCGGCCCGGCCGGGTAGGCCTCGACCGCGTAGTTGTCGGCGATGAGCGCGCAGAGCCCCGAATCGGTGATCCAGTCGAGGAGCCGGGCGTCGCGTCCGTCGAGACCGGCGCCGAGCGCGTGGACCGTGGCCGGATCGGGCGCGCGGTCCATGCCGAGCAGCCGCTCGGCGAAGCCCGTGTGCAGGCAGACCATGTCGCCGGGCTCGACCACCACCCCGTCCGCGTCGATGATTTCTTGCAGCGTGTCGTAGCCGACCGCCCGGCGCGCATCGCCCAGATGCGCGCGCAGGTCGATCATCACGCCCCGGCCCTGCATGCCGCGCTCCGCCAGCCGCTCGATGCCGAGCGCCTTGGCGCGCGAGGGCGCGGCCGCATCCCCCGGCGCCGACGGGCCGGTGATGTCCGCACCCGCCCGGAAGCCGTTGTAGTAGACGGGCTCGGCCGCGCCGTCCCCGTCCGCGTCGAACAGCGAGCCGACGTGGCAGAGGCCGTCCCACTGCGTCGAATACTGCAGGTGCAGCACCGCGACGTCGTCGCTGATCACGTCGGTGGCCTCGGGCACCTCCTCGCAGACCGGGAAGTTCATGTTCGGGCGCCCGTTCGCCCGCACGGTCGGGGTGAGGCGCGGCGGGTGGCGGCGCGGGTTCAGCACGTTGCCGCCCGGATAGTCGAGCGGCAGGCTGAGGCAGAAGGTCAGGCCCTCGCACACCTCGGCGACGCCCTGGCGCACCTTCTCGGGGGTGAGCAGGTTGAGCCGCCCGATCTCGTCGTCGGGACCCCAGTCGCCCCAGGTCGAGCCCTCCGGGCGGCGGCGCCAGCGCAGGCTCACTTCTTCACCAGCGGGCAGCGGGAGGCCGAGAGCGGCTGGAACGCCTGGTCGCCCGGAATGGTGGCCACGCGCTTGTAGAGGTCCCACGGCCCGGTGGATTCCGCGGGCGTCTTGACCTCGAACAGGTACATGTCGTGGACCATGCGCCCGTCCTCCCGGATGCGCCCGCCCCTTGCGTAGAAATCGTTCACCGGCGTCTCCCGCATGACCTTCATCACGGCCTGCGTCTCGTCGGTGCCGGCCTGCCGGACGGCCTTGAGGTAGTGCGTGACGGTGGAATAGACGCCCGCCTGGGACATGTTCGGCATGCGCCCGGTGCGCTCGAAGAAGCGCTTCGACCACGCGCGGGTGCCCTCGTCGAGGTCCCAGTAGAAGCCTTCCGTGAGCAGCATGCCCTGCGTCGGGCCGAGCCCGAGGCTGTGGACGTCGTTGATGTAGACGAGGAGCCCGGCGAGCTTCTGGCCGCTCTGGGTCAGGCCGAACTCCGCCGCCTGCTTGATGGCGTTGGTGGTATCGCGGCCCGCATTCGCCAGTCCGACGATCTTCGCCCCCGACCCCTGCGCCTGGAGCAGGAAGGAGGAGAAGTCCGGGGTGTTGATGGGCGCGCGCACGCTGCCCTTCAGGCTGCCGCCGCTCGCCTTCACCACGGCGGTGGCATCGCGCTCCAGCTCGTGGCCGAAGGCGTAGTCGGCGGTGATGAAGAACCACGAATCCCCGCCCGCCTTCACGGTGGCCTGGGCGGTGACGTTGGAGAGCGCGTAGGTGTCGTAGGCCCAGTGGATCGAGACCGGCGAGCAGGCCTCGTTGGTCAGCCGCACCGCGCCGGGGCCGCTGAAGGCGATGATCCGGTTCTTGGCCCGGGCGATGTCGGCGGCGGCGAGTGCGGTGGCGGAGGCCGCGACGTCGAGGATCGCGTCCACCTTCTCGGTGTCGAACCACGCCCGCGCGGTGGCGGCCGCGACGTCGGCCTTGTTCTGGTGGTCGGCCACCAGCACCTCGATCGGCGCGCCGAGCACGCTGCCGCCGAAATCCTCCACCGCCATGCGCGCCGCAGCGGCGCTGCCCGGCCCGGTGACGTCGGCGTAGATCCCCGACATGTCGAGGATGAAGCCGATTTTCACCACCCTGTCGGAGATCGCCTGATCGGAGCGCGTCGGTGCCGCAGCCTGCTGGGCGGAGGCCGGGCCGTGCCACGCGGCGGCGAGTGCTGCGGCCGACAGCACGGTCAAGAGCGTTGTCCTCACCCCGTTCATCCTTGTGCGCGGGCCTCTCGTCGGGCCCTGGCGCCATGGTTCGGGGGCCGGCGGCGGCTTGTCAACCGGTGCGGAACGGCGTTTCGCGAATTCGATGAGAGGATCGCGCGGGCACGATGCCCATGCGCTCCTGCTTACGCAGGGGCAGGTGATGCGGTAGGGTCGTGCTGAACGTCCATGCGGCGCGTCCTTCATCGCGAGATGACGCTGCCGGGGCGGAGCGGTGTGGGGGGCGCCTTGGGCAGACGCAGACCGCCGGTCGGCCACGACCTGCCGTTCACCTACTGGGTCTTCGGCCGTCCCGTGTCGACGCGCAACGACGACGGCAGCAAGCCCGCGGCGCTGCCGCGGTGGCGAGGGACGGTGACGACCGCTCTCACCGAGGCGGTCGAGGCCTCCACGAAGGGGCGGGGCCTACGTCTCGTCACCGCCCCCGTGCAGGTACGGATCGACTGGTTGAGCCTCGATCCCTTCGACCCGTCCCAGCCGGACGTCGACAACATGCTGAAGCCGCTCATCGACGCGCTCAACGGGACCGTCATCGGCGATGATCGGCAGGTGCATCGGATCCTGGCGCAGAAGGGATCGGTCAACGCCACCCCGGATCTCGACGTCGCCTTCGCCGACATCCAAGATGACGAGCGGTTCACGAGGTTCGGCGAAGTGATCGTCGTCAGCGTCGCCGCATTCGAGGAGCAGCGGGCATGAGCCTGGAGCAGATCGCCGTCCGAGAGGTCATCGAGGATTACCTCGATCAAGGCTGGCAGGTCGGCGACCCGCGGGCCGCACAGGACGTCGTGGGCTTCCTGCCGGACGTGGTGCTGCGGAAGGGGGACCGGCATCTCGTCATCGAGGTGGGTCAGGTCGGCGGTCTCCCGCGTCGCTCCGTCTCCGCCCTGCGGCGAGCCGTCGAGCAGCACCCGGACTGGCGGTTCGAGGTGAAGCTTGTGCCGAGCGACGCGCCCGCCGCGACGGACCGAGTGGCCGTCGAGGAGATCCGGGACCGCCTCGACTTGGCCGACCGGCTCATCGCGGATGGACATGGCGATGACGCGCTCCTGCTCGCCTGGGTCGCCGTCGAGGCGAATCTGCGCCGCATGCTCGCGGACGATCGCGACAGCGCGCCCGGCACGCTCCTGCGCCGGGCCTACGACGAGGACAGGATCTCGGACCGCGAGCTTCGCCACCTGACGGATTGGCGCGGCCTGACGAACCGGATCGTGCACGGCTTCAGGACGGACACGGATGCCGCGAAGGCGTCGGCTCTGCTGGGCTTGGCGCGCGACCTCTCGGATCGCGCCGAACCTCGGGCGGCGTGGACGGTCGGGCCGGCCTGACGAGAAAATTCCAGGCCCGGCGTCGGATCGGGTCCCGGCCGATCGTCCTGCGGACGGGCAACCAAGCCCAGACAGGGGAGACGCGGATGACCTACGTCGACGGATTCGTGGTCGCGGTGCCGAAGGACAAGGTCGAGGCCTACAAGGCGCTGGCGCGCCGGGCCGGGGCGGTCTGGAAGGAGCACGGGGCACTCGCCTTCGTGGAATGCCTCGCCGACGACGTGCCCTACGGCGAGCGGACCTCCTTTCCGCGCGCCGTGCAGGCGACCGAGGACGAGACCGTGGCCTTCTCGTGGATCGTCTACGCCTCGCGCGCCGACCGCGACGCGATCAACGCCAAGGTGATGAGCGATCCGCGCCTCCAGGCCGACATGGCCGAGATGCCGTTCGACGGCAAGCGCATGATCTTCGGGGGCTTCCAGCCCTTCGTCGAGCTGTAGCCGTCAGGCCGCCGGCCCGCCCTCCGGGCCGGCGCCGAGCCAGGGCTGGCCGTTGACCATGCCGACGCGCCAGCCCGTCCCGTCCGGGCCATCGTAATGGTCGAGGCGGGTGAGGGAGCAGTTCTCGATCGCGAAGGCGAGGCCCCCCTGGGGCGGCAGCGCGAGGGCGAGGGCGAGCGCCGCGCGGATCGTGCCGCCATGCGCCACCGCCACGATGTCGCGCCCGCGATGCGCGGCCGTGACCGCCGCGATGGCCGCGTGGACGCGCCCGCACATCTCCACGAAGCTCTCGCCGCCCGGCGGGCGCTCGTCGGCGGGCGCGAACCAGTAGCTCGCCGCCATCGGCTGGCGCTCGGCGAAGAAGCGGGCGCGGTCCTGGCCCTGCCAGTCGCCGAGATTCTGCTCGGCCAGCGCCGGCAGGGCGGTGAGCGGCGGGACCGCGCCCTCCTCGGAAAAGTCGCCGGCCTGCCAGAGGGCCTCGGCGGTCTGGCGGGTGCGCCCGAGATGGCTCGACACCCAGACGGCGCCCCGCGGCAGCACCGGGGCGAGACCCGCGAAGACGTGGGCATCGCCGCAATCGCAGGCGATGTCCGAGCCGCCGTAGATGCGCCCGCCATCGCCGCGCACGGGGGCGTGGCGCACCCACCACCAGCGGGTGCGCACGAAGGCATGGGGGGGCGGGCTGGTCATCGACATCTCTCGGGCATCTCTCTCGATCGGATTGCCAGAACGGCGAACTCTCCATACCGTCCTTTCGAACGCAGGGAGAGGGCTCGGGGCGGATGGACGGTGGCGACGACGGCATGATCTTCGGGGCGGACATCCCGTTCGCGCGCCATTGCGGGGTCGAGGCGCTCGGCTTCCGGGACGGGCGCACGCGGCTTCGCCTCGCGCTCGGCCCGGAGCACGCCAACAACCTCGGCATCGCGCACGGGGGCATCCTCTGCACCCTGCTCGACATCGCGATGGGCACCGTGGCGCGGCTCACCGCCGGGCGGCCGGTGGTGACCCTCGACATGCAGACCCGCTTCCTGGCGCCGGGCCGCGGCGTGCTCCTGGCCGAGGGGCGGGTGGCGCGAGCCGGCCAGTCGATCCTGTTCTGCGACGCGGAGGTGCGCAGCGCCGAGACGAATGCCCTCGTGGCGAGCGCGAGCGGGGTGTTCAAGCCGACCGGCCTGCGCGAGGCGCGCGAGCGCCGCGCGGCGGGGTCCGGTCAGGACGAAGCGGGATCGGCTGCGAACGGGTAGGGACCCGGGAAGCGCTCCACGTAGGCCATGTGCGTGACGAGGCCGGTCTCGGGCGCGTAGCGGTGGAGCTGGAACGCGGGGGGCTCCAGCACCAGCAGGTCCTCGCGCTCGGAGGCGAGGTCGAGGGCGACCTGATGCGCCACGCCCGGCGCCACGAGGGCGAGCGTGCCGGCATAGCGGGTCTGGATCGGCCGGTGATGGTGGCCGCACAGCACCCGCTCGACGGTGCCGTGGGCCTCGATCAGCGCCCGGAACCGCGCCTCGCCGTCGAACAGGCGGATCCGGTCCATCGCCGCCATGCCGCAGGCGAAGGGCGGATGGTGCATGAACACCACGGTCGGGCGGCTCAGCCCGGCGGCGAGCGCCGCTTCCAGGAAGGCGAGGCGGGCCTCGCAGAGCCCGCCGTGGTCGGCGCCGGGCACCACCGTGTCGAGGCCGATCAGCCGCACCGGCCAGTCGTCGACGACGTAGTGCACGAACTCCCCGTCCGCCCCCGGCAGCCACGCCGCCGGCAATCCCTCGCGCAGCGGGCCGCGCCGGTCGTGGTTCCCCGGCACGACGAAGACCGGGATCGGCAGGCGGCCGAGCAGGGAGCGCAGGACCGCGTATTCCTCGGGCAGGCCGCGGTCGACGAGGTCGCCGGTGACCAGCACCACGTCCGGGCGGGGGTGCAGCGCCGCGAGCGCATCGAGCGCGCGCGCCGTCAGCATGGTGGTCTCGGCGACGCGGTAGGCCGGGCGCCCGCGGGGGCGCACGTGCAGGTCCGTGATCTGGGCGATCAGCATGGCGGGCCATCCTCCGGGACGGCGCGCCGGCCGGTCCGGCCCCATCCGGGCTCCTCCTTCGGCGGATCCCGTGACGGGCGCATGACTCGCACCAACGGCCCAGGATGCTGACGCATCGGGCCATGGATACCAACGGTCGTTGAAAACGACCTTTTGTATCAGCGCGGGCCGACCCGCAGCGGCATCCCCTCGGCGGGCCGCAGGGTGATGCGCTGCTTGAGCGTCGGCACGAAGCCCGGGCGCAGGCGGAAGGCGAGGGCGCGCACCAGCACCGCCAGGATCGCCACCGCCTCCATCAGCGCGAAGCTCATGCCGATGCAGATGCGCGGCCCGGCGCCGAAGGGCAGGTAGGCGTAGCGGTCGCGGGCGCGCACGGCCTCCGGCGCGAAGCGGTCGGGGTCGAAGCGGTCGGGATCGTCCCAGAGCCGCGCGTGGCGATGGATGGCGTAGATCGGCACCGTCACAGGAGTGCCGGCGTCGATGCGCTCGCCGCCGATCTCGACCGGCTGCAGCGCGGCCCGCACCACCACGGGGGCGGGGGGATAGAGCCGCATCGCCTCCTGGATGGTCTGGCGGGTATAGGCCAGGGCCTCGACGTGACCGGGCAGCAGGGGACCGCCGTCCGTCACGGCCGCGATCTCGGCCACCACCCGCGCCTCGATCTCGGGGTGTCGGGCGAGCAGGTAGAGGGTCCAGGTGAGGGCGAGCGCCGTGGTCTCGTGCCCGGCGGTCACGAAGGTCAGGAGGTTGTCGGCGACGTCGCGGTCGGTCATCGCCTGCCCGGTCTCGGCGTCGCGGGCGGCGAGCAGCAGGCTGAGCAGGTCGTTGCGCCCCTCCGTGCCGGTGCGCCGCCCCTCCGCCACCAGCCGCAGCAACTCGTCCCGGAGATAGCTGCGCGCCCGCTCGGCGCGCCGGCGGCCCGGGAACGGCGTCCAGGACGGCAGGCGCATCAGCGTCAGGGCGAAGATCCAGCTCGTCGATTCGAGGTAGTCGGTGATGCCGCGCTCGACCCGCGCGGCGTCGATGGCGCCGGGGCCCGACAGCATCGTCTCGACGATGATGTCGAAGGTGGTGCGCATCATCGTGCGGGCGAGGTCGACCTCGCTGCCGGCCGGCAGGGCGGCGAGCGCGTCGCGCGTGCGCTCCGCCGCCCCGATCATGGCGGGCAGGAAGCTGACGATGCGCTCGTTGCGGAAGATCGGCGCGGCGGCGCGGCGCTGCCAGCGCCAGCGCGCCCCGTCCGCGGTCAGGATCGCGTCGCCCAGCGCGGGCGAGAGCGAGCGGCGCAGCACCTCCGACTTCTCGAACGCGTCCGCCTGATCGACCATCACCTCGCGGATCAGGGCCGGATCCATCACGAACAGGGTGGGATGGCCGAGGAAGGACGAGCGGTAGGCCGGCTCGCGGTAGACCGCCTGCGGCCAGGTCTCGACCGGGTTGCGCACCACGGTGCGGATGAAGCGCAGCGGCGGCAGGGGCGCCGCCGGGGGATCGATGCGGGCCGCGGGCGGCAGGTCGCGGGGGGGCGTCGGATGCGCGGTCATGGGGTCCTCGCCGCCATCGGGCGGAGTGCTGCCGCCCGTCGGGCGGAGGGATGCCGCGAGCTTCGCTGCGCATCTGGGCGCCGGCGTGGCCGTCCGGCGCGAAACGCCCCAGGCTCTGCCGCGTTGACCGGGACTACCGCCGGACGGTCGCTCCAGAACGATCCCGAAGGACCCTCGCGATGCCGCCTGCCCTCGACCGGCCGACCCTCGACCGCCTGATCGCCAGGGGCCGGGCGCAGGGCCATCTGACCACCGGGGATCTGCGCGGCGCGCTGCCGATAGCCGCCATGAGCCCCGACGACATCGCCCTGGTGGTGATCGAGATCGAGGAGGCCGGGGTGCCGGTCGACCTCGACGAGGGCCTGCTGGCCGAGGGGCCGGCGCGCTCCCGGCCGACCGGCCCCGCCCTCCCGGACGCCGGACGGCGCGAGGCCGAGGCGCCGCCCCCATCCGTGCCGCTCGAGACGGCGGCGGTGCCGCGTGCGGCGCCCCGCGCCGCCGAGGCCGCGGCGCCGACCGGCCGCGGGGTGCACCGGGCGGTGGTGCTGGCGGTCGTCGCGGCCGCGGTTCTGATGCTCGCGGCCGTTCTCCTCCTGCGCGCCGGCCCCTGATCCTGCATCATCCGCCGAACCGGCGGCCCCTCCGGCGAGCGATGCCGAGGATCCGCCCCGACCCCTTTACGCCAAGGATCCCGCTCCCATGACGCACCCGGCCTACCGCTTCGGCATCGAGGAGGAGTTCTTCCTGGCCGATGCCGAGACCCGCGGCACGCCGCGGGCCGGGGTCAGGGGCTTCCACGCCGCCGCCCGGGCGCTGCTGCCGGCCGCCGAGCGGGAGCTGCTCCAGAGCCAGATCGAGATCGCGACACCGCCGCTGTCGGATGTCGCCGACGCCCGCGCGGCGCTCGGGGGCCTGCGCCGGGGGCTCGCCGAGATCGGCCGGGCGCACGGGCTCCTGGTCTTCGCCGCCGGAACCCATCCGACCGCCGCCTGGGACGAGCAGCGCGCCACCGACGGCGCGCGCTACCACGGCATCCTCGACGCGGTGCAGATGGTCGGGCGCCGCAGCGTGGTGAGCGGGATGCACGTCCACGTCGAGGTGGCCCGGCCGGAGGCCCGCATCGACCTGATGACCCGGCTGCTGCCGTTCCTGCCCCTGCTGCTCGCGCTCTCGGTCTCCTCGCCGTTCTGGCAGGGGCGCCGGACGGGGCTCGCCGGCTACCGCCTCAGCGCCTTCGGCGAGATGCCCCGCACCGGCCTGCCGGACCTGTTCGCGGATGCCGGCGCCTACGAGCGCTACGTGCGGGTGATGACGCGGGCGGGCGCGATCGAGGATGCGAGCTTCCTGTGGTGGCACCTGCGCCCCTCCGTGCGCTTCCCGACGCTGGAACTGCGCATCGCCGACAGCTGCACCCGGCTCGACGACGCGCTGGCGCTGGCGGCGCTCTACCGCTGCCTCGTGCGCGCGGCCGAGCGCCGGCCCGACCTCCATGCCGGGCTCGACGGCGTGGCCCGGGCGATCCTGCGCGAGAACCTGTGGCGGGCGCAGCGCGACGGCGTGCGCGCCGCGCTGATCGACCAGGCGCAGGAGCGGGCGGTGCCGCTGCCCGAGATCCTGGAGGGCGTGCTCGCCCTCGTGACGGAGGACGCCGCGGCGCTCGGCTGCGCCGAGGCGCTCGCCGGCACCCGGCGCATCCTGGCCGAGGGTGCGAGCGCCGACCTGCAGCTCGCGGCCTACGAGGCGGCGACGCGCGGGGGCGGCTCGGAGGAGGAGGCGGTCGCCGCGGTGGTCGACGCGCTGGCGCGGGCGACGGAGGGGCGCGACGCGGACCCCGCCTGATCCTCACCCGCCGCTGCCATGCGCCTCGACGGTGAGCGCGTGGAGCGAGTGCGAACTCGCCCTGTAGAGGCGGTTGTTCTTCGGCCCGCCGAAGGTGAGGCTGAGCCTGCACCCGGCGGCCGATCTCCGCCGCCTCCCGGCTCCAGGCGGCGGCCTGTCCGCTCGGGCTGAGGCCGAGCCCGGGGCGCGTCGGCACGATCATGCGGCCGTCCCGCACCTCCAGGCGCTCGTTGAACAGCGGTTCGAGCCACCAGAAGTGCGGCCGGTGAGTACCTTGGCGTCGCTGATGAGTGTCCTGAGCGTCAGGGTGACCGCGTGCAGCCCGATCCAGCTCACGGTCTCGCGGGATTCCGGCATGGTTCACGCTCCGGCGGGAGGAGACGGGAGTCCGCCCCGTCGCGGGGCGGGCGCGGGGGCGGCTTCAGGTCGTCGGCAGGGCCGCCGGCGCCCGGGCCGGGCGGGAGCGGGCGGGCGCCATCAGGAAGGCGATCAGCGCCGAGACCACCGCGCAGGCCGTGAGGAAGCCGAGCGCGGCCCCGAACCCGCCCGTGGCATCCTTGATCCAGCCGACCGCGACCGGCCCGACGAAGCCGCCGAGATTGCCGATCGAGTTGATCATCGCGATGCCGCCCGCGGCCGCCGTGCCGGTGAGGAACTCGCTCGGCATGGTCCAGAAGGCCGGCTTGCAGCCGTAGAGCCCGATGGTCGCGACCGCGATGGCCGCCACCGCCATCAGGGTGCTGCCGTAGAGCCCCGCGGCCGCGAGGCCGGCCGCGCCGAGCAGGCAGGCCACGATGTAGTGCCACTTGCGCTCCCGCATGCGGTCGGACGACCAGCTCCAGACGAGCAGCCCGACCGTGCCGACGATGTAGGGCGCGGCGCTGATCAGCCCGACCTGGAGGTGGGAGCCGCCGAGGCCCTTCACGATCTGGGGCAGGAAGAAGGTGATGCCGTAGGTCGCCGTCACGATGGTGAAGTACATCAGCGCCAGCGACAGGACGCGCAGGTCCGTGAAGGCGCGCCGCAGGGTCATGTGGCCCTGCTCCCGGCGCAGCAGGTCCTGGCGCTCCCGCTCGATGGCGGCGCAGAGCCACGCCTTCTCGTCCGGGGCGAGCCAGTCCGCGGCGGCGGGCGTGTCGGTGAGGTAGCGCAGCACCACGAAGGCGAGCAGGATTGCGGGCGCCGCCTCGATCAGGAACAGCCACTGCCAGCCGGCCAGCCCGAGCCAGCCGTCGAGCCCGAGCAGCAGCCCCGAGAGGGCCGCCGTCACGGCGTTCGACACCGGCACCGCGACGTAGAGCGAGGCCAGCACCCGGCTGCGGTAGGATTTCGGGAACCAGTAGGTGAAGTACAGGATCACGCCGGGAAAGAAGCCGGCCTCGGCGACCCCGAGCAGGAAGCGCATGACGACGAAGCTCGTCGGCCCGCCGACGAAGGCCATCGCACCCGCGACCAGCCCCCAGGAGATCATGATGCGGGCGATCCAGCGCCGCGCGCCGGTCCTCTCGAGGAAGAGGTTGCTCGGCACCTCGAACAGGAAGTAGCCGAGGAAGAAGATGCCGGCCCCGAAGCCGAAATCCTTCGCGGTGAGGCCGAGCGCCTGCGACATGCCGCCCGTCGCCGCGAAGCTGACGTTGGTGCGGTCGATGTAGGCGACGAGGTAGATCACCACGATGAGCGGCAAGAGCCGCCATGCGACCTTGCGGATCGTGCGTGATTCGAGTTCGCTGGGGGCGTGTTCCATCGTCTCCTCCTTAGCGACAAGGCGGCTCAGGCAGTCTTCTTGTGATGGTCTTCGCCGAAGCGCTCGCCGCTGCGGCGGATCAGGCCCGGGGGCCGGCCCGGCTCAGGTCACCGGCGCGGGGTTGAACAGCGTCAGGTCGTTGTAGAGGCCCCAATGGTCCGACCAGGGCTCGCGCCGCCCGCTCGCCACGTCGAGGATCAGCCGGAAGAGCTCCCAGCCCATCTCCTCGATGGTCGATTCGCCCGTGGCGATGCGGCCGGCATCGAGGTCGATCAGGTCCGACCAGCGCCGGCTCAGTTCGGTGCGGGTCGCGACCTTGATCACCGGCGCCTGGGCGAGGCCGTAGGGCGTGCCGCGGCCGGTGGAGAAGACCTGGAGGGTGATGCCGGAGGCGAGCTGCAGCGTGCCGCAGACGAAGTCGCTCGCCGGCGTCGCGGCGAAGATCAGCCCCTTCTGGCGCACCCGCTCGCCGGGCGCGAGCACGCCCCGGATCGCGCTGGTGCCGGACTTCGCCACCGAGCCCAGCGCCTTCTCGACGATGGTGTTGAGCCCGCCCGTCTTGTTGCCGGGCGAGGGATTGGCGCTGCGGTCGGCCTCGCCGCGCGCGAGATAGGCGTCGTACCACGCCATCTCGCGGATCAACGCGCGCGCCACCTCCTCGGTCTCCGCCCGCGGCGTGAGGAGGTGGATGGCGTCGCGCACCTCGGTCACCTCGGAGAACAGCACGGTGGCGCCCGCCCGCACCAGGAGGTCGGCGGCGTAGCCCAGGGCCGGGTTGGCGGTGACGCCCGAGAAGGCATCGCTGCCGCCGCATTGCAGCCCGACCACGAGGTCGGCGGCCGGGCAGGTCTCGCGGCGGCGGCGGTTCAGCACCTCCAGCCGCGCCTCGGCCATCGCCATGATGCTCTGGAGCATCGCCCCGAAGCCGTGGTGGCGCTCGTCCTGCAGGCGCACCACCCCGTCGCTCTGCCCGTCCGGCAGCAGCCGCTCGGAGACCAGTTTCTCGCAGCCGAGGCCCACCACCATCACCTCGCCGCCGAAATTCGGGTTCCGGGCGAGGCTCTGGAGCGTGCGGATCGGGATCACCGCCTCGGGGGCGTTGATGGCGACGCCGCAGCCATAGGCATGCGTGAGCCCGACCACGCCGTCGACGTTGGGATAGCGCGGCAGCAGCTCCTCGCGGATGCGCCGGAGGGCGACGTCGAGGGTGCCGGCGACGCATTGCACGCTGGTCGAGATCGCCAGGATGTTGCGGGTGCCGACCGAGCCGTCCGGGTTGCGGTAGCCCTCGAACGTGTAGCCGTCGAGGGGCGGCAGCGGGGCGGGCACGCGGGTGGCGAGCGGCAGCGCGTCGAGGGGCGGGGCCGGCGGCGTGCGCAGGCGCGATTCCTCGACCCAGCCCCCGCGCGGGATCTCCTGCAGCGCGATGCCGATCACCTCGCCGTAGCGGCGCACGGCCCCGCCCTCGGGAATGTCGGCGAGCGCCACCTTGTGGCCCTCGGGCACGAACTCGCGCAGCGTCAGCCCGTCCGGAAACACCGTCCCGGGCGGCAGCCCGAAGGCGTTGACCACGATCGCGACATTGTCCGTCTCGCTGAGCCGGATGATCCGGGGCTCGTCGCCTGTCCTCTGGACGTGTGATGCGGCCGGCACCGGATCCTCCCTGGCGGGGCGAGACGGATCCGGATCCCGCGACGGCGGCGGCCCGGATGGTCTGCGCGGGCGGGCTCCGTCTCGCAGGCGCGCCCTTTATTCTGCCCCCTGCATAGGACCGCCGTTCTCCCGTGGCCAACTCTTTGTCGGCATCGATCGATGCGGGAATTGGATCGATAACCAGGGCCGGCTCTGCGCATCGCGCGGATCAGGCGACGGCCGCGTGGATCGCCGTGCAGTGCCGGACGAGGTTGGGCTGCGCCGCGACGAAGCCCCGGAGCGGCGTGTCGATCGGGGAGAACAGGATGTTGGCGAGAAAGCCGTAGAGGGCCGCGTCGCTGCTCGCCGGCCGCGGGCCGTACAGGTAGCCGGCCTCCGGGACGAGGCCCGCCAGCGCCTGCAGGTCGGCAAGGCCGCGCGCGTAGGCCGCCTCCGGCTCGTAGCGGCCGATGCCCTGGAAATGGTAGCGTTGGGCGTTGAACTCCCGGGCCGCCTGCAGCTGCGCCGGCGTCAGGCTCGGATGCTCGCGCAGCAGCGCGTCGCGAAAGGCCGGCCAGAACCGCTCGTCCTTCCAGCGCGAATAGGACATCACCCAGTAGAGATCGTCGAGCAGGCGCGAGATCAGGAGGGCGGTGATGCACTGCTGCGCCGTGAGCGCGGCATCGAGGGCCACGCCCCGGCGGCGCGCGAGATGCGCCAGGATCGTGTCGCTGTCACCGACCGTCTCGCCCTCATCGACGATGTAGGGCAACTGCCCGCGCGGCGCGCCCGCGGCGTCGAATACGTGTCGATGGACGAACGGCACCCCGGCGAGCCGAAGGAAGGCGAAGACCTTCAGGCCGTAGCCGTTGTTGTCGGCCACGCCGAAGAGGGCGGGATAGGAGTACAGCGTGATCATGGCCTCGCTCCGAACCGGCCGGCGGCGCCCCGGCTCGTCATGGGCCCGCCGGTGATCCGAACCCGACGGCGAGGACGTCCGCACCGTGCGGGCCGGGCATGCGACCGCTGCAAGATCCACCACCCGGCCCGCTGTCCCGCGCTGGGCTAACGGGACGCGCGGAACGCACGGAGCCTTGCATAGAGTGTGATACGGCTCTCTGACAAAGAGCAGTTCAGACCATCGTTCCGAGCACCCCTCGTCCGCGGGGCGGCGAGACTGCCTCTCGTCACGACGAAGCCGGGCGATGATTCCGATGACCTGCCGAAGGTCCGGGGTTCGATCGCGTCTGCACCGGGCGGCATCTTGCGCCGGATTTCCTCGCGCTGACGGCAGCTTAGCGGTCGCGGCCCGCGCTCACGCGGTCGCGAGGCCGGCGAAGGTCTGGTAGACCGGCCGCCGCAGAGAAGGAGCATCGATGCAACTCGTCGTGACCGCCCACACGCCCGAAGGCCCGCAATCCCACCAGCGCACCTCGCCGGAGGCGGCCCTGCGCAAGGCTCACGAATTGGTGGCGGACGGCCACGAGCACGTGGTGATCACCGACATCACCGGCCGCGACTATGCGCCCGAGCAGTTCGACAGCCTGTTCGTGAATCCCGGCACCTGAGCGCGGGGCCTCCTCGTCCCCGTCCGGCACCCGGTCAGTTGATGAACAGGATATCGGACGCCGTGATCAGGGCCGGATCGGTGAGGCTCTGCAGCGTCACGTCGCCCCGGCCGGTCACGCCGCTGCCGACCGACGGGCTCCAGGCCACGTTCACCCGGCCGCCCTGCAGGCTGACCACAAGGTCGGAGACCGAATCGACCCCCGTCGCCTGACGATCGAAGACCAGCTTGTCGGTGTTGTCGGTGAAATCCTGCACCAGGTCGCGGCCGCTGTCGGCCTCGCGGAACTCGATCCGGTCGCTGCCCGTCCCGGTGATCAGGGTATCGTTGCCGGCCCCGCCCACGAGCGTGTCGTCCTGGGCGCCGCCGTCGAGCAGATCGTCGCCGAGGCCGCCGCCGAGCCGGTCGAAGCCGGTCCCGCCGGCGAGACGGTTCGCCCGGTCGTCGCCCGTCAGAAGATCGTTGAAGGCGGAGCCGGTCAGATCGGTGACGGCCGCGTCGATCCCGGTCGTCGCGGGCGGGTTCGGCGGAGCGGCGAGCACCGCGGACGACCAGTGGGCGGCGATCCGCTGATAGGCCGCCTCGGTCGGATGGATGCCGTCGAACAGATCGTTCGTCGTGAAGCCGGCCATCTCGACGAGCGAGACGTTCTGCCCGCTGAGGATGGCGCTGGCGACCTCGGCCCGGATCACGGTGTTGACGGCGTCCACCTCGCCCGTCTCGTCGTCCGAGAGCGGCAGGACGGTGGCGACGTAGACGCGCGTGGCCGGGTTGAAGGCCGTCACTTGGTCGAGCATCGTCGCCAGGGCGGTCCGCACCGTGTTCTGCGGGGTGGTCTCCTGCAGCACGTTGTTGGCGCCGGCCATCAGCAGGATGGTCTCGGGGCGGTAGGCCGTCAGCAGGTCCGGCAGCATCTCCGCGAGGTCGTCCGCCCAGGCGCCCGGGTAGCCGGCATTGTTGGGATCCGGGATGGCGCCGTTGGTCTTCGGCCCCACCATGTCGAACAGCTTGCCGGCCGCCGCCATATCGGACCAGAAATAGCCGCGGTAGCCGTGCTCATCCACGCCCGGAGGGGCGATGCCGTAGGTGATCGAATCGCCGAGCGGCATGAGGGTCTGGGCCGAGGACCACGCGCCGGCGCCGAGACTGGCCGAGACGCCCCGGGTGGCGGAGGCGAAGCTCAGGCTCGACCCGGGCTGCGGCGGCGTGACGGATATGAGGAAGCTGCGCGCCGCCGGCACCGACCCGTCCTCGTTGCCGTCCTCGACGCTGACCGAGAACGACGCGGAGGACCCTTGCGCGCCGTTGTGCCGGAAGGCGACCTGACCGGCGGCGAGCTGCTGGCCGGTGAAGGCCGCCGCAATGGCGCCGTTGACCAGGATGCTGCCGTTGACCGGGCTGCTCGTGGTGAAGGTCACGCCGGAGGCGGTGTCGTCCGGGTCGGTGTAGAACAGGTCCGCGGTGGTGAGCGTGTAGGTCGCGCCGGTGGTGATCGCGGCCTGCAGGTCGCCGGTCAGGACCGGGGCCACGTTCGCCGCCGCACTAAAGGTGATCGACGCGGCGGCCGTCCCCACCGGCTGCCCGCCATTGGCGGTGCCGTCGCCGTCGTTCAATGTCACGGCGAGCTGCCGCGTCAGCCGCGACGGCGCGGCCGCATTGGTCGTGTAGCCGATCTGGCGCAGGAGCGTCTGCGCCCGCGCCAGGGTCGCGTTGGCGCTGGTGAAGGAGACGACGAGGTCCGCGCCGTTGCTGCCGCCCGTGACGCTGCCGACCGCGACGCCGTTCACGCTGACCGTGCTGCCCGAGAGGGTGATGCCGTTGCCGGCCACGAGGCGCAGCTGGTCGCCCGCGGCGGCGTTCGCCGTGAAGGCCACGCGCAGCGACCCGCCGCTCAGGTTCGGCGAATCGACGTCCGCGAGGGTTCCGCCCGGCGCGATCAGGGCCACGGAGCCGGTGGCGCCGTACGGCAGGGTGACGCCGGTCCCGGCGGCCGCCCCGTTGAGATCGACCACCGGCGCGTCGTTGACCGGCGTCACCGTGACCGTCGCGTCGCGCGCCGTGCTCGCGGCGGCGCCATCGCTGGCGACGAAGCGGACGGTCCTGGCGGCCGCAGTCGGCTGGTTGCTGGCGTTGGTGTAGGTGATCCCCCGCACCAGATCCTGGTAGACGGCCGTGGCGGCCCGGCCGGTGATGGTCAGCGCACCGCTCGCCGCATCGTAGCCGACCGTGAGGCCGGCCGCGCTCGCGGCCGCCGCCGCGCTGGCGCTCAAGGCAAGCGACTCGGCGGCGTTGCCGTCCGGCCGGGACAGGAGCGTGGCGGTGACCGACGTCAGCTGCGTGGAATCGGCATCCGTCAGGGTGGCGGCCGGGGCGATGGCCCGCGGCGTCTGCTCGACGGCGCTTGCCGTCACGCCGGTGCCGCTCGCGCTTCCGTTGAGATCGAGGTTCGGGGCGGCATTCGGGGTGGCCGCCGTCATGGCCGCATTGCGCGCGACGCCCGCGAGGGTGAGCGAGAGGCTCTGCGACGCGACCGGAGCGGCGCCCTCGTTCCAATCGTAGGTGAGATTCCGCAGCAGCGTCTGCACGCGCGCGGCCGTGGCGTTGCTGGTGAAGGAGAAGACGAGCGGCGTCCCGTTGCTGCCGCCCGACCACGTGGCGATGACGAGGCCGTCCACGCTGATTTGGTCCGCGGTGTCGTCGACGCCGCCGGCGAAGCTGATCTGAACCTCGGGCCGGAAGCCGGACACGGACAAGGTCTGCCCGGCGAAGTCGCCCGTGGCCGTCAGGGTGGCGTTCGGGATCAGCAGGACCTCCCCGAAACTCGCCTGGTAGGCCCGGGTCGAATCGAGACCCGCGGTCGTGCCGTCGAGGTCGAACAGCGTGATCGTCGCCATTCAGTATTCCTCCCGTTTAAGCCGGCAGAGCGGGCTTCGGGAAGCGATGTAACACTGGATTTAACTCGACAGAAGCTATCCTTGGAGGTATAGCGGCGCCGCCATCACTGACCGGCCCCGTGGATATCGGTACGATGTCGTACAGTCAGCCGGGTACGTCCGATCGCGGATCGATGTCGGCGGGCTCCCGTGCGTCGGGAGGATCCCGCACCGGCCGGTCCCGGCGCGACGTCGGGCGGGACGGTCGGGCAGAGAGAAGCCACGCGGGGCAGGGCCGCGCCGATCGCCGATGCGGGGTTGCCGGGGAGTAGGGATCGTGAGTGTCGAGATCGCGTCCGAGCGCCGCCTGCTGTCGGAGGACGAGCTTCGTCAGGTCGCGCGCAGCCACTATCCCGCTCTGGACGCCCTCGATGCGGAGAGCACGCTCGCCCTGGCCCGATGGCTGCGGGCTCAGCGGGACCGCATCCGCGACATCATCGCGGCACGCCGACGGGCGCGGCGCGGCAAGGCGGCGACGCACGGAGTCGATGCGGCCCAGGCGAGCGAGCGGGGCTTGGCGGCCAAGAAGCAGGTCTTCGCCCGCGCGCTCAAGCGCTTGAACGCACGGCTCGACCGGTTCCGGATCGCCAAGCGCCGCGAGGCGGTGCGTGCCAACCTCCTCGGCGCCCTAGAGCGCAGGAGCGGGGACCGCCGCCATCATCCCGTATCGGGGCGGACGGCCCGGCACGGCATGCGCCCGGCCGACAGCGAGCGCCGCAGCGCCGTGATCGAGCCGGGCGAGGTCGGCCGCGTGTCGCAATCCGTGAAGAACGCCCAGGCCAGACGGGATGCCTGAGCGCTCCGCCGTGGGACGGCCGTCAGCTCGTCGGCGCGTGGAGGCGCGCGCCCGTCCCCTCCTTGCGCAGGGCCATCAAGTCCATCGCCGCCACGGCGATCCACGGGCCAACGAAGACGAGAAAGAACACCAAGCTCATCGTCAGTCTCCTGTGCGGCGCAAGTCGAGCGGCGGCGCGCTCATCGCGAACGACTCACGCACCATAATCGAGCCGGCGCGCCCGGGCTAGATTGTGAAGCATCCGCAAGTCCTGATCAGCGGATGCCGGCCGCGAAGCTTGGCCATGAAGCTTGGCCATGAAGCTTGGCCATGAAGCTTGGCCTTTGCGCGACGACGCGGCTCCGGGGGCGCGGGCGGTCCGGTCCGGGTCAGTACGGATAGCCGTAGTACGGGCGCGGCACCGGGCGGTAGCGCTCGCCGACCGGCCGTCCGTAGCGGGGATAGGCCTGCACGTAGGGGTCGAGGCGCGGGTTGCGGTAATTGCCGTTGTTGACGCCGGCCGAGCGGTCGTTGCCGCTGAGCGCCGCGTAGGGCGACAGGCCGCTGCCCGCATCGCCGCCCCCGCCGCGCTGGGCGAGCGCAGGGCCGGCAACCACGAGGACGAGGGCGCCGGCGAGAGCGGCGCGGCGGGCCATGGTGCTCATGTGAGCCTCCCGGTTCGATCGGATCATCGGACCGAACCGTCCGCCCTGCGTCACGGTTCCGGCGCGGCGCGCCGCTCACTCCGCCGTCGCGGTCACATTCAGACGATCGAACACCTTGCCGGGGCTGCCCACGGTGCTGGCTTCGAGGAAGCCGAGGCCCGCCGGGTCCTTGGCGGCGGCCGTGATGGTGAGGCGGCCGGGCTTGGTCACGAACCGGGCCACCGCGGCCCCGAGCGCCTTGGCGCTCGGCGAATTGCCGAGCACCGCCGGGATGCCGAGCGTCGCGGCCGTGCTGTACTCGCGCTGCAGTTCCGCGGCCTTGAGGCTCGCGGCCTTGGCCTGCTCGCCGAGGAAGCGCTCGAACAGGCCGTTGTTCTCGATCGTCAGCGCCAGCGCCTTGGCGCTCGCGCCGAGCAGCGCCAGGGACGAGACCGCCGTGTCCGGGTTGAACACCTCGCGGCCGATGCCCCCGAAGGTCGCGGTGAGCCGGGCCGTGCCCATCTCCTTGCCGGTGACCGAGAATTCGCGCACCGACACCTCGCGCGCCTCCTCGTTCCAGCTCGAATCGAGCACGCCCGAGAGATCGACGGCGCGGTAGCCGAGGGAGGCGAGGTTCGCCAGCGCCGCGTTGCCGGGCGCGGGCGGCACCGCGAAGGTCAGGCCGTCGAGGGCGAGCCGCGTGGCGGTGGGGATGCCGTCGCGCAGCGCGCTCAGGTCGAGGGCCGCCCCGCGCAGGCCCAGATGCAGCGGGGGCGCGGCGGCCGGATCGCCGCCGGGACCGGCGGGAATGTCAAGGTCGAGCGATTCGACGGTCGCGCGGCCGACGAGCGGCACGTAACGGCGCATCTCGGCCGGGTCGAGGCCTCCCGCGGCGTGGCGGCGCAGCCCTTCGAGGGCGGGCTTCAGCGAGAGGCCCGACAGCGTCAGGCCCTTGAGCCCGAAGCGCCCGGCGGGCCCGTCGAGGCTCATCGCCTCGGAGCGCAGGGTCGCGGTGCCGCCCTCGCTCGCGTAGGTCACGCGCGAGAGGCCGAACCGGGTCGGCGCGCCGTCCCCCGGATCGGTGACGGCGATGTCGCGCAGCTCGATCGTGCCGACCGCCACCGCGTCGAGGAGGTCGGCGGCCAGCCCCGCGTTGCGCACCCGCTCGGGCGGCGGCGCCGTCTCGGGATCGCCCGCCGTGAGGAGGCCGAGCGCCTCGGCCCAGGGGGTCGCGGTCGGGCGTCCGCCGAAGTCGCGCCCGTCGATGCGGCCGATGCGCAGCGTCGCGCCCTTCGGGCCGGAGAGGGCGACGTCCTCCACCGCGACGGTGCCGTAGACCCGGATCGCCGGGGCGTCCGGTCCGCCGCGCTCGGTGAGGAGCCGGGCGAGACCCACGAGGTCGAGATCGGCGACCGCGATCCGGCCGTAGGCCCCCGAGCCCGGTCCCGCCTCGGGCTTGGCGCCCTCGATGGTGAGCACCGCGCCCGCCGCGTCGAGGCTGCGCGCCCGGCCCGCCACGAGGTCGCGGGCGAGGACGTCGCGGTAGACCGTGACCTGCACCTGGTCGCCCACGGCCTGCTCGACGCGCAGGAGGGGCGCGGCGAGGGTCGCGGCCGAGAGGCGCGCGAGGCGGGCCGCCCAGGGCTCGCTCCCGGCCGGGTCGAGCAGGGCCTGCAGGTCGGCGCGCGACAGGCGGGTGCCGCCGACCTCGATCCGCGGCGCCTTGACGAGGGTGGTGCCGAACTTCAGCGACACGTCGTCGAGGACGACCGTGGCGTCCTGCGCCAGGGCCGCGCCGACGAGGCTCCAGGGCGCGCTCCCGCCGGCGATCCCGACCCGGCCGATCTCGAGCCGTCCGCCACCCGGCAGCGCCAGCGAGACGGCCGCCCCCAGCGTGTCTCCGCCCACCAGCGCCCCGCAGGCGGCGGCAGCGAACAAGGCCCGGGCCATGCCCGTTCGTTTCCAGCGGGTCATGGTCGGGGTCCTGGGTCGGGTTTCCGCGAAAGGGGAAGGGCGGTTCAGAGCGAGAAGGAGGTGCCGCAGCCGCAGGACGCGGTGGCCTGCGGATTCTCGATCTTGAAGGACTGCCCGATCAGGTCGTTGACGAAGTCGATGGTCGATCCGCGCATGTACTCGAACGACAGCGGGTCAACCAGGACGGTGGCGCCGTCGCGCTCCACCGCCCTGTCGTCCCCCGCGCGGTCCTGCGCGATGTCGAAGGCGTACTGGAAGCCGGAGCAGCCGCCCCCGTTCACGCTGATGCGCAGCATGGACCCGGGGGGCTCGCTGCCCATGATCTCGTTGATGCGGCGCGCGGCGCGCGGCGTGAGCGTGATCTCGGTCATCGGCGGATGGGGCTGTCTCGACCGTCTGGCTGCGGTGCAAGATAGGAACGGACGCGCGCGACCGCAACAGGATCGGGGCCGCGGGCGGGACGGCCGGCCCGGTTCCGTGCCGGCTGCGGCGCGTTCGCAGTGGACCGGCTCTCCCCCGCCGCTGGGAGGACGCCCCATTTTCTGCCACGAACGGTCTCCGGCGTCGGAGGGCGGAGGGACGCGAACGTGCGCGGCAGCAACGGTGAGCGGTGGCGGGCGCCCTATGCCTGCGATCCGGCGGCCTCGCGCGGGCGCCTGATCGGCGAGCCCGCCTCGCCGACCCGTTCGGATTTTCAGCGCGACCGCGACCGGGTGGTGCACTCGGCGGCCTTCCGGCGCCTCAAGCACAAGACGCAGGTCTTCGTGCATCACGAGGGCGACCACTATCGCACCCGGCTCACCCACACCCTGGAGGTGAGCCAGATCGCCCGCGCGCTCGCCCGCGCGCTCGGTCTCGACGAGGACCTCGCCGAGGCGCTGGCGCTCGCCCATGATCTCGGCCACACGCCCTTCGGGCATACCGGCGAGGACGCGCTGCATGCCTGCATGGCCGGGCAGGGCGGCTTCGACCACAACGCGCAGGCCCTGCGCCTCGTCACGCGGCTGGAGCGGCGCTACGCCGCGTTCGACGGGCTGAACCTCACCTGGGAGACGCTCGAGGGTCTGGTCAAGCACAACGGCCCGCTGCTCACGCCCGCGGGCGCGCCGACGCCGCGCTACGCCGCGACCGGCATCCCGGCGGCGATCACCGAGTACAGCGCCGTGCAGGATCTCGCGCTCGCCACCCATCCGGGCCTGGAGGCGCAGGTGGCGGCGCTCGCCGACGACATCGCGTACGATGCCCACGATCTCGACGACGGCCTGCGCGCCGACCTGTTCGCCCTGGACGACCTGCGCGAGGTGGCGTTCCTCGCGGACCTGCTGGCCGAGATCGCGAGGCTCCATCCCGTCCTCGACCGCTCGCGGGTGATCCACGAGCTGACCCGCCGGGTGATCACGCGCTTCGTCGAGGACGTCATCGCCGAGACCGGGCGCCGCCTCGCCCGCCTCGCGCCCGCCGATGCGGATGCGATCCGGGGCGCCGGCGCGCCCGTGGCCGCCTTCTCGGACCCGATCGCCGCGGCCGACCGGGACATCAAGACCTTCCTGTTCGCCCGCATGTACCGCCACCCGGGCGTGATGGCGGTGCGCGCCCGCGCGGCCGGGATCGTCCGGGATCTGTTCGGCGCCTTCACGGCCGACCCCGGCTTCATGCCCGAGGAGTGGCGGGCGGGCCTGTCCGGCCCGGACGACCCGCGCACACCCCGGCGCGTCGCCGACTACATCGCCGGCATGACCGACAACTACGCGGTGAGCCAGCACCGGCGGCTGTTCCCGACGACGCCGGACCTGCACTGGGTGACGTGGCCGGGCGGCCGGGATTAGAGCGGGGTCCGGCCGCGCCGGGGCGGCCGGCGTGCCGGCGGCGGAACGATTGCGGGGCCACGCGCCCGAGCGACGGGCCGGCCGCAACCCCGCCCGGAGCCGCGGCCGAGCCTCAGGCCAGGGCCCGCGCCGCGGCCGCGACCTTGCGCACCGAGGCGTCGACCTCCTCGGCGGCCTGCGCGATGGTCTCCATGGTCTGGCGCACGGAAGCGACGCTGCCGGCGGCGTTCTGCATGTTCAGCGACATCTCCCGTGTCACGGCCGACTGCTCGGTCACCGCGGAGGACACGCTGAGCGAGATCTCGCTCAGGTCGGCGATGCTCCGGGAGATCACGTCGATGGCCGAGACGGCCTGCGCGGTGGCGTCCTGCACGGCGGCGATCTGCTTGCCGATCTCCTCCGTCGCCCGCGAGGACTGGCCCGCCAGCGCCTTGACCTCGGCGGCGACGACCGCGAAGCCGCGCCCCGCCTCGCCGGCCCGGGCCGCCTCGATCGTCGCGTTGAGCGCCAGGAGGTTGGTCTGGTTGGCGATCATGCGGATCAGCGTGACGGCCTCGCCGATCCGGTCGGTCGCCCGGGTCAGGCCGGAGAAGATGGTGTTGGCGGCCTGCGCCCGCTCCACGGCGGAATCCGCCGCCGTCTTCGCCCGGGTGGCGTGCTGGCTCAGTTCATCGATGGAGGAGGCGAATTCCTCGGCGCCGGCGGCCACCGCCTGGACGTTGTGCGAGGTCTCCACCGCCGTCCGGGTGGTGGCGCCCGCCTGCTGGGCCACGGCGCTCATCGCGTGGGTGATCGCCTCGATGTCGGCCTCGATGCTGCGCTGGCCCTCCGCGCGCCGCAGCCGGTCCTGCACCTGCTGCGTGACGTCGGTGGCGAACTTCACCACCGCACAGGGCTTGCCGTCGCCGTCCAGCACCGGGTTGTAGGCCCCGAAGATCCAGACCTCCCGGCCGCCCTTGCCGACGCGCCGGAACTCGCCCGCGTGATGGCGCCCCTCGGCGAGGCTCTTCCAGAACGACGCGTAGGCGGGAGAGGCGCGCTCGGACTCGGTCACGAACAGGCTGTGATGGCGCCCGCGCAGCTCGTCGCGGCTGTAGCCCATCGCCGCGAGGAAATTCTCGTTGGCCTCCGTGATGGTCCCGTCGAGGGAGAAGTGGATCACCGCCTGCGAGCGGTTCAGCGCGCTGATCTGGCCTTCGAACAGCGCGTCGCGTTCCTTGCGCGCCGTGATGTCGGTGGCGAACTTCACGATCCGGCGCGGACGCCCGCGGCGGTCCAGAATCGGATTGTAGGAGGCCTGGATCCAGATGACGCGGCCGTCCTTGGCAACGCGCTTGAACTCGCGCGCCTGGAATTCCCCCTGCCGCAACCGGTCCCAGAATTGCCGGTAGGCCTCGCTCTCCCGTTCGGCCTGCGGCACCAGCATGCTGTGGTGCCGTCCGGCGATCTCATCCAGTCGGTAGCCGATTACGTTGAGGAACGACGGGTTCGCGAACCGGATCGTGCCATCGAGATCGAATTCGATCCGCCCCTGGGACCGATCGATTGCCTCAAGCATCGCATCTTTAACCGCAAATGTCATGATGATCGATCCCCGCCCTTCGCGCCGAGCTCGCAGTATGCATTAAGGTCGTAAGGTAAAAATTCCCCTACAAAGACACTGGTTACTCTGAGGAATCAGACAAGTCGCAGGCTGGCGCCGGGCGGAGCGACAAAGCGCCGCCGGAGGCGGCGTCTCCGGGACACGCGACGTCTCGGACGGGGGAGCGCGCGGCGCCCGGGCCGCCGGGCTCAGCGCCGCCCGAAGAACACCTCCCGGTCGCGCTCCACCACCGCGTAGATGTGCTCGGCCACCGCGCGGATGCGGGCGAGATCGCGGCTGTCGGCGTGCATCAGCAGCCAGAAGCTGCGCGTGAGCGTGACCTCGTCGGGCAGCACGCAGACGAGGTCGCGCCGGTCCGCCGCCATGAAGCAGGGCAGCACCGCGAGGCCCACCCCCGCCACCGCCGCGTGAAGCTGCGCGTTGAGGTTGGCGCTGCGCAGCCGGGCGGAGATCGCCGGCGAGACGTGGTGCAGGTAGTCGAGTTCGGGGGTGTAGAGCAGTTCCTCGATGTAGCCGATGAAGCGGTGGCCTTCGAGGTCGCGCCGGCTCGCGATCGCGGGGAAGCGCCGCAGGTACAGGGGCGAGGCGTAGAGCTTGAGGTCGTAGTCGGTGAGCTTGCGCCCGACGATCCGGCCCTCCTGCGGCAGGCTCAGGCCGATGGCGATGTCGGCCTCGCGCTTGGAGAGGCTGAACAGGCGGGCGGTGGCCACGAGCTGGATGTCGAGGTCCGGGTGGCGCTCGACGAGGCCGGTGAGGCGCGGGGCCAGGAAGGCGCTGCCGAACCCGTCCGGCGCACCGATCCGCACCGTGCCGGTCAGCCGCGCCGCCGAGCGCCCGACGACGCTCTGCCCGTTGATGATCGCGGATTCGACCGCGTCCGCGGTGGCGGCGATGGCCTGGCCCGCCTCGGTGGCGACGTAGCCGGAGGCGCGGCGGTGGAACAGCCGCTCGCCGAGATGGCGCTCCAGCCGGTCGATGCGGCGGATCACCGTGGCGTGGTCGACCCCGAGCCGGCGCGCCGCCGCCGAGACCGTGCCGGCCCGGAACACCGCGAGCGCGAAGCGGTAATCATCCCAGTGGCCGCCGTCGCCCTCCCGCATCCACGCACATCCGTTCCGCGTTCATGCCCATTCCTTTCTGCATTAAGGCAGGGCAAGGTGCCGGCCAATGGCGATCCGAGGCCACGGACAGGGAGAGAACGCGATGCGCGAGGTCGGGCATTTCATCGGGGGCGAGCACGTGGCGGGCCGCTCCGGCCGCCACCAGGACATCTTCCAGCCGATGGACGGCTCGGTGATCGGGCGCGTGGCGCTGGCGAGCGCCGCGGAGATGCGGGGCGCGATCGAGAACGCCGCCCGCGCGCAGGTCGCCTGGGCCGCCACCAACCCGCAGCGGCGCGCGCGGGTGATGATGCGCTTCCTCGACCTGATCGCCAAGGAGACCGACAGTCTCGCCGACCTGCTCGCCCGCGAGCACGGCAAGACGATTCCGGACGCCAAGGGCGACATCCAGCGCGGCGTCGAGGTGGTGGAGTTCGCCTGCGGTATCCCGCAGCTCATGAAGGGCGAGTTCACCGAAGGGGCGGGGCCGGGCATCGACATCTACGCGATGCGCCAGCCGCTCGGCGTGGTGGCGGGCATCACGCCGTTCAACTTCCCGGCGATGATCCCGATGTGGAAGTTCGCCCCCGCCATCGCCTGCGGCAACGCCTTCATCCTGAAGCCGTCCGAGCGCGACCCGGGCGTGCCGATGCGCCTTGCCGAGCTGATGATCGAGGCGGGGCTGCCGGCCGGCATCCTCAACGTCGTCAACGGCGACAAGGAGGCGGTGGACGCGATCCTCGACGACGACCTGATCCGGGCGGTGGGCTTCGTCGGCTCCTCCGACATCGCCCAGTACGTCTATGCCCGCGCCGCCGCGACGGGCAAGCGCGCCCAGTGCTTCGGCGGCGCCAAGAACCACATGATCATCATGCCGGACGCCGACATGGACCAGGCCGTCGACGCGCTGATGGGTGCGGGCTACGGCTCGGCGGGCGAGCGCTGCATGGCGGTCTCGGTGGCGGTGCCGGTGGGCGAGAAGACCGCCGACGCCCTGATGCAGAAGCTGATCCCGCGGGTGGAATCCCTCAAGATCGGCCCCTCGACCGATCCGAGCGCCGATTACGGCCCGCTGGTGACGAAGGCAGCGCTGGAGCGGGTGCGCAACTACGTCGAGATCGGGCTCAAGGAAGGCGCCACGCTCGCGGTCGACGGCCGCGGCTTCACGCTGCAGGGCTACGAGAACGGGTTCTATCTCGGCGGCTGCCTGTTCGACCACGTCACGCCCGAGATGCGCATCTACAAGGAGGAGATCTTCGGGCCGGTGCTGTCGGTGGTGCGGGCGAAGGACTACGCCGAGGCGCTGCGCCTGCCCTCCGAGCACGAGTACGGCAACGGCGTGGCGATCTTCACCCGCGACGGCGACGCGGCGCGCGACTTCGCCGCCAAGGTCAATGTCGGCATGGTCGGCATCAACGTGCCGATCCCGGTGCCGCTCGCCTACTACACCTTCGGCGGCTGGAAGCGCTCGGGTTTCGGCGACCTCAACCAGCACGGGCCGGACTCGATCCGCTTCTACACCAAGACCAAGACCGTCACCTCGCGCTGGCCCTCCGGCGTGAAGGAAGGCGCGCAGTTCTCGATGCCGATCATGCAGTAGGGCGCCCGGCCCCTTCCGCCGCCGGGAGGGGCCGGACCCGGGGGCGCCGCGCGGCTTCCTGCGCGGCGACCCTCGCCTCGACCTCCCGCCAGGGGAGGAGGGGCGCCGCGCCGTGAAGCGGCGCACGCACGACACCGCACTGCCAGGGAGGCCCGCCGTGACCCTGTTCGCGCTGCCGGAGGACCAGATCGCCGTCCGCGACATGGCGCGGGACTTCGCGGCGGAGCGGATCGCGCCCCACGCCCTCGACTGGGACGCGCGCAAGCACTTTCCCGTCGATGTGCTGCGCGAGGCCGCGTCCCTCGGCATGGGCGGGATCACCCTGCGGGAGGAGCATGGCGGCTCCGGCCTGACCCGGCTCGACGCCGCCCTGATCTTCGAGGCGCTGGCGACGGGCTGCCCGACCGTGTCGGCCTATCTCTCGATCCACAACATGGCGGCCGGGATGATCGACCGGTTCGGCTCCGAGGACCAGCGCGGGCGCTGGCTGCCGGGCCTGTGCCGGATGGACCTGCTGGCCGCCTATTGCCTGACCGAGCCCGGCGCCGGCTCCGACGCCGCGTCGCTGCGCACCTCCGCGCGGCGGAACGGCGACGCCTACGTGCTCAATGGGACGAAGCAGTTCATCTCGGGCGCCGGCGCCGCCGACCTCTACGTGACGATGGTGCGCACCGGCGAGCCGGGGCCGCGGGGCATCTCGACGCTCGTGGTGCCGGCGGGCACGCCCGGCCTGTCCTTCGGCGAGAACGAGCGCAAGATGGGCTGGAACGCCCAGCCCACCCGGCAGGTCGTCTTCGAGGAGTGCCGCGTGCCGGCGGCCAACCGGCTCGGCCAGGAGGGCATCGGCTTCAGGATCGCGATGGCGGGCCTCGACGGCGGGCGGCTCAACATCGGCGCCTGCTCGCTCGGCGGCGCCCAGAGCGCCCTCGACCGGACGCTCGCCTACCTCGCCGAGCGCCGCGCCTTCGGGCAGCGCCTCGACGCGTTCCAGGCCCTGCAGTTCCGCCTCGCCGACATGGCGACCGAGCTGGAGGCCGCCCGCGTGATGCTCTATGCCGCCGCCGCCAGCCTCGACCGCGGCGACCCGGACGCGACGCAGCGCTCCGCGATGGCCAAGCGCTTCGCCACCGACACGGGCTTCCGGGTCGCCAACGAGGCGCTGCAGCTCCACGGCGGCTACGGCTACCTGTCGGAATACGGCATCGAGAAGATCGTGCGGGACCTGCGCGTCCACCAGATCCTGGAGGGCACGAACGAGATCATGCGGCTGATCGTGGCGCGCGGTCTGGTGCGGCCGTGACGGGGGGATCAGGCCGCGAGGGGACGAACCCGGGCCTGGATCTCCGGCCCCGCGGCACGGCGGGCCATCCGCAGATCGTAGTCGGATTGCAGGCCGAGCCACATCTCGGCACTTGTGCCGAAGAAGCGGGCGAGGCGCAGGGCGGTGTCGGCCGTGATGGCGCGCTCCCCCCTGACGATGCCCGCGACCGGGCTCACCGGCACGTCGATGTCGCGCGCCAGCCGGTTCTGGCTCACATCGAGCGGCTTGAGGAAGTCCTCCAGCAGGATCTCGCCGGGATGGATGGGATCGAGCGTCTCATCGCGCATGGGTCGTCCTCAGTGAGAGTCGACGATCTCGACCGCGAACGCGTCCCCGTCCTGCCAGCGGAAGCCCGAACCGGCTCGTCGCGGAACAGCCGCTCGGCGTTCCTGTCGGCAAAGGAGCGGATCACGCCCCCAAGCCATTCCGGGATCCGCATTCCGTCAAACAGAATACCTTCTGAGGGAGATCCCCCGTGACCACACTCGCCTTCCTGGGCCTCGGCAACATGGGCGGGCCGATGGCGGCCAACCTCGTGAAGGCCGGGCATGCGGTGACCGGCTTCGACCTCGTGCCGGCGGCCTGCGAGGCCGCGCGCCGGGAGGGCGTGGCGGTCGCGGACTCCGCCGCGGCGGCGGTGGCGGGCGCCGAGGCGGTGATCACCATGCTGCCCGCGGGCCGGCACGTGCTCGCCGTCCTCGACGGGATCCTGCCGCTTCTCGCGCCCGGCACGCTGGTGGTCGACTGCTCGACCATCGACGTGGCGAGCGCCCGGGCGGCCCACGCCAAGGCGGCGGAGCGGGGATTGGCGAGCCTCGACGCCCCGGTCTCCGGGGGCGTCGGCGGGGCCAGGGCCGCGACGCTGACCTTTATGGCGGGCGGGTCGCCCGAGGCCTTCGCGCGCGCCGAGCCGCTCCTCGCCCGCATGGGCCGCAAGGCGGTGCATTGCGGCGGGGCCGGCGCCGGGCAGGCGGCCAAGATCTGCAACAACATGATCCTGGGCATCTCGATGATCGGGGTGTCGGAGGCGTTCGTGCTCGCCGAGAAGCTCGGGCTGTCGCACCAGGCGCTGTTCGACGTCGCCTCCACCTCCTCGGGCCAGTGCTGGTCGCTCACCACCTACTGCCCGGTGCCGGGGCCGGTGCCGACCTCGCCGGCCAACGCGGAGTACAAGCCGGGCTTCGCCGCGGCCCTGATGCTGAAGGACCTGCGGCTGTCGCAGGAAGCCGCGCGGGAGGCCGGCGCGGCGACGCCGCTCGGGGCGCATGCGGAGGCGCTCTACGCCGCCTTCGAGGAGGCCGGCCACGGCGGCACCGACTTCTCGGGCATCGTGCGCCACCTGCGGGAGATGGCCCGGGAGGGCTGAAACCGGTGCGGCACGGCCGCGCTCTGTACCCATGCCCCTGGCAGACCGGCCGCCCCTGCATCATCTAAGGAGTCGGAGCGCGTCCCGCGACGATCCCGTCGCGCGGGGCGCTCTGCCCGTTCCCCGCCACGGGTGCTTGTTCGGGCAACTCAGATCGGGCCGACCATGGCCAAGACGTCCATCACGGGCACGGCGCGCAGCCCGTCCGACGAGGAATTCAGGCAACGGGTGGCACGGCTCGCGCCCCTGCCCACGGTCGAGGTCCCGGCGGCGAAACGCCGCCCGGCCAAGACCAAGGCAGCCCCCGCGCCCGAACGGCCCTCCGACGCCTCCGGTCCCGACGAGTCGCCCGACACGGACTGACGCCAGCGGGCCGCCCGGCCCGACCCGATGAAGGTCTGCGCCGGGCGGCCCGCACCCGTGCGGGGGTCCGGGCCCTCCACCCGGCGTCCGGCCACGGCCGGCCGCCCGAATCGTCGCGCCTTACGGAAGAGTTCGGAAGAATGCTGCGTTCCAAGCAGAAGCCCAAGCCGCAGGAGAGCGGCTTCGTCCTGTTCGACGTCTACTACGAGGACGGGTCGCGCCGTTCGAACCGGCGCGTGCCCCGCGCCGCCCTCAACGGGCTCGACGGCGATGCGCCGGCCCGCGAGATCATCGAGGCGCAGGACCGCGAGATCGCCGAGAAATCCGGGCGCCCCCCGCTCGCGATCAGCCGGGTGGTGCGCTCGGCCGGCTGAGGCCCTCGCCGCCCCGCGCCCGGCCTCGCCCGGCGCCGCATCGTTCGCCGACGCGTCGGACGCGTCGGCGAACGGTCTCGGTCTCAGCGCCGCCGCGCATCCGCGGGGGAGCGGAAGGCCCGCTCCACCGCCGAGAGGGCGCTGCTGTGGGCCTTGTCCTCGCTGTCGTGCGGCCGGTCCGACCGTTCGAGGAGCTTGCCGTTCCGGCGGATCGCCCACCCGAACTTGCCTTTCGGAGAGGTCAGGGGTGCGACTTCGATGGTGAAGGGGTGCAGGTTGGTCTCGGTCATCCCCCGGATCCTGTCATGGATGCGCCGCCTTGGCCACCGGCGGGTTCCGGCGCAGGTTCTCTGTCGCTTGCGGCGAGGCCCCCGGCCGTGAGATGAGCCCGGCTTTCGGGGCTCACGGCGTCGCGGCGCGGCGCCAAGCCCCCGGTCAGCTTCGGTCGCACCATGAACATCTTCGCCGCCTTCGAGGAGCGCATCGGCGAGGCGCTCGCCACCCTCACGCGCGCCGGACACCTGCCCGCGGGGCTCGATCTCGGCCGGGTCGTGGTCGAGCCGCCGCGCGACCCGAGCCACGGCGACCTCGCCACCAACGCCGCCCTGGTCCTGGCCAAGGAGGCGCGCACCAACCCGAAGGCGCTGGCGGAGCTGCTCGCCGCCGAGCTGCGCCGGGATCCCCGCGTCACCGAGGCGAGCGTCGCCGGGCCGGGCTTCCTCAACCTGCGCCTCGACCCCGAGGTCTACGCCGCGGTGATCCGCGCCGCTCTCGGCCAGGGCGCGGCGTTCGGGCGCGGCGCGGCCAAGCCCGGCCTCGTCAACGTGGAATACGTGTCGGCCAACCCCACCGGGCCGATGCATGTCGGCCACGGGCGCGGCGCGGTGTTCGGCGACGCGCTGGCGAGCCTGCTCGCCGCGGCCGGCCGGGCGGTGGTGCGCGAGTACTACATCAACGATGCGGGGGCGCAGGTCGACGTGCTCGCCCGCTCCGCCTTCCTGCGCTACCGCGAGGCCCTCGGCGAGCCGGTGGGCGAGATCCCGGAGGGGCTCTACCCGGGCGACTACCTCAGGCCGGTGGGGCAGGGGCTCGCCGCGGCGCATGGCCGGTCCCTCCTCGACCGGCCGGAGGCGGAATGGCTGCCGGTCGTGCGCGCCTTCGCCATCGCGGCGATGATGGACCTGATCCGCGACGACCTCGCCGCGCTCGGCATCCGCCACGACGTCTTCTTCTCCGAGCGCACGCTCCAGGGGCAAGGGGGCCAGGGAGGGGGTAGGGAAGGGGGCGCCGTCGCGGCGCTGATCGAGAGCCTGCGCGCTCGGGACCTCGTCTATGTCGGACGCCTGCCGCCGCCCAAGGGGCAGCTGCCGGAGGATTGGGAGGACCGCGAGCAGACGCTGTTCCGCTCCACCGCCTTCGGGGACGATATCGACCGGCCGCTGCTGAAGTCGGACGGCTCCTACACCTACTTCGCCTCCGACATCGCCTACCACGCCGACAAGCTGGCACGGGGAGCCACCGAGCTCATCGACGTGCTCGGGGCCGATCACGGCGGCTACGTCAAGCGGATGCAGGCGGCGGTACGGGCGGTGTCGGAAGGCCGCGCCAGCCTCGACGTGAAGCTCTGCCAGCTCGTGCGCCTGCTGCGCGGCGGCGAGCCGGTGAAGATGTCCAAGCGCGCGGGCGAGTTCGTCACGCTGCGCGAGGTCATCGACGAGGTCGGGCGCGACCCCGTCCGCTTCATGATGCTCTACCGCAAGAACGACGCCACCCTCGATTTCGACCTCGCCAAGGTGGTGGAGCAGTCCAAGGACAATCCGGTCTTCTACGTCCAGTACGCGCATGCCCGGGCCTCCTCGGTCTTCCGGCAGGCCCGCGAGGCGTTTCCCGACGAGGATTTCTCCGGTGCCGCCCTCGCCCACGCCGACCTCTCGCTCCTCAGCGACCCCGGCGAGGTCGAGATCATGCGCCTCGTCGCCCAGTACCCGCGGGTGGTCGAATCGGCCGCCTCCGCCCACGAACCGCACCGGCTGGCCTTCTACCTGCACGACCTGGCCAGCGCGCTCCACAGTTTTTGGAACAAGGGCAAAGACTTGCCGCAATTACGGTTTGTTAATCAGACCGACCGAAAGTCGACCCTGTCGAGGCTGGCCCTCGTCGCGGCGCTGCGGGGCGTGATCGCCTCGGGCCTCGGGATCCTCGGCGTCACCGCGCCCGACGAGATGCGGTGAACCGGGCGTCCCGCGCAGGCGTTCCGCGGTGGAGGGTCGGCAGCATGGTTGGATGACGCCGACCCCGGCCGGGGAGAGGCGGCAGGCGTCGCCGCGCCGGGAGCGAACGCGGTGAGGCGATGCGAACGTGAACAGGATGGGGCCGCCATGACGACCAACGCTTCCCGGATCCCCGTCGACGACGGGTTCGAGCCGGTCCGGCAGCCGCTCGCCGCGCGTCCGGGCATCGGCGCCGCCAAGGGCGACCCGCTGGCGGAACTCGCCCGAATCGTCGGGCAGGACGACCCCTTCCGGGCGCTGCTGGCGGCCAAGGAATCGCGCCGGCCCCCGGCCGACGAGGGCGGCACCGGCCGCGTCGAGCCCACGATCCCGAGCTACGGTCCGGAGGCGGAGCCCGCGCCGCCCGGCACGCCGGCCGACGCCTTCAACCAGTACCTCGCCGCCGTCCAGCGCGAAGCCGTGCCGGAGCCGGAGGCCCCCGCCGCCGTGGAGGAGCCCGCGCCCGAACCGGCGCCGGAGCGGCCCCGCGGCCGCCGGCGGCTGATGCTGGTGGGCAGCGGGCTCGCGGTGGTGGCGGTGGCGGTGGGCGGCGCCCTGACGTGGCGCGCCCTCCATCCGGGCCGCACCGCCGGCACGCCGATCGTCGTGATGGCCGATCAGGCGCCGTTGAAGATCGCGCCGGCACCGCAGGCCGCCGGCGGCGTCGAGTTCCCGGACCAGAACAAGCAGATCTACGAGCGCAACGCCAAGGACGGCCAGATCCGGATCGTCAACCGCGAGGAGCAGCCCCTCGACGTCAAGCAGGCTGCCCGCGCGCTGGTGAACGAGGCCGCCACCGCCGCCACGCCCGCCCCGGCGAGCGGCGCGCCCGTGAACATGCTGACCGAATCGCTCGGCGAGCCGCGCCGCGTGCGCACCGTCTCGGTGAAGCCCGAGCCGCCGCCGTTCGAGGCGCAGCGCGCCGCGCAGGGGACGCAGGGCGGCCCCGCCGCCCCGCCGATCCCGACCATGACGCTGCCCGACGCCGCCCCGGCCCCGGCCACGCCGCGCGCGGCCACCCGCTCGCTGCAGGCCGCCACCGCCACCCCGGCGCCGGAGCCGCAGGCCGCCGAGACCGTGTCGTCGACGAAGCCGGCCGTGCAGCGGCTGGCCTCCGCCGAGCCGCCCCCGGTCAGGCCCGCCCCGGCGCCGACGCCCGCCCCGAGCGCCGACACCCAGGCGCCGGTCGGCGGCTACTCGGTGCAGCTCTCGGTGCGAGCCACCGAGAAGGAGGCCCGCGCGGCCTTCGTCCAGGCGCAGGAGCGCTACCGCGCCGAACTCTCCGGCCAGTCGCCGCTGATCCGCCAGGCGGAGGTCAACGGCAAGACCATCTTCCGCGTCCGTGTCGGCCCGATGTCGAAGGAGAGCGCGAACGGCCTGTGCGGCAAGCTGCAGGCCGCCGGCGGTCCCTGCTTCGTCGCCAAGAACTGAGTCGCCCCGCACCGCGCGGCCGGGCACGGCGAGGCCTTGCTCGTCGGGAGCCGGCCGGACCGGGCGGCGCCCGTACGCTGCGGGGCCGACGCCCCCTCCTCGAACGACGAGACGCCGTCGATGACGAGCCTTGCCCTGATCCTCGGCTGCGCCGGCCCGACCCTGAGCCCCGAGGAGACCGCCTTCTTCCGCGAGACGCGGCCCTGGGGCTTCATCCTGTTCAAGCGCAACATCGTCTCGCCCGAGCAGGTGCGGGCGCTCACCGACGCCCTGCGGGAGACGGTCGGCCGCGCGGACGCGCCGGTGCTGATCGACCAGGAGGGCGGGCGCGTGCAGCGCATGGGACCGCCGCACTGGCCCGCCTATCCGTCCGGCCGCCGCTATCTCAGCGCCGGAGGCCCCGAGACCGGCCCGGCCCTGGCGCGCCTCGGCGCCCGGCTGATGGCGCACGATCTCGCGGCGGTGGGCATCACGGTCGATTGCGCCCCGGTCCTCGACGTGCCGGTGCCGGGCGCGAGCGACGTGATCGGCGACCGCGCCTACGGGACGGACCCCGAGACCGTGGCGGTGTTCGGCCGCGCGGTGGCCGAGGGCCTGCTGGCCGGCGGCGTCCTGCCGGTGATCAAGCACATGCCCGGCCACGGCCGCGCCACCGCCGACAGCCACCTCGCGCTGCCGGTGGTCGAGGCCGCGCGCGAGGAGTTGGAGGCCCGCGACTTCCGGCCGTTCCGGGCGCTGCGCGACCTGCCGCTCGCCATGTCGGCCCACGTCGTCTTCTCGGCCATCGACCCCGACGGCCCGGCCACCACCTCCGCGCGGGTGATCGCGGAGGTGGTCCGCGGCGCGATCGGCTTCGACGGCCTTCTGATGACCGACGACCTGTCCATGAAGGCGCTCTCGGGCAGCTTCAGCGACCGGACGCGGGCCGCGTTCCGGGCCGGCTGCGACGTCGCGCTCCACTGCAACGGCGAGCGCGCCGAGATGGAGGGCGTCGCGGCCGCGGCCCCGGCGCTCGCCGGCACCGCCCTGCGCCGGGCCGAGGCCGCGCTGGCGCACCTGAACCGGGCGGCCGCGCCGGGATTCGACGTCGCCGAGGCCCGCGCCCGCCTTGAGGCCGGGCTCGCCGCCGCCTGAGCGGATGCGGGCGGAGGTGAGGGGCGGGCGGTGAGTCTCGCGTTCGATGCCGAGGACAGGGGCCGCGACGAACCGACCCTGGTGGTCGACGTCGACGGATTCGAGGGTCCCCTCGACCTCCTGCTCGAACTCGCCCGGCGCCAGAAGGTCGACCTCGCGCGCATCTCGATCCTCGCGCTGGTGGAGCAGTACCTCGCCTTCATCGAGGAGGCGCGGCGCCTGCGCCTCGAACTCGCGGCGGATTACCTCGTGATGGCGGCGTGGCTCGCCTACCTGAAGTCGCGCCTGCTCCTGCCCGCGCCGCCGCGCGGCCCCGAGCCGAGCGCCGACGCGCTGGCGGGCCAGCTCGCGCTGCGGCTGCGCCGCCTGGAGGCGATCCGGGCGGCGGCCGAGCGGCTCCTGGCGCGGCCGCAGCTCGGCCGCGACGTGTTCGCGCGCGGCGCCGAGGCGGCGCCCGCGCGCCCCGAGGGCACCGGGCCGTTCGCCGCCAGCCTGCACGACCTGCTCGCCGCCTATGCCCGCCAGCGCCGGGAGCGGGCGCTGGCGCGGGTGTCGCTGCATCAGCGCAGCGTGTGGTCGCTCGTCGAGGCCCGCGAGGCGCTGGAGCGCCTGATCGGCCCCCGCGACGACTGGACGCCCCTCGACGCCTATCTGGCGGAGTACCTTGCCGAGCCGTCGCGCCGGGCGACAGTGCGCGCCTCCTCGCTCTCGGCCGTGCTCGAACTCGCCCGCGAGGGCCGCATCGCGCTGCGCCAGGACGTGCCGTTCGGCCCGCTCTGGCTGCGTCCGGGCGGGAGCGCCTGAGGCATGGCCCGCCGCACGCCCCTTGCTGCCCGCGCATCCCTGGCCATCCTGCCCGATCCCGAGCCCGCCGCGGAGACGGTGCGGCTCGCCGAGGCGCTGATCTTCGCTTCGCCCCGCCCGCTCGCGGCCGCCGACCTCGCCGCGCGCCTGCCGCCCGGCCACGAGGTCGAGGCGGTGCTGGCGGAGCTGCGCCGGCTCTACCGGGGGCGGGGCATCACCCTCGCCCGGGTGGCGGGCGGCTACGCCTTCCGCACCGCCCCCGACCTGGCGGGCCTGCTGCGCGGGGACGCGCCCGAGCCGCGCAAGCTCTCGCGGGCGGCGATCGAGACCCTGGCGATCATCGCCTACCACCAGCCCGCGACCCGGGCCGAGATCGAGGAGATCCGCGGCGTCTCGACCTCGAAGGGCTCCCTCGACCTGCTGCTGGAGACCGGCTGGGTGCGCCTGCGCGGGCGCCGCCGCACCCCCGGCCGGCCCGTGACCTACGGCACCACCCCGGCCTTCCTGGAGCAGTTCGGCCTCGACAGCGTGGGCGACCTGCCGGGGCTCGACGAGCTGAAGGGCCTCGGCCTGATCGAGGGCCGCCTGCCCGCGGGCTTCGGCGTGCCGGTGCCCTCCGACGATCCCGGTCTGCGCCCCGACGAGGATCCGCTCGCCGACGGGCTGCCGGATCCCGACATCGCGTAGGGACGAGGGCCGCGCGCGGCCACGAGACGCTTGTGTTCGCCCCCCGCCGTCCTTAGGTTCCGGCCAACACGCGAGAAAGACCACGCCGCGCCCGCGCGCGGTGCAGGAGAGAGTCATGGGTGGCGCAAGCATCTGGCACTGGATCGTCGTCGGCGTGATCGTCATGCTGCTCTTCGGACGCGGCAAGGTCTCCGAGCTGATGGGCGACGTGGCCAAGGGCATCAAGGCGTTCAAGAAGGGGATGGCCGACGAGGATCAGCCCCAGGCGCCGGCCGTGAACCAGTCGCCCCCGCCGGTGACCGCGACCGAGCCGGTCCGCACGCTGCCGCCCCATCCGGTCGAGCCGGTGCCGGCCGCGACCACGCCCGCCGACCGCAAGGTCGGCTGAGAGCGGCCGCGCCCCGGCCGGCTCGGCCGCGCCGGCGCGAGGAGAACGGATGCGGGATCACGCAGATCCCGGCACGGAGCGGTGGCGCGCCGCACGCATCCGTGCTGAGGAGACCCCGCCGCGAGGGGCTCACCCGGGTCGTCGCGCACGCTGCAGGGCCGTTACGCCATGTTCGACATGAGTTGGGGCGAGGTGATGCTGATCGGCGGCGTCGCGCTGATCGTCATCGGCCCGAAGGACCTGCCCAAGGCGCTGCGCACCGTCGGGCAGATGACCGCCAAGCTCAAGCGGATGGCGGGTGAGTTCCAGGCCCAGTTCAGCGAGGCGATGCGCGAGGCCGAACTCGACGAGGTGCGCCGCGAGGTCGACGGCATCAACCGCTCCGTCTCGACCGGCACGTCCTTCAACCCGATCCAGTCGATCCGCGACGAGATCAAGGGCGCGGTCGACCGCCCCGCCGCCCCGCCGCCCTCGAACGAGACGCTCGCCGCCGCCACCGCGCAGCTCCAGGCCGAGGCCGCGGCCACGCCGGCCCTGCCGCCCAAGAATGCCCCCGAGAGCGCCCCCGAGAGCCTTGCCGAGAGTGCGCCCGGCGCCCCCGCGGCCGCGCCGGAGGCCGTCCCTCACCCGGCCACCGCCGGTGCGGCCACCTCCAACCCCGACGCGCCGCCCGCCGCGGCCCCGCCCATCACAGGCCAGACCCCATGACCACCGAGGCCGACGAAGCCGAGATCGAGGCCTCGCGTGCACCCCTCATCGACCATCTCATCGAGTTGCGCTCGCGGCTGATCAAGTCGCTCCTCGCCTTCGGGGTGATGTTCTTCGTCTGCTTCTTCTTCGCCCAGCACATCTACAACGTGCTCGTCTATCCCTACGTGCAGGTGGTGGGGGCCGAGAAGGCGCGGCTGATCGCGACCCACTTCCTCGAACAGGTCTTCACCAACATCAAGCTGAGCGTGTTCGGGGCGGGCTTCCTGTCCTTCCCGATCGTCGCCACCCAGATCTACGCCTTCGTGGCGCCGGGCCTCTACCGCAACGAGCGGCGCGCCTTCCTGCCCTACCTGATCGCCACGCCGATCTTCTTCGTGCTCGGCGCGCTCGTGGTGTTCTTCGTGGCGATGCCGATCCTGATCCAGTTCTCGGTCAGCCTGCAGCAGATCGGCCAGCCGGGCGAGGCCACGATCGAGCTGCTGCCGAAGGTGGACGAGTACCTCTCGCTCATCATGACGCTGATCTTCGCCTTCGGCATCGCCTTCCAGATGCCGGTGATCCTGACCCTGCTGGGGCAGATCGGGATCATCGACGCGAAGTTCCTGGCCGAGCGGCGGCGCTACGCGATCGTGCTGGTCTTCGTGGCGGCGGCCGTGCTCACCCCGCCCGACGTGATCAGCCAGCTCTCGCTCGCGATCCCGATGCTGCTCCTCTACGAGGCCTCGGTGATCTCGGTGCGCACCATGGAGAAGCGCCGGGCGCGGGCGCAGGAAGCGGTCGCCGAGTAGGCGGTCGCGCCGCCCTCACGCCTCCTCGTCGAGGCGCCGGCCCAGCCGCCCGGCGAGATCCTGGATGTACTGGAAGGCCGTGCGGCCCGAGCGCGAGCCGCGGGTCGTGGCCCATTCCAGCGCCTCGGCGCGCAGCTGCGCCGGGTCGAGGGCCAGGCCGTAGCGCGCCACGTAGGCGTCGATCATCGCCAGATACTCGTCCTGCGAGCATTTGTGGAACCCGAGCCAGAGGCCGAAGCGGTCGGAGAGAGACACCTTCTCCTCCACCGCCTCGCCCGGGTTGATGGCGGTGGAGCGCTCGTTCTCCACCATCTCGCGGGCGAGCAGGTGCCGGCGGTTCGAGGTGGCGTAGAACACCACGTTCTCGGGCCGGCCCTCGATGCCGCCGTCGAGCGCCGCCTTGAGCGACTTGTAGGAGGTGTCCTGCCCGTCGAAGGAGAGGTCGTCGCAGAACACCACGAAGCGGTGCGGGTCGGGCCGCAGCAGGCCCATCAGCGCGGGCAGGCCCTCGATGTCCTCGCGGTGGATCTCCACGAGCTTGAGCGGGCGGGTGCCGGCCCCGCGGCGGGCGTTGATCTCGGCATGCACCGCCTTGACGAGCGAGGACTTGCCCATGCCGCGCGCCCCCCACAGCAGGGCGTTGTTGGCCGGCAGCCCGCGGGCGAAGCGGTCGGTGTTGTCGAACAGCGTGTCGCGCATCCGGTCGATGCCGCGCAGAAGCCCCATCGCCACGCGGTTGACCCGGGGCACCGGCTGCAGCCGCCCCTCGGCCAGCCACACGAAGGCGTCCGCCTGCGCGAAGTCGGGGCGGTGCGGCGGCTCGGGCGCGGCGCGCTCCAGGGCGCCGGCGATACGGTGGAGGAGGGGGAGGAGGTCGGCGAGAGTCGGGTCGACGGTCATGGTCCGGGGCTCGGAGGACGGCGGACGGCCTTTAGCGCACGATCCGCCCGCGATCACCTCCCCCGCGCCCCGGCGCGGTCGCCCCGGCCCGGCCCGGACGGTCACTTGGTCAGGCGCACCTGCGCGAAGCTCGCGAAGACGTTCCTCATCGCCTGGCCGATCGAGGCGGTCTTGGTCGCGTCGATGTAGAGGTCCGGGCTCGTCGCGCAGGCCTTCAGCTGCCGGGGCACGTCGTCGAGGCGCGTTCCGCCCCCGCCGATCTGGCTCGGCTGCCCGAGGGTTTCGGCGAAGCCCCAGTCCCACGGCATCGCCAGATAGGGCGTGTGGATGATCCCCACCGAGACCGCCTGCTTCGACGCGGCGTTCACGACCTTGAGGCCGGCGCAGGCATCCGGGTTGGCGGCCGTGACGGACGGGCGCATCCACGTCGCCCAGGTCCAGTAGCGGCCCGGATCCTGAACGCCGTCCGTGGCGATCATCACGAGCTTGCGCGGAGCCGTGATCCCGTCACCGGCCGATCCGACGAGCGGCGTGAACTGGGCGAGGCTTTCGGCCCAGAGCGTCGCCCCGTCGTGCTCGCCCGAGGTGCTCGGGGCCTGCGGCAGGTTCGAGGCGACCCGCGACAGGTCGCTTGTCACGTCGAGCACCTTGGTCAGGGTGGTGCTGAACGCGTAGATCGCGATCCTGACGCGCTTGGCCACGTTCGGCTGCGCCTGCAGCCACTTCACGAAGTCGAGGATGCCCTCGTTCATCTCCTGCAGCCGCAGCTTGATGCCGTTGGCCTTCGCCCACTGGTAACCGTCGAGCGCGGTGCCGTTGACGGAGACGCCGTCGTGGCAGGCGAAGGCACAGCCGATATTGGCCTCAAGGGCCTGGATGTCGGCCTGCGTCGCACCGATCGCCATCGAGCCCGACACGTCGATCAGGAGGTAGATGTCGATCTGCACGGACAGCTCGACATTCGCGGCCGACTGCCCCGTGAGGTGCATCTTGGGAATCTGGATCATCTGCAACACGGTCGTGCGCGTGTCGGCCGCGTAGGTGCCGTTGACCGTGACGTTGCGCCCCTTGAGCGTGATGGTGAACGCGGCCTCAGCCCCCGTGGCGGCGATCGTGTCGGCCGCGAAGGACCGGAAGGCCGCCACGCCGGCCTCCCGCCCGGCCTTCCGGGCCTTGGCGTCCGACAGCCCCTGGGCGTCCGCCAGCCTCATCGCCTGCGCGGCGGCGAGCACGGCCGCGTCGAGGGCGGTGTCGAGCGTCGCCTGATCCGCGCGCGCGCGCCCGTAATCGATCCCCGACCCGAGCAGGGCCACGAGCACCAGGCACGTGACTCCAACCATGATGCTCACGCTGCCGCGCGCATCCCTGGCAAAACCGATGAGCGGATCCCCCTTATGCCGCAGGGGAGTACGAGTATTCCGTCGCATCACGATCGATCGCTGCAAGCCTCATTCCCTAAAGCCTACGCTTTTGCTCTTTCGGGAAGGTGAACCTGAACACTGGAAATCAGGCCGGGTCGCCGTCCGAACATCGATGATGACGGGCGGTATAGACTTTGAAGGGCAGGATCGCGGGGGCGGAGATCGGCCCGCCGGCAGCCGGTCCGGCGCCGCGGCGGTGCCCGCGTCCGCGCGGCGCGGCGCGGCGCCGTTGCTTTCGGGTCGCCCCTGGCTATAGTCCGCGCGCTTTTGCAAGGCCGCCGGATGCCCGTGCGGCCCGTTTTCGTCTTGAACCGGGAGACCTCGGAGTGATCACGCCCGCCTACGCCCAGGGAACGGGGGCCGCCGCCAGCGGCACGGACGTCATCTTGCAGGTGGTCCCCTTCGTCCTCATCTTCGTGATCATGTACTTCCTGATCCTGCGCCCGCAGCAGCGGCGCGCGCGTCAGCATCAGGACATGGTCAAGAACGTCCGCCGCGGCGACACAGTCGTCACCACCGGCGGCATCGTCGGACGCGTCTCCAAGGTGACCGACGAGGCGAGCGAGATCGAGGTCGAGATCGCCGAGGGCGTGCGCGTCAAGGTCGTGCGCACCATGATCGCCGAGGTCCGCGCCAAGGGCGAGCCGGTCAAGGCGGCCTGACGTTACGGATTGGGATCGCGATGCTCCGCTTCTCCACCTCGAAGGTCGTCGCGACGCTGGCGGTGATCGTGATCGGCCTGGCGCTCGCCGTGCCGAGCTTCTTCTCGCCGGAGCAGCGCAGGGCCTTCGTGGCCGCGGTGCCGCCCTGGGTCACCGCGATCCTGCCCACCCGCGCCATCGTGCTCGGGCTCGATCTCCAGGGCGGCTCGCAGATCGTGCTGGAGGTGGACCGGCCCGACCTGCTGCGCACCATGTCGCAGGGCCTGCGCGACGACGTGCGCCGGGTGCTGCGCGAGGAGGGCGTGCAGGCGGACGGCGGCATCCAGATCACGCCCCGGGGCGTGCAGCTGCGCCTCTCCGACCCGGCCGCCCGCGCCAAGGCGCTGCCGAAGCTCCAGGCCCTGTCGCAGCCGATCACCGACGCGGTGCTCGGCCAGACCGGCGCCCGCACCGTGGAGGTGCGCGACGAGCCGAACGGCACGATCCAGCTCGCCTTCACGGAGGCCGGCATCAACGCCCGCGTCCGCCGGGCCGTGCAGCAGGCGATCGAGGTGGTGCGCCGCCGCGTCGATCTCGGCGGCACCACCGAGCCCTCGATCCAGCAGCAGGGCGCCGACCGCATCCTCGTGCAGGTGCCGGGCCTTCAGGACCCGCAGCGGCTGGAGGAGCAGCTCGGCAAGACCGCCAAGCTCGAGTTCCGCATGCTGGCCGACAGCGCGGCCGGCGACGTCGACCTCCTGGCCTCCCGCGACGCGGGCGGCCAGAAGGTGCCGGTGGAGCGCCGCGTGATGGCGGACGGCGCCGACCTCACCGACGCCCAGCCCGGCTTCGACCAGAAGACCAACGAGCCGATCGTCAACTTCAAGTTCAACCTGCGCGGCGCCCAGCGCTTCGGTCAGGCGACGAGCGAGAATGTCGGGCGCCCGATGGCGATCGTCCTCGACAACGAGGTGGTCTCGGCTCCCCGCATCCTGCAGCCGATCACCGGCGGCCAGGGCCAGATCTCGGGCCGCTTCACGGTGCAGCAGGCCAACGACCTCTCGGTGCTGCTGCGGGCGGGCGCACTGCCGGCCAAGCTCAACATCATCGAGCGGCGCACCGTCGGCCCCGGCCTCGGCCGCGACTCGATCGAGGCCGGCAAGCTCGCGACCCTCGTCGCCGCCGTGCTGGTGATCTGCATGATGTTCGCCTGCTACGGCGTGTTCGGGCTGTTCGCCAACATCGCGCTCATCGTCCATGTCGGCCTGATCCTCGGCCTGATGTCGGTGCTGGAGGCGACCATGACGCTGCCGGGCATCGCCGGCATCGTGCTCACCATCGGCACGGCGGTCGATTCGAACGTGCTGATCTACGAGCGCGTGCGCGAGGAGGTGCGGGCGGGGCGCTCGATCCCCTCGGCGCTCCAGGCCGGGTTCGACCGCGCCTTCGCGACCATCGTCGACTCGAACTCCACCATGGCCATCGCCGCCGTGATCCTGTTCTTTCTCGGCTCCGGCCCGGTGCGCGGCTTCGCGGTGGTGTTCATCCTCGGCATCCTGACCACCGTCATCACCGCCGTGACGCTGACCCGGATGATGATCGCGCTCTGGTATCACCGCTTCCGGCCGAAGGTGCTGCCGATCTGATCCGCCGGGGCCGCCCGCCGGCCCCGCCCGACGCCGAACCCCTTGAGTCCGACGATGCGCCTCCTCCGCCTCTGGCCCGACCAGTCCCACTTCGACTTCATGCGCTTCCGGCGCTTCAGCTTCCCGTTCTCGGCGCTGGTGTCGGTGGCGACGGTGGTGCTGTTTCTCCTGATGGGGCTCAACTACGGCATCGACTTCAAGGGCGGCACCCTGATCGAGCTGCGGCCCAAGGCCGGGCCGTCCGACGTGGCGGCGGTGCGCCACACCGCCAACAGCTTCGGCTTCGGCGAGACCGAGGTGCAGGAATTCGGCAACCAGGGCTCGATCTCGGTGCGCTTCCCGCTCCAGGCCGGCGGCGAGACCGGGCAGACCCTGGTGATGCAGAAGGCCCACGCGGCGTTCGACAAGGACTACGCCTTCGACCGCGTCGAGACCGTGGGCCCGCGCGTCTCGGGCGAACTCGTGCAGTCGGGCACAATCGGCATCGTGCTCTCGGTCGTGGCGGTGCTGCTCTACCTCTGGTTCCGGTTCGAGCGGGAACTGGCGCTCGGCGCCATCGTCGGCACGCTGCACGACATCGTGCTCACGGTGGGCGTGTTCGTGATCTCCCGGATCGAGTTCAACATGACCTCGATCGCCGCCATCCTCACCATCGTGGGCTACTCGCTGAACGAGACCGTGGTGGTGTTCGACCGCACCCGCGAGCTGATGCGGCGCTACAAGACCATGCCGACCGAGGAACTCCTCAACCTGTCGATCAATTCCACCATGTCGCGCACGGTGATGACCGCGACCTCCACGGCCCTGTCGCTGGTGGCGCTGGTGCTGTTCGGCGGCGAGGCGATCAAGGGCTTCTCGGTGGTGATGCTGATCGGCGTCCTCCTCTGCACCTACTCGGCGATCTTCGTCTCGACGCCGTTCCTGATCTATATCGGCCTGCAGGCGGGCGGGACGCGCGCGGGCCAGCGCGAGGCCTCGGCGCTGCCGCAGGCGGCCGAGTAGGCGATGGGCGCGGACGACCGGTTCCGCGAGGGCTTCGTCCCCGGGCGCCATCTCATCGACGCCTACGGGGCGGGCGGCTTCCGCTTCGCCGAGATGTCGCATCGCGGCTCGATCCTGGCGCTGCCCTCCGGCGTCCACGCCTGGGCGGTGACCGAGGCGCGGGAGATCGACGCGGCGAGCCTCGCCCCGGTCTTCGCCGCCGCGCAGGAGATCGACCTCCTGCTGATCGGCACCGGGCCCGAGATCGTCTTCCTGCCCGACGCCCTGCGCCAGCGCCTCAAGGCCGCCGGCATCGGCCTCGACGCGATGCAGACCGGAGCGGCGGCGCGCACCTACAACATCCTGGCGGCGGAGAACCGCAAGGTCGCGGCGGCCCTGGTCGCGGTGCCGTGACGCCACCGCGATGAGCGAAGGACCCGAGAGCCGGGACTGGGCCTACGCGCATGCCGAGACGCTGGTGCGCGAGGGCGACCCGGACCGCTACGTCGCCACGCTGTTCGCGCCCGCCGCCAAGCGCCCGCATCTCTTCGCGCTCTACGCCTTCAGCCTGGAGGTGGCACGGGTGCGCGACGCGGTGTCGAGCCCGCTGCCCGGCGAGATCCGGCTGCAATGGTGGCGCGACGCGCTGCAGGGCGAGGCCCGGGGCGATGTCCGCGCGCATCCGGTCGCGGCGGCCCTCGACGACACCATCGTGCGCCACCGCCTGCCGCGCCAGCCCTTCGTCGACCTGATCGATGCCCGCATCTTCGACCTCTACGACGACCCGATGCCCGCAACCGACGATTTCGAGGGGTATTGCGGCGAGACCGCCTCGAGCCTGATCCGCCTCGCCTCCCTGGTCCTGGCGGACGGGGCCGAGCCGGGCGGCGCAGAGGCCGCCGGCCATGCGGGGGTCGCCTACGCCACGACGGGCCTGCTGCGGGCGCTGCCGCTCCACGCGCGGCGGGGGCAGGTCTACCTGCCGGCCGACGTGCTGGCGGCCCACGGGGTCACCCGCGAGGACATCGTCTCGGGCCGCGGCGGTCCCGGTCTCAAGGGCGCCTGCGCCGATCTGCGGGCGCTCGCCCGCCGCCACCTCGCGGCCTACGCGCAGGCGCGGCCCGCGCTCGCCCCGGCGGTGCGCCCGGCGTTCCTGCCGGCGGCCCTGGTCGAGACGTATCTGCGCGCGATGGAGCGCCCGGATTACGACCCGCTGCAGAGCCTCGTGGAGATGCCCCGCTGGCGCCGGGTGTGGCGGCTGTGGCGGGCGGCGCGGCGGTTCTGAGGGACGCCCGCATCCGCCCCTACGCCAGGTGGCCCGTGCGCCGCCCGAGCCACAGCGTGCCGGCCGCGCCCGCGAACATCGCGAGGCCGAAGACCCAGCCTGAGAGGGCGCCCGCCATGATGCCGGAGAGCAGCGTGCCCACGCTGCAGCCGAGGCCCGTCATCGCCCCCCAGCCGAGCAGCACGCCGCCGAGGAGGCCGCGCCCGGCCTGCCCCCGCGTCGGCCGGGCCGGGCGGAACTGGCCGGCCGCCAGGGCGGCCGCGAAGGACGCGAGCACGAGGCCGCCGACGAACAGGCCGTTCGGGGTCAGCACCGCGTCGCGCAATGCGGTGGCGCAGCCCCGGAAGGTGTCAAGCCCTTCGAGGCGGGCGGGCAGGAGGCCGGCGGCGCCGGCCGCCTGGCGCGCCCGCCCGCCGATCTCCGCGGTCACGCCGAGGGGACCCACCCGCAGATAGGCGAGCGTGCCGATCGCCCCGACCGCGAGGCCGCCGAGCCAGACCGGCCAGCGCCCGGTGAAGACCGCCCGCAGCGGCTCGGGCCGCGGGCGCGGCCCGGCCGGCTCGGGCAGCCGGTGCAGCAGCGGCCAGGCGAGGGCGGCGAGCAGCGTCAGCGCCAGGACGAGGCTCCCCGCATAGCCGAGATGCCGCGGCAGCCAGATCACCGGCGCCTCGGACACGCTCGCGAGATAGAGCGGGTTCCAGGTCGCGAAGCCGAGGACGAAGCCGAGGCCCGTGCCGACGAGCGCGAAGGGCGCGGTCGGCGAGCCCTCGCCGAGGCGGTAGAGATGGGCGCTGATGCAGGAGCCGGACACTGCCATGCCGGCCCCGAACACGGCGCCCGCCAGGACCAGCACGGGCCCGACCGGCCCGATATGCGCGTCCGGCGGCAGCCGGGTCCCGGACGGGTCCGGCATCCAGGCCCCGAGGACGACCGCGTAGCCGGCCACGCCGGCCGCGAGCGCCGCCAGGATGCCGAGCAGGCCGCGCGGATCGCCCTCGACGAGGAGGTCGCGCCACTGGCAGTAGAAGCAGAACCGGCTGCGCTGCAGCACGAAGCCGAACAGGGCGCCGAAGCTGAGCGAGAGGGCGAGCCGCGCGCCGCCGGGCTGTCCCGCGAGCCACCAGGCCCAGGCGGCGAGGCCGGCCGCGACCGCGAGCGCCGCCAGGACGCGATAGGGGACGCGAGAGGGCGCCCGCCCGGCGGTGCCGGCGGACGCCCGATCCTGCGGGCGCGGCGCACTCCGCTCCGCGACCGGACCGGTCAATGGGCGCATCACTGGCCCATCCACTGACCCGTTCACTTGCCGCCCCAGACCGTCCCGGCGAGGTTGACCACCGGCACGCCGACCGCGTTGCCGTACTCGGTCCAGGAGCCGTCGTAGTTGCGGGCCTGATAGCCGAGGATGCGGCTCAGCACGAACCAGGAATGGCTGGAGCGTTCGCCGATGCGGCAGGAGGTGATGATCGGCTTCGTGCCGTCGATGCCGGCCGCCGCGTAGAGGGCCTTCAATTCGGCCGGGGACTTGATCGTCCCGTCCGGGTTGACCGCCTTGGCCCAGGGCACGTTGACGGAACCCGGGATGTGGCCGGCGCGGATCGCGAGTTCCTGCACGCCGGGCGGGGCGATGACCTTGCCGCTGAACTCGTCGGGGGAGCGGATGTCGAGGATCTGCTCGTCGCGCTCCTTCCTGGCCACCGCCAGCACGTCGCCGAAGCGGGCGCGCAGGGCCGGGGAGGGGGCGGGCGCCGTGAAGGTCGAGGCGGCCACCTCGGTGGTGCGCGTGTCGAGGGGCCGCTTCTCGGCCTCCCACTTCCTGCGCCCGCCGTCGAGAAGCTTGACGTTGTCCACCAGCCCGTACTGCGCCAGGACCCAGGCGCCCCAGGCGGCGAACCAGTTGTTGTTGTCGCCGTAGAGCACCACGGTCGTGGTGCGGTCGATGCCGAGGCGGCGCGCCAGGGCGGTGAACTTGTCCGGCCCGGCGATGTCGCGGCTGACCGTGTCGACCAGATCGGTGTGCCACACGACGTTCTGCGCGCCCGGGATATGGCCGCGCTCGAACACGCCCGGCTCGACGCTGACCTCGACGATGCGCAGGGACTTGGCGTCGAGGTTCTTCTCCAGCCACTCGGTGGAGACGAGGGGGCTCTCCTTGGCGTCGTCCTTCGCCGCGGCGGCACCCGGGCGCGCCGCCGGCTCCTGCGCGGCGGCCCCGGTCAGGGGCAGGAGGATACCCGCGACGAGCGCGAGCAGGCGAGCGGGAAGGCGCGGCACGGGACAGACTCCGGAAGCATTCGGCACGTTCCAGCGGACCGGCCGGCAGGACTGCACGGCCGCCCCACAGGAACCATCGCGGGATTGATCGATTTCATCACCGAAGCGTCGACCGAGCACCGTGACTGCCAGCGGCAGGTCTGACGCTCTTCGGCCGACGGGATCGGCTTGGGGCAAATAGTATTGGGGCATTCAAGTTCGGGTCAAGAAAATCCGGTTCCCTTTTTCGCTCATGCCAAGCAGAGTTCCGTCTCCTCGCCGCCGCTGCGGCCTGAAGGACTATCTTCGTCCCTGAAACGTGGGGCCGGCTTGCGCGAGCGCGGCCCTCCGCGCGCGATCGTCGCCGCCGCAGCGGCGGACGCCCCTGTGACCGACGACGCGGGCGGCCGGGCACGGCAGCGCTGCCTTGAGCGCGCGTGCGCGGCGTGGTCTCCTGCGCCCTCCCGAAGGCAAGCCGGTCTTCGTCCGGCTCCTCCCTGCGCCGGGTCAGCCCTCAGCCACGGATGCGCGCGATGATCGTCAGACAGGGGATCCGGCGGGGAATTGCCGCCGGGATCGTCCTCGCCGCCCTGATCCGGACGGCGGCGGCGGCCGAGCCCGACGCGCCGGTGCGGGAGGGCTACCGCGTGACCGTGCGCTCCCTCGCGGCGACCGGTCCGGGCGTCCAGCCGCCGTGGCGTCCCCCGCATCGCGACAGGCTGTTCAGCCGCAGCCTCGCAGCCCTCCTGGCGCGGGACGACCGCTTCCAGGACGAGAGCGGCGACATCGGCCATATCGAGGCGGATCCCTTCCTCAGCGGCCAGGACGGCGAGGTGAAGAGCCTGCGCGTCGCCGTCACCGCCGAGCCGGCGGACGGGCGTGCCGAGGTCGCCGCCCGCTTCGTGAGCTTCGGGAAGCCCGTGACCGTGCGCTTCCGGATGGTCGAGGAGGACAGCGCGTGGCGCATCGACGACATCGTCAACCGCCTGGACGGCCAGGATGTCTCGGTGCGGCAGGCGCTCTCCCGGCCCTACGCGTGCGGGAGCTTCATGGGCAAGCCCTGCCGGCGCTGACGCGCCCGCAAGAACCTATTCCGCCGCCGCCGGCAGGCCCGGCTCGCCGAGCCAGGCCGAGAGGTCGGCCCGCGCCCGGTCGGTGAGCGCCCGCTTCTTCGCCTGTGCCTTCTCGGTCCCCCGCAGGCGCTTGCCGTCCGGCGCCTTCGGGGCGCAGTCGAGGGGCGGGAAGAGCCCGAAATTCACGTTCATCGGCTGGAAGGACCGGGGGCCGCCCACCTCCTCGGTCGAGACGTGCCCGCCCGTGATGTGGGCGATGAGGGCGCCGAGCGCGGTGGTCGGGGGCAGGGGCGCGAGGGCACGGCCCTGGCGCTCAGCGGCGGCGAAGCGGCCGGCCATCAGGCCCACCGCCGCGCTCTCGACGTAGCCCTCGCAGCCGGTGATCTGCCCGGCGAAGCGCAGGCGCGGCGCGGCCCGGAGCCGCAGGGTGGCATCGAGGAGGCGGGGCGAGTCGAGGTAGGTGTTGCGGTGCAGGCCGCCCAGGCGGGCGAACTCGGCCCGCTCCAGACCCGGGATGGTGCGGAAGATCCGCACCTGCTCGGCGTGCCGCAGCTTCGTCTGGAAGCCCACCATGTTGTAGAGCGTGCCGAGCGCGTTGTCCTGGCGCAGCTGCACGATCGCGTAGGCCTTGACGGTGGGGTTGTGCGGGTTGGTGAGGCCGAAGGGCTTCATCGGCCCGTGGCGCAGGGTCTCGGGGCCGCGCTCGGCCATGACCTCGATCGGCAGACAGCCGTCGAAATAGGGGGTCGAGGCCTCCCATTCCTTGAACGCGGTCGTCTCGCCCGCCACCAGCGCCGCCACGAAGGCCGCGTACTGCTCCCGGTCGAGGGGGCAGTTGATGTAGTCGGCCCCCGTGCCGCCCGGGCCCGCCTTGTCGTAGCGCGACTGGAACCACGCCACGCCCATGTCGATGGACTCGCGGTGCACGATGGGGGCGATCGCGTCGAAGAAGGCCAGCGCCTCCGCCCCGGTGAGGCCGCGGATCCCCTCGGCGAGGCCCGGCGCGGTGAGCGGGCCGGTGGCCACGATCACGCTGTCCCAGGCGGCGGGCGGCAGGCCGTCGATCTCCTCGCGCGCGACGGTGACGAGCGGATGGGCGTCGAGCGCCGCGGTCACGGCCCGGCTGAAGCCGTCGCGGTCGACCGCGAGCGCGCCGCCCGCGGGCACTTGGTTCGCGTCGCCCGCCCGCATGATGAGCGAGCCCAGGCGGCGCATCTCCTGGTGCAGCAGGCCGACCGCGTTCAGCTCCGCGTCGTCCGAGCGGAAGGAGTTCGAGCAGACGAGTTCCGCGAGGCCCTCGGTGCGGTGCGCCTCGGTGCCGCGCAGCGGCCGCATCTCGTGCAGCACGACCGGCAGGCCGGCCTCGGCGATCTGCCACGCCGCCTCGGACCCGGCGAGGCCGCCGCCGATGACGTGGATGGGGTTCGATCCGGACATGCTCCCGCATATCGGATGCGGGGCTTGCGAATCAACGCATCCCCAAAAACGCGAACGCCCGCCGGAGCGGCGGGCGACGAGGCATCGGGCCGGCAAGCCCGGCACCGGGCCGTCAGGCCCGGCGGTGGGGCCTTAGGCCGCGTGGCTGCGGGCGACGCCGCGGATGTCGTAGCGGCTGATGCCGAGATCCTCGAGCTCGCGGTCGGTCAGACGCGACAGTTCGAGGACGGTCTCGCGGTAGCGCAGGTAGGAGCGGAGCTTGCTCAGGATGAGCGACACGAACATGGAACTTGACCTCTCGGTGGGCAGGCGGTGCCGCTTCGACCGGCACCGACGCCCAATTCTGTTGCAACGCAACATATGGGGTCGCGGCCGAGCCTGAGGAGTCGGAAGTTCGTAAGCCAGCCATGCGCCCGCATCATGCGGCGCGCAAGGATTCGTCAACTCAATGCGCTGCTCGCAGAAGAAGCACCCGGAACGATGCTGCAGCGCAACGCGGCAGACCGGCGAATCAGTGCAGGCGCGGAGCGATCAGGAAGCGCTCGCGGTCGGCGGACTGGACCGTGAGGGCGAAGGTGCGGCCGTCCCGCCGCACCGTGAGGGGAACGGGGATTCCGGCTTCCCCGAGGGCCCAGACCTGGCGGAAGAAGGCCGCGAGGCCGGGCACCGGGTTGCCGGCGACCGCGACCAGCGTGTCGCCCGCCTGGAGGTCCGCCGCGGCGGCTGGCCCGCGGCCGGCGAGCCCCATGATCACGACCTCGTCGTCGATCTCGGTGGCGTAGAGGCCGAGCCAGGGGCGCGGCGGACGGGCGGCGCGCCCGCGGCTGACGAGATCGGGCAGGATCGGCTTCAGGAGGTCGACCGGCACCAGCATGTTGATCGCCCGCGCCTCCGCCCCGCTCTGCTGGAGCTGCAGCGAGCCGATGCCGAGGAGGTCGCCCGCCGGCCCGATCAGGGCGGCGCCGCCCCAGTGCGGGTGGGAGGGGGCGGTGAAGATCGCATCGTCGAGGACGTATTCCCAGTAGCCGGCGAATTCCTGGCGGGCGACGACGCGGGCGGCGACCGCGCGGTGGCGCCCGCCCGCGCCCGCCACCACCGCGGCATCACCCACGGCCAGGTCGGCCGCGGTGCCGAGCGCCAGCACCGGCAGGTCGAGCCGCCCGAGGGCCTGGACGAGGCCGAAGCCGGTCGCCGCGTCGAACCCGACCACGTGGCCCTGGATGCTGCGCCCGTCCTGGGTTGTGAGCCAGACGGTCTCGGCCTCGGTGACGAGATAGCCGATGGTGAGCACGAGCCCGTCGGCGCCGATCACCACGCCGTTGCCGGCCCGCTCGGTGCCGAGCGCCTCGGCCGTGAAGGCGGCCTCCGGCACCCGGGCCGAGAGGGCGACGACGGCGGTGAGGGCGCGGTCGAGGTCGTAGGCGTAGTCGGCGGGCCGCGGCTGGGCCGCGCTCGGAATCCTCCACTCCCCGGACGACGCCATGCACGGTCTCCTCGTGCCCGCCCCACGGGCAGGTCTCCCGTCGTTATAGGTCGCGCGCGGCGAAGCAACACCCGCGCCCGGGGACGCATGGCCGACAGACGCATGGCCGACAAACGAACATGGCCGACAAACGAAACCGCCCGGCACGGGGCCGGGCGGCGTCGCGGACGGGACCGGCGCGGAGCGCCGGACCGGATCTCAGTACTTGCGGATGATAGGAGCCGGCTCGGGCGGCGGGGCGGCCGCCACCGTGTAGAGCGGGGCGATCACGCGGAAGAAGCCCTCGGTGCGGTAGTTGTCCCGGAGGAAGCCCGCCGGCGTGACGTACTGCGCCGAGGTCACGACGTCGCGGGCGACGTAGGCCTGGACCGAGAACTTGCCGAAATCGTAGCCGATGAGGCCGCCGAGGGCGAACCGGCCGCCGCCGCTCCGGCCCGCCGTCCCGCAGATGTTCGGCGCGAAGCCGACGCAGCCCGTGGGGAGGGTGGCGTTGGAGAGGAGGAAGAACGACCGGTTGCGCAGGTTCGTGGTGCCGTAGCCGATCGCGCCGATCTCGAAGTTGCCGAACTTCTTGGTCGCCGTCAGGTCGAGGTTGAGCGCATCGGACGGAACCTGCGTGCCGTAGAAGGCCGGGACGAGGCCGGGGCCGTCGAACCGGGCGGGCACGTCGTAGAAGTTGTAGGTGAGGTTCGCGGTCAGGTTCCAGCCGTCGCCGGTGTAGCTGATCGCGAAGCCCTGACGGTAGGTGTTCGACGCCAGCTGCTGCAGACCGCCGAAGCGGCCGGCGTTCAGCTCGTTCAGGTACACGCCCGCGAGGTAGCTGACGCCGACGTTGTTGCCGAGATCCCAGGCGAAGATACCGCCGATGAAGGTCCCGACATTCGCGCTGGTGTCGCGGCCGCCGCTGCGATTGAAGGAGAACAGGGTCGGGGGGGCCACCACGGCCTCGATGCGCGCACCCAGGACCTTCCAGGGCGTGGACCAGACGAGAACCGGGATGTTGACGCCCAGGTCCGACGAGCCCGGCTGGTCGGCGCGCTGATACGTGAACGTGTTGATGGCGTAGACGCCCTCGGGCAGAGGAGCACCGACGGCGAGGCCGACCTGCTCACCCGGGATCGTGGTGGTCTGGGCGTATGATGCCGTCGCCGTGAAGCCCAAAGACAGAGCAGCCGCCCCCGCGGCGAGCCAATTCTTGACCATTACCTTTTCCTTCCCGCCGGTGCAGGCTGAATACCAGCCGCCTCGCGCAGTTCGTCGAGATTGCCCGCTTGTGGTCTGCAGGCTTGCATCGACGTTGCTTCGAGCGCCCCTCAGCCCCGACACAGTCTGAACGATTCGAAGTTTTGTACAGCTACGCTCAGAATGCCAGCGGAATGCCCGCCGCGCAGGCAGAAGCGCCACAAGCGTTGCGGAAAAGTCGCAATTCCGTCACACGCAGGACGCGCTCGATTGAAGAGCCTTCGCGCCGGATCGATAGAAATCGGAGCGTTGTGCACTGCAAAAGCGCCCATCCTTGAAGATGAGCGCGTGCTTCCCGGGTGATTGGCGCCGGTTGGGCCGCGCGGCCCGGCGGGTCGGCGCGCGGGGGGATGCTACTCGGCCGCCTGCTTGCCGGCCCGGCCGGCCCGGCCGGCCGGGCGGCGGGCCAGCACCTCGCGCAGGAAGCGGCCGGTATGGCTGGCTTTGGCGCGGGCGATGGCCTCGGGCGTGCCCTGCGCCACCACGGTGCCGCCGCCGTCGCCGCCCTCCGGGCCCATGTCGATCACCCAGTCGGCCGTCTTGATGACTTCGAGGTTGTGCTCGATCACCACCACGGTGTTGCCCTGGTCCACGAGTTCGTGGAGCACTTCCATCAGCTTGGCGACGTCGTGGAAGTGCAGGCCGGTGGTCGGCTCGTCGAGGATGTAGAGGGTGCGGCCGGTGGCGCGCTTGGACAGCTCCTTGGACAGCTTCACGCGCTGCGCCTCGCCGCCCGAGAGCGTCGTCGCCTGCTGGCCGACATGGACGTAGCCGAGGCCGACGCGCGCGAGCGTCTCCAGCTTCTCGCGGATCGCCGGCACCGCCTTGAACAGCTCGGCGGCCTCCTCGACGGTCATGTCGAGCACGTCGGCGATCGAGCGCTCGCGGTACTTCACCTCCAGGGTCTCGCGGTCGTAGCGCTTGCCCTTGCAGACGTCGCAGGTCACGTAGACGTCCGGCAGGAAGTGCATCTCGATCTTGATGACGCCGTCCCCCGAGCAGGCCTCGCAGCGCCCGCCCTTGACGTTGAACGAGAAGCGCCCCGGCTGGTAGCCGCGGGCCTTGGCCTCGGGCAGGCCGGCGAACCAGTCGCGGATCGGCGTGAAGGCGCCGATATAGGTGGCCGGGTTCGAGCGCGGGGTGCGCCCGATCGGCGACTGGTCGATGTCGATGACCTTGTCGAGGAACTCCAGGCCCTCGATCCGGTCGAACGGGGCGGGGTGCTCCAGGGCGCCGTTGAGCTTGCGCGCCACCGCCTTGTAGAGCGTGTCGATGACGAGGGTCGACTTGCCGCCCCCCGACACCCCGGTCACGCAGGTGAAGGTGCCGAGCGGGATCTCGGCGGTCACGTCCTTGAGGTTGTTGCCGCGCGCGCCGACGAGGCGGAGCGTCCTGTCCTTGCGGATCTTGCGGCGGGCCGCCGGCATGCGCACCGCGAGTTCGCCCGTGAGGTACTTGGCGGTGAGCGAGTTGGGGTCGGCGAGGAGCTGCTGCGGCGTGCCCTTGGCGACGATCTCGCCGCCATGGATCCCGGCGCCGGGCCCGACATCGACCACGTAGTCGGCCTGGAGGATCGCGTCCTCGTCGTGCTCGACCACGATCACCGAGTTGCCGAGGTCGCGCAGCCGCTTGAGGGTGCCGAGCAGGCGCTCGTTGTCGCGCTGGTGCAGGCCGATCGAGGGCTCGTCGAGGACGTAGAGCACGCCCGTGAGCCCCGAGCCGATCTGCGAGGCGAGGCGGATGCGCTGGCTCTCGCCCCCCGAGAGCGACCCCGAGCCGCGCGCGAGCGTCAGGTATTCGAGGCCGACATCGATCAGGAAGGTGAGGCGGTCGCGGATCTCCTTGAGGATGCGGACCGCGATCTCGTTCTGCTTGGGCGTGAGGTGGTCGGGCAGGTCGACGAACCAGCGCTGCGCGTCGCGCACCGCCAGCGCCGCCACGTCGGCGACGTCGCGGCCCGCCACCTTCACGGCGAGCGCCTCGGGCTTGAGCCGCTTGCCGCCGCAGGCGTGGCAGGGCGTCTCGGCCATGAAGCGGGCGATGTCCTCGCGGGCCTGATCGCTCTCGGTCTCGCGGTAGCGCCGCTCCAGGTTCGGCACCACGCCCTCGAAGGGCTTCGTCACGTCGTAGGCGCGCAGGCCGTCGTTGTAGGCGAAGCGGATCGCGTCGCCGCCAGAGCCGAACAGCACCACCTGGCGCGCCGCCGCCGTGAGCTTGGCCCAGGGCACGTCGGTGCGGAAGCGGTAGTGGCGGGCGAGCGCGTCGAGGGTCTGGCCGTAGAAGGGCGAGGTCGACTTCGCCCAGGGGGCGATGGCGCCGCGCTCAAGGCTCAGCGCCTCGTCGGCGATGACCAGGGTCGGGTCGATGCGCATCTCGTGCCCGATGCCGCCGCAGGTCGGGCAGGCGCCGAACGGGTTGTTGAACGAGAACAGCCTGGGCTCGATCTCCGGGATGGTGAAGCCCGAGACCGGGCAGGCGAAGCGCGACGAGAAGGTGATCCGCTCGGGCGCCGCGCCCTCGGGGGCGTCCGCCATCTCGATCACCGCGATGCCGTCGGCGAGTTCGAGCGCGGTCTCGAAGGAATCGGCCAGCCGCGCGGCCATGTCGGGCCGCACCACGATGCGGTCCACCACCACGTCGATGTCGTGCTTGAGCTTCTTGTCGAGCTTGGGCACGTCGTCGATGGGGTAGTACTCGCCGTCGATGCGCAGGCGCTGGAAGCCGCGGCGCTGGAACTCGGCGATCTCCTTGCGGTACTCGCCCTTGCGCCCGCGCACCACCGGCGCCAGCAGGTAGGCGCGGGTCTTCTCGGGCAGCGCCAGCACGCGGTCGACCATCTGCGAGACGGTCTGGCTCTCGATCGGCAGGCCGGTGGCGGGGGAGTACGGGATGCCGACCCGCGCCCACAGCAGGCGCATGTAGTCGTAGATCTCCGTGACGGTGCCGACCGTCGAGCGCGGGTTCTTCGAGGTGGTCTTCTGCTCGATCGAGATGGCGGGCGACAGGCCGTCGATCTGGTCGACGTCGGGCTTGGCCATCATCTCCAGGAACTGGCGGGCATAGGCCGAGAGCGATTCGACGTAGCGGCGCTGCCCCTCCGCGTAGATGGTGTCGAAGGCGAGCGACGACTTGCCCGAGCCCGACAGCCCGGTGAAGACCACGAGCTTGTCGCGCGGGATCACGAGGTCGACGTTCTTCAGGTTGTGCTCGCGCGCGCCGCGCACCGCGATGACGCGGCCCTCGGCCGCATGGTCGAACATCGTGTCGAGAGGGGCCATGCCGGGGCTCGAAGCGGGTCGTGCAGCGGGGAGGGCGCCGGGACCGGTCGACCGCCGAGGCTGCACGATCCGGGCCCGGGGGCGCCGCGCGGGAGGAGGGCCGGAGTCCCCGCCGGAGTACCCCGGAAGGCCCGTCGCTGCGCCGAGTGCTAGAACAAAATACGTACAGCGGCAACAGCCGGCCGACCGCGCGGGTGGCGCAAATCGTCCCGGCCCGCCGCATTCGCGCGCCCGCACGCCTTCCCGCACTCTTGCCGCTTCCGGAAGCGCGGAGGTAGAACAGCGCCGGGAACGAGGCGCGCCAAGGACTTGTGCGGCCCGTTCGGGACCCAGATGAGGAACACGAGCGCCGCATGGCCATCGATGCCGAACTTCTCCTCGACCGCCGCTCCCTGCGCCGGAAGCTGTCCTTCTGGCGGGTCCTCGGGATCGGAGCGCTGATCGTCGCGGCGGGCGCGCTCGGCTGGCGCGCCGCGGGCGGCGGCCGCTTCGTCGCCGTCACGCCGCAGATCGCCCGCATCAGCATCGACGGCTTCATCGCGGGCAGCGAGAAGACCCGCGATCTGATGAAGCGGGTGGGCGAGTCGCGGGCGGTCTCCGGGGTGATCGTCTCGATCAACTCGCCGGGGGGCACCACCACGGGCTCCGAGGAACTCTTCCGCAACCTGCGCGCGCTCGCCGAGAAGAAGCCGGTGGTCGCCTTCGTGGACGGCACCGCCGCCTCGGGCGCCTACATCACGGCGCTCGCCGCCGACCACATCGTGGCGCGCGAGACCGCGCTGGTCGGCTCGATCGGGGTGCTGTTCCAGTATCCCGACCTCTCGGGCCTCCTCGACAAGGTCGGGGTGCGGGTCGAGGAGGTGAAGTCCTCGCCGCTGAAGGCGGAGCCGAGCGGCTTCCACCCGACCTCGCCGGAGGCGCGGGCCGCGCTCCAGGCCATCGTCGGCGACACCTTCTCGTGGTTCAAGACCCTGGTGGCCGAGCGGCGGCGGATGACGCCCGAGCAGCTCGGCGCGGTGGCGGACGGGCGCGTGTTCAGCGGCCGCCAGAGCGTGGCGCTGAAGCTCGTCGACGAGACCGGCGGCGAGCGGCAGGCGGTGGCGTGGCTGGAGCGCGAGAAGAACGTCGCCAAGGACCTGCCGGTCCGGGACTGGAAGCCGCGCAACGAGAGCCGCTTCGACCTGTTCTCGGCCGCCGCGCTCCTCGGCTTCGGCGACGCCTCCCTGCGCGTCGCCTCAGAGGAGGCGGCCGCGCTCGCCCGCGGCGGCCTTCTGGCGCTCTGGCGCCCGGGCACGGCCTCCCCCCGCTGAGACCTCCCCCGGGTGCCTCCCCGCGCCCGCCCAGCCGGCCTGCCCGAAACACCCGCCCGAGACCGCCTGCCATGATCAAGTCCGAGCTCGTCCTCAGGATCGCCGAGCAGAACCCGCACCTCTACCAGCGCGACGTCGAGAACATCGTCAACGCCATCCTCGACACGATCGCGGACGCGCTCGCCCGCGGCGACCGGGTGGAGCTGCGGGGGTTCGGCGCCTTCTCGGTGAAGCGGCGCGAGGCCCGGCGCGGCCGCAACCCGCGCACCGGCGCCGCGGTGGCGGTGGCCGAGAAGGCGATCCCCGTGTTCAAGACCGGCAAGGAGATGCGCCTGCGCCTCAACGAGGCCGGCATCGGCGCCGAGGAGCCGGTGGCCGCCCAGGCCTCGTGAGACGGTTCCGAGCCGGCGCGGCGAGCCTCGCTCGCACGCGACGCCGTCCTCGAGCGGGTTCGATCGGATCGAACCGTGAAGCCTGCTCCAGGTTTTTGGTTTTGCCGCATTGTCTGCGACGAACCGGCATCCACGTCGTCGGACAATGCTCTAGATCCCCCGCCACACCGTACTCCCGAGCCGTCCGATGATCCGCTTCCTCAAGGGCCTGATCCTCCTCCCCATCGCGATCGTGGTGGTGCTGCTCGCGGTGGCGAACCGCCAGCCCGTCACCGTGTCGTTCGATCCCTTCTCGCAGGGCGCGCCGGCCTTCAGCCTGACGGTCCCGCTCTACGCGCTCGCCTTCGCGGCGGTGGCGCTGGGCATCCTGATCGGCGGCTGCGGCGCATGGCTCGGCCAGGAGCCCAACCGCCGCGAGCGCCGCCTGCGCGGGCGCGAGATCGACCGGCTGCGCGCCGAGAGCGACCGCCTGCGCAACGCCGCGTCCCTCGACCGGCCGGCCGCCCTGCCGGCGCCCGCCGGCCGCGCCTGACCCCGGTGCGGATCGTCTCCGCCGCCGAGATCGACGCCGCCCTGACGCCGGCCGCGATGGTGGCAGCCCTCGACGCCGCCTTCCGGGCGGAGGTCGCCGCGCCCTCGCGCCACGTGCACGCCCTCCCGGATCCGGCGGGCGAGGCGACCCTGCTGATCATGCCGGCCTGGGACGCCGAGCACATCGGCGTGAAGGTGCTGGGGCTGCACCCCGGCAACGCCGCGCGGGGCCTCGCGACCTTCCAGGGCGGCTTCCTCCTGAGCGAGCGGGCGACCGGCCGGCCGCTCGCGCTCCTCGACGCGCCCCATCTCACGCTCTGGCGCACCGCCGGCGCCTCGGCGCTGGCCGCGCGCCACCTCGCGCGGCCCGACAGCGCGCGTCTGCTGATGGTCGGGGCGGGGGCGCTCGCGCCCTTCCTGGTGCGGGCGCACCGGGCCGAGCGCCCGATCCGCGAGGTCGCGGTCTGGAACCACCGCCCGGCCTCCGCCGAGGCGCTGAGCCGGCGCCTGACCGCCGAGGGCGTCCCGGCGCGGGCGGTCACGGATCTGGAGGCGGCGGTGCGGGAGGCCGACATCGTCTGCTGCGCCACCCTGTCCGAACGGCCGCTGGTGCGCGGCGCGTGGCTGTCCCCCGGCACCCATCTCGACCTCGTCGGCTCGTTCACGCCCCGGATGCGCGAGGCCGACGACGCGGCGCTCGCCCGGGCCGCCATCTACGTGGACGGGCCGGACGCGCTCGCCAAGGGCGGCGACGTGGCGGTCGCGCTCGCCGCGGGCGCGCTCGCGCGCGAGGCGGTCCGCGGCGACCTCGCCGATCTCTGCCGGGGCCGCGTCCCGGGCCGGACCGATCCCGCGGCAATCACCGCCTTCAAATCGGTGGGCGCCGCGATCGAGGACCTCGCCGCCGCCGCGGCCGTGTGGCGCCGGCTCCCGCCGGCCTGAGCCCCCCGGACGGACACGCGCGGCGACCGTCGGGCGCTTCGATACCCCCGCAAAGCTTGTCGGTGCAGGGCGTTCGTGCCACCTTTCCGGTGGCCGAGGCGGAGGGATCACCCCGATGAGCGAGCCGGACACCCGCCGCGCCGGCCCCCTGACCCTTGCCGCCCCGGAGCCCGAGCCGGACCTGACCGGCGCACTGATCGCCGAGAACGCCGCCCTGCGCCGCGAGATCGCGGCCCTGCAGGGGGCGCTCGCCGAGCAGGACGCGTTCCTCACCAGCATCGCGCACGAGTTGCGCAACCCGATGACGCCGATCCTCGGCCAGGTCGAGCGGCTGCTCGCCGCCGCCGAGGCCGAGGGCGCGCGCCAGCCGTCGCCCCGGCTCGTGCAGGGCCTCGCGCGCCTCAAGTGGCTCGTCGACCGCTACATCCGCCGGGCGACCACGATCCTCGACGTCTCGCGCGCCCAGGCCGGGCGCCTCGTCCTCGACCGCGTGCCGGTGCGCCTCGCGGAGGTGGCCGGCGAGGTGGCGGCGGGGCTGGAGCCGCTCGCCGCCCATGCCGGCAGCACCATCATGGTGCGGGTGCCCGACGATCTCCTCCTCGCCTGCGAGCGCGTGGCCCTCGACCAGATCCTCGACAACCTCGTGACCAACGCGATCAAGTACGGCGACGGCCGGCCGATCGTGATCGAGGCCGAGCGGGCGGGCGGGTCCGGGGTGATCCGGGTGATCGACCAGGGGATCGGCATCGCCCCGGGCGACCACGAGCGGGTCTTTGCCCGCTTCGAGCAGGCGCGCCTGCCGGAGGCCGAGATCCGCACCGGGTTCGGGGTCGGCCTGTGGCTGGTGCGCCGCCTCGCCGAGGCGATGGGCGGGGGCGTGACCCTGCGAAGCGGGACTGGTGAAGGATCGACCTTCACGGTAACTCTCCCCCTGCATCACTGAAGAACGATCGAGAGCACGATGACGGGGTCGGGACCGGGGACGGAGCGGGTCGGGGCCTATGGCGGCCTGGAGCGGGTCGCGACCGGGATCGCGGGGCTCGACGAGATCCTGGGCGGCGGCCTGTTTCAGGGCGGCGTCTACATCGTCCAGGGCACCCCGGGCAGCGGCAAGACCATCTTCGCCAACCAAGTCTGCCACACCCACGCAACCGCGGGCGGGCGGGCGCTCTACATCACCCTGCTGGCGGAGAGCCACGCCCGGATGCTCGGGCACATCGCGTCGCTGGGCTTCTTCGACGCGAGCGTGATCCCCGACCGCCTGACCTATCTCAGCGCCTTCCGGACGCTTCAGGACGAGGGCCTGGCCGGCCTGCTGACCCTGCTGCGCCGGCAGATCGGCGAGAGCGAGGCGAGCCTGCTCGTCCTCGACGGCGTGATGGCGGCGGAGGAGACGGCCGGGTCCGCCATGGAGTTCAAGAAGTTCATCCACGAACTCCAGACCCAGGCCGGCGCGAACGGCGCGACGGTGCTGCTCCTCACCAGCGCCTCGGCCGGCGCCCCGATGGCGGCGGCCGAGCACACCATGGTGGACGGCCTGATCGAACTGTCGAGCCGGCTGTGCGGGCGCCGGGCCGAGCGCGATCTCGACGTGCGCAAGTTCCGGGGCAGCGGCTTCCTGCGCGGGCGCCACGCCTTCCGCATCACGGATGGCGGCATCGTGGTGTTTCCCCGCACCGAGGCGCGCTTCCGGGAGCCGAGCCGGCGCGACCATGTCGGGGGACCGCACGTGCCGCTCGGGATCCCGGCCCTCGACGGCATGCTCGGCGGCGGCCTGCCGCGGCACTCGACCACGATGCTCGCCGGGCCGGCCGGCATCGGCAAGACCACGCTCGGGCTGCAGTTCCTCGGGGGCGACCCCGGCGATGCGGGATTGCTGGTGGGCCTCCACGAGAGCGAGGCGGCGCTGAAGGCCAAGGCGCGGGCGCTGAACCTGCCGGTCGCCGCCATGATGGAGACCGGGCAGGTCGAGGTGCTGTGGCATCCCGCCACCGAAGGGCTGATCGACGAGGTCTGCGACCGCCTGTTCGCCGCGGTGAGGAACCGGCGGGTGCGGCGCGTGTTCATCGACGGTCTCGACGGCCTCAGGCGCCTCACCCCCGATGGGGACCGCATCGTGCGCGTCTTCGCCGCCCTGACGGCCGAGCTGAGGGCGCTGGACGTGACGGGGATGTACACGGTGGAGACCGATCTCTACGGGCTGGCATCGGGCCTGCCGCTCGGCGGCGTGTCCCTCCAGGGCGCCTCGGGGATCGCCGAGAACATCCTGCTGCTGCGCTTCGTCGAACTCCGGTCGGACCTCCACCGCATGGTCTCGGTCATCAAGGCGCGCGACAGCGTCATCGACCAGCGCCTGCGCTGCTTCCGCATCGCGGCCGGCGGCATCGCCGTCGAGGACGGACCGGATCGGGCCGAGGCGATCCTGGCCCAGCTCCGGCACCTGCCATCGGGTCGAGGCGGGGAGTGAGCGGGTGGCGACGGTGCTCATCGTGGACGACGAGTTCGGCATCGCCGAGCTGCTGGAATCGGTCCTCACCGACGAGGGCCACACGGTGTTCACTGCGGCGAACGGCCGGCACGGGCTGCAGCGCATGGCCGAGGCCGCCCCGCACCTGATCGTGCTCGACTTCATGATGCCGGTGATGGACGGGCCGACGATGCTGCGCGCGCTCCAGGCCGAGGAGGCGACCCGGGACATCCCGGTCGTGATGATGAGCTCGATGCCCGAGGCGGCGGTGCGGGCGCGCTGCGACGGCTACGCGGTGTTCCTGCGCAAGCCCTTCCGGCTGAAGGAGGCCCGGGCAGCCGTGGCGGCGGCGCTCGACGGGGCGGGCCGCGGCGGCTGAGCCGGGGGCAAGCCCCGCTCAGGCTTCAAGCCCCGCTCAGGGCATCGAGCCCCGCTCGCGCATCGGGTGCGTCGGGCGGCGCCCAGGGCAGGGACACATGCACCCGGGTGCCCGGCGGCGTCCGGTCCCAGGTGAGCGTGCCGGACAATTGCCGCGTCACCATCGCCACCACCGCGAGGCCGAAGGCATCCGACGGCGGAGCAGTGGCGTCGAGACCGACCCCGTCATCCTCGACCGACAGGACGAGACGGTCCTCCGAGCAACCGGCGGCGATCCGCACCCGGCCCCGCCGGCCGTCCGGAAAGGCGTGGCGCACGGCGTTGGTGGCGAGTTCGTGCACGAGGAGCGCCAGGGGCGCCGCCTTGTCGACCGCGACCGCCACCGGCTCGACCTCGACCGTCAACGCGATGCGCGGGGGATCGAGTTCGGCCGCGAGCTCCTCGGCGAGGTCAACCGCGAAGGCCCGCAGATCGAGATGGCCCGCCTCCTCGCCGGCCGGCAGCAGGCGCTGAACGGAGGCGAGCGCGCCGATCCGCTCGGCCACCCGGTCGAGGGCGGTGCGGCAGGCCGGATTCTCGGTGCGGCGGGCCTTGAGCAGCACCAGCGAGGCGACGACCTGCAGGGTGTTCTTGGCCCGGTGATCGACCTCGTGCACCCGGGCGGTCGCGCGGTCGAGGGCGGCCTGCAGCACCGCCCGGCCGGTCTCCAGCTCCTCCACGACCGCGAAGGCGTAGCGCCCCCCCGACGCCGTCCGGACGGGACTCAGCCGGACGGCCACGAGGAGCGCCGTCCCGTCCTTGCGGCAGGCCAGGATCTCGGTCGACAGGGTCTCGCCGCGGGCGGCCGCCGCGCACAGGCGGGCGAGCGCCACGGGATCCGTCCCGGGCCCCCGCAGCATCTGCAGGTCGCGGCCCACCACCTCCTCCGGGGCATAGCCGGTGAGGCGGCAGAAGGCCGCGTTGGCGAACTGGATCGGCTGGTCGGGCCGGCCGGCCTCCGCGAGCAGCATGGGGACGTCGCTGGCCTGGAAGGCCGCCGCGAGCAACGCGTCGGGCTCGGCCGCGCCGAGCCGCTGATCGACCTGACGGCCGATCCGCTTGCCGGACATCTTGGTCGATCGGCGGGCTGCGCCGGCCATCGCCCCTCGCTGTGCTCCGCGGGCCATCCGCGATCCCGGCGCCCGATCCGCGTCGGCCGCACTCAGACTTGCGACAAATGCCAGTGTTCCACGAACCGACACATGTCATCAACCATTGTTTTAGAACGCAAATTGTTCATTCGTGGGGAGAAATTCCGTTCGCCACCCGTCCGCGGCCCAACCTCCGTTAACCGGTCGCGAACCATCATGCGGCCTCACTCGTCGGATGTACTGCGCCGGAACCATCGCGGGGAACGAAGAGCCATGAGCGTCGGCTGGCTGGAGGGCACCAAGCGCACGCTGCGCGACGTCGCGCGCGACCGGCGCATGGCGCTGATGCTGCTGCTCGGCTTCGGCGCCGGCCTGCCGATCCTGCTCGTCTTCGCGACGCTGTCGGCGTGGCTGCGCACGGCCGGGATCGAGCGGTCCAGCATCGGCCTGCTCAGCTACGTCTCCCTGGCCTATACGCTGAAGTTCCTCTGGGCGCCGGTGATCGACCGCTTCGACCTGCCGGGGCTGGCGCGGCTCCTCGGGCGGCGGCGAGCCTGGATGCTGGCGGCCCAGCTCGGGGTGGCGGCCGGCATGATCGCGATGAGTTTCGGCGATCCGTCGCGCTCGCTCGGCTACATGGTGGTCTGCGCGCTGGTGATCGCCTTCGCGTCGGCGACGCAGGACATCGTGGTGGACGGCTGGCGCATCGATTCCGCGCCGGCCGAGCGCCAGGGCATGATGCTGGCCGCCTACCAGCTCGGCTACAGCCTCGCGCGGATCTGCGCGGGGGCGGGCGCGCTCTACCTCGCCGATGCGTTCGGCTGGACGCCCGCCTACGCGACCATGGCGGCCCTGATGCTGATCGCGGTGGCGGGCTGCCTCGCCGCCCCGAAGGCCGCGGCCGTCGACCCGCCGGCGGGCCGGGGCTGGCGGGTGGCGGCCCGCGAGGCGGTGGTCGACCCCTTCTCGGACCTGATGCGCCGCAAGGGGCTCGGCCTCGTGCTGATCCTGCTGCTGATCATGCTCTACCGCCTGCCCGACATCGTCTCGGGCATCATGGCGAACCCGCTCTACATCGACATGAAGTTCACGCTCTCCGAGATCGCCACGGTGTCGAAGGTCTACGGCGTCTGGATCGGCATCGCCGGGGCCTTCGCGGGCGGCATCGCGGTGAGCCGCATCGGCCTCACCGCCTCACTCCTGGTAGGCGGCATCGCGGCGGCCGCCTCGAACCTGATGTTCGCGTGGCTGGCGCTCGCCGGCCACGACCTGCCGCTGCTGGTCGCCAGCATCAGCATCGACAACTTCGCGGGCGCCTTCGCGGGCACCGCCTTGATCGCCTACATGTCGAGCCTGACCTCGCCGGCCTTCGCGGCGACGCAGTACGCGCTGCTCTCCTCGCTCTACGCGCTGCCCGGCAAGTTCGTGGGCGGGCTCTCGGGCTTCGCCGTCGAGGCGATGGGCTACCCGGCCTTCTTCGTCGCCACCGCCGCGGTCGGCCTGCCGGTGGTGGGCCTGTGCCTCGCCCTGCGCCTGCTGCCGGAGGAGCGCCCAGCGCCCGACGCCGCACCCGCGGCGCTGCACGCGGACGGGATCGCCGCGCGGGCCTGACACGCCCCGGGCTCGTCCCTGCCGCCGAGCCGGCGGCCCGTCGGCGGGCTCAGATCGACCACGCGTCGAAGCCCGGCCCGCCCGTCGCGGGCGGCGGCTCGGGCGGCACCGGGCGCGGGCGGCGGTCCTGGTCGATCGCCACGAAGGTGAACAGGGCCTGCGTGACCTTGATGGTCTCCTCGCTCTCGCGGGCGCGCCGCCACGCCTCGATCTGGATGCGCATCGAGGAGCGCCCGACCGCGACGATGCGGGCGTAAAGGCTGACCTCGTCCCCGACCGAGACCGGCTGCAGGAAGGTCATGCCCTCGACCGCGATGGTGGCGCAGCGCCCGCGCGCCCGGCGGGCCGCGACATTGCCGGCGGCGAGGTCCATCTGCGCCATCAGCCAGCCGCCGAAGATGTCGCCGGCCGGGTTGGTGTCGGCCGGCATCGCGATGGTGCGGATGACGGGGGCGCCCCAATTGGGCGCGGCGGGCGGGTCGCTGGTCATCGGGCGGGCTCCGGTCGGTCCGCCCTTCGTAGCCGGCCGGCACGCCCTTCCGCTACAGGACTTGCGCGCCGGATCCACCGGAACGCCCTTGCGGAACCCGGACCGGGCTCCCCAGCTTGTCAGGGACCGGATCGTCCCGCACTGGCCGAGGTGCTCCCGTGACCGAGATCGTCGCCGCCGACATCGCGCTTCCCGTCCCGCCCCGTGCGCCGGAGCCGCTGAGCGAGGCGGACCGCGCGGCGCTTCGCCGGGCCGTCGCGGTGCTGGAGCGCCCGAGCCTCGCCGCCCGGCTCTCCGCCGTCGCGGGCGCGCCCCTCGACCTCATCGGCCGCGCGCTGCCCGAGACGGTGAGCGAGGCCATCACCCACGCCACCGAGACCGCCATGAAGGGCGCGCTCACCGTGGCGCTCGCCACCCTGCCGCGGCAGGCCGGGGAGGGCGCCGCGATCGTGCCGGCCGCAGAGGCCGGGCGCCCGGGCCTGCGCGCCCGCGCCCTCGACCTCCTGGAGCGCTACCCGCCGGGCGATTTCGGCCACAAGGCGCTCGCCGCCGTCTCGGGGGCGGTCGGGGGCGCCTTCGGCCTCGCGACGCTCGCCGTGGAACTGCCGGTCTCCACCACCCTGATGCTGCGCTCCATCGCCGAGATCGCCCAGCGCGAGGGCGAGGACCTGAGCCGGCCGGAGGCCGCGCTCGCCTGCATGCAGGTCTTCGCGCTGGGCGGGCGCGGCGGCCCGGAGACCGCGACCGCCACCGACAGCGGCTACTTCGCGGTGCGGGGGGCGCTGGCCAAGACCATGGCGGAGGTGACGCGCTACGCGGCGGGCCGCGGCCTCCTCGACGAGGGCGCGCCCGTGCTGATGCGCTTCGCCGCGCAGGTGGCCTCGCGCTTCGGCCTCGTCGTCTCGCAGAAGGTCGCCGCCCAGGCGGTGCCGGTGATCGGCGCGCTCGGCGGCGCCGCGGTCAACGCCGCCTTCATGGACCACTTCCAGGGCATCGCCCGCGCCCACTTCACGGTGCGGCGCCTGGAGCGCGCCTACGGCAAGGAGGTGGTGCGCGAGGCCTACGAGGCGGAGCGGGCGGCGCTGGCCGGGGAGGCGGCGCCTCAGGCGTAGCGGCGCTTCAGGAGCTCGTAGACCAGCCGCGCGGTCTGCACCTCGCCGCCCTCCGGACGGCCGGGCTTGGTGCCCGGGTTCCAGCCGTAGAGGTCGAGATGGGCGTGCGCCCCGGCCTGCGGGGCGAAGCGGCGCAGGAACAGCGCGGCCGTGATGGCACCCGCGAAGGAGCCGCCGGAGACGTGGTTGATGTCCGCGATCTTGGAGTCGAGCAGGCTCGCGTAGGGCGCCCAGAGCGGCAGGCGCCAGACCGGATCGTTCACCGCCTGGCCCGCCTCGGCCATGGCGGCGGCGAGCGCGTCGTCCTGGGTGAACAGGGCCGGGAGGTCGGGGCCGAGCGCCACCCGGGCGGCGCCCGTCAGGGTCGCGAAGTCGATCACGAGATCCGGGCTCTCCTCGTCGGCGAGGGCGAGCGCATCGGCGAGGATCAGACGACCCTCCGCGTCGGTGTTGCCGATCTCGACCGAGAGGCCGCGGCGGCTGCGCAGCACGTCGCCCGGGCGGAAGGCGCTGCCCGAGATGGCGTTCTCGACGGCGGGCACGAGCACGCGCAGGCGCAGCCGCAATCCCGCGCCCATCACCATCTCGGCCGCGGCGAGCGCCGCGGCGGCCCCCGCCATGTCCTTCTTCATCAGCAGCATCGCCGCGGAGGGCTTGATGTCGAGGCCTCCGGTGTCGAAGGCGACGCCCTTGCCGACGAGCGTCACCTTCGGGGCGGCGGCGTCGCCCCAGGTCAGGTCGATCAGCCGCGGCGCCCGCTCGGAGGCGCGGCCGACCGCCGCGATCATCGGGAAACCGCGCGCGAGGTCCTCGCCGGACACGACCGCGCAGGCCGCCCCCCAGCGCTCCGCGAGGCTGCGGGCGGCGGTCTCAATCTCGCCCGGCCCGAGATCGTTCGCCGGGGTGTTGACGAGGTCGCGGCCGGCCGCGACGGCATCGGCGATGCGCCCGATCTCGGCCGCGTCCACGCCCTCCGGCGCAACCAGCCGGGCGCCCGGCACCGGCCTGTCGCGGTAGCGCCCGAAGCGGTAGGCGGACAGCCGCCAGCCGAGCGCCGCCAGGGCCGGGTCGGGCGGGGGGGCGGCGAACCGGTAGGCCCCCTCCGGCAGGAGATCCGCGAGCTTGGCCGGGGCGAAGCGGTCCCCGGCCGGATCGATCCCGAACAGCACGCCGGCCAAGCCGCCGCCGGCATCGGGCAGGAGGCAGTGGCTGCCGGGCTTGGCGGTGAAGCCGGTCGCCCGGGCGAAGGCGGCGGCCGGGGCCGGCAGGGTCTCGGCCAGGGATGCGGCGAGCGCCGGCCAGCCGCCGGCCTCGACGCACCAGATCGGGATCGCGGCGGCAGCGTCGGCGGCGGGCAGGAGGGCTGTCACGGCGGAGGATCCCCTGGCTGGAGGCGCGGCTTAACCCGCGGTTAGGGTTAACGCTCTACCACCGCAGACGGCGCGGCGCGACGCAGGCCCGCCGGCCATGATCTCGGGGTGGAGCGGCGGATGAGTGCTGGGTTCGAAGTGTCGCGGGCCGGACTGCGTCGCCTGCTGGCGGCCGGCGCGGTGGCGCTCCTCGCCTCGGGCTGCCTGTCGCGCTCGCCCGCCACCACCGGCTCGATCGACGCGCGGGCGCAGGCCGCCCCCGACCGGCGCGACCTCGACCGCCTCGGCGCGCGCCACAACGCCAATCCGGGCGATGTCGGCACGGCCATCGCCTACGCGAACGCCCTGCGGCGCACCGAGCAGACGGCGCAGGCCGCGGCGGTGCTGCAGCAGGCGGCCCTGCGCAACCCCAAGAACCCGACCGTGCTGGCGGCCTACGGCAAGACCCTGGCGGAGGCCGGGCGCTACGGCGAGGCGGCCGAGGTGCTGCAGAACGCGCACTCGCCCGCGAACCCGGACTGGCGGGTGCTCTCGGCGCAGGGCACGGTGGCCGACCAGATGGGCGATCACGCCCAGGCCCAGCGCTTCTACGAGGCCGCCCTGAAGATCGTGCCGGGCGAGCCGACGATCCTGTCGAATCTCGGCCTGTCCTACGCCCTCGCCAAGCGCCTCGGCGAGGCCGAGCGGGTGCTGCGGCAGGCGGCGGCCGATCCGCGGGCGGATGCGCGGGTGCGCCAGAACCTCGCCCTGGTGCTGGGGCTGGCAGGCCGCCCGGCGGAGGCCGAGGAGGTGATGCGCCGCGACCTCGGGGGCGAGGAGGCGGCCCGCAACGCCGCGGCCCTGCGGGCCTTCGTGTCGCAGCCGAACGCGTGGCAGGCGATCCGTTCGGCCGAGAAGCGCCGGCCCGGAACCGAGGCGTCGCTCAGCGCGGGCGCCGCGCGACGCTGACGACGGCGGCCTCGCGGCTGGAGGCCCGCGGCTGCGCGGGGAGGAGGTCGCGGACGGTCCTGACGATGGCCGGCGCGTCCAGCCCCGCCTGCGCGTACATCCGCTCCGGCGTGTCGTGGTCCTGGTAGGCGTCCGGCAGCGTCAGCGTCCGCACCCGCACGCTCCCCCCGTCCAGAGCGCCCCGCGCCGACAAAAGATGCAGCACCAGAGCCCCGAACCCTCCCGTCGAGCCCTCCTCCAGCGTCACCAGAACCTCGTGGCTCCCCGCAAGGTCCAGAAGCAGATCCTCGTCCAGCGGC